>NZ_JBMFNE010000021.1:0-39407 GCF_049970315.1 Chloroflexus sp.
GAGATGATGTTGTTGAAGATGTCTCGCTTCGCTCGACATGACAGGTGAGTGGATGGCGCGGAACGAGATATGACCGGTCGCTCGACATGACAGGTGAGTGGATGGCGCGGAACGAGATATGACCGGGAAGGGGATGATGCGTAGTACTTGCTATGACCAGGCCCGGCGGCCCCCTCTTTGCCCCTCCACCATTGTCATTTCGAGCGCAGCGAGCAATCTTACCATCCGTCTCACGATGCTTGAGATGATGTTGTTGAAGATGTCTCGCTTCGCTCGACATGACCGGGAAGGGGATTGGGCGCGGCACTCGCTGTATGAGACAGCTTCTAGACAGCCTTGTCATCAACAGCAAAGAAGCTTGTGTGCACGGTATGAACTGCACCATGGTATGGTAGAATAGCGACAATTCTCTCTCAACTGCAATAGATTCTAAGGAGGAGGGCTTGACGCTCAACCTTCATCTGCTGCGCATCTACGTAGCTGTCCTCGACCATGGTAGCTTTACTCGTGCGGCAGAAGCGCTGACGATGAGTCAATCGGCAGTGTCGCGGGCCGTACAAGAATTAGAGCGCCAATTAGGGACGGTACTGCTTGAACGGAGACCGCGTGGTGTTGCTCCAACCGATGCCGGGGCTATTCTCGGTGAACACGCTCGGCGCATCTTTGCTCACGAACGGCTGGCTATCGAGTCGCTGAACGAACTACGCGGTTTGCAACGAGGTCGGTTGGCGATTGGTGCAAGTAGTACGATCGGTACCTATCTCTTACCGCCGTTGCTCGGAGCCTATCATCGCCAGTATCCAGGGATTGAGTTATTCCTCGACATTGGGAACACCCAGCAGATCATGGAGCATCTGCTGGAGTATCGCATTGAAGTGGCGTATGTTGAGGGGCCGGTTACGCCAGACGAACGGTTACATATTACGCCATGGCGTGACGATGAGTTGGTGGTGATCGCAGCGCCTGATCACCCACTGGCCCGTCGTGCTCATCTGACCGAGGCCGACATTATTGGGGCACCGTTTGTCTTACGTGAACCAGGTTCGGGGACGCGCGAGGTGATGGAGCAAGCACTGGCCGAGCGGGGGATTACAGTACAGTCGGTGATGGAGTTGGGGAGTACTGAAGCGGTGAAGCATGCGGTCAGTGCCGGCTTGGGGTTGAGCATTGTCTCGAAGGTGGCTATCCAGATGGAGATTATTGCCGGTCGGTTGACAATTCTACGCATCCCGAGTTTGATGATCCAGCGCCGATTGAGTCGTGTACGCTTGATTGACCGACCGCAGAGTCAGGCATTGACGGCTTGGTTGAGGGGGAAGGGATGATTGTGCCGGCGTTTTGGTTGAGTAATGGTATAATGGCGGTGTCATACACATAAGGAGTCGGGTATGACCGTCAAATATACGCGCTGGCTACGGAGCTACGTCGGCCACCAACGAATTTTACAGGTACGGGCGAGTGGCTTTGTTCGTGATGAAACGGGCCGTATCTTGTTGTGCCGGCGGGCCGATGTGATGTTGTGGGATGTGCCGGGTGGGACGATTAGCCTCGATGAATCACCGGCGCGGGCTTTAGTCCGCGAAGTACAGGAAGAGACCGGTCTGATTTTAGCGCCATTTAAGTTGATCGGTATCTACAGTGGTTCCGATTTCGCATGGAGCTATCCTAACGGTGACCAATCACAGATTTTAGCCATCTTTTTTGCAGCGCGGATCGTCGGCGGTGAATTGCAACAAGCCGGTCACGAGAACGTTAACGTTGGCTTTTTTGCGCCCGACCATCTACCACCATTACTCAACCGCACACGCCGGATGTTGGTCGATGCATTCGCCGACCGTCCTGAAGCTACGTTTGATTGGTGATGAGGCGTTACAGGCAGGTTCAGCAATATCGCGTTTCAGCGCCATAACGTGCCAGGCAAGGCTGGACAGGTGAAGCGGTCACAGCAGGTTCAGCAGTAGCACGTCTTAGCGACCCCGTGCATAGTAGAGTGGTGCGACTTGCCGTACAAGTCCTTTCAGTTCTAGTAACGCTAATGCCGCTGCCGTTGTTGCGGCTGCCTGTCCGGCAGCACGCCCAATGACATCAATATGCTGCGGTTCACTTTCGACCACGCGGTAGATGGCCTCTTCCTCAGCCGTAAGTGCTAACTCAAGCGGTGGTTCGTGGAGATCACTGCGTCCTTCGAGGTTGAGCACGGCAAGCACATCCTGCGCGCTGGTGATAATAGCCGCACCCTCGCGGATCAACCGATGAGGACCGGCACTCAGCGGGTTGAAGATCGACCCTGGAACTGCCATCACGTCACGCCCTTGATCGAGGGCGAATTGCACGGTGATGAGCGCACCACTGTCTTCACGTGCTTCTACAACCAGTGTTGCCAGGCTTAAGCCGGCAATAATCCGATTACGCGGTGGAAAGTTGAGCGGTGCCGGTGGCGTGCCGAGCGGGTAATCGCTGATCAGGGCACCGGCAGAAACGATCTGCTCGGCGAGGGTGCGATTCCGTTCTGGATACACGCGGTCAGCGCCGCAGGCTAACACGGCTAGGGTGCGCCCACCGGCTTCGAGAGCCGCAGTGTGGGCAATTGTATCGATACCCAAGGCTAAGCCGCTGACAATCGTGATACCGGCGACCGCTAAATCGCGCGCCAAGCGTCGTGTCACTTCCCGTCCGTAGGGTGTAGGATGGCGTGTACCAACAATGGCGATGGCTCGTTGATCCGAGGCAGTCATTGTCCCACGCACATACAGCAATGGGGGTGGGGCAGCGATCATTCGTAGTAAGGGTGGATAGGCCGGATCGGTAATTGCCAGTGGGGTGATGCCGTTCGCCCGCAGACGTGCCAACTCGGCGTCGAGATCAAGGGTTTGGCGGGCAGTGCGTAGGTTGGCAATACTCCGTGCATCAAGACCGGCGGCTACCAGGGTGGCTTCGTCGGCATGCCAGGCCGCAGCCACCGAACCACATCGCTCGATCAGGCGGCTCAGTCGCAGTGGGCCAATTCCCGGTGTCAAGTTAAACCCGATATAGTAGCGAATAGTATCGTCGATCATGGTGTCTTCGGCAATATTGGTGAGTGCTGCACCGTGGCGATCAACTCATCGTGTCTATAAATAAACCGTTTTGGTAGGGCAAAAGATGCGTGAATCGAGTCATAATGCTCATGGGAAGTATGCATTGTATTGAGGAGGGTTGGATGCCACGAGCAATTTGGAATGGTGCGATCATTGCCGAAAGCGATGCAACAATTGTCGTTGAAGGGAATCACTACTTTCCGCCTGATTCGGTGCGGCGCGAGTATCTGCGTGAGAGCCAAACACATACCGTGTGTTCTTGGAAAGGGACGGCCAGCTATTACGATGTCGTGGTGAACGGTGAGGTAAATCGCGATGCGGCGTGGTATTATCCGGCGCCAAAGGAGGCAGCCAAGCAAATTGCTGGTTATATTGCGTTTTGGCGAGGGGTGAAGGTAGAAGCGTAACAATATCAGGGGGCAGATGAAAAACCTGCCCCTCATTTTCATTGATGCGGTATCAGCCTATGATCACGCTGCTTGAGCAGCTTCGTCGCGGCGACCGCGACCAAACCAGTTCCGCCATTCGCGGTGTTCCCAAACGACCAAGAGCTGGGCAGCGTTGAAGATCGATGAATAGGTGCCGCTGATTAACCCGATCAACAAGATCAAAACGAAATTACGAATGGTATCACCGCCAAAAAGGAGTAGTGCAGTCAGCGTAAAGAACGTCGTCAATTGGGTATTGATCGAGCGTGGCAGTGTCTGGACAAGACTGTGATTGACAATATCATCAAACGTTTCAGCAGGGTGGCGATTAAGCAGATTCTCACGAATGCGGTCGAATACCACAATGGTATCATGCACCGAAAAGCTCAACGTGGTGAGCAGGGCAGTTAAAAAGAGGGCATCCACTTCTAGCCCGATAGTAGCACCGAGAATAGCGGCGGTACCGAGTACTACGAGTACATCGTGCAGCATTGAAATCAATGCACAGACGCCGTAGCGCACCGGATGGGGCGCTTTACGGAACGCCCATGTCAAGTACAGCAAGATCACCAGTGAAGCACCGATCACGGCGATTACGGCGCTGCGTGTCGATTCAGCGCTTACGGTGGGGCCAACGCTTTCGAGGCGTTCACGGCTGACCGTACCAAACGTTGTGGTCAATGCGTTCGTAACGGCCTCGATTTCACTATTGGGATCCGACTCACTGAGCGGACGAGTGCGGACCAGGGCTGCGGCTACCGTTTGCCCATTGATAACGGTTGGACTCAGTTGGACTTGGGCGTTCTCAAAACCGGCAGTGGCAAACGCCTGTGCGATCCGATCGGTAGTAAGTGTCTCCGGCGCTGTATCGGGAAAGCGCAGTTCCCATAGTGCGCCACCGGCAAAATCAATGCTCGGCTTCAACCCAATGCTAAACCGTCCGGTGGTAATGAGCGGATGCAAGAAAAGCATGTAAAGGCCTGGCAAAATTACCAGTAGTGAAAAGGCAAACCACCAGTAGCGACGGCGAACAAGATATTCCATATAGACATTACTCCGCTAGTTAGCTCGGTTCACTCCGTTGGAAATCGGTGCAGCTACGACGCTACCGTTACCGCCGGTTCTGGACTACGCCGGTCAACACCAAACCACCATGCCCGTTCATCGCTAAACAACGGTAACACTAAGCGCATAAAGGTACGGGTGACGATAACAGCGGTGAACAAGCTGATGACAATACCCAATCCCAGGGTTAGGGCAAAGCCCTTGATCAAGCTAACACCGAAGCTGTTGCCGAACATAAACAACACAACACTGGTGATCAACGTTGAAACGCTCGAGTCACGAATAGCCGGCCAAGATTCGACAAACGCCAACTCAAGCGCATTGCGAATATCGCGACCGCGGCGGTACTCTTCGCGCAGACGCGCAAAGATCAGCACATTGGCATCGACGGCCAAACCGATCGAGAGGATAAAGCCGGCAATACCCGGTAGGGTGAGCGTCACTGGGATGAGTCGGTAAATAGCGAAGCTGATGGTCGTGTAGATCAGCAAAGCGATGGTCGCAATCAGGCCAGGGCCGCGGTAAAAGAGGATCATAAAGATTGCGACCACCGATAGCCCGATGATACCGGCCACAACACTCGCAGAGACACTCTCTTGACCAAGCGTGGCGGTCACGGTACGGCTCGTCTCGACCACCAGCGGTACCGGTAAAGCGCCGTACTTTAACTTATTAAAAATCTGATTACGCTCGGCTTCAGTCGTCACTTCGATCACGCCTGAACCGTCGGTTAGGGCCGCATTGATCACCGGGCAGCTCACTACCACATTATCCAGCACGATGCACATTGGTTTGCCGACATTAGCGGCGGTAAACGAAGCCAGCCGCTGAGCCGAAGCGCCACGGAAGGCAAACGAGACGGCGGGGCGGCTGCCAAGCGTGCTACCTTGCGAGAAAGTGGGTTGGACGGCTCCCGTATCAAGGTCGGCGCCATCGGTAATACTCTGGTAGATCGGACCAAGGCTGTTGGGGTCGGTTATGGTATCAGTTTCGAGCAATTGCGGCGGATTAGGACTGTTCGACGTGCGGACGATAGTGCCCTCAGCCAGATATTGGCCTTGCGAGTCGATGAACTCAAGTCGTCCGGTGCCGCGTAAGGTTTCAATCGCCTGTTCGGGATTAGCGACGCCGGGCAGTTCGACAATGATTCGATCGTTACCGGCGCGTTGGACAACCGTTTCACCGACACCGAGTGCATTGACACGCTGCTCGATCACACCGGCAGCGGTAGCGATCTGTTCAGCAGTGGCATTTGGATCGGCCGCACGCAATAAGACTTGAATCCCACCTTGCAGGTCGAGACCAAGGCGGACGCTGACGTCACGGCCAAGGAAGTTGTTGTTGGGGGCGAAGTTGATAGCAAGAGTTAACCCCAAGACAACGATAATCAAAATGAGTGCAGACAGATTTTGGTTTTGCACGGCGACAGTACCCCTCACGATGTTGAAAAACCGGCTCATTATAGGCCGGAAACGGCAGGTCGTCAATTGGCGGCAGTGAGACTGCCGCAGTCCACACTGCTAGGACGCAGGGCGGCCCTGCCGCAGTCGATACTTCGCTTCACTCCCGTAGTCAGACGTTATAGTTAACGACCAGCTGCACGTAGTGCTGCGTCGATTGCCGTAAACAGACGGTTCGAGTCAACGATCTGACCGTTGACGCTAAACGATGGGGTCGCTTGCACGCCAAGTTCGGCTGCCGATTGAGCAGCAGCCAAGATGGCTTCGCGGTGAGTACCGGCCTGCATACATGAATCGAACACTGCGCGGTCGATCCCGATAATGCCGGCGTAACCACTAAAGGTATTCAACGGTGAATTTAGTTGTGACCAGATACTCTGGTTCGCAAAGAGCTGGCCGTGCATTTCCCAGAACTTGCCTTGATCACCGGCACAACGAGCCGCTTCGGCAGCCGGTAGGGCATTGGGATGAATATTGGTGAGTGGCAGTTCGTGATAGATAAACTGCACTTTCCCGGTATTGATGTAGTCGCGTTCGAGGATTGGTTCGAGATTGCGTGTAAAGAACGCACAGCCGGGACACTGGTAATCTTCAAAGGCAATCACTTTTACCGGTGCATCGGGATTACCCTTGTAGTAAAATCCATCCTCAGTACGCCCAACCGGCGCGGTTGGTGTGGTAACTTCGGCGGTATTGCGGGTAAGTATCACTACCAGTGCCGTGATCGCTACAACTACAACCACACCGACTGCTATATACAAATACAGCAGGTTATTGGTTTTTGCAGTCTTGACTCGCCGGCCACGAGTGCTTTGTACGCTCATCGTTTGCTCCTGCCTTGATACTACTAAAACTCGCGTTATTATAATGATTGCGCGATAGACCGTCAATTAGCCGATCAGAGTGGCAACAAACTCTAGCTCTAACCGGACTTCATCGGCGACCGTATCAACCGCTGGGGAGTCGGGGATCGTAAGATTGAAATCCCGGTAGAGTATCGTTGTCTGGGCGAGACCGCTGATCTCGGTGGGGCTGATCGGGGTTACCGTCACCGTAAATGTGACCGGCCGCGTGACATCGGTGATGGTTAAATCTCCTTCAATGGTAAATTCAAACGGCACACCGATGGTAACACTCTCGGGTAAGCCATTGATTATGCGTGGGGTAAATGTGATGAGTTCAAATTGATTAGTGCGCAGAATAGCATTTTTAATTGCCCGATTGCGAAACTCGTTGTCGGTAGCTAAGGTACGTGCATTAATCTGAATGACCCCTACTTGCGCTGCGCTCGGCACATTTGGATCGAGGGCGATCTGACCGGCCACCTGATTAGTGACGCCGACCACTGTCACCGGCTGCCCACGCAATACCTCATCGATTAGGAAGCGGGCTTCCGAGCGATTCTGGTCGATGGCAAAGATCTGTAGTGTCGGTTGACTAGCGACTGTTGTCGGGGCAACAGTCGTTGGGTCGGCTGTACTTGGGATTGAATCGACAGTTGGAGTCGGTAACGCAGCGACTGCTGAGGTAGCAGTTGGGATGGTGGTCGGTACGACGATCGGGATAGCTTCAAGAGGGCCACTGGCCGCCTCTGGCGGACGGAAGACATAGATCGCAACGCCGCTTAAGAAAAGGATGATGACAACTCCAACAATGATAATAATACGTCGCACGAGCATAGTTCCTCATACAATGATCTCGAATCCTGTCCTCATCCGGCATGATACCGGAAATGCGATGGTGACCGGCACTTTCTCATCAAACATTAATTGTCGAGTGGTGTAGTGTAGTGTGGTATAAGTAGAAACAATGCAGAGTGGTCATGTTGTTATATAAAAAAGCCGGTATGAGTAACCCATCATCGATTTGGCAATTGTACCGGATATTCGTATTTATCGGCGGGTGGTTAGTTACGTTGATCGTGGTAAGCAATTGGTCAACTGAGGCCGGGCAAGCGGCAGTAACTTTGGTCGTTGTGCCGAGCGAACTAGAAACGATACGCGGGGAACGTATCGGTCAATTAGCAGCATTACACGACGCTGAACTAAATGAGTGGGCTTGGGAACCGGAAACGGCGTATATGCGATTCGGAATCACCGGTGCTGCAACCGGTCACGAGAGCATCTTGACGTACACCGTGCCGGTCAGCGTTGCGCTGACTGCGGTCAACGAGATGGGACTACTGGTCAACTGGCGCGGCCCAACGGCAAGCGAGCAGCGCTGGTGGTGGGAAGTCCGCAATGTGCAGACCGGTCAGTGGTATCTTCTTGGTGACAACACAAACGGGCAAACGTGGCGTTGGACGACATGGTCGTTGGGAATCCCGCTGTCGCCGGTAGAGGTCATCGATGACGAGCGCCATCTCTTCATTCGCTACCAAGCCGACAACAACAGCAACGAAAGCGCATTGGATCAACTGGTGATCGAATTGACGGTAAACGGTGTACCATCCGGAACGGTCACTCCGGCGCCAACATCGTCACCAAGTGGAGTGAACGTCTACCTACCATGCATTGCATTATGAACGAGAAGGTGACGGCCACACCGCCGCCGAGCACCGATCCATGCGCATTTCGACCGAATGACGGTGTAGTCTTTGCTACCGGTCTCGAACGAGAGCATTGGTATCAATTGACCAACCGGGGCAATAGCGGATCAGTACTGGCGCCGTACTTACCCAATCGTGTGTATCAAAGTTATCCCAACAATGTTAGTCGGGTAGCGATGGCATCGGCGCCACGCGGCCAATTTGTCCAGCAATTTCAGAATCTGGCCGGCACTCATGAACCACAAACGGCGTTCAAATTTGCACTACCGCGCAGCGATGTCTACTATTGGCGATTTTATCGCCAATACGAACCCGGCTACCAATTCACTTGTGAATCGAAGGCCTTCTCGATCTATGCCCACAACCCGATCACTTACACATTGCCGGCGGGGGAACGACCAAACGGCACTAATGAGGTGAGCTGCTTCCTACAAATGATGCCAAACTGCTGGTATGACAACCGGTCTATGATGAGGCGTTGTTTTGATGCCGAGGGTGTCAATACGCGCAGTGAACCGGTGTTGTATTGTTACCATCTCGATCAACCGACCGGTTACGGCGAGAAGTTCCGCCAAAACATCGGTGAACCGACTTACATCACTAGTGGTCAATGGATCGATTTTCACATGATGATGAAGCGCAATACACCTGATCAAGCCGACGGTGAGATCAAGTTATGGATCAACGGGGTGTTAAAAATGCACCATACCGGCATCCGCTTTCGCACAGTGCCGGAGTTGCAATTGAACGCTGTGTCGCTCGGTGGTTACATCGGTGGCACATGCACCAGTGCACGTGATCAGAAGATCTGGGATGACCATTACATGGTTGCAACCACCTTCATTACCGATGAACGATTCGCTGCGCTGTGCGAGACCAAAACGGAATGGTTCGATACCGGTATCGGATACGATTGGGATCTCGACCGGCGCTGTTGGCCGGGAGTGAGTTGTTTACCGTGAATCGAACTACGAGAACGTGCTGTTGGTGGGAAAAGGAATGTGGCTGTCTCCCTGTCGGCTTTTTTTGGTACAGTGATGACATATAAACACAATTTTTACAAGAAAGTGCTATACTTGAAACAGCAGTCACCGGCAACCGTTCCTGTTACGTAAGCCGAGCATCGGAGGTAGGAGCGACGGTTGGTATCAGCCCGGCGGCTGTTTCGTACAATCCGGTCTCTCTGGGACGACACAGGAGTGGTTGCGATGAATAATCGCGCTCTAGCTTTGCGACGGGCAGTACGCATCGGAATAGTGGTACTACGCTATGCGTTTGGGGCGACATTTGCTTACGGAGCTTACCATAAAATTACACGTGGTTGGACAACCACGCCGATCATGCGTGAGCATTTCGAGCAACGATTAACCGAGATCGATCCCAACAGCTTTAGTGCCGCGTATCTGCGCTATTTTGCGATACCGTTTTATCGCCCGATTGCGTGGATTTTGACGATAGGGCAGGTGATTGTTGCGATAAGCATGTTGACCGGTAAGGGGGTACGGCAGAGTGCGGCATTGGCACTGTTTTTACTGGTAAACATTACAGCAGGTTCGTATTTTAACGCGAGTATGCCACCGTATCTGGTTACAGCAGTGTTGTTAATGTTGGATAAACAAGAGGGACGGTTGGCATGGGATGCGCTATCCGATACTACCACGGTCTTCATGGTGGGTAAGCGTGATGATACATAAGTTTGAGAGGCAAGGCGGGTTGAAAAACCCGCCTCGTAGGGAAGATGATTAATTGTCATTGACCTCATCATATTCGACAGCAAAAGGCTGCTTTTCGGCACCAACTCCAAAAATGAGGCGCACCCCACGGTCATAGGTAAAGTAGCTATACGCCCAATTCAGCAATACCAACACTCGATTACGGAAGCCGACCAGTGCCATGAGATGCACAAACAGCCAGCCAACCCAAGCTAACCAACCACTCAATTGGATACCGAAGGCATCGAGTACGGCCGCACTGCGTCCGATCGTTGCCATCTGCCCTTTATCGATGTAGTGAAACGGCTGCATCGGTTGATGGTTGAGCTGGGCGATAATATTACGAGCGGCCTGTTCACCCATTTGGATCGCAACCGGTGCGACCATTGGATAGGCAACACCCGGACGGTATCCTTCCAAATACGCCATATCGCCGATGACAAAAACTCGCTCGTCCGCCGGCAACGTTAGGTGTGGTGTCACGACTACACGTGCACCACGGCCGAGCGTCACGCCGAGCGCATCAGCGAGCGATGCGCCGCGCACACCGGCGGCCCACACGACCGTTGCAGCCGGCAAAAATGAGCCGTCGCGGAAGGTCAAGCCATCGTGATGAGCGTCGGCTACTTGGGTCTGGAGGCGTACCTCAACCCCCATCTGCCGGAGGCGTTGTAGTGCCGCATGTTGGAGCGATTCGGGAAATGAAGCGAGGATATGGTTGGTCGCCTCAATCAGCACAACCCGGGCCTGTCGGGTATCGAGCATCGGATAATCGCGGCGAATGACGTGTCGAATCAGCTCGATGAAAGCGCCGGCTAGCTCGACCCCGGTTGGTCCACCCCCAACAACGGCAAAGGTCAGTAACGCAGCACGCCGTGCTGGGTCACTCTCGACTGCGGCGCGCTCGCAGCAGAGAAGGACGTGATTGCGTAGGCGTTGTGCTTCGTCCAGGTCTTTCATGCCCAACGCATAACGCGCGATCCGATCGTTGCCAAAGAAATTGGTCGTACTGCCCGCAGCCAAGATGAGGTAATCGTAGCTTATCGCGCCGACATCGGTCTGCACACAGCGGCGGGTAAAGTCGACCCCCTGCACTTCGGCAAGCAGAAAGTTTGCGTTGCGATAGCGACGCAAGATGGCGCGTACCGGATACGCAATTGATTCGGGTTCAAGACCCGCTGTAGCAACTTGGTAAAGCAACGGCCAGAAGCCGTGATAGTTGGTACGGTTGATGAGCAAGACCTCAACCGATGCATTGGCGAGGGTACGAGCGGCGGCTAATCCGCCGAATCCAGCGCCAACGATGACAACCCGCGGACGAGTAGTCGGTTGTGGTGCAGTTTGGTTGGACGAAGGCATCGTTGGCCTCCTTTCTGGTGAAATTATTCACAAAATAACGATACTACGGAATACGGATGTTGGTCAAGCCAATACCGGCTCGAAACCGGTTCCCTGCTCACCCCGACCATCGTTCGATGATCTCCCATCCGCTTCGGTGATGGCGTGGTAGGGGAATGGCCGGTAATGGGATGATCTCATCTAGCCAAATCAAGGTGAGGTAGCGTGCAGCGTGCATGGGCATAGTGTTGCCAGAAGTGGGGATCGGTAATAGCGAGATCATCACCGTATGCCATGCGAACCTCATTGAGATCGGTAAGTGGACGACTCAGCGCATATTCGGCCAAGGCCAGACCGGCGAGCGGACCACCGGTGCGCTTGAGAAGGAGGATGTCACCCGGTTGTACGCGCCCAAAAGGCGGACGGCGGTCGCGTGCAAAGCGACTCTCAACCCGTTTGCTACCGGCTAGCAAGCGACTCAGGTACGGTTCACGGACAATGGCGAGATGGAGGTGATTTGAGTAGGCTTGGCTCTGCCACGCTTGGAGACGAGCGTACCAGTGGGGAAAGTGGGTGGTAGCGGCCAGCAGCATCTGAAAGGTTGTAGATGGTAAGAGCATCGTTTTTGCCTACGAGGTTGGGGTTGGCCGTTGCAGAACGTAGGCGGTGGCAGTTTGGACATGCATACCCACCGTAATACCGCGGGCAGCGGCAGCTTGGTTCACAGCACTGATGATGCCGCAGTTCCACGTATCGGTCGCATCGCCAATCCGAGCTGAGGTATGGGCTACAGCCATCGCCGGGATGTGCGCTGTATCGAGGAGGTGTAAGCCAGCAATACCGGCGTAATCTTTGCCAATTCCGGCATCGTTAAACACGACACCAACCGGTGGTATGGCAAGTGCGTAACGTGCCGAACTAACACCGCCGTGTGAACCACTGATGATACATGCGTTGCGGTCGTTCTCATCAATGTACGAGATCGAGTCCATCAGCACGACGCGACCGTTGGCGAAGGGAAACGATGTCTTAGCCATAGGATGACGAACGAAAAGCCGGGCTATTTACCCGGCTTTATTTGTGGGGTGCCTGATGGGGCTCGAACCCACAACTTCCTGATCCACAGTCAGGCGCTCTGCCATTGAGCTACAGGCACCGCGCAGCAGTAGTGAATATAACACAATTAGGCCATCTCGTCAAATACCTGCACGACACTAAATACCACAATCCCGTATTGCCATTGATCACGCACGTAGAGGCCGGCGTCGGCGAACGCCTGGTTAAGTTCGGTGATAGTGGGGAATTGGAGGCCGCCGGTACTGAGCAGTGATTGGAGCAAGCGCCCGACGGGCGTAGGGGAAGCAGTCAGACTCATCATCACGCCACGGCCGTCAGGGGTTAGCACCCGATGCCATTCGGCTAAGGCAGCCGCGACGTCACCGATTTCATTGAGGGAGCCACCCATTACCAATACGTTGGCCGAACCATCGGCAAACGGTAAGGCTTGGGCACTGGCGCGAATAAAGCTGATGTTCAACTTTTGCGCGCGGGCGCGTGTGCGAGCTTCAAGTAACATTGGGCGACTAAGATCGATCCCGACGACAAACCCGTTTGCGCCGTGGTGACGGCAAGCGTGGGCCAAGGCTCGGGCATACAGACCATTACTACATCCCACATCGATCATCAAGCCACCACGCTCGACACCGGCCAATTCGGTGATCAGGTGTAGCTCGCGTTCAAGCGGAAATTGCTCGCCGCTAAGGAGGCTGAGGGCGAGAGGTCGCCACGTTCGTTCATACGCCCATGCCGCCGGTGGCATTTCGTTTACCCATTGCGCGATACTCGCGGGCCATTGGGTACCGAGCACATCAAGAATTCCATCGGTGATCGGATACCTTCTCGTACAGTGTGGACAGCGCAGATAACCGCGTTCGATAGTGCCATCGGTCGCATACTCGATCTGCTCAACCATTAAGGTGACAGTAGGGTGGTGAGGGCAGGTAATGAGCGGAAGTAGGTTAGAGTCCATACCACCATCTTCTAGGCTTAGCACTGCTAAGCACTGTAAGCGCGAAGGATGTGTGAGTAGCCGTCGTAGCGTGGCAAGACACCGCTTGTGAGCGGTGCAATGTGGTAATAACGGGAACGATCCACCGCCCTGATGGTATGGTACCTCAGATTTACCCAAACGAGAACGCGCCGAGGTCTGTACATTCCGACTTTGGTCAGTTATGTTGAGTTGTGTTGGACGTAGCGACGGGCAATGGTCACGAGCTGGTCATAATCAATCGGTTTGGCTAAAAACTCTACACATCCGGCACGCTTAGCCCGCTCAATGTCATTGCGGGTGACGTGACCGCTGACGGCGACCACCGGAATATCGCGGAGATCGGGGTCGTTTTTAACGTATTCGGTAGCCGTCCATCCATCAAGTCCGGGCATCGACAAATCCATTAAGATGAGACTAGGACGCCGTTGGCGAGCGATGTCAATTGCTGTAAGTGCATTTGCTGCCATCTCAACGGGAAATCCGCTGAAACTGAGCATTTGGCCGAGAATATGGCGATTATCGAAGTTATCGTCGACAACTAAAATAAAGCTCATGCGATATCTCCTGCGAGTTGCATTGGAGTTGAGAACGATGCGCGCGAAGATGTTGGCACTGGAACTACCGGGATCCAGATGGAAAAGGTCGAGCCAACGCCCACCGTACTCTGCACGGTAATGGTGCCACCGAGGGCTTCGACGATCTGCTTGCTGAGCGCCAAGCCGAGGCCGGTACCTTCATAGCGGCGGGTGACCGAATCGTCGACTTGGCTAAAGGGCTGGAAGAGCTTGTGTTGTTTGTCGGGCGGAATACCGATCCCGGTATCATGGACGGCAAAACGCAGACCGTCTCGACCGTTGTGTTGGATGGCGGTTACTTCGAGCCGGATAAGACCATCTTCGGTAAACTTTGCGGCATTGCTCAACAGATTGATCAACACTTGCCGTAATCGGCGGTCATCGGTCTTGATAACGCCGATCTCGGGTGGGCAATCTGTTTCTATTCGATTGTGATGACGTTGAGCCAAAGGCAACGTCATTGACACGACCTCTTCAACCAGAGCTGCCACCTCCACCGGTCGATAATCAAGATCGAGCGCACCTTGTTCGATACGGGCAAAGTCGAGCACGTTACTAATAAGCGACAACAGATGGCGGCCAGAAGTCAGGATACGTTCGAGGTACGATATATGGCTATCGGGCACAATCTTTTGGATATGGAGTAATTGAGCATACCCGAGGATCGCATTCAATGGTGTGCGCAGCTCGTGGCTCATAGTCGCAAGGAATGCACTCTTGGCTTGGCTGGCTGCTTCAGCCGCTGCACGTGCTCGTTCAGCCTCAGCTTCTGCCTGTTTTCCGCGGATCACTTCAGCCATTAATTGTTCTTGACGGGCAAGGCTATCTTGCAAGGCACGGTTACGTTCTTCCAATTCAGCACGTTGGGATCGCAGACTTTCCAACATCTGATCGAACGCTTGTGCCAGATCACCGATTTCATCGCGGATACGCTCATTAATCGCACCGACGAAATTACCGGCAGCAACTTGATGAGCCGCCTGTGCCAGTCGTTGTAAACGGCGGGCAATCCGCGCTGAAAGGAATAGCCCGATTACAGCCGAGATGATGATTGCCATCACGGTATCGAACAAGATAAAGGTACGGGCAGCCTCATAACTAGCGGCAACTACATCGAGTGAGGCACGGGCCTGTTGTTTATTCTCCTGTACCAATGCAGTCATCGCCTGATCGAGCTTTTCATAAAACGGGTTCATCCGCGAATAGAACGGTTGGACGCTACCGTCACTCACCAAGCGCACGGCTGGAATAAATCGCCCGTGGTTGGCCTGCACGACCTCGTGCCATGCTGCTTCGACTGCCGCCAAGTGCTCTTGTTCGCGGGCAGAGCTAATCAAAGGGCGATAGGTGGTAAAATAAGTGGCCATCTCGTACTCGAGAGCGTGCATGTGCTCCAGTAACCGCTCGCGGTCGCCATGGTTGGTATAAATCAAGAACTCGAGCTGGCGGGCACGGTAACGATTGATCGCTGCTACCATATCACCAACCGTATCGAGTGAAGGAATGGTATGGCGCTCGATAAAGACGGCACGTTCATTCATCGTTGCCATTTGGTGCGTAGCAAAGTAGCCTAAGACCATCATCAAGACAAGGTCAATGGCTAATGCACCTAGTAATTTGAGACGAATGGGAAACCGCATGGCTAACGATCCTCAAGTTGCAACAATTGTTCAATTGAAAGCCCTACTTGAGAGCCACCAGAAAAGATGGAGCCGGTCCGTCGTCGTTCGACGCGGCGTAGTGCTAATTCGTAGGCAGTGCTTGGTAAGGGAACGTATAACGCCTGAGTAGCAAACAACGAACCATTTTGCAAATACAGGTCGACAAATGTACGTACTTCCGCCTGTGCTAACCGATCGGCCCGAACATAAATAAAGATCGGACGGGCCAGCGGTTGATATTGACCGTTACTAATGGTCTCAATCGATGGAGCGACGCAACCGTTTCCGTTGTCTATCGCTACTGCACGCAACTGGTCGGCATATTCGGCATAATAGGCGTAACCGAAAAAGCCCAATCCAAATCGGTCGCCAGCAACATCTTGGGCGAGAAGGTAATCGTCTTCGCTGGCTATATAGTCGCGACGACTGACACCCTCTTGGCCGACAGTAGCTGACGTGAAGTAATCGTAGGTTCCCGAATCGATACCGGCGCCGTACAGATGCAATGGTGCATCAGGCCAATCGGCGCGTATCTGATTCCACCGTGTAATCACCGTCTCCGCCTCAGGCGACCACATTCGTTTCAACTCAGCCACTGTGAGGCATTGCGCCCAATCGTTTTGCGGATGAACAACCACAGAAAGACCATCGAAAGCAACCGGCAACTCGACAAAGGTGATACCGTTGGCAGTACAGGTTTCCATCTCGCTCTGTTTGATCGGACGTGAGGCGTTGGAAATATCCGTCTCGCCGGCGCAGAAGCGCGAGAAACCACCCCCGGTTCCACTGACACCAAGCCGAATTGTTACTTGGGGTGAAAGTTCGTTAAATGCAAGTGCAACCCGTTCAGTGATTGGAAAGACCGTACTTGAGCCATCGATCTTGATTTCACCGCTTAATGATGAGAAATCGACTTCAGGCAATAAAAGAGCCGCCGTTGGCGAAGGCGGCGACGTAGCCGGTAAGGGCACCGGTGTAGACGAGGGTTCGGTAGGAGAACTACCCACGCACGCGGTCAGCAACAGCGCTATGAGGCTCAGCGAGATAATGTGTCGAGTGATCATTATACCATCGTTGAAGATTGTGACAGGAACAGAAATGTTTCCTCGACCGCTTTCTATTATACGCTTCTGACAGCGAGTCGTTGGTTAAGTGAATGTTAAATCTACGTGAAATACACCAATTCGAATATGTTAAAGAATACGAGAAAGTTTTTACATAAAGTATCTTGGTGACATAATGTCATCATTCGTGTACCTTTGGTAAGCGAACATTTGTGTGACAGGTATGTTAGAATTATAGCGGAACATATGCGACGGGTCAGTATCAAACCAACGAGACGTAGGGTAACGATGGATCCTCAAACTCTATCCAACAAATAGTACCGGTTTTAGCATCGCTGCTCTTGTATCTTGTCAAGGCCGGTGGACAGGATGCCGGGGAAGCGGGTAAACACTTGGCTGGTGCAGTCGGTGAGAAGATCAAAGCGCTCTGGGCGCGGATATGGTTGAAGATGGACGGTAGACCGGCAACTCAGGAGACAGTACAGGAGATGGCGAACAAGTTGATGACCCTGACGCACAGGCCGCACTCCGCTTGCAATTACGCAAGCTCCTCGCCGATGTGGCTCGTTTGTGGACCGACGTGAAAGAAGCGCGAGGAGCCGGAACTACCAACATCGCCGCGACAACCGTTCAGTCGTGATCAGTGGTTGGGTAAACGAGCGTGTGATCATCGGTGATCAGAATCACATCCCGAAGAAGTCGTGAGCGTCATTCGACACAAAGGTTTTTCGTAGGGCAGAAGGGATCAACACGGTCGTTTCTGGTGTTCATTAGGGGGGACAAAAGATGCATATTGACAATTGTCAATATGTCGTCTATCATACCTCTGACGATCAGAAGTAAGGAGTGGTAGTGAAGACTTCCCCTATACCGAACACTATCACGAGTGACGAATCGCGTTGCTGCACACCGATCACCGACATTCCGTTAACCGATGCCGAGGCAATACAACTCGCCGACACTCTAGCATTACTAGCGCATCCAATCCGGCTACGTTTGTTAGCGCTGCTAGCTCGTCATGGCGGGCACGTGTGTGTATGTGATCTCGAAGCATCCTTACCGGTGAAGCAGCCGACCGTATCGCATCACCTCCGTTTGTTGCGCAACGGTGGCCTGATCGAGCGGGTGCGACGTGGTCAGTGGGTATACTATGCAGTACGCCGTGAAGTGTTGGCAACAGTGAAGGCGCTGATCGATCAGTTTTTTGCCAATCTAGACGGGTAGCTGCTGACGAACAACGAACAGCAGCTTTTTAGTTCGGTATTTTATTGATGTATATCAATATATCGATAAGACATCCTGGAACGTGTCATAGTAACGTACCGCGTCAACATAACATGGAAGGAAGGTGAGAACGATGTCACTCCCAATTGCCATCATCGGTGCCGGTCCGGTTGGGTTAGCGGCTGCGGCCCATCTTGCTGAACGTGGCGAATCGTTTGTGGTTATCGAAGTGGGTGAACAAGCCGGAGCTTCCGTATTGCGTTGGGGTCATGTCCAAATGTTTACCCCGTGGCGGTATTGCTTCGATCAGGCGGCCTACCGCTTGTTACAGGCTGCCGGCTGGCAAGCACCGGCGGATGATGAATTTCCGACCGGTGCTGAGTTGGTCGAGCGGTATCTTCTGCCACTAGCGTCCTTACCGGCGTTGGCACCGCACATCCACTACCGTCGCAAAGTGGTAGCCGTGAATCGGCTTGGTCATGACCGTCAACGTGGGCTTGATCGGAAGGGGATACCGTTTCAACTGACGCTGGTTGATGATACGGGAGAGGAGACATCACTATTGGCACGTGCCGTCATCGATGCTTCAGGGACATACCGTTCACCCAACCCGCTCGGTGCCGGTGGTGTACCAGCGCTTGGTGAACGCAATGCTGCAGCTCATATGTTCTACGGCATTCCTAACGTCTTAGGTCGTGATCGGGAGCGTTACGCCAACCGACGAGTACTTGTGGCCGGCAGCGGACACTCAGCCTTTAACACGCTGCTCGATCTGTTCCGCTTAGGTGAAGTTGCGCCGCGGACCGAGGTATGGTGGGTAATACGTCGGGAAGCAGCTCAGTTTGAACGCATCTTCGGGGGTGGCGTGGCCGATGCTTTAGCTACTCGTGGTTTACTCGGGATGCAGGTACGCACTCTGGTTGATTCAGGGCGGGTTAAGGTAGTAACCGGCTGGCAGACCGCGCAAGTAGCGATGACTGATACCGGATTAGTTATCTCCGACGGCACCCGAACGCTACCTCCCGTTGATGAAATTGTCGTGTGTACTGGTTTTCGTCCCGATCTCGCACCGTTGCGCGAGCTGCGTCTAGCGCTCGATCCGGTGGTCGAAGCACCGACGGTCCTAGCACCGCTGATCGATCCGAATCTGCACAGTTGTGGGACGGTCCGGCCACACGGTGTTGATGAATTGAGCCATCCCGAACCCGACTTCTACATGATCGGGATGAAGAGCTATGGTCGTGCTCCCACGTTTCTTCTCCTCACCGGCTACGAACAGGCACGTTCGGTAACGGCAGCACTTTGTGGGGATTGGGAAGCGGCCCGTCGAGTTGAGCTGGAATTGCCTGCAACCGGGGTCTGTAGCGGCCCGACCGGAACCGAGACGGGATGCTGTTCAACCATTCCGGCCTTATTTTCGACGACGATCCCACTGAACGTGACAACTAGCTCATGTTGCTGAAAAGCCGGTTTTATAGGCGCATCTATTACGGCTGGATAATGCTGGTAGCGGTGTCGATCACAGAGGTGATCTCGTGGGGCATTCTGTACTACGCTTACAGTGTCTTCATCTTGCCGATGGCACGAGACTTCGGGGTTGAATCGCTGACGATTGCCACCGGATTTACCGTCGCGCTGCTCGCCAATGGCATCGCTGCACCGATAGTCGGTTGGTGGCTCGACCGCTACGGCGCACGTAGTCTGATGACAATGGGGTCGCTCGGCGGAAGTGGTTTGCTGCTTTTGTGGTCACACGTGACGAATCCGCTCCAGCTCTATCTGGTTATGGCCGGGATAGGCGTGGTGAGTGCAACCGTGCTCTACGAACCGGCGTTTGCGATTGTGGTGACATGGTTTCGTCGCAAACGGGGAAAAGCTCTGCAAGTCTTAACCTTTTTCGGAGCGTGGGCCAGTGTGTTCTTCATCCCGCTGGCCGGCCGGTTAGTGGAGCAGATGGGGTGGCGGTCCGCATTGTGGGTACTGGCGGCCATTTTGGCGCTCACCATTCTGCCACACGCGCTGTTGATACGTCGTTCGCCGGTCGATCTCGGTTTAGCCCCAGATGGTGATCAGAGTGCACAAGTCCAGGCCATCGTCGCCGAACCATCGCTCCGTCCGCGCGATGTGCTACGGGAACGACGATTCTGGTTGCTCAGCGTAGCATTTGCTCTCAGTGGTTTTGTCACCGTTGCGATGACGGTTCATCTCATTCCGTTGTTGCTCGTGCGCGGAATGAGTTTGGACGTGGCATCGACGATTGCAGGCTTGCACGGCCTCATGTCGCTCACCGGCCGGCTGCTAATCGCACCCATCGGAGAGCGCCGATCACGTCGGTTGGTTACCCTTGGACTCTTTCTCATGCAGATTGGAGGGCTGATCATCCTGCTCATCTCTCATCAGCCAGGCGCAGCCTTGTTGTACATAGCCCTCTTCAGCGCCGGCGCCGGCACCCAAACGATCATGCGAGCGGCATTGCTTGCCGAGCAGTACGGGGTGACCAACTATGGTGTGATCAGCGGCTGGCAAAACGCCCTCATAACCGTTGCCCGTACTGTTGCCCCGGTTGGGGCAGGGGTGCTTATCGGTAGTAGTGGCTACGAAGGCATGCTGTGGTGTCTGGTTGGGTTGTTGGGGGTGGGTAGTGTAGCGTTGGCAGTTGCAGAAGGTAGTGGGTGACGCGAACCGTTGTGTAACTGGTGGTCGAACCCCATGCCTTAGCACTCAGTTTCGACGAGTGCTAAAATTTACTTGACAAACAGCCTAATCTTGTGTACTATTACCAACGGATTAGCACTCTTGAGTTGACAGTGCTAATCATTGGTAACTTTGCAAACCGTTGGATTGTATAGCGAACGGAGGATAACAACTATGGCGGATTTCCGCATCCGACCTCTTGGCGACCGCGTGGTGGTCAAGCCGGTTGAGCGTGAAGAGAAGACCAAAACCGGTATTTTCCTGCCTGACACGGCCAGCAAAGAGCGCCCGATGGAAGGTACGGTATTGGCTGTTGGTGAGGGGCGCCGCGATGACGATGGCAAGCTGATCCCAATGAGCGTCAAGGTCGGGGACCGCGTGATCTTTGCCAAGTACAGCGGTACCGAGTTCAAGCTCGACGATGTCGAGTACCTGATCTTGTCGGAGAAGGACATTCTGGGCATTGTTCAGGAGTAACCGCCCGTCACGCTATTCTCAGGCTGACAACCGATTGAAATCAGTGGAGGATAATAGATCTTATGCCAAAGCAGCTCTCTTTCAACGAAGAAGCTCGCCGCGCGCTTAAGCGTGGTGTTGACCTCGTCGCCGATGCGGTCAAGACGACCCTTGGCCCGCGTGGCCGCAATGTGGCGATCGACAAGAAATTCGGTTCGCCGACGGTAACGCACGACGGTGTAACGGTTGCGAAGGAGATCGACCTGAAAGATCCCTTCGAGAACATGGGCGCGCAGCTTCTCAAGGAAGCAGCCACCAAGACCAACGATGTTGCCGGTGACGGTACTACCACTGCCACCGTATTGGCTCAGGCGATTGTTACCGAGGGTCTAAAGGTTGTCGCAGCCGGTGCGAATGCGATGCTGATCAAGCGCGGCCTTGATCGGGGTGCCGAGGCGCTGGTGGCCGCCATTAAGGCGAGCGCCGTGCCGGTACGTGACCGTGCTGACATTGCGCACGTAGCGACCAACTCGGCGGCCGACAGTGAGATCGGTGAGCTGATCGCCGAGGTGATGGAGAAGGTCGGCAAGGATGGCGTCATCACCGTCGAAGAGTCGAAGGGCGTGACCTTCGAGAAAGAGTACACCGAAGGCATGCAGTTCGACCGTGGCTACATCTCGGGCTACATGGTGACCAATGTCGAGCGGCAGGAAGCAGAGCTTGACGATCCCTACATCCTGATCACCGACAAGAAGATCAGCAGCATCCAAGAGATCCTGCCGATCCTTGAGAAGGTATTGCAGGTCACGAAGAACTTTGTCATCATCGCCGAGGATGTAGACGGCGAGGCGTTGGCGACATTGGTCGTCAACAAGCTGCGCGGCACGATCAACGCGCTGGCAGTCAAGGCTCCGGGCTTTGGTGATCGCCGCAAGGCAATGCTGCAAGACATCGCCATTCTCACCGGTGGTACCGTGATCAGCGAGGAGATCGGTCGCAAGCTCGATAGCGCGACGATTGAAGACCTAGGCCGCGCGCGCAAGGTCATTGCGACCAAGGACGACACCACCATTATTGAGGGCCGTGGTGACGAAGCTGCGATCCGTGCGCGCATTGAGCAGATCCGTGCCCAAATTGCAACTACGACCAGCGACTTTGACCGTGAGAAGCTGCAAGAGCGACTGGCGAAGCTGGCCGGTGGTGTGGCCGTGATCAAGGTCGGTGCAGCGACCGAGCCTGAGTTGAAGGAGAAGAAGCACCGTGTCGAGGACGCGCTGAGCGCAACGCGGGCAGCGGTCGAAGAGGGTATCGTGCCCGGTGGTGGTGTGGCGTTGATCAACGCTATCCCGGCGCTTGACAAGGTGCAGGTTGCTCACGAGGACGAGAAGGTTGGTCTCCAAATCCTGCGCCGTGCGCTTGAAGAGCCGTTGCGCATCCTTGCCCGCAACGCCGGCGAGGACGGCTCGGTGATTATCGCCAATGTCCGTCGCTTGCAGGAGGAGAAGGGCGATAAAACCATCGGCTACAACGTGCTGACCGGCCAGTATGGCAGCATGATCGAGCAGGGTATCATTGACCCGGTGAAAGTGACGCGCAGTGCGGTGCAGAACGCAGTTTCGATTGCCGGGATGATCCTGACCACCGAGGCGCTGATTACCGACATTCCCGAAGAGAAACCGGCTGTCGGCGCCGGTGCCGGCGCCGGTGCTGGGATGGACTTCTAGTTCGGACTGATCGGCAATGGTACGGGGACGAGGCTCGCGCTCGTCCCCGTTTTGTGTTGTTTAGTGCGAGCGAGGCTACTGGTACCGCCGTATCAATTCGGTCACTTCGGTAACTGTGCGGTCAAGCGGATGGTCGAGAACGAACTGCACTGTCTGTATCGATGCGGCAAAGACTCGTTGGAGAGCGGCAACGGTTTGCTGGCGGCGATGTGTCACCCGCTCTGGATTGGCGTAAAAGTCGTCCAGATTCTCGCTTGCCCCAAAATCATCAACCAGTACAATTCGCAGTGGCTGCACGCCTAGAGCTATACGCACCCATTGCCAGAATCGTGGTGTAGCTTTGATCACGCCAAGATCGGCAGAGTTGGCGATCAACGCGGTACGGCGGTGATTGAACAATGTTCCCGGTACGATGGCATACGGTCGGGTAGCTTTGTATTGGGCGATAGCCCGGCAATGACCACGTTGCACGCGAAGCGACGCGGCTTGCCATCCCAGCGTGGTGAGCTGGGTAGTGATCTGGAGGGTAGCTTCTGCGTAATGATCGGTTGCGATCAACGGGATGACGGTAGGGATAGAGCGCACAGTATCGAACAGTGGCTGCCATGCCGGATCGATCGCCGAAGCAGCCATATACATCTGGGTAAAGCGTTGTGCAGCTTGATAGGCTGGTTCTGAAGCACCGCCGATCGCACATACCCGGCGGGCGATCAAGTTGGCTAACCCAGCAGTGCTGGTACTTCCTTCTTCCCACGTTGGTTTGACTATCTCACGCCAATAGACTGTCTCGTCAACCCCAAGCGCTGCCAAACCGGATTCCTGTAATGCGCGGCCGAGGTATTCCGGTGTTCCAAACTGTACCGCAGCGACGCTCAGCGTCCCTGAAAAATCAAGGATAAGCAGCATAGTCATAGGCGGTTTAACCATGACATTACGATCTGACCTACGGATATGATACTAGATGAGGATACGAACACTATTGCTATGGAGTAGTGTAAGACACTAACGGCGACTCGACAAATCGGGTGAGTTGTGTATAATGCTGGCGTGGTGTGCGGGAGTGGCTCAGTTGGTAGAGCGACACCTTGCCAAGGTGTAGGTCGCGGGTTCGAATCCCGTCTCCCGCTCCAGGGTATGGCCGGTCACGTATCGTGTACCGGTCATCTTTTTTGGTAAAATAGATGCAACTCTGCGGACACTCGATCGTTCATAGAGTAACAGAAAAAGACTATTACCGTCGCGGAGTCGCTGTGTATCTACCACGTAGTAATATTCGTCGTATCCTTGCCCTAACCATACCTGGCGGTATTTCGCTCGGTTTATTGCTGTACGCTCTGATTACCATCGTCAATCGCCAATTCCCCGAAACGCCGACCATAACCTTGCTCGTCGCTTTACTTTTTGGCGGTGTGATCGGAATAGCTTTGGCGGCGGCAGCATGGATGAGTTTGCGCTAT
The DNA here is from genome assembly GCF_049970315.1 of Chloroflexus sp. Lineage (GTDB taxonomy): Bacteria > Chloroflexota > Chloroflexia > Chloroflexales > Chloroflexaceae > Chloroflexus. The sequence continues at coordinate 24,534 of NZ_JBMFNE010000021.1, forward strand.
GCGCTGAGCGAAATGCGTCGTCATGCGACCACAGTGTTACAGGCTGATTTGCCACCGTTAACCGATAACGATCCGCTAGTCTCGCTACGACAAACGGTCTCCGATGCAATTGCTGCGGTCCCGCACTCATCAACGTTGGCGATGCTGGCACAGCGCCTTGGTGAACTGACCGACCGCGATACAATGATTACCGTCGTAGCCGAGTATCTATCTGAACATTTGGCAGTGCAGGGAGCGATTTTGCTCTTACACGATGCCGAGCGAGGGGTGTTGATCCCTACGTCCGGTTGGGGGATCGCCAGTGTAAACCGAACGGTCACCTTTGATAAGGATGGGAGTGCGCTCGGTCGGGCATTGCGTGAGCGCCGTGTAGCACGTTTTTCGAGTGTGCAGATGCGCAGCTTACTGGCGACAACTTCTCCGCAATCGTTAACGGTTGTGAGCTGGCCGTTGTGGATACAACAGGCGCCACTTGGGGTTTTGTGTCTCATGATCACCGGTACGGATGTGCGTCTGAATGACGAACAGGAGCAGTTCGTGACACAGGCAGTAAACCTCCTGGCCATCCAACTTCAGGCGGCGACATATCGGCAGTGGTGTACGCGGGAACAACGCCGCTTAGATGCCTTCGATCGGGTGATCACGAGCGTTATCGAACAGCCTAGTCTTGAACGTGCATTAACGGAGTTGTTACAGATTGCGGCTGAAGTGACAGAGTCGAGTCACGGTACCTTTCTGCTCATCGATCCTGAAGCCAACGTAATACGGGCGAGGATTACCTTAAATGAGGGTAATATTCTACCACTCAATGTAGCTGCTGCCCCAATCCTTAAGCACGGGTTAGCCGGTTGGGTATTACGGACTCAGCGGGGGGTCATCATCGACGACATCGAACGCGATACGCGCTGGATCCCGACGCCGGGATTGGAGTTGATGCGTTCTGCACTGGCGATGCCACTATTCCATGGGGATCGTCCATTGGGCGTACTAACGTTGGCCGACCCAATGCCGTATCGTTACAGCCGGCGTTCTTTAGCACTGGTCGCGGCATTAGCAGCGTATGCTGTATCGGTGATGGTACACCACCGCTACGAGGGAATTGTCGAACCGGCTGAAGTAGTACGGGCACGTCGGTTGCTCAGTGCATACCTCGCGCCCGAAACTATTCGCGAGTTGATGGGCAATCGATCTCGTTTGATGCAAGCCCTACAGCCGCAGGTTATGACGGCCACGTTGGTGTATGGTTGTCTCCGTGGGATTGAGCGTCTTACCGATATGACCGTACATCAACTGATTGAGCGTATTACCGGTCCATTCCACAGTGAGTGTCGGGCAATCGTGCATCAGTTGCAGGGCGCCTACATTATTCTTGATGAGCGCAGCTTCTGTGCAGCGTTTGGCTTTCCACAACCACGCTTCGATGACGCCACACGTGCTTTGCAGGCAGCGCAACAAATTCAGGCGGCAGTGCCCCGCCTGCGTCTTCGGTGGCAGCAGGAATTGGGTGTCGATGTCACAATTGCCGGCGGTGTGACTACCGGCCAGCTGGCCGTGGGGGTCATTGAAGATGAGCAAATCGCTACGCTGGTGTGGACGGGAACCGCGATGTGCGAGGTACGCCGATTGTACCAACTAGCACGGAATGATGAGATTATAGTTGGTGATTCGGTACTCAAGATGACCAATGTTCATCAGTTTACACTTGATCCATTGGCACCGGTTAGCTTATCCAACGGAGATGATTCAGCACCAGTGTATCGGTTGGTAAGTTCGTCGTGACTACTATGAGTGATCCAGTGTCCTCTTCAAAACAATCTGAGCCGAACACACAAGGGCTACTACGCATTTCCACTGCAATCGAGACGGCAGCTACCCTCGATGAACTGTTATTGCTGGCACTGAACGAATTTGTGCAGGGGTTAGGCGTTGCGCTCTGTGGTGTGTTGTTGCTCGATGCCAGAGGCGAATCGATCTCATTGGTAAGCACCTTTCCCCCTCGTATCTCATTCCCCCCGCCCATCCCAATGAGCGATTTGCCGATCATGCAACGCGCCTTGCAGCAACGACAGGCGTATCAAATCCACGATATTACCGAGTTGCCACGCGAGCGATACCGCTCGCCGATGTTGTTGCAGATATTGACGATGTTGACCGAAGCGCAGGTGCGCTCGCTCCTTATTATTCCGCTGGTAGCACAGGACCGAGTGATCGGAGCATTAGTAGTTGCTTCTATCGAGCAGCCACGCCATTTTGATGATCAAGAAATATCGAGCATCCGCCTCATGGCCAGTCAATTGGCAGCGGCGATTACCGCGTTTCGCACCATTGAAGAAGCAGAATATCGTAACGCCGAATTGATGACGTTGAACGATATTGCCGCCGCTGTTAATTCGATGCTCGATCCGCGCGATATTTACCATCTGGTGATGGAAAAGATCAATCAGTTCTTTCGGGTGGAGGCCGGTTCGTTGCTGATGCTTGATGAAGAGACCGGAGAGATGGTCTTTGTCATCACCTTAGCAGGTGGGCAAGAGAAACTGATCGGCCAACGAATACCACCGGGCGTAGGGATTGTCGGTGACGTTGTGCGTACACAGCAATATGCGATTGTGCATGATCCTGAGTATGATCCGCGATTCTATCGGAACGTGAGTGAGGGGATCGGCTATAACGTTCATTCAATCCTCTGTGTACCAATTGTGGTCAAGGGCCGCACGATTGGAGCAATTGAGTTACTCAATAAACGAACCGGTCGTTTTACCGAAGAAGAGGCGATTCGCCTTACCCGGATGGCAGCGACTATTGGTATCGCAATTGAGAACGCTCTCCTGTTTCAACAGGTGAGTACCGTGCGCGATCGCTTTGAGGCCATTGTCAATTCGACCAATAGTGGGATCTTAATGGCCGATATGCGTGGTGTGGTGGTAGCGAGTAATGTTGTTGCGGCACGGCTCTTTCACCGTTCCCGTGAAGCGTTAATCGGGTTGCGGCTCGATGAATTGATTGCCGAGTTGATGGAGCGGGCCCAGGTGGTCGAAGAACCGGCATGGTTGAATGATGGGGAACCACATCGAGTGTTCGAGATCGAACTGATCGAAGGACCGACTCGCTACCTGCGCCATACCATCTTGCCGGTGCTCGATACTCACGGTATGCAGATTGGCCGTCTTGCCATGTTCGAGAATATTGATAAGGAGCGCGAACTCGCCCGGCTGCGCGACGATTACACCGGTATGCTCATTCATGATCTGCGCGCCCCGCTAACGGCAATTATGAACGGCATCATGATGGTGCAGCGTGGCTTGGGCGGGCCGATTTCGCCACAGCAACAAGAGATGTTGAACATCGCGTATCAGGGGAGCCAGGCGATGCTCGAGATGATCAACACGCTGCTCGACATCAGCAAGATGGAGCAAGGGCGAATGATCCTGAACCTTGAACCACTCTCGCCGTATGCTGTGGTTGATGAAGCTATTGAACGCTTGCAAGTCTATGCCCAACAACGAAAAGTGCAATTGGCGCAGGACCTGGCGGTCGGATTGCCGCTGTTTGAAGCTGACCGCGAAAAGATCGTTCGGGTCTTGCAGAATCTGATCGACAACGCTATTAAGTTCTCGCCCGAAAATGGGATCATAACGATCGGCGCCCGTCAGATCGAGTTGGACGCCGATACACTCGGTGGTGTCCATCCAGACCTGCCGATGACGTTACCGTCATTACCGGCAGGGAGATGGCTGATATACTGGGTGGCCGATCAGGGTCCCGGTATTCCACCTCAATACCACGCGCGGATATTCGAAAAATTTGGTCAGGTGCAGCAGCAGAAGGGACGTGGCACCGGTCTTGGTCTGACATTCTGCAAGTTAGCGGTTGAAGCACACCGTGGTCAAATCTGGTTACGTAGCCGCGAAGGAGCCGGTAGTACGTTTGCCTTTGCCTTGCCGGTAGCCCGTGATGGCGATTGACCAAAGTGGTGAATGTCTCTATGTATCTTCATGCATGATACTGATGGCGGAGTTCATTGTGCGCCATGTTATTCACATCCTCCGTTCACGTATTCAATACACGATCATTCTGCCCTATCTGGCGCTGATCGTTTTGGTCTTACTGGTCGGTTCGGGTATTGCTATTACATTGGTCGCAGGTAGCTGGCAGGAACGTTTCAACAATCAGCTTGGTCAGATCGCACGGCGGCTTGCCGAGGAGCTGGCATTGCGTGAAATTAGTAGTATTGCCTACCTCGGTCAGATTGTGTACACCGCTGCCAACGCAGATACCGGTACGCCGTCCGTTATCGAGGCGATGACCCTGCGCGATACTGATGGATTAGCTGTCGCAGTAGGCGGTCTCTGGACGTTGGGGCAGATCAATGAAAAAGTCTCACCTGATCGATTGATTATTTTCGACGAGACCGGCGCAACGTTACTCGATTGGGAAAGTTCGCCAACTAGTGGAGAACCGGTACAGTATGCCAGCACAAATGTAGCTGGTTTGCTACCGATCGAAGAGGTGTTGCGCGCCGAGCAGACACCGAGCGGGACAAATGATGTGCTTGGTGCGCCATACAGTGGGTTGATCGCCTTCCGCCGACCTGACGGTAGTGATGTCGTGCATTTTTTTACCGTTGCCCCTGTCTACACTCGTGCTGGGGAAGGTGAGATTGCGCGGTTACTTGGTGGCGTTTTCATTGCCCAGCGCCTCGATCATATACTTATGACCCTGCAAGCACGGAGTCAGGCAGATGTCATCGCGATCCTCGCTAATGATGGTGCTGTACTGGTAACAACGACTCCGACGAATACGCAACCGGCGTTACGGCTGAAACCGGCTCAGATCGAGACACTTGTAGCGATGAACGAGCAAGGTAATTGCCTTGACATCGGGCTGCTCAGTGGCGAGACCGCGACAGCCGTACAATCGATGACGTTGTTATCCTGTTCACTCCTCACCACCGTCAGGTTGGATGAGCAAGAATATCAGCTTGTTTATGCGCCGTTCCTGATTCGGGGATTACAGTACGGTTACTTTGCCGTTGGCTTATCACGCGACGTGCTACTCAGTGTATGGGCCGGTAGTCGGAACGTGGTGATAGGGATCACAGTGGTATTGGTCGTAATGTCGGTGTTGGTTGGGTATGGAGTAGCACGCCGAATCACCCACCCCATCGATGAGTTGGTTGCTGTAGCCGATGCGGTGAGTGCAGGAGATTTTGCTCAGCGTAGCAATGTGCGTGACGAAAATGAACTGGGGCGACTGGCGCTGGCGGTTAACCAGATGACCTCTATTCTGTTGCATTTGTATGAAACGAGTCGCCAGCTCAACCAAGAACGACGGGTTGAGGTAGTCTTGCAGATTGCCATTACCAGTGCTGTCGATCTCGTGCCTGGGATCGAAGCGATTGCGTTGCTTCCAGGGCCGGCCGGTTGGAATTTTCGGCTGCGACCCGCTGCTCCGTTGCCCTATGCGACACTGACTCGTTACCGGTGGACGGCATTGCCACCTGTTTTCGGTAGCGCTTGCGTGGCTTCTTTTTGCGCGACACTGACTCGTTACCGGTGGACGGCATTGCCACCGCAAGAAGATCGGTTAACTGCTACCATCGAGACGGTTTGCGCCGAGCATGGTATTGTTGGGCTATTGACCGTACCACTGCGTCGTGATCGGCAAATGGTCGGAATGTTGATATTTGCGCACACAGAGCAGGGGTTATCGGCGGCGGTGCTGCCACATATACAGGCAATTGCCGATATGACAGCGGTAACATTGGTAAATGCGATTGAGTATGAATTGGCGCAGCACGAGTCTGAACGGCAGCGGGCAATCCTTGCCGCGATAGACGATGGGGTGATCGTAACCGATGCAGATGGACGGATTATCTTGCTGAATACCGCCGCTGAACGGCTCTTGCAACCGATTGTCCCGGTACATGGTGAACTGTTATTGCGCGATTTACCGCCTGAGATCAGGGTTTCTCATTCTGAACTATTTGGTCGTGCCGATCGTGTGATTGCAGTGGGGAAACGTTTTCTGACGGTGAGAAAGACACCGATGCGACAATCAAATGGTGATGTCGTCGGTGAGGTGATGGTCCTTCACGACAATACAAATGCGGTTCGGCTTGATCGCGCTAAGACCGATGTGATCGCTACCATTGCGCAAGAGTTACGTTTTTCGTTGACAGACGTGCGCGATTACTTTAATCTCTTGCAGCGCACAAGCCATCAGTTTGACGCCGAGCAGCTTCGCGCGTTAGGGAATGTACAACAACGTTTGTTCGACATCATTAATCTGGTCAACAACATGGCTCTGTTAGCTCAGCTTGAAGCTGGTCAAATAAAAGTGCATCTGCAAGCAACTGAGTTGGCGCAACTCGTAGAGACAACTATCAGCCCGTTGCGAACAGTGTTTACCGAACGCGGTGTGCAAATAACGCTGGCGCTGCCACTTGATTTACCGATGGTGATGGCCGATCGTGAATTGTTACAGCATGCGCTCTATCAGGTGTTGGATAATGCACGGCGCTATGTGACCCAGGGGCGCGTACTGATCAGCGCCGGTGTCGAGGGTAATGATATTTGGCTTTCGATGAGTGACACCGGTCCCGCTATCCCAACCGATGTAGCTGGTCTGTTGTTTACTCAGTTTCAGCGACATGATAACTCGTCTCAACGTAGTGGTGAGTTGGGATTACCCATTGCCCGTCACTTGCTCGAGTTACAAGGTGGATCGATCAACGTAAGGAGTACCCCCGGCCAAGGTTGCACCTTTACTATTCGATTGCGTCGTGTTGAGGAATAAAGCTGTGCAGTTGTCAGACAACATCTCAGTAACCAAAAGACATACCTATTTATTCCAGACGATAGGACTGGCAATCGGATTAGCGTTATTGCCGGTGTTATGCGTCATCCAAACAATCTTTTGGCTGCTTACGCCGGTTGATAAGCCGTTTACACTGGCTCGGGCTGAACGCGCAGATGATGCCGATATGTTCGTAGTACGTTCTTCTCTGATCGCAAACATATACGAACCATTCCTAACCAATCTCAGTTTTGCCCAAGTAGCTGCTGATTTCCCTAATCTGGCTGCGACCGAGATTGCGAATCGTACCTATAATTTCACCGTTGATCAAGTTAGTCGCGGAACGCCAGTATCGATAGTAGTCATCCCACCACAGTCAACTGTCACTCCAACCGTGCCACAGCCATCACCGACGGCAACGGTAGTCTCCTCTCCTACCAAACCATCTGCTTCACCGACGCCGACGACAGCGACTTCTCGTGCTACACCGATACCGTTCCCAACGTTCACGCCAACTCCAGCGCTGATCGACGTGCCGACGCCAATGTCGCCGGAAAAGCTTAGCACTAAACCAACAATGGCGAACGTACCTTTAGTAACGCCGCTCGCGCAACCGACGGCGACGGTGGAACTAGCAGTGACGCCGATGACCGCGCCGACGGCCACACCGACGGCGACGGTGGAACCAACAGTGACGCCGATGACCACGACGGCGACGGTGGAACCGACGGCCACACCGACGGCGACGGTGGAACCAACAGTGACGCCGATGACCACGACGGCGACGGTGGAACCGACGGCCACACCGACGGCGACGGTGGAACCGACGGCCACACCGACGACGACGCCACGTTCCGAACCTACAGCAACGCCACGTGTGGAATTAACATCGACGGCTACACTCGCCACAATCGAAACTTCGGTACCGGTTGAACCGCCGGTGACGCCAAGCATCCAGCCGATGGTCACGCCGACGGCGCCGATCCAACCTCCGGCGACGCTACGGCGAGGGTGGAACCGATGGACACGCCGACGGCGCCGGTCCAACTGTCGGCGACACCAACGACAACGGTAGAACCGACGGCGACGCCAACGGCAACCGTGGAACCGACGGTAAACGCAACATCAACACGAACAAGTTTGGTGGTTGTACAGGTGATCGAGCCACTGATAGAGGGTCATCCACCGGAGATTACTATCTGCGCAGTGGTCGTCGAATTACGTGAAGCGACCGACAAAGAGGTGACGGTAACGTATGTTGTCGAACCTGGTCCGGTTAACCCCGCATCACCGGATAGCGATTATCGGGTGCCAGACGGTATAAAGAGCGACCTTGTGTTCCCTGGCGGGGCACCGGCCGGTACAACGCGCACGGTTGTGATTGAAGTGATCGGTGACAGGATTGCTGAAAAGGATGAGACCATCGTGTTTCGACTCACCGGCATCAGTGGGGGTGAGCTGGTTGCCGATCAGGATGAGCAGATGTTGACGATTATCGATGATGATGCGATATAACCGGTCGCTCTATTATCCTAAGTGCTCATGTGGTAGCCACATCTGCAGCATCGCGCGAAAAGGGTTGGTGTGGGTCTAGGTGAGTGAACATTGCGATGGCGCATTCAAGTCTCATCTTCAGACGATTGATTTGGTTGGCGCGGGAAGAGGAACCACAAACCGAGTTCGAGCGCAATCGGAATGAAGGCGAGCGCGATCAGTGGCGGCCAGATCGGACTGAGAGCGAAGTAGAGGGCGAGGGGAGGAATGGCCAGAATGAGGGCAAAGACCGTCATCGCGAGATTACCCCAGCCAACTGCGGCTACAACGCCAAAAACGGTGAGCACCACAATTACCGCATCGCTACACGTGTTGAGAGCGGGTCGGTTATAGCAACTATTGAGCGCTGAGGGTACTGCGATATCGAACATGACCCCTTGCAGTTCAAAGAAGGTCGGGAGGTAGACGCGACGGAGGGCAAAGAGCACTGCACCGAGGGCAATCACGAGATAAGCGCGAATAAGGCGATGGGTTAGGATTGGCGGGATACGCATGGTCGGTTGATATGGGTATCATCAGCGAGATTCATGAACGTCGTGGCGGGTATCTCATAGATTGCGGTTGTCGCGAGCTATGAATCCGGGCATTTTTTACTCTGGAATGCGGCAGAGAGGTTGCCGCACCCAGAGCAGGTTTAATGCGTATAGGAAGGTTATTCCAGCGACGTTACTCCATTCCCGGTACCGCCGTCAGACGTATTACGTATTACCCTACTACCACGTTCACTAACCGTCCGGGTACCACAATCACGTTTCGGATCTGTTTGCCATTGATAAATTGCTGTACCCGTTCGTTGTTCAACGCTAACTCACGCAACTGTGCTTCGTCAATCTCAACCGGTACGGTCAGTTTTCCACGCACCTTGCCGTTAACTTGAATGACGATTTCAACCTCTTCTTCGGCAGCGATGGCGGGATCGGCGACCGGCCAGCGCTGCTGATGGATGCTGTACGGCTTGCCGAGTCGTGCCCACAACTCTTCGGCGATGTGGGGCGTGATCGGCGCCATCAGCAACAAGAGCAGCTCGATGGCTTCTTGCCATGCCGGTGTACCGGCCAAGCCGGCATCGCGAGCACGGTAGAGTGTATTGGTAAACTCCATCAGTGCGGCGACCATCGTATTGAACTTAAAGTTTAGGATGTCCTGTTCGACGCGCTGAATGGTCTGGTGGGCTACTCGTCGCAACTGACGCTCGCTCATCGGAGTGGTGCTCTGACCACGCTCGGCAGTGGGATAGAGCACGATCCGCCACACGCGGTCAAGCCAGCGCTTGACGCCGGGTACGCCATCGGTATTCCAAGGCACTGATAGCTCGAAGTCGGAGATAAAGGCCTCGTAGCCGCGTAACGCATCGGCGCCATGTTCGGCCACTACCTCGTCGGGTGTGATGACATTGCCTTTCGACTTCGACATCTTCTCGATAATGATCTGGCCGTTAACTTCACGCGCCGGGGCCAGAATCAGGCCTTGATTGCGCAGGCAAGTGAATGGTTCAAAGAACTTAACGACCCCCAGATCGTAAAGCACCTTCGTCCAGAAGCGGGCGTAGAGTAGGTGCATAACGGCGTGTTCGGCTCCACCGACGTACATATCGACCGGCAGCCAGTAGTCAAGAGCCTCTGGGCTGGCGAGTGCTTTGTCGTTGTGGTTATCGGCGAAGCGCAAGAAGTACCACGATGAGCAGGCAAACGTTCCCATCGTATCGGTCTCGCGTCGGCCACGGCTGCCATCAGGCAGTGTCACATTCACCCAATCGTCGATCAGGGCCAGTGGCGACTCGCCGGTTGCCGTCGGTTCGTAACTCTCGACGTTAGGCAGTGTCAGCGGCAATTCGTCATCGCTGAGCGCAATCTCTAGTCCATCCTCGCGGTGGATAATCGGGATTGGCGTACCCCAATAGCGCTGGCGGCTGATCAGCCAGTCGCGCATTTTATAATTCGTCCGTCCCTTACCAATCCCCTGCTGTTCGAGATAGGTGATCGTGCGTTCGATGGCCTCCTCGGCAGAAATGCCGTTGATCGGGCCAGAGTGAATCGGTATCCCCCGCTCGTCGTGATAGATGATGTCGCGATATGCCGGGATATTGTGCAGATACGCCATCGCCGATGGGAGGGTAGCGTTACCGGTAGCAGCACAGAGACGTGCCGTAATCTGCTCGTCAGCAGCGATTGAATCTAGCTCAATCACCGCATCGGGGAAGATGAACAGCCAACCTGAGCCGACCACCTCTGTCCAGCCGTTACCCAAGCGTGGTTGCACGATAGTCGCATACTCGTGCGCTCGATCACCGGACAGTTCGACCAACAGGTTGCCGTCGTCTTGAGCAGTAACGGTAAAACCGGCGGCACGGAGTACATCGGCAGTATCGGCAGCGATTGTCTCGGTGCGGAGCAACGAGCGAGCTGCGTTGTCGGGGCGGGTGATGACCGGAATGATCGGCAGGTTGTACTTCAGCGCAAACGCGAAGTCACGCTCATCGTGAGCGGGCACAGCCATAATTGCACCGGTGCCATAGCCCATCAGGACATAATCGGCGATCCAGATCGGAATGCGAGCGCCGTTAACGGGATTAATCGCGTAGCCCCCCGTCCAGACGCCGGTCTTTTCCTTCTCCTCGGCGACGGCAGTGGTGGTAGGGCGTTGACGCGCTTGTTCGACATATGCCTCAACCTGTGCGCGCTGCGCTTCAGTTGTTACCTTTGCCACCAGCGGGTGTTCCGGCGAGAGCACCATGAAGGTAGCGCCCCATAACGTATCGGGACGAGTGGTGAAGACGATAATCGGATCGCCGCTCTCGGTGTGGAAGATCACTTCCGCACCACGCGAGCGCCCGATCCAGTTGCGCTGCATGGTAACGATTTTAGACGGCCAATCGACCGTGTCCAAGTCGCGGTCGAGACGGTCGGCGTAGGCTGTAATGCGGAAGAACCACTGTTTCAGGACACGGCGTTCGACCTTTGCACCGCTTCGCCATGCAGTACCATCGGGTAACACCTCTTCGTTTGCCAGTACCGTCTTGTCAACCGGGTCCCAGTTTACGACGGCTTCGCCACGATAGGCGAGGCGGAAACGGCGGAGAATCTCTTGGCGCTGGAGCGGCGTAGCATTGCGCCACTCTTCGGCAGTAACTTGTGGCTCGGTTAATGATAAGTCAAGCCGGCTGGTGCCGTGCTCGGCCAGCTCAGCCTCCAGTTCGCTAATCGGGCGGGCTTTGTCAACACGGCGGTCATACCACGACTGGTACAGGCGCAAGAAGATCCACTGCGTCCAGCGGTAATAATCGGGTTCAGACGAGGTAATTTCGCGATCCCAGTCGTAGCTCAGGCCGAGCATGTTCATCTGGCGCTTGTAATTGGCGCTGTAGCGGCGAGTAAGTACGGCCGGATTGGTTTTGGTCTTAATTGCTGCGTTTTCAGTCGGCAAACCGAACGCGTCCCATCCCATTGGATGGAGGACGTTGTAGCCGCGCATGCGGTAGTAGCGGGCGACGACATCGGTAGGTACATAGTTGCGGCAGTGTCCTACGCTTAGCCCATCGCCGCTGGGATAGGGGTAAAAGTCGAGCACGTAATACTTCGGTTTGGCCGGCTCGATCGGTGGAGTGCGGTAGATCTGGTCGGTAGCCCACTTCGCTTGCCACTTCGCTTCGATGGCTGCGGGATCGTAACGTTCGATGTGATTTTTGTCGGTTTTTACGTCACTCATACGATTATTAACCTCTCAGAGGTGAGCAGCAGAGATACGAATAGGAACTGTTACGGTGGGACCTAAGATCATCAAGGTTAGGATCGGTCATGCGCTCACCTCCTTTCACGGTGCAAAAGCGAAGCATCTTGCTGCATTATAGCAAAAAAAGGTGCAGCGGGGGCAAAGACGGTTAACACAAAGGCGCAGCGAGGGCAAAAACGTAGAGGATGGTAAACGCAAAGATGCAAAGGTCGCGAAGGGCGCAGAGATATGGATGAATGTTGAGGCAAGCGCGCTGATTGGCTTCCCCACAAAAACCTTTGTGTCCTTCGCGCCTTTGCGTTTAGCCTCTTTACGTTTAACAGATACGTGGCAGTTGTTCACCGACCAGGGTGTCAACCACACGCATACCGCCGATTCTGGTGCGTGCGACGACCACACCGGGATGCTCGGTGGTGGCATAGCCGATTAGTGTAGCATCGCGCCCTAGTGGGTGGGTTCGCATGGCTGTCAATAAACGCTCGACGTCGTTACGCTCGACGAAGGCGATCAGTTTACCTTCGTTGGCGATATGGAGTGGGTCCATACCGAGTAGTTCACAGGCGGCTTGAACGGTGGGTGGGATGGGGATGTCGCGTTCGACGATTTCGATGCCGAGCTGAGCGGTCGTGGCGATTTCGTTGAGTGCGGCGGCAACTCCACCACGGGTTGGGTCACGGAGCGTGTGGATACGTGCCCCACTGGCAAGCATGGTGCTAACCAGACCGTGAAGGGCGGCAGTATCAGAGGTGATCGGTGCGCCGAATTCGATACCTTCGCGCACACTGAGAATTGCGATCCCGTGGAGACCAATCGGTCCACTAACGATGATCGCGTCACCGGGGCGAGCATGTTCTGGGCCGATCATGATCCCTGCCGGCACAAGACCAAAACCGGTGGTGGTAATGTAGACACCGTCGCCGTGGCCGCGATCGACCACCTTGGTGTCGCCAGCGATGAGGGTAACGCCGGCCTGCTGGGCAGCGCGCCCCATGCTCTCGGCAATTACGCCGAGTTGATCGAGCGGCATGCCCTCTTCGAGGATGAAACTGGCGGTTAACGCCAGCGGCTGCGCTCCCATCATAGCAATATCGTTGATGGTGCCGTTGATGGCGAGTTCGCCGATGTTGCCGCCGGGGAAGAAGAGTGGTCGGACGACAAAGCTGTCAGTGGAGATGGCTAAGCGGGCACCACCGGCATCGATGAGGGCTGCATCGGCGAGTGGTCCATGGGGACCGCCGAACGCGGGTAGGAAGAGGTGAGTGATCAGTTCAGCAGATAGTTTGCCACCTGCACCGTGCCCCATCACGATGGCCGGATAGTCGCGGAGTGGCGTTGGACAGATCCAGTTGTTGAAGTCTACCGACATAGCTTGTAATTCCTATTAACGTACTAACGCAAAGGCGCGAAGGGCGCAGAGATCTGAACGTACTAACGCAAAGGCGCGAAGGGCGCAGAGATCTGAAGGTACTAACGCAAAGGCGCGAAGGGCGCAGAGATCTGAACGTACTAACGCAAAGGCGCGAAGGGCACAGAGATCTGAAGGTACTAACGCAAAGGCGCGAAGGGCGCAAAGATCTGAAGATGTTACGATGCTACGCCAATCGTGCTGGTCGGCACGAATCGGCCATACTGATAATACGCTGCGCATGCTCCCTCGCTTGATACCATCGTTGCGCCAAGTGGCGTGCGCGGTGTGCATTCTTTACCGAAGGCCGGGCATTGATTTGGTTTGAGCAATCCTTGCAGTACTTCACCACTCCGACATAGCGGCGACTCGCTTGTTTGGATGTCGTGGACATTGAATCGGTATTCGGCATCGAATTCGGCGTAGCGGTCGCTGAGTCGCCAACCACTGCGCGGGATACGCCCAATTCCACGCCATGTGCGGTCGGTGACGGTGAAGACATCGGCAAGCATTTGTTTGGCGACGACGTTGCCTTCCGGGCGAACGGCGCGTTCGTAGGCGTTGTCTAGTTCGGCGCGGCCCTGCTCGAGCTGGAGGATCACGCGGCGAATCCCTTCGAGTACGTCGAGTGGCTCAAAGCCAGTAACCACGATGGGGACGTGATATTTTTCGACAAGCGGACGATATTCTGCGGTGCCCATGACGCTGCAGACATGACCGGCGGCCAGAAAGCCTTGGACGCGGTTGGTCGGCGATTCCATAATCGCACTGATTGCCGGTGGTACCAGTACGTGTGAGACTAACATCGAGAAGTTCTTGAGACCGAGCTTGGCTGCCTGATAGACCGCCATTGCGTTGGCGGGTGCGGTGGTTTCGAAGCCGATGGCAAAAAAGATAACTTGGCGGTCGGGGTTTTGCTGGGCCAGCTTGACCGCATCGAGCGGCGAGTAGACAATCCGCACATCGCCGCCTTCGCTTTTGATGCGGAAGAGGTCTTTGCGGCTGCCGGGCACGCGCAGCATATCGCCGAACGAGCAGAAGATTACGCCGGGTTGGGCCGCAATGGCGAGCGCCTTGTCGATAATCTCTAACGGCGTGACGCAGACTGGACAGCCGGGGCCATGGATCAGCTCGATCTCGGGTGGTAGCAACTGATCGATCCCGTTCCGAATGATCGAATGGGTCTGGCCGCCGCAGACCTCCATAATCGCCCAATGCCGGGTAGTGATACGCCGGATCTGTTCGAACAAGCGGCGAGCCAATTCAGGATCGCGAAACTCGTCAAGATATTTCATCGCATGCTCTCCATTCAATTCAATGCGTAGCCGCAAAGGGGGCAGAGACGCAAAGGTTCTTAACGCAAAGGCGCGAAGAACGCCAAGTTTTTG
>NZ_JBMFNE010000021.1:39506-76897 GCF_049970315.1 Chloroflexus sp.
GTATCCACGACGTTGGTGTGCCCGCCGGTGATGTCAGCCCAGTTCTTAACGCAAAGGCGCGAAGAACGCCAAGTTTTTGTATCCACGACGTTGGTGTGCCCGCCGGTGATGTCAGCCCAGTTCTTAACGCAAAGGCGCGAAGAACGCCAAGTTTTTTGTATAGTGGTACAAGTGTAGTGACAGACTCACATTATAACATCTTAGCGCCTTTGCGTCTTGGCGTGTATCTATCTCGGCGCCTTTGATCCCTTTGCACCTCTCCCTTATACGGGTTCGTGCGACTCATCGGGATTAAGTTCCTCTTCAAGCACTCCGAGCGATTGGAAAAGAGCTAACGTTTCGTGCGCCGATTCCTCATCGAGGCGAGTTATCGCAAAACCCACATGCACGATCGTGTAATCACCAACTTGCAAATCGGGTAGGTAGGCGAGACACACTTCTTTGACGATGCCGTTGAAATCGACCTTGCCCATCCGGGTGAGGCCGTTGTCGTAGATTTCGATGATGCGACCGGGAATACCGAGACACATACGCAATTCCTTTCAACCTGTGAAGGCGCAGAGTAGGCAAAGGCGCAAAGGTTGTTAACACAAAGGAGCAGAGCACGCGAAGGGCGCAAAAGTTTTTATGTGAGATGTTAAGGACGGTTGGAGCGTGAGCGTTGGCAACTGTAGCGTCCTTTGCGATTTGCGTTCCTTACACCTCCCAAATCAAGACCCGATTATTGCCTGAATCAGCGATCGCCAGCCACTGGCGATGCGCGCAGAGACCATAGGGCCAGCAGAGCGTATCGGGGCCGATGACTTGCCAGCGGTTTTCGCCACTGTCGTCGAAATTGTATTGGCCGTAGACCGCTTGCGCCGGCAGGCTGGCGCCGGCACGCGGGATGGGTTGCCACCGCAGTACGCGATTGTTGGCGGTATCGGCCACGAATAACCGGTCGCCGGCGCAGGCTGCCGCATACGGAAAGCGGAGCCGGTGCGCTCCCTGCGGCACGTGCGGTTGTTCAAACGCGCTCTGCATGCTTGCTTGACCCAACACAAGATCGGCGGGCCGATCAGCCGTTGGCGGTGGTGTCCATCCCAATACCCGATGGTTACCGGCATCAGCGACATACAACGTTGCGCCATCGCCGGCGATGGCGTGCGGCCAACGAAAACTGTTGGCAGCCGGCGGGCCGCCGCGATTTTCGGCGTTGCTGTAGGCATTAGGCTGACCGAGTATCACATCAGGCGGTTGTCTGTCGCTGGGAAGGCCACGCCATCCTAACACCCGTCGATTGCCGGTATCGGCAATATAAAACCAGCC
The DNA here is from genome assembly GCF_049970315.1 of Chloroflexus sp. Classification (GTDB taxonomy): domain Bacteria; phylum Chloroflexota; class Chloroflexia; order Chloroflexales; family Chloroflexaceae; genus Chloroflexus. Next base: position 40,815 of record NZ_JBMFNE010000021.1, read on the forward strand.
ATTGATCCATGCTACACCATACGGCCAGTAGAGGGTATGCGGCCCAACCGTACCGCCACGATTTGGCTCGATGTCAAGTAGTGAATCTTGCCCGATCACACTATCGGGTGGTGTGCCGGATCGATTAGGAATGCGATGCCAACATAATACACGATGATGCCACGCATCGGCAAGGTAGATTCTTCCTTCGGCAACCGTTACACCGGTGGGCAGATGGAAGCCATTGGCAGGGCCGTGACCGGATGCGCGCGGCCCTTCGTGGAAGAAATCGGGCTGGCCGAGCACGACATCAGCCGGTTGGTGATCGTGCGTTGGAAACTCGTGCCAGATTAGGACGCGATGGTTGCCCGAATCAATCACAATTAGCCGCTCGTCGTCGAGATAGACGCCGCGCGGCGCATAGAGATGGGCCGGTGTCGGGTTGGCCGCCGGCAGCGCCAAACCACCCGGTGCTGGCGCACCCAGCCAGCGGACTATCTTACTTGCCATCATTGCGGTCGCACCCAAATGATGCCATCAACGACTCGGAGCGGAAACGGCTCAAGCTGTGCTTGCGGCGCAGTCAGGCACTCGCCGCTCTGGACATCGAAACAGAAGCCGTGCCACGGACAGGTCAGCGTGCCAGCGTCAGGATCAAGCATCCCGCCATCGAGCGGGCGGCCTTGATGGGCGCAAGCGTTGCGGTAGGCGCTCAGCCGGTTGGTCAGATTGACGATCAGCACGCTGCCGCGTTCGCTGGCGAAGCTCACCATCTGGCCGGGTAGCACCTCGGCGACGGCGGGGCCACGCACCCATCCCTTCTCGATGGCCGGCGATTCCTGCGCTTCGGCACGGAGAATGGCCGGCGTCGCTTGATCGTTCACCACCTCAAGGCGAGTAATTTCCGGCACCTCGCGTAACAGCACCTCTTCAACGTGTTTGCGCAAGGTAAAGGCCGAGAGCGAACAGCCGTTGCATGAGCCATGCAAGCGCACGTAGGCTATGCCGTCGCGCACTTCAACCAACTCGGCATCGCCGCCGTGCGACTGCATATACGGGCGCGCGCCGTCGAGCACGCGGCGGGCGCGGGTGAGCGGGTCGGCCCGCACAATGCCGTGCATCAGCAAGAGCGCGTATACGGCGGGGTCTTCAACCAGTTCGAGCAACAGCTCTTTACCGCGCGGGTCTTGCTTGAGCCGGCGAACGATCGTGGTTAGGGCCAGTTTATGAAAAGCCTCGATCGCCTGCTTCAACTCGGTAGCGGCAGTCTGCGCCACCGGTTCGAGCTTGGCGACGGCGGCCACCGCCGCATCAACCCGTGCAGCGGCTTGTTCGAGTAGACCGGTATCGTCGGGTACAGTTTGAGTCATTGCTGTCCTCGCCTGGTATTGAGTCACAACGGTGTGATGGTTAGGTGGTCATCTCCAATTGGAGCTAGCCGTAGCCGGTCATTTGTTCAAGCGTCTCTTCGCTACGGAGAACTAACACCTCGGCGAAGGCTTGCCAACCCTGCTTCGGGGCCGGCGCAGCGCTCGACGATCCGTTCGACGAATCGTTCGGTTGCCATCATCAGCAGCAGATCAAATTGTTGGCGTTGGAATGCTTCCATACTCTTCTCAACCGAGATATGAAAAGGGAGCAGAGAGCAGAGATTCTTAAACGCAGAGGCGCAAAGGTGCGCAAAGGCTTTGATTGGTGGTCAATTTAAGGATGGTTTGTGACAAAACCATAAAACACCTTTGCGCTCCTTACGTTCTTTGCACCTTTGCGTTTATCATCCTCACGTCTTTGCCCTCTTTGCGCCTGCCAACGCAGAGGCGCAAAGGTGCGCAAAGGCTTTGATTGGTGGTCAATTTAAGGATGGTTTGTGACAACACCATAAAACACCTTTGCGCTCTTTACGTTCTTTGCACTGAAGCAAATTGGCCAGCGTACATTCGTATTCTTGCCATAAAACACCTTTGCGCTCCTTACGTTCTTTGCACCTTTGCGTTTATCATCCTCACGTCTTTGCCCTCTTTGCGCCTGCCAACGCAGAGGCGCAAAGGTGCGCAAAGGCTTTGATTGGTGGTCAATTTAAGGATGGTTTGTGACAAAACCATAAAACACCTTTGCGCTCTTTACGTTCTTTGCACCTTTGCGTTTATCATCCTCACGTCTTTGCCCTCTTTGCGCCTGCCGGAGCCGAACAGCCGTCTGACTCTACTTTCCGACGGCCTCGTGCTGATCGATGTTTGCCAATAACTCACGCAACGTCATTATTGCCGACTCATCACCGATCTGGGCAAAGAGGTGCTCGGCTTGCAGCAACCGCTCGCGGGCTTCGGCGAAGATGCCGAGATGGGCAAGGGCATTGCCCAGATTGGCCAAAATGCGGGCATAGCCAGCCGGATCGGCAGCCGGGTCGCGCCGCTGTAACAGGTCTTCGTAAATCGCCACCGCTTCGAGCAGATGCTCGGCTGGACGGGCCGAGTGAACGTATTGCAGCGCGTTCGCCAAATTGAGACGTGCGCTGGTCCATTCGTGAGGATGCCGATTGGGGTCGTAGATGCTGAGAGCCGCGCGCAGCGCCTGTACCGCAATCGCACCGCGCAACCGGTCGCCAGCTTCGGTCATCGGCATGGCGAGGTAGGCCAGCGCCAGATTGTTCTGGATGAAAGCAAACTCTAGCGGATGGGTCTCGCGCCGGTAGAAGCGCAGGGCCTCTTGGTAGCAGCGCACAGCAGCTTGCAACAGCCCGCGTTGGTCATTGGCACGCTCTTGTAGCAGTTGGCCCAACTGGACGGCCGCCCGAGCACGTTGTTCAGCCCCGCTTTCTGCCGGGATCAGATCAAGGGCTTGTTGCAGCCAGCGTGTGATGAGGGACAGTTCACCGCCGTGTTGGATTGCCAGTTCAGCACGATTCAGAGCGATATACCCGGCCAGCACCGGCGATACGTTCACGGCAGCGGCCAGTGCATCGGCGAATGCCTGATCGGCAGCGAGGATGTCGTTGCGTTCAATAGCGGCAGCAGCATGGGTCATAAAAACGAGTGCGCGTACTTCACCGGTTGTACCTGTCGGTGACGGGGGTTCATTGCGATGACCCATCGTAAAGGCAGCGACACCTTGTAAGCTGGCCAGTTCACCGGTTAAGAGAGTGCTCAGAATCAGATCATCGGCCGGCGCGCCATCGAGTACATAGCGATTGTAGCGGGTGAGCGGATCGGACGAAGCCGGTAAAGCAGCCAGGGCTGCTTTGATGTTGCCGTCTAGTGCGTGAGCGTAAAAAATCCATTCTGGCGGCCATTCATCGGGGCGCGCGCCGCGGAGCAGCGCCGTCAGCGCTGGAGCGGCGGTACGTGCATCGCTCGGTGGTAAGATAAGGTAGCCAGCGGGTAGTGCAAAGATACCTAATGGTTGCGGACGAACAGCAATCATGACGTATGCTCCAATGTCGGATCACGGGCAATGCGTAAGACACCCTGCTCTTCATCCCACACAGCCCGTCGGTAACCGGGTGGCGTAGGTGATGGTAAAACCTCCGACAGCAATACACTACGATCACCGCGAGCATTGCGTTGCTTGAGTAGTAATCCACCGGCTGCCGGTCCACGTAGTGGCGCGAGCCAAATCTCGTTATTACGCAAGAAGGCTACCAGTACGCCGGACGGAAAGTAGCGTTCGGCCAGCACTGCCGGCATATGCAGATAACCATGGGTGGTAAGTTCAAGCAGCCAATTCTCCATCGCCTTGATCGGTAATCGTTCGATAACCGGGATATGGTTGCCAAGGATCGCGACTCAAATGTTGAGCTAAGTCTTCCATCCGCGCAGCAACCGCTGGGCTGAGCGGCGCGCCGATGGTGAAGTCGGCTCCCTCGATCAAATACACCTGCACTGAACGTGGGTACGCATCTTTGAGCAACCAGCGGCCAAACGCTAGCGCGTGATCCCAGCGAAACGCGTGCAGGTTAATACCACTTAGTGGCGGTAATTGTTCAACCATCGAACCCGGTACCGCATAGATTGTGCCGGGGTTGGCTCCGGTCCGCACTGCATCAACAAGGATCACCGTATCGATCCCGCGCATCCGGAAGGCGACATCCATCCCGCTGGTGCCAGCATCGGCTATGCCAACGCCGGGCGGCAGGCCAAGTTCGAGCAAGCGCCGCACTAATACCGGCCCGACCGCATCGTCGCCACGTAATAGGTTGCCACAACCGATGATTAGGAGTTGTTCTAGCATGACATAATAATCTAGCGATAAAGACGAGAGATTTGTCTTTTTGGAGGGCGGCAGTTAGACTGCCACACTCCATAATCAGTAGGTCTATCACTCCAGCCTGAGCAACGCGGGTTCGTCTGCGTCGGCGATTGCCCCAACCACCGGCGCAAACGTCCTTGCGTGCTTGCCCCTGCTACGCGCCTTCACCAATACGGAACCGCGCCAACTCTTTGCCGGTCTTTTCGTCGTAGGCATGCACTGTACAGACGAGGCACGAGTCGTAGCTCCGCGCCACATGGCCGAGTTCAACCGGATCGTTGGGATCGGCAACCGGGGTACCGATAAAGGCTTGCTCCATCGGCCCATTGACCTCACGCCCGTCACGCGGGCCAATGTTCCATGCCGTTGGTGTCACCACCTGATAATTCTCGATTTTGCCGTCCTTAAGCACGATCCAGTCAGAGAGACTGCCACGAGCGGCTTCAGTCGAGCCAAACCCGCGTCCTTCGGGCAGCTCTTTCGGTTTGACATAAAACTTCTCGTGTAGATTGATCTGGTCGAGCCACTTCCGCACCAACCTATAGTACTTGGGTGCTTCGTGCATACGCGCCATCACGCGCACCAACACACTCGGCCCAACCGTCGTTACCGCATCGAGGAAGAGCGGGTCGTAGTCTTGCCAATCGGTAGCGCCGGGCCGACCGGCGATGACTTGGCGGGCCAGTGGGCCGGCTTCGACCGGCTGGCTGCCAATGCCGGGGATGAGATAGCGTGGCGCTTTCGCCCACGAGTATTTCCCCTGTCGATGTCCGATCGCGGGATCGATTGGCTCAGTGCGTCCCTCAAACGGGTGCAGCGCGTGGTTTCCCTCGTAGAACGAGTGGGTCACGTCTTCGCGCACATGAGCTTGATCGAAATCGTAGAACTGTCCGTTCACATACACACCCGAACGAGCGATCAGCGCCGCGTTACGCCCCTCGATCGTCGGGCGGGCGTACAGTTCGGGGTGGAAGTAGGTACCGGTAGCGATGTAGTTATTCCAACCGGCGCCGTACTTATCGAGGCCGGCAGCCATCGCAAAGCGGAGAAAGAAACCGCAATCGGAGTTGTAATGGCGTTCGTTCTCGTGCATCCACTCTATCACGTCGGCCCAGCTCTTGTTTTGTAGCCAGCGATCGACCGAGCAACCGAGCCATTTCTTCTTCAGCCACTCGTCTTTCCAATATTCGAGGATGGCGATAGCGCGTGTCACATCGGCGAGTGTTGGTGCACACATCACGCCGCCGGGGATCATGAAGCTCGAGTGGGGCCACTGGCCGCCGAAGATGGCGTATATCTCAACCGGCTTATTCGAGAGGGTCACACCGTGTTCATAGCTCGTCCCAACAAACGGTGCAAACCGGCGTACCGCCTCATCGTATTCGGGTAGGTGCGCGTACTTCTTGTTTGTCAGGTCAATGGCAAACAGCGCATAAAACCAACGCGGAATACTTTGTAATGTCTCACAGGCTTGGGCAATATTGCGGATCAAGGTTGCGTTGGGTGGTAGTTCGGTTTGCCATGCGGTATCAAGCGCGTAGGCTGCTTTCGTCAAGTGACTGCCACCACAAATACCGCAGATCCGCGGCGTGACGATCAGGCCGGCCTGGGGGTCTTTCCCCTTGAGAATGATCTCGAAGCCGCGGAACATCGAAGCTTCCGTCCATGCACTCGTCACAACACCATCGCGAATCGTCACGCGCAGATCAAGATCACCTTCAACGCGACCAAGTGGGCTAATGCGCAGATCACGCCCTGTGATGGTTGCCGGATTCTCGATACTGTTGACCATTACCAGCCTCTCCCTCGTTTATACAACAAACATGTCTTCTTTAGCCCACTTCGGAGCTGCCACTCGTGCCGCTGCTGCCAGTGCCATATAGCTGATCGGATCGGTCCCGGTTGGTACTTCTTTCGGGATCGCGCCGCTAATCTTCTGCGTCTTGAAGACGGTGCCGGGAGCGAGATCGAAGAAGGGAAACTCTGGTTCAGTGCAGCCGGTGCATGGCATACCAGCGCGGGTCTTCGAGGACTGGCGGTTCCAGAGGATGCGATTGCAGGGCGAGCGGGTCATCGGGCCACGACAGCCAAATTCGTAGAACAGGCAGCCGGTGCGGGTACCCTGCCCAAATTCGAGAGTGGACTGCTTATACTCAAAGAACTGCACGCGCGTGCAGCCGGTTTGGGTGAAGCTGGTAAAGAACGTCTGCGGACGTTGTAACTCATCGAGGGCAATGTCGGTGGCGCGACCACTGGCTATAGCGACTAGAATCTGCGTCACCCAGTCGGGATGGGCCGGGCAGCCGGGGATGTTGATAACCGGTAAACCGGCCTTCGAGCGCCAGTTTGGTCCGAGAAAACCTCCGAGTTCGCGCTTATGGAATTGGAGACCGGTCGATTGGCTGGGATTGGGAGCCATTGCCGGGATACCGCCCCAGCAAGCACAATCGCCGATAGCGACGACGATACTCGCCTGTGCAGCCAACTCGCGTACCCATTCTTGCATTGGGCGGTCGGCAAACATGTTGAAGCGTCCGGTGCCATTCGGCGCTTGAATGACCGTTCCTTCAAAGACAAAGATGTCGAGTGGGCGAGCACCGCTGGCGCAGTCGTAGAAAATCCGCTTCGCGTTTTCGCCTAATTCCATGCCTAACGACGGATGCCAGAGGATCTCGATGCCGAAATCGGTCACGAGATCACAGGCGCTTGGTTCCTCGGCGTTGAGAAACGACATCGTGTTGCCGCTACAGGCGCCTCCCTGTAGCCAGAGCAGTGTTGCCATCGAATTTCGCCTCCTTACTGCAATAGAGCTTGTGGTTTATCGTATCACCACGATCCCGCTCCGGGTCTGCGTCACATCGTCTTCCCAAGATGTATGCCTATCTTTCAGCACCCTCAAACCGTGTTCGGTTACGCATCCGGTCATGCAACCACCTGATCCACTCGTCCAAACCATCGGCACGGTGAGCCGAGGTTGCAATAATCGGGGCCTGCGGGTTAACGGCGCGAATATTCTCTTCAGCGGTGGCGCGATCAAAACCTACCGGTCCGGCGAGATCCATCTTGGTCAGCAAGACGGCATCGGCGGTTGCGAAGGTTGACGGATATTTGAGCGGCTTATCCTCGCCCTCAGTCGTTGACAACAACACAACCCGTGCGGCCTCGCCAAGGTCGTATCCAGACGGACAGACCAGATTGCCGACATTTTCGATAAAGAGCAGATCAATTGCGTTCAGATCCCAACCTTCGAGGTGGCGAGCAACGATATCGGCTTCAAGATGGCACATATCGCCGGTTTGAATCTGGCGGACCAAGCCACCACTGCGCGCCAACCGGCGGGCATCGTTGTCGGTGGCAAGATCACCGACGAGTACTGCGACCCGGTATTCGGTCAGTAGTGCGCGCATCGTGGCTTCGAGTAGGCTGGTCTTACCGGCGCCGGGGCTGGAGAGCAGGTTGACGACGAACGTACCGGCCGCGTGAAAACGACGACGCAACTCGGCGGCAAGTTGGTCGTTCTTGCTCAATACGCCTTGCCGAATTTCGATTAACCGTTTTGCTTCGTAGCTCATGGTGTCTCCAGTGCGACTAGTTCCAATTCCCGCCCATGAATAATCTGACCGCATGGCCGGCCACAGTGTGGGCAGCGGAAGAGGCGAGGGTTTGGGAGTATGACTTCGGTGTTGCAGTCGGGACAAAAGACCACAACCGGAACTTCTTCGATCACTAATTCGGCGTTCGCCAGCGGGGTACCTTCGGCTGCAATCGCGAAGCTAAACCGCAGCGCATCGGCGACGACGCCGGCCAGCGCACCAATCCGTAAATGGACGGCGCTGATCTCTTCGGCGCCGGCTTCGGCAGCGGCGGTGCTGGCAATATTGACGATGTTGTAGGCAATTGATAACTCATGCATAGGGTTTGAACGTACAGGCACAGAGTGAGCAAAGACGGTTAACGCAAAGGCGCAGAGTGAGCAAAGGTGCAAAGGGTTTAACGCAAAGGCGCGAAGATCGCAGAGATTTTTTGGGTTTTGGCTTAAGCATAGCAGTACTCTTACTCAACAAACCCTTTGCGTCTTAGCGTCTTGGCGTTTGCATCTCTAGCGTCTTGACGCTCCTTTACTTCAACGAACTACCGAACCGGCGGCCAAATTCGACAATCAGGCCAGCGGCGCGCTGCACATCGGGATCACGCAAGGCGCGGAGCAGGCCAAACAGACCAACCGGCTTGGGCGACTGGCGCAGCGCCTCGCGGCTGGCGACGAAGGCATCGCCGGCTTCGCCGACCAGTTGGACGGTATCGGGATGAAAAACGCCGGAGTCAAGCAGCGCATCGAACTCTTCGGAAGCGATAAACGGCTCAATCTTTTCGATCACCCTGATGAAACTCGGAGCGACGGCTACAAGACGCGGGAAGTAAGGCAAAAACTTCACTACGGTATCGATCAACTGATTCGGTGTGAGTGATTGTGCCATCATCACCGCGCGCAGCTCTTTGACTGAACTACGGATATTTTCGGTCAGTTCATCACCGCGAGCGAGTAGGTGATCGAGCGCGCTGACGAGGAAGGCGAGCAACTCGCTCTGGCCGAGCAACCGGTCAAGCGCCGCGAGGGTTTGCGGCTTGCTGAGGGTGACGAGCAAACGTTGAAAGGCCGGTTGGCCGGTGAGCGTGGCCAGTTGCTCAACCGTATCGGTCAACTGTGGCAGCGTGCGCGCCAGCCGCACCAATTGGCCAGCCAATTCGCCGCTCTCCGCCGGCAGCGCCGTGCGCAGTTCTTGCACGCTGGCTGCTACATTATCAGCGATCACTTCACCGCGTTGCAACAGGCTATCAACTGCACCGGCGGAAAAGGCCAGCAATTCAGCGTGGTCAAGCAAGCGGTGTAACGCGGCAGCCGTCTGCGGTTCGTTGAGCCGGTCGAGTAACGCGGCGGCGTTCAGCGGACGGTCGGCATACGTGGTGGAGCCATTGCTGCTCATTACGTTCCTCATGCAGGGGTGACAGTAGCGAAACCAAATTCAAATTCACAAACACACTGCGGCGAGCAAAACCTGAAGTGTGGCGGCCTGGCCGGTGGTGATGTGTAAAACGTGATTGTTGGTACGAATCATAGCGGTCACGAATCATTAACGTCAAGTGATAACTTCATAACCCTTGGTTATGATAGAGGTGCAAGCGTTCGGGATTATCTTGTGCAAAATGGGGATGCGTGCTACAGTGATAGCGCAAGTGACGTTGCATTAAAATGTTGGGATCACAACGGCAGCCGACGAGGTGGAAAGACGGCTAGCAGTTGTGTACTTGCGTTTTAACTAAACATAACAATGACAGAACAAACGATAACCAACCCCCAGCAACGACGCTGGCGAGTCAACGTGCGCGGGATTGTGCAGGGGGTCGGCTTCCGGCCCTTTGTGTTTAGCTTGGCTAAAAGATGGCGGCTGGCCGGGTTTGTGCGCAACGATAGCGCCGGCGTGACAATTGAGATCGAGGGTGAGGAGTATACACTCCACGAGTTTGTGACTGCACTGCAACGTGAAGCGCCGCCACTAGCCCGCATCGAGCAGGTGAGTATCGAACCGTTGGCGTTGGTCGGTGAGCGTGAGTTTGTGATTGCGGCTAGTCAAGCTCAGACGCAACGCCGCACGCTGATCGCGCCAGATACGGCAACTTGTCGTGATTGTTTGCGTGAGATATTCGATCCTACCGACCGGCGCTATCGTTATGCCTTTACCAACTGCACCAACTGTGGCCCCCGCTTTACGATTGTGCTTGATGTACCCTACGACCGGGCCAATACCACGATGCGCACCTTTTTGCTCTGCGAACGGTGTCGAGCCGAATACGAAGATCCGCGTGATCGCCGGTTTCATGCTCAGCCGACGGCTTGCCCGGTGTGCGGGCCGCAGGTACGGTTTGCGCAGGGAGTGGGGAGTGGGAAGATAGGGACAAAGGAACAGCCCTCACCCCCAACCCCTCTCCCCGCCGGCGGAAAGAGGGGAGCAACTGGGGTATCGGTTGAGCAGTTCACGGTTGGCGAGGTTGGCGCTGCGGAGGCGTCTTCCTCGGATCCGCTGATAGCAGCGGCGGCGGCTCTGGCGCAGGGCCAGATCGTAGCGATCAAGGGGCTTGGCGGCTACCATCTCGCCTGCGCCGCCGATGATGAAGCGGCGGTGAGTCGGTTGCGTCAACGCAAGCAGCGCGAAGCGCGGCCGCTGGCCTTGATGGCCCGTGATGAAGCAACGGCTGAGCAACTGTGCATCATCGATCCAGCAGCGCGCGCGTTGCTGACCAGTCCAACCCGCCCGATCGTACTGATGCCGCGCCGGCCTAGCGCGCCGGTTGCGCTATCGGTTGCACCGGGAATGCAGACGCTGGGGGTGATGTTACCGTACACGCCGTTGCATCATCTGCTGCTGGCTGAATACGCGGCAGCGGTCGGGCCGGCGCGGGTGGCGGTCATCGTGCTGACCAGCGGCAATCTGAGCGATGAGCCGATTGCATACGAGGATGATGATGCGGCGCAACGGCTAGGGCCGATTGCCGATGCTTTTCTCACCCACAACCGCCCCATCCATATGCGCTGCGATGATAGTGTAGCCAGTGTTGCTGTCGGTGGACCGCTCCTGATCCGGCGGTCACGCGGGTATGCCCCGGCTCCGATTACCCTGGCTGCTGAGTTGCCATGCCCGATCCTTGCCTGTGGCGGCCATCTCAAAAACACGTTTGCCCTTGGTCGTGGTCGCGAAGTATTTCTCAGTCATCACATCGGTGATCTAGAAAATCTGCCGACATTGCGCTCATTTCACGAGGGGATTGCCCATTTTCAACGGCTGTTTGACATCACACCGGCAGTTGTCGCGTATGACCTGCATCCCGGCTATCTGGCCACCCAAGCGGCGCTGGCAATGCCGATTGCGCGCAAGATCGGGGTCCAGCACCATCATGCCCATATCGCGGCGGTGCTGGCCGAATACGGTCACGCCGGGCCGGTGATCGGGGTAGCCGCCGATGGCAGCGGCTACGGGCCTGATGGGACGGTGTGGGGCGGTGAAGTGCTGGTAGCGACGTGTGCTTCCTACGAGCGAGTAGGTCATCTGGGTCATCTGATTCTACCCGGCGGCGAGCAGGCGGTACGCCAACCGTGGCGAATAGCGGCGGCGGCGCTAGCTCAGCTCTACGGCCCTGATTTCTGGCGGCTGGCATTGCCGTTTACCCAACAGCTCGATCAGTCAGCATGGCAGGTGCTGGCCCGGATGATTGAACGGAACCTCAATAGTCCACGCACCTCAAGTCTTGGCCGGCTGTTCGATGCCGCCGCTGCACTGGCCGGAATGGGCCAGATTGCCCGTTACGAAGGCGAGCTAGCCATTCGCTTCGAGCAGATTGCCGATCCGCAGCAGCCGCCCTATTCCATGCCGCTGCGTGAGCCAGCCACTGCCGGCGGGCCGTTCACGCTCGACGGATTGGCGTTGCTGGCGGCGCTGGTTGATGATCTGCGGGCCGGGATCGCACCGGCAGTAATCGCGGGCAGGGTACATCACGGCGTGGCGCAGGCGCTCTTGACGGCGTGCCGGCGTGTCCGTGATGAGCGTGGTCTGGCCATCGTTGCGCTCAGTGGTGGGGTCTTCCAAAATGTGCTGCTGCTAGAGACGTTGGCCGGTATGCTGCAAGCCGATGGCTTTACCGTATTGATCCCACGGCTTGCTCCACCAAACGATGGTGGGTTGGCGTTGGGTCAAGTGGCGGTGGCTGGGGCCCAGGTTGGCGAGGGGTGATAACGCCAATTGCAGCAATGGTAGTGGGCAAAAACCGGTAGGGTAACCGCAAGTATTGTGGTATGCAGTTTGAAATGTCTCGTTTCACACCACCATCAACTCAGGATGTTAATACTGAACGGGTGGCTAACCATTTCTACGAAGAATTCCAACAGCAGCGTGAAGCGTTTCAGGCAAGTATACGTGGTATTCCAGCGGAACATGATCGGAATTGGTACGCTTCTGTGCTGATCAGTCGCTTGATGTTTATCTATTTTATTCAGCAAAAAGGTTTTTTGAATAACAACACCGATTATCTACGTGAACGGCTTGAATGGAGCACAACGCATCGAGGACCTCATCGCTACTATCGTGATGTGTTGCAAACCCTCTTTTTTCAGGGTTTGAGTTGTGAACCCAAGCAACGCAACCCGGCGGTTAACCAACTTCTCGGCGATGTCCCCTATCTCAACAGTAGCCTGTTCGTCCTGCATCCACTTGAGGAGCGGTACGGCGCAGCGCTGGATATTCCCGATCACGCCTTTGCCCAACTCTTTACCTTTTTCGATACGTGGCGTTGGTGTGTACATCGCCGATCCGGTACCGATAAGCGCGAGATCGATCCCGATATGATGGGATACATTTTAGAAAAGGACATTAATCAAAAACAGACGGGTGCGTACTATACACGTGATGATATTTCTGGTTACATTTGCCGCTCAACAATCATTCCTGTTTTGTTTGACAAAGCCGAGTTATCGCTTGCACCGCTCAACATTGCGCAAAACATTAGCAAATACATATACCCGGCAATGCAGCAGACGGAGCCATTGCCGACCGAAACGACCCACGAACACGCCATACGACGAGCGCAGGTCGCGGCAATTGTAGCGGCAGCGAAAGCGGGCCAGATTACAACGATCAATGATGCGATCACGGCGAACCTTAACCTTGAAGCGCTCATCTCTGATCTGATACCGCTGCTCACTGCACCGCAAGTATATGCCCTCTACACCGTCTTGGCCGGCGATCCGGCGCGAGGACAATTACCGCTCAGTGTGCTCGATCCTACCGTTGGCTCAGGTGCATTTCTCTTCGCGGCGCTGCAGATTCTGCAACCGATCTATGCGGCAGTTCTCAACCGGATGGAGGAACTGGTTGCGCAGAAGCAGACCGCCGGTCTACCATTGCAAGAGGTGCTGGCAGAAGCAAATGGGCACGCCAACCGCGCATCCTTTATTACCAAAAGCATTATTCTGCACAATCTGTACGGGGTTGATCTGATGGCCGAGGCAGTTGAAATCTGCAAATTACGCCTCTGGCTGCGCATGGTTGCCGATCTCGATCATGCCCAACATCTCGCATCATTACCGGATATCGATGTCAACATTCAGACCGGGAATGCACTGGTTGGGTTTGCCCAGCCGGCAGAGATTAGTGATCAGGTTGCGCCGGATCACGCACAACTGCTCGCCGAGATTCAGGATGTCCAACGCGAATTGGATAGCTATCGTGCGGCGCAGCTCCGCTCCGATCTTGATCACGTCGGTCGTCGCATCCTACGCTGTCGGATCCATCAACGGCTAGAAGCAATCAATGCTCATCTTGATCACGCCTTGCAACAGGCAGGGTTACTATGGGTCCTGCCAAACGGCTCCTATAATACCCAACCGTTTCACTGGTGTAGTGTATGGTTCACAATTCTCAATAGTGGTGGTTTTGACGTGATTGTCGGTAATCCGCCGTATCTTGCCTACAGTAACGTGAAGCATATCTACCGTATTGTCAATTATCAAACTGAAGATACGGGAAATGTGTATGCGTTTATCATCGAACGAGCATTAAATCTATTATCTGAGCGAGGAAGGTTTGGTATGATTGTACCGATCGCATCGATCTCAACTGAACGTATGCGATCATTGCAGCACATCTACCGTCATTACACACAGTGGCACAGTCATTATGCGGTAAGACCCGGTAAGTTCTTTGCCGGTGTGGATATGAATCTCACGATTACCCTACTTCACCGTGCCACAACGGCACCGCGCGTGTATTCCACCTCCTACTACCGCTGGTTTAGCGGCAAACACAGTGATCGGCGCTACTTGTTTGAAAAGATCATATATTGTTATTGGCCGGGTATTCCCACTCACGCAAATCCTGTACCTAAAGTTGGTCAACCGATTGAGGTGACTCTGCTCAAAAAAATGCATGCACACCGTAAAAAGCTCAAAGATTTTGTCGTAAAAGACGGTGTTGCTATTTATTATCATTCAGGCGGACGTTATTGGCGTAAGGCGCTGCTTGTCAAGCTATCGTCACACTACAAACCGATCATTGTTCCTGAAGCAATTCGACCGGTCGTCTTGGTATTACTCAATAGCCAACTTTTTTATTGGTATTGGATTATCAATTCCAATTGTATGGATGTGGTGTCACGTGAAGTGTTGGAACTACCGGTGTTTGATATATCTGCAATTGATGTTCGTCCATACATTGAACTAGAGCAGGCATTACTGGCGACCTATGCAGCCCATCAAACGACCCGCTTACGCCGAGGGGCGATCATTCAGATGAGGGAGATCAATATTGATGCTGCTCGTGCAAAACCCCTTCTTGATCGTATCGACTGCTTGCTGGCGAAGCACTACGGCTTTACCGATGAGGAACTTGAGTTTATCGTCAATTACGACCTCAAGTATCGTATGGGGTCAGGTAGTACGTACTCATAAGTAGGCGTGCCACTACCGTCACATCCCTTGACTTCACCTGCTCAGACTGAGCTACCACTTTTATCTTGAATTCAGAGAATAACCGGTCTGAGTGGGACGATAGAGTTGAAGGAACGGCCGGAGCAGGTTGAGCTGGAATTGTCGGAGGAGAAGACGCGGGTGATAGCGTTCAGCCTGCAGAAGGACCTGGGCAAGACTGGCTTTGACCTTCTCGGCTTCGAGTTCCGCCGGGGACGAGACCGGAAGGGGAAGCTCCATCTAGAGCGACAGACGTCGCGGAAGAATTGACGTTGCAGGCAGGGAAACCCCTTTCGCGCAGGAATCTGGCTTTCACGCTTCGCCACTTGACATATGACATAGCTGTTGGGCGCTTCGCCCTAAAACAATCGAGAGAGCAATGTCTTTTGTCACGTCGCTAAAAATATTCTTTGAGAATCTCATCTCGGTTTTTATTTGGTCAATTTTCAATCTCTATGGTTTCGTACAAACTGTACGATAAGCCACAGGGCAATGTATAGCCATCGGTCGAGCGTGTATCAAAGGTGTCGTCTATGACGATACGGTGAGTTTTGCGCTACCATTTGAAGGAACATGGAAGGTTGTTAATGATGGTATTCGCAAACAAATTTCGCATTCGTGGAATCTAGTAGGACAAAGGTATGCTTATGATTTTGTAGTCGTTAGCAACTCTGGAAAAACCCATCAACACAGCGCAAGCAAACCAGAAAATTACTTTGCTTTTGGAAAGCCTATACTTGTAGCCGCAGACATGGTGGTGGAAGATATACAGGAAAACATTAGGGATTACTACCAAGCAGGGATAGGCTGGGCGGAAACTATGTTGTGATAAAGCATGATACTGAGAGATATGCACTTTATGCGAATTTGAAGGTAGGCAGCATACCAGTGAAAAAAGACGAGATGGTTATCTCAGGACAGAAAATAGGCGAGTGCAGGCATTCGGAGGATTCTTCCGAACCTCATTTACACTTTCAACTACAAGATAGGGCGGATTTCTATACGGCTATAAGTTTGCCTATAAAGTTTAGGAATTTTGAGCGTTTAAACGGCAACATCAAAGAATGTGTTGAATCAGGCTTTGTTAAAAGAGACTACCTGGTGCGCAACATTGATCACTGTACATCAGGGATAAACAACACCGTAGAGTTTCTCAAACCAACAGGTTTCGATTTCGTTTGGAACGTTTTCATTGTATTCCTTACGCTTTTCGGAATGTTCGCTGTCGTAGCACGAATGATCGAATTCATTCTTGACCGGTTATACGGACGGACAGGGTTTTTGTTGAAACCAACCGTTGGGCAAGTACACAAGTATCAATCGGTATCTTGAGTGATAACCGGCTAACTATCCAAGAAATTCAAGGCGCATGCTTGTCAGATGTAGATCGGAAAACCATCATCGCACTCTGCAACCGAGCTTATGAGGACGACTTAGAATCGCTGTTCGACACGTTTGTTGGCGCAACTCATGTTCTTGGTTACCATTCTTTGCTCAAGAAAAATATCGCATTGCATCTGACCGTCCAGGGAGTGGTAATACCAAGAATATTGGTTCGGTTATGGAGATTGGTAAGCTTGTACATGGGTCTGGTCCGTTTGCGTCGTTAGGAGAAGATGTTTTTGATGACTATTGGATGTATTACTTGACCGAAGATATGGCAAGAGCAGCGAAATTGAAGCGGCCGCCTTATACCAATTTGCGTAGTTATTTGAAATACAAAGGCTGGGCAAAGTGATAGTTCTTCAAGGTTTACCGCGCACAGTAAAGCAAGTAATTGTCCCTCCGCTAAAGTGTCAGGGGATTAAAACGAAACTTGTTCAATTCATCTTGAGTAACATTTCCTGGAATGGTAAAGGACGGTGGATAGAACCGTTTCTTGGATCAGGCGTAGTCTTGTTCAATGTTCAGCTAGGACGCGCATTACTCAATGATGTTAATCCTCACATCATCAGGTTATCCCAGATAATTTATGAAGGAAATTCTGTCGCCCGAACACGTAAGGTCATACTTGACCGCAGAAGGTAAAATATTATTGTCAAAGGGTGAAGATTATTATTACGTGGTTAGAGAACGTTTCAATAGAACTGGAGACCCTTTAGATTTCATTTTCTTCAACAGGTCGTGTTTCAATGGAGTGATGCGTTTTAATAGCAAAGGGGAATTCAATATTCTGTTTTTTCGGAAGCGAGATTGCTTTCGTCAAGCCTACGTAACCAAGATAGTAAATCAAATTTCTCAAATTCTTATCATTATGCAGGACAAAGATTGGGAATTTCGTATTGGAGATTGGCGAGACGTTCTTGAGAATATCACAGAAGACGATCTTGTATATCTTGACCCGCCTTACATTGGCAGACATACAGATTATTATCAGCAATGGTCAGAAGATGATGCAGCAGATTTAGCAAGAATTGCTCGAAACTCGCCATGTGGTTTTGCGCTGTCTATGTGGAAAGAAAACAAGTATCGTCTCAATCAGCACATTACTTCCTATTGGGATGGGCTAGTAGAAAGAACATTTATCACGTAGGCTCGACAGAAAATCTCAGAAATTCAATGGAAGAAACCTTGTTGATAAAACCTGGTTATGAGACGGTGCTTATCGAGACCACAACGTCTGATAAGCCCATTCAATTGGTGCTTGCCTTAGATGAGCAAGCAGGCTAATAACCTGCATTTCTACCTGACGCTGCTGCGTTGCACAACAACACCAACCGTTCGCTGCAGATGGATGGAACGTTGACGCGACGTCGCCGTGCGGATTCTCGCATGCAACGGTGGGGTTTCGGGTTGTGGACACGATGAGGTGCCTTTCCCGCCATCGCCATCAGCAACTGCTCCTTGAGTCGGTCAGGCCGGGCAGGTGGCCGGCCGGTCGTGGAGACCGGCTCTCCTGTGAGGTTTCTCACTCTGGCGGCACGAGGAAGACGCATAACTCGCGCTTGGCAGGCAGCCGTTTTCGACGCGGCATCGTTCGTTTGACCGCGCCTTTCATGCAAAACGGCCTCCTTCCACATGTTGCCTTTGCCGGCGGATAGGATGGTACAGCTTCACCGAAAAGAGTGAGGTGACCTATCCATCGGGGAATGAGCCGTCCACCAGCGCCGGTACAGAAAGCGCCATAGCCCTGACCGTGCGTGGGCGCAGCCAAACGAGGATGAACAAGGTTCGTTCCCCCTCATTTGGTTGACACGTTACCGGTTTACAACAACTTCACCAGATCGCGCTCGATGGAACCAATGGTATCGGTTGGGGCGTAGCGGCGCACCGGAATGCCGTTGCGGTCAACTAAAAACTTGGTAAAGTTCCACTTGATCTCGCCGTTGGGGCTGCTACCCGGCTGTTGGGCCTTGAGATAGGCAAAGAGAGGGTGGGTATTGGGGCCGTTGACCTCAATCTTGGCAAACAGGGGAAAGGTGATCGCGTAGGTTCGTATACAGAAAGCCTTGATCGCTGCTTCGTCATCCGGTTCTTGGTTGAATTGGTTGCTAGGGAAGCCGAGAACCACCAACCCGCGCTCGCGATAGCGTTGGTAAAGCAATTCCAGATCACCGTATTGTGGAGCCAATCCACAGTAACTGGCGACGTTCACAATTAAGAGCACTTTGCCGCGATAATCGGTGAGTGATTGTATCTCTCCGTCAATGGTACGAGCCGAAAAGTCGTAGATGTTCATAGTTGCTCGATGTATGAAAGTCTAAATGTTGACCTTTTAGTAGTATGATCCGATTTGCTATGCCTGTCAACCTTTGCTCGTGGGTGTGAGATAATCTTCCGCAGAACACACAGCCGACATTCATCCTCGCCGGTGTGGTATGCTGAAGCAGATACAAATGCAAACGGTATCGGCATACCACATAGCCGTTTATCGAATTGTTATGACCAAAGTGAACGAACAGCGGAATCTTTCAAAAGCGATCACGTTGCTGGATCGGGTAGTGTCAGTACCGGCAGGATGGTTAATGAACCTGTGGCGTGCGAAGCCGATGTTCAGTGCCATCCCGTTTCGCATGCGGTTGACACTTCTCTACAGCTCCTTGTTTGTGCTAGCCCTTATCGTCATTAGTGTAGGTATGCATATTGCTGTGGCGCAGACTCTCCACGCTAATGTGCAACGCGATCTAGTTGCAGCCACGCAACAAATTCGTTCGATTCTCAATGCTGTTGGCTTGCAAGGTGTCCGTACTCCGAGTGGTGAGTTACAACTGTACCTCAACAGCGATTTCATTCAACTCTTTACCAATCGCAACATCGGAGCCCAATTTTTTCGGGGTGATGGGACCTTAGTCAGCAGTACTCCCAATCTTGCTCCGTATATGCTTCCTCTACCCGATGAAGCCCTGAATATGAACGTTACCGATGAAAATGGCCTGACGGTAATCCGTGAGGTTAGTGGGGTACAGGTCAAGTCGTTGATTACACGTGTGACGTTGCACAACGGTCAGACCATCGGATTTATTCAAGTCTCACGCCCACTTAATGATGTGAATGATACCCTTGCCACATTGCAAACAATTCTGATTATCGGTGGCGTTATAGCAACGTTGGTGACCGGCATGGGTTCAATGTACTTATCAAAGCGCGCGTTGCAGCCCATCGAGCAGATCACGCAAACGGCGCAGAGTATTGTCCGCGCCGAAGATTTGGGTCGGCGAATTCCTGAGCCGGTGCAACGTGATGAAATTCATCAGTTGACGGTAACGATCAACGAACTATTATCCCGACTAGAACGACTCTTTTCTACGCAACAGCGTTTTGTTGCCGATGTCAGTCACGAACTGCGCACACCGCTCACGGTGATGCAGGGTAATCTCGAAGTCCTTGAGCGGGGTGCGAGTACCGATCCGATCCTCGTTACGGAGATGGTCGGTGATATGCGTCGGGAAACGGCGCGTCTGATTCGCATGGTGAACGATCTGTTGTTGTTAGCCCAGAGTGAAACGAACGTTGTACTACGTTATGAGCCGGTCGAGCTTGATACATTGTTGCTCGAAGTTTTTCGGGAGCTGCGATCGCTCGCCAATCAAGTGCGGTTACGGATTGGAGCTGAGGATCAGATACTGGTATACGGTGATCGAGATCGGATCAAACAAGCACTATTGAATTTAGGGGTGAATGCGTTGCAGTATACGCCACCCGGTGGGTTGGTAATTCTGAGTCTCGAACGCTATGAACACTTTGCCTGTCTGAGTGTCGCCGATACCGGGATCGGGATTAGCGAGGCCGAACGTGATCTGATCTTTGAACGTTTCTACCGGGTTGATCGTTCACGTTCGCGCCATAGTGGTGGGACCGGTTTGGGACTCTCGATTGTTAAGTGGGTGGCCGAGGCCCACGGTGGTTATGTTACCGTGGCGAGTGAAGTCGGGCGCGGAAGTACGTTTGCCATATATTTACCGTTGCCTGAACCGCCGGCAACGGCTATTACTGGCTATGGACGGCCATAGAGGATGGCCAACAGGTGGCAACTGTTGCTGTCGGTTGTTGCCGGATAAGGTACAATAGCCGGCATGCGTACACTCACGATTAGCGATGAAGTCGTTCCTGCCGTCTACAGTCTGAATATCAAGCAACGTTTCGCCGATGTACGCCTCGTGCTGGCCTGCGGTGATCTGCCGATCTATTACCTTGAGTTTGTAGTGACGATGCTTGGTCAGCCCTGTTTCTATGTCTGGGGCAACCACGATTCGCCGGAGGTGCAAGCCGATGGGCAAGTGGTCAGCTACGCCCGTGGCGCGGTCTGTGTCGAAGATCGCGTGGTGCGCCATCAAGGATTGTTGATCGGCGGTTTGGGCGGTTCGATACGCTACAAGCCCGATGGCCATCACCAGTACACAGAGACACAGATGATGCTGCGGGTGTGGCGGATAGCGCCGCGCCTGTTGCTCAACCGGCTGCGCTATGGCCGGTATCTTGATGTCTTGCTGACCCATGCGCCGCCGCTCGGCATTCACAACGGCCCCGATTACCCCCATCGCGGCTTTCGCGCGTTGCTATTGATGATGCAGTGGTTTCGCCCACGGTATCTCATCCACGGCCATATCCATCTCTCATATGGCTTTAGCCATACTACCGAGACCCAGGTTGGTGATACCCTCGTGATCAATACAGCCGGCTACCGTTTACTTGATCTGGTTGTGTAATACACGAGGTTGGAGTTCGCGGAAGTTGTTGGCTGGCTGTCAAGCATGTGCCGCGATGGTGCCTGTGCTTGCCCGTAATCATCCCCTCGCTTTGTGGGTCATTCGGCGAAGGAAGTCTTCTCGCTCGTTGTTACCATCTTCCAATTTATTGAGATGGTTCTTTATGCAACTTTTTGTGTTGCAATCGCGCCTGACTCATGGTACGCTACTCGCGAAAACGGCCGTCGGCGTTGCCGGTCGGTAGAGCGCATTGTTTCTGCGCTGACCATCAATTGTTGGTGATGCCGAAAGGAGTGGCCGATGTCAGCCATTCAAGCAATCGTTCATGATGAATTTACCCGCATTCGCCGCGATCAGATGCTACGCGAACTGCTGGCGCTGATTACCCGTCGTCCCAACGAACTGTTACCGTTCGATGAGGTGCGGGCGCGGCTGAATGTGCGTGGTCAACATTATCTCGGTCATCAGACCGTTCCGCTTGACAAGATTGTCGGGAGCGAAGGTCGCTACAGTGACTTTGATCGACAGTTTGCGCCGCGCCATAACGCTAATCGTTTGCGCTGGATGAATATCGATCGTGCCCATCACGAGGGGGTACCGTTGCCCGCAGTTGAGTTGTATAAGCTGGGCGATATCTATTTTGTCAAAGACGGCCATCATCGGATTTCGGTGGCCCGCTTCCAAGGTCAGCGTGAGATCGATGCGATTGTGACCGAGCTGGTGGTTGATGTACCACTCAATCCCAATCTGAGTTTGCGCGATCTGCTGCTGAAAGAGGAATATAGTGACTTTCTCGAATGGACCGGTCTTGCCGATCTGCGACCAGAGCAGCGGATCGAGTTTAGCGAGCCAGGTGGCTATCTCGATTTGGTTCGGCATATTAATGCACACCGTTACTATTTGGGGCAAGAGTTGGGCCGTCCGGTTACACGCGAAGAGGCGGTAACGAGCTGGTACGATAATGTCTATATGCCGGTGATCGAAGTGATTAGGCAGCAACATGCCCTTCGTTACTTTCCCGGTCGTACCGAAGCCGATCTCTATCGTTGGATTATGGATCATCGTTGGTATATGCGTGAACGCAACGGTGGCGCTGATCCGGGGCCGTTGGTCGCAGCATCAGATTATGTGCGGCTCTTTGGCCGGCGGAGTCTGGCGATGCTGACAGATTGGTTGCTTAGTGCGCTGCGTGGAAAGCCGGCAGTTGGATCGAGCTGAAGGACCCAATCGGCGACGTGGTATAATACGCGCCGTGATCCGCAATCATCTTCTCCCAACTTTGCATCGCTGGCCGGCCGTGTGGTTGCCGATTGCACTGACGAGTATCGCAGTGCTGTTGTTGTTGTTGCCCATATCTCGGCCGGCACATTATTGGCGGGTCGGCGAAGATTACGAACCGATCCTTGTCGGTTTGTATGAAAATGAACAGAATGAAACCGATCTCTTTCGCTGGTCGCAGCCCCAAGCTGCACTGTTTTTGTACGGCTATCGCGGTGTGGCGGCCTTAGTTGAGTTGCGGTTGGCCGCACCACGCGCGCCGGGTATGCCACCGGCACAGGCGGTGTTTACCGATCACGAAGGCCTTTTGGCCGTAGCTACCATCGCCGGTTACTGGCGACGGTATCGCTTGATCGTCCCGACCACAACCACTACCGATACCGTCGTGCGTTGGACGACCGATCCGTATGTGTCAACACGCGATGTTCGCGAATTGGGGTTGGCACTGAGTGGTGTGAAGCTATTAGCGCTGGTCGGTCAACCACCACTGAGTAATCAAACGGTTGCTTGGGGAACCCTACCCTTGCTGGTCTGGATGGCGGCAACCGTCTGGCGTTGGCCGGATCGGTGGCGGATCGCTGCGACTGGGTTGGCCGTCATACCGGCGCTCGGTTTGGTACTGTTTCCTGTGGCCGCAGAGTATTGGTTGCCGAGTATGCCGTGGCTGTGGTGGCCGGTGTTACCAGCGCTCGCGTTGGTGATATGGCCGGAGCTTGCGGCTGGCTGGCGTTCGGTAGCCCAATGGGCGGCTGCCCGGCCAATCGTGGGTTGGATGGGGCTGGTCGTAGCATTAGCTAGCCTCTTCGCCTTGCGGGCTGGCGCTCTGGCGTGGATTGCGTTGCCGCTCGTGTTCGGCGGGGTTGGGTTGGCATGGCCCCTGATTACTGATTCTGAAGAACGTTCTATATGGCCAATCGATCACTTGTTGGTTGCGATAACCGGTGTGGCCTTGCTCACACGACTGGTCGCGCTTGACCAAATGCCGGTGGCGCTGTGGCGTGATGAGGCTCGCCATGGTTTGCTCGCGTTACGGATCTGGTCAGAACCTGATTTTCGTCCGATCTATGTGCCGGTTGTAGCCGATCTGCCGGCATTGTTGTTTTATCTGATGGCCCCCGTTGTCGGGATCCTGGGGCCGCATGTGTGGAGTGTCCGGCTCGTCAGTGCGGTAGCCGGTGCCCTTACCCCGCTCGCACTGTATTGGTTCGTTGCGCCGATCATTGGGCGGCGGACTGCCGTATTAAGCGCAGCACTGTTGGCTTGGTCGTCGTGGTCACTCAGTATGAGCCGGTGGGCTTTTCCGGCAACGCTCGATCATGTGTTGGTTCTGACGGCAGCCGGTTTGCTTTGGCGGGGATTGGATCCGAACCGACGTGGCTGGTGGGTCTGGTGCTCGGTGGCGTTGGCTGCATTGCTAGGTGGGCTAGCTGTCTATACCTACCACACCGGGCGGCTAGCACCACTAGCATTAGCCGTTGTGGTCTTATTCCGGCTTAGTCGTGATCGAGAACGTTGGCGTCTGACTTGGTCACGACTCGCGCTGGCAGCCCTTATCGGTGCCATCGTGGTAATGCCGCTAGTGTGGTATCTGCTGACCGATAGTTTCGGGTTTAACCGGCGTGTTGGTTCGGTCTCGATCTTTCAAGCCGATAGTCTCAACCGCCACCGTCCGCTTGATTTTTTGGCCGAAAATATCGTGGCCCATGGCTTGATGTGGCACATTCAGGGTGAATCCAACGGTCGCCATCATCTCCCATCGGCGCCAATGGTCGATCCGGTGGTCGGTCTGTTCTTGCTGCTCGGTATTGGTGTGGCGTGGCGGGCGCGGTCTACGGCAGGGGTTTTATTGGCGCTCTGGCTGCTCTACTACATCCCAGGTCTGTTAAGCTTCAATGCGCCGCATGCTATGCGATCGCTCGGCACCCTCGCGCCGGCTTGTGCGCTGGCCGGGTGGGGGTTGAGCCGGTTGGCGTCCGGTGCGCAGTGGCGGCGCTGGTTGATCCCTGCCGCGCTTGCCGGTAGCTTGGCCGTGAACCTGTGGGTCTATTTCGGCTTGATGTGGCACGATCCTCGGGGGTACGGTGAGTTTGTATCGAACCGAGACGGTCATGACGCAGATTGTGCGGAATGCGGCGACACAACCACAACCAGTACCGGTTTATCTACCACGTGAGTGGGCGCTGAGCGATACGGTACGTTTTCTTACTGCCGATCTCGCACCGGCACAGCAGGTCCGTATCTGGCGCGGCTCGTTGGTCGGTGATGATGATGTGCTCGTCGTCTTGCCCGTCTCGGCCGATGCCACCACGGTTGCCGTCGTCCTTAACGCACTTGGGTCCGCAGGCAGAGAGGTGGAATCGTCGCCAACCATCCCAACCGGCGGCGAACCGCTTGTACGAGTATTTGCCCGTGGTGCGGCGGCGCTGGCCGTGATGAGGTCGCCATGAGGAAAGCACTAGTAGACATTACTATTGAACAAGTAGCGGCAGCCCGGATTGTGCAGAATGGGCTGTTCAAACCGTTTGCCGATCCGGTGACGGCAGCACAGCAGTTGGCGGGTGTCCAGGCACAAATCCTGCCTGCCGCTGTCTTAGCCTTGTGGAATCGGGTGCCTGGCTTGACGAACACTCAGTTTGAGCAATTGTTGTACCATGAGCGAGCACTCGTGCGCTTATGGGGACAACGCCATACGCTGCACGTGTACGCAGCCGGTGATTGGCCGTTGATCTATGCGGCCCAAGCCGAACGTGTTACTTCTTGGGAGCTAGAAATGTTGCGCGATGGGTGGGATTCGGCAGCGTGCGAGGCGTTTATCACCCGTGTGGCGCAGTGGTTGTACGAGCACGAAACGATGGGCCGCAGTGACGTGCGTCGGTTGATACCTACGATTGATGAACGTCATTTGTCCGGTTGGGGTGGTATTTTTTCAGTTCTGGCTCGACGTGGTCTGGCCTGCCACGCTGCACCGCACGGTGGTGAAGCGCGTATGGCTCACCGGCTACGCTGGTTGCCCGATCTCGCGTGGCATCCGCCGCCAACCGATGAGGCCAATGCTGAGTTGATGCGTCGCTATCTGGCTACCTTCGGTCCGGCCTACCCTGCTGACATAACCTGTTGGCGTGGGCGGACGCAGGCTGAGATAAAACGCTGGTTGGCGATGTTGGGTGATGAGGTAGTAAAAGTGACGGTGGCTGGGAAGTCGGCATGGTGGCTCCAGTGCCGGGTCGAACGCATTTGTGAACTGCCAGCGCTAGCCGATCTGCCACCGCGTTTGCTCGGTCGGTTTGATCCACTCTTGCTTGGTACACGTGATCGGAGCTGGTTGGTTGATGCGGTAGGCTATAAGCAGGTTTGGCGGCCCGCTGGCCATGTCGAGGCGACAATCTTGTTAGCGGGGCGGATTGCCGGTACGTGGCGTTACGATTGGCATGGGGAAACGTTGCATGTCACGTTGCGACCATTTACCCCATTGCCACCGGCAGTACGAACGCAGCTTGAATTGTTAGCCGCCGGGGTCGCTGCGCATTTCGGCGCACCGTTGGGAGCATGCCGATGGGTGGAATGAACATGTGGCGCCGGTTGCCGCCAGCTCACGGTGATCCGGCGAGCGAGTTGGCTGCCGGCGCGGCGATGCTGGCCGGCTTGACGACCACGCCCCAACCGGCGATTCGCTGGTATGCCGCCGCGTCCCAGCCGGCGTTGGTGATCGGTTCGGGCCAGAAGTTGAGCGAGGTTGATCAGGCGGCCTTGGCGAATGCTGGCACCACGCTGCATCGGCGAGCCAGCGGCGGTACGGCCGTGCTCTTCGTGCCCGGCTTCTTGATGCAAGATATTGCCCTGCCGATTGATCATCCTCTTGCCCTGCCCGACGTTAGCGAGTCGTACCGCTGGCTGGGTGAAGTGTGGCAAGCGACGTTGGCTCACTTTGGCGTGCAGGCCGATCTGATTACCATTGCGGCAGCGCGGTCCGACCGAGCATCGCTCGATCCGCTGGTAGCGCGGGCATGTTTTGGTGGTTGGTCGCCCTACGAATTGCTTGTTGCCGGGCGTAAATTGGTTGGATTTGCCCAGGTTCGTCGGAGAGAAGGTCTCTTGTTTCAGGTTGGAGTGTATACCCATTGGCCGGGAGCGCAATTGGCGGCGCTGTTGGCTATTTCTGAATCTGAACGCCGACTCTTGGTGGAACGGCTGGCAGAACGGGTGACCGATCTCGTCACTGTCTGCACTAACCCGCCCGATCTCGCATCCTTGGCAGCCGCATTTGCCGTCGCGCTCTGTCAGCGGTACGATGTAACTATCACGCCTTCCGATTGGACGGCGGCAGAATTGGTGGCGATGGCGGCGGCGCAGAACCGGTTTGCGCCCTTGGGATGAGGTTTACCACCGAGGTCACAGAGTGCGCAGAGAGTTATTCTAATCCTTTGCGTCCCTTAGCGCGCTTCGCGTCTTTGCGTTGAACATCTCTGCGCCTTTGCTCGCTTCGCGCCTTTGCGTTGAACATCTCTGCGCCTTTGCTCGCTTCGCGCCTTTGCGTTGAACATCTCTGCGCCTTTGCTCGCTTCGCGCCTTTGCGTTGAACATCTCTGCGTCTTTGCTCGCTTCGCGTCTTTGCGTTGAACATCTCTGCGCCTTTGCTCGCTTCGCGTCTTGATATGTCTATGCGCTGCTTGACGATTGCTATATCCATCCTCGCCATCATCGTGTTGACCGCCTGCGGCCAACGCGATCCGGTCATCTCGGCGTGGGTGCCGGTGGGACCGCAGCCGACCATCTTGCCCAGCGTCACCCCCAACCGGCCGTTGCCGGCCAGCACCCCCTTAGTGGCGGTCATGGAACCGGTGCGTCCGACGCCAACGCCGAGCTTGGTTGATATCGCCACCCAAATCGACCTCTACCTGCGCGATCTGACCGAAAAAGGCCAATTTCGCGGTTCGGTGCTGGTGGCGACGCAGGGGCGCATCTTGGTGGCCCGTGGCTACGGACAGGCCAACGTCGAGCGCGATCTGCCCAACACGGCTCAGACCCGCTTCCGCATCGCTTCGATCACCAAGCCATTCACGGCGCTGGCGATAATGCAGTTACAAGCGGCGGACAAACTCAACGTCAACGAATCGGTCTGCCGCTACCTACCCGACTGCCCGCCGGCATGGCAACCGATCACGCTCCACCACCTCCTCACCCACACCGCCGGCATTCCGAACTACACCGACTTCCGCGACTTCGAGCAACTCGAACGTTCGCCGGTCACGCCGACCCAGCTCGCAGCCCGGTTTCGCAACTTGCCGCTCGACTTCGCACCGGGCAGCGCCTTTCGCTACGGCAATTCCAACTATGTCGTGCTGGGGTTGGTCATCGAAGCGGTGAGCGGCCAATCCTACGCTGATTACATCCGCGCCAACATCTTCGTGCCGGCGGGTATGACCAACAGCGGCTACGACAGCGGCGACGCCTCGGCGCTCAACGGTACTGTTGGCTATATAGGGCCGGGCGCGGAACGGGCGATTCCGATTGACACGAGTAATCTCTACAGCGCCGGTGGTCTCTATTCGACGGTTGAAGACCTGTATCGCTTTGTGACCGCGCTTAACAGCGGCCAACTCCTCCCCGCCGCCGAATTGAACCAGATGTATACACCGGTTCGTAATAACTATGGCTACGGTTGGAAGATCGAAGATCGCAATGGGAGAACGGTGATATATCACCCCGGCTTTATCTCAGGTGCGGTCTCGCACCTTGCCTATTATCCCGACACCCAGAGTGTCGTGATCGTCTTGAGCAATATGGAACGAACGAATGCTGATGCTATTGCCGCAACTATCGGTGCGATGCTACCGTGAGGGGAGACAAGGGGATCGTCAAGCGTCACATGCCCACGATCAGGCTGGCTCGCATGGCGTAGCAGCATCACATGTGAACCTTCCGGCTAATATGTATTGCCAGCGCATGATAGCCGGAACAATGGCGCATTCATCCCGGGAACGATGTGTCATTGAGCTGAGCTATGTCATTGCGAGCCGCCGGAGGCGGTGAAGCAATCCCTCGCAATAGTGGGAGCTGTGCCTACATGAGGTTGCTTTTGCTGAAACGTGAGCCCCATCGCAAGGACAGCAAAGTGGGGGCGCCTACAATAGCAGCGCACGAAAGAGAAAGATAAGGTTATCTATGGTGAATGAGATGCATAATCAATCTTCGAGTCCTCCGGTAGCGTTGGAACCGCGTTACATCACTCGTGTCCCAAACGAGCAGATTATACTGTATGAAGGTCTCATCCATATTTAGAGCGCCATTCAGATCGATGAAACTCAGGTAAGTTTAATAAAATAACGCGAAACATAATATTCGCCTGCTACTGGAATTGGCGCGGATACCGGTTGACATTCCCAATGATCAACAATATATATTATCTCACAACTGCCCGGTTTCGCCCCAGTGCGCCAGTTGCGCCCGGTAGGCCGGATCGTCGTAACGAGCCGGATGAAAGGCAGCAGCGTAGTTCGGCAACAGTGATCCGGTCATGTGGGCAGCCAACAGTTCGGCGGCAGCCAGGGCCGCCATAATGCCATAACCGGCCAGGGCACCAATGACAAACGCGCCTTCAACTGATAGCGGACCGATCAGTGGCCGGTTTTCCGGCGTACAAGTGTAGTATCCGCCGTCGAGATACGCGCGCGGCAACCGTTCAACATAGGCCTGTAAGCCGGGTAGCATCGTTGTCATCCCCCGTAGCGCAATCTCGAAAAAGGTATCATCGAGCGGTATCGGGAAGTGAGCTGTGCGGGCGGTGGGATCGTGCGGGTGGTAGTCCCAGAGGACGAGAACTTGTTGGTTGCTTCCTTCACCCTCAGGGCGACAATGCACTCCTGCCGGGAGTGGTGCGGTTAACCATGCGGTCCCCGGATCGGCGTCTAGTTCCGCTCGTTCCGCCTCACTCCACGCCAGCTCGACCGGATCGCCCCAGATCAAGAGTGGTGCTGTGCGCGGTACCACACCGAGCGTATCGGCAAAGGCAGCTTTGAGATGTAACTGGTTATGGACCGGTAGGTCAAGGCCGAGTAATTCGCCGACCGCAGCAAGATGCGGTCCGGCTGCATTGACAAAGCATGGTGTGGCAATTTGTTCACTCCCACCCGGCGTTGCAACCGTCACCGCTATTACCCGTCCGCTGCGCTGTACAACTGCCGTCACACGCCCATGCACGAGCTGAACGCCGGCAGCTCGTGCCTTCTCCAACAGCATTGCGCCAAGCTGTTGTGCGCTGAACCAACCGCAGCGGCGGGCATGCAAGACAGCAACTGTCGCCGGGTTAAGGGAAGGAAAATGCTGTCGGATCAAGGTAGGATCAAGCAGCAGATCAATCCCCGCCGGCGCCTCACGCCAGTCGTGGGAGATAGGCTGGTACGCAGTCTGCATACTCTGGTGAATACGGAGCGGTCCGGCACCGCGTTGGGCTACTCGTTCCGCCTGCATGTGCCACTGGATAGCACGCTGTGGGTCAGCAGTCGCATACAGATACCCACGCCGGTTGAGCCGAATCCGATTATGACTGACCAGGGCAATCTCTTCCAATCGATCAATGCTACGGTTCATGAGCGCCATCATCGCCTCGTCCGGCCACCAGTTTCGGTAGCATTCGGTTGATTTATCACTGGTCAACGTCAGAGGAGTGCCGGCTTCAACCAGTACAACGTTATGCCGACCATGCACGATGGCGAGTTCGTGCGCGAGCGCGACACCGGCAATGCCGGCGCCACAAATGACTACATCGGCGTGCATCATCGTCTGTTTCTCTTTCTTACTCACCGTAAACAACGTTGCAATGAATACCGGAACGTATGATACCAAATCTACCGTGTTTGACGCCCCTCTCTTTTGTTGGTATGATCCGTCTAAAGGGGTTAACGTGGGTCTCCCTCCTTACCTGTGTAGGAGTTTGCTATGCCCGGTGACGACAGAACTGAATCGCGCAAAGTAGATCACATCCGAATCGTGCTCAACGAAGACGTTGCTGCCAAGGGTGTCGTTACCGGTTTTGCCGCCTACCGTCTACCTCACCGCGCATTACCCGAACTCGATCTCAACGAGGTTGATACACGCACCACCTTTCTCGGTAAACCTATCGCTGCACCATTGCTGATCAGCTCAATGACTGGCGGCACCTCCAGCGCCGAGAAGATCAACCTTGCGCTAGCCGAGGCCGCTGAGTATCTCGGTTTACCGATGGGGGTTGGCTCGCAGCGAGCTGCAGTGATGGATCCGCGTCTTGCGAGTACTTATCAGGTACGTCGTGTTGCACCACGGATTCCGCTATTAGCGAACGTTGGTGCCGTCCAACTCAATTACGGCTTTACCGTCGATCATTGCCGACGGGCGGTTGAGATGATCGAGGCTGATGCGTTGATTTTGCATTTAAACCCCCTCCAAGAAGCCGTACAACCGGAAGGTGACGTGAATTTTAAAGGCTTACTGAACAAGATCGAAGAGGTCTGTCGTCGCCTTGAAGTACCGGTTGTCGCCAAAGAGGTTGGGAACGGGATCGGTGCGGCTGACGCGATCCGGCTATACGAAGTCGGAGTGCGCATTATCGATGTCGCCGGTGCCGGTGGTACGAGTTGGAGTGAAGTCGAACGCTTCCGCCAACCAAACGATACCGGGCGGCGGGTGGCCGGTGCATTCGCCGATTGGGGTTTGCCGACGACCGAATGCGTGCGTGAGGTGCGGGCGGCGTTACCTGATGTCACGCTCATCGCTTCAGGTGGGGTGCGGAGTGGTGTGGACGTGGCAAAGGCCATTGCATTGGGGGCCGATCTGGCCGGAACGGCGCGGCCTGCCCTCTTTGATGCGATCAATGAACGTGGTGCCGAGGCGGTGATCGAGGGATTGAGCGCATTTATTCGTGAGTTGCGGGTGGCGATGTTCTGCAGCGGTTGCGCGAACTTGAGCGAGTTACGTAATCTCCGTCTCGGTATGCGCTCGTAATCCGCTGCTGCGACCTGCGTATGTACATTCATCACCTTGCCTTGCGCGATTTTCGCAACTACCGGCGGCAAGACGTGGCACTCTCGCCGACAACAATTCTCTTGTACGGCCCGAATGCTGCTGGTAAGACGAGCCTCCTTGAGGCTATTTTTTATCTCGCCACTACGCGCTCGCCTCGTCTCAGCAGCGATCGCGACCTCGTGCGCTGGGATGCAGTCGGTGAAGCCGGTGCACCACCTTTTGCCCGGATTGTAGCCGATGTTGAGCGTCGGATCGGACCGGTACGGCTTGAAATACTGGTGCAGCGCCGGATCGATGATGGTGGTCAGCCGCTAAACGGTGCGCAAAAATTGGTGCGGATCGATAAGCGTCCGGCGCGAGCGATTGATCTGATCGGTCAGTTGCGGGTGGTGCTCTTTACCCCTACCGATGTCATGCTGGTTGATGGCCCACCCGCCGAACGGCGGCGCTACCTCGACATTACCCTCTCACAGCTCGATCCACACTACGTGCGAACCCTGGCGTATTACCAGAAGATTCTGTTGCAGCGCAATAGTCTCTTGCGCACATGGCGTGAACAACGTCGCTTGCCCCGCAATGTTGATGCCGAGTTGGGGTATTGGGATCAGGAACTAGCCGCTGCCGGAGGATATGTGTTAGCTGAACGGTTGCGCGCCGTCGTGGAATTGAGCGTGCTGGCCGGACCTCTCTACCGTAAGATTAGCGGTGGCGAACACGAATTGCAGATCGAGTATATTGCCAGTTGTGACCTCGACGCAGCACGTGATGCCGGCAGTCTGGCCGAACGCCTACGCTTAGCCTTTGCCGCTCAGCGTACCGATGAGTTGGCCCGCGGGCAGACGCTCTGTGGCCCGCACCGCGATGATCTCGTTTTCAGCGTTGCCGGTGTGAACCTTGGTCGGTATGGTTCACGTGGTCAACAACGTTCCATCGCCCTGGCGCTCAAGATCGGTGAAGCTGAGCTAATGCAGCAACGTGGTGGTGATGCACCGGTGCTTTTACTCGATGATGTTTTGAGCGAACTTGACAATCAACGCCGCATGCATCTGCTTGACCTCATTCTGCGTCCGCAACAACAAACTCTACTTACGGCTACCGACCTGAGCGACTTTAGTGCTGATTTTCTCGCCGCCGCTCGTCGCTTTCGTGTCGAAGATGGTCAGCTTTTTGCCGGTTGAAGCCGACCATAGGCATACGTCAGTTGACGCAACTGTATCGCTAGTTCTTCCTGGAGCGCATCAGCCGCAAACCGCCACGCCCAGTTGCCACCGAGGCGACCCGGCATATTCATCCGTGCTTCTGAGCCGAGCCGTAACACATCTTGCAAAGGGGTAATTACGTAATTGGCAACTGACATCATCCCCAGCCGCATCAGATCCCATGCAATATCAACCGTCTGTTCATCACGGCCAAGATAGGTGAGAACGGCGGCCCGGCTGGCCGGATCGAGGGTGTTGAACCAGCCTAACGTGGTGTCGTTATCGTGGGTGCCGGTGTAGACGACATAATTCGTTGTGTAGTTGTGTGGCAGGTAAGGGTTGTTCGGATTATCACCGAAGGCAAAATGGAGCACCTTCATGCCAGGTAGCTCGAATGCGAGCCGCAGTTCTTCTACTTCGGGTGTAATCAGACCGAGGTCTTCGGCGATAATCGGTAAATCACCTAACTCGGCATGCAAAACGTGAAACAGATCGGCGCCCGGGCCTTTCACCCACCGCCCCTCAACCGCTGTCGGCGCACTGGCCGGCACTTCCCAGTAGGCTTCAAACCCGCGAAAATGATCAAGACGCAGCACATCGTACAACGTAAGCGCCTGTCGCATCCGTGCTACCCACCAGCGATAACCGGTAGCGGCCATTTTATCCCACCGATAGAGCGGATTCCCCCAGCGCTGACCAGTGGTGCTGAAGTAATCTGGTGGGACACCGGCGACCACCGTTGGCATTCCCTGCGCATCAACGTAAAAGAGATCGCGATGTGCCCAGACATCGACGCTATCGTCAGCGACAAAAATCGGTGCATCGCCGATAATAATCACACCTTGTCGATTGGCATATTCCTTCAGTGATTGCCATTGGCGGAAGAAGAGGAATTGCACATACTGGTGAAAGTCAATCTTCACCGCAAGATCGCAGCGGATACGGGCCAATGCCTCCGGCTTGCGGTCGCGCAGATCGGGTGCCCAATTATGCCAACTGCCGCCGCCTTGCGCCTCTTTGATCGCCATAAACAGGGCATAATCCGCCAGCCACTCTGCATTCTCGAGGCAAAATCGTGTGTAAGCTTGATGGAGCGGTGTGCCACGGCTGCTACGAAACCGTTCAAAACTCTGCCGAAGGAGGGTTTGCTTGGCCGGAATAAGCGAACCGAACTCGACCCGTTCTGTCGGAAGATGATCGAGTGTGGCCCGAGCTTCGTCGACGGTTAAGAGATTGTGTTCGATGAGGTCATCAATACTGATCAGAAGTGGATTGCCGGCAAAGGCCGAAAAGCACTGGTAAGGTGAGTCTCCGTAACCGGTTGGGCCAAGTGGCAAAACCTGCCAGAGCGATTGTCCGGCTGCCACCAAAAAGTCGACAAACCGGTATGCCATCGGGCCTAAATCGCCGATCCCCCATGGTCCGGGTAATGATGAGGGATGGAGCAAAATACCACTTGCGCGCTGAAATTGCATAATAGTACTCCAATACCTAACCAACGAACTGGCCGGTATTGTAGCATACTGTTGCGGATGCAATCAATGCAATATCGGCAACGCTGTGTTGTAGTCCAGGTGCCACTACGCCGGGCCAAGATGAGTGTGTACTACGTGTTGCTTGGCGATGGGCTGCAACAGGTATAAATGCACAAGAACCCGATTGTGCGCCGTCCAGTATTACCACCGCCAAAGGCAATCGCCCAAGTATCGGGAATGGCATCTGCGGTCTGATTGACGACAATAACACTGCTCGCGTCGACGCGAAAAACGCGAATCCTGACCAACGTAGCCGCGACTCTGTGCGCCGATGAATCCACCGGCGGTGACGACGGTAAGAGGTTGTCTCATGCCGTCGTTGCGTGGTCAGGGCAGCTCGGCTCGCTTGTCCATGATTCCACGGACCAACGGCATCATAATGATGTGTGTTCATACCACCGGTACTGGAACCAGGTGCGCTCGAATCCGTTCAATGAGTGTGGTTATCACTGCTTTCAGTCGCCGGTGTGCGTGTGAAGATGCTGATCGGTAACCTAGTACGAAATGCGCCACATAGTGAGAATCCATGTGGGGTTTGGTTCGATTTGGACTACACTGATCATGCCTGACCACTTCTCTATCCTGCTTCAATTGACAGTCGCGTCTACCTCGGATATACTCGCCGCGTAATCGGGCGCTCCGCAATAGCGCCCTGATCGGCGAAGAAGCCGGCAGGGAAGCCCTCCCCGTTAGAGGTGCGTATCTGCGCAAACCGTCTCGGCGCAGCGATGGCCGTCATCGTCATCGATTGCACCGCTTCGTTGCTCTGGTATAAGGTTTGCAGATGCTTGTAAGGAGTCGACCGATGAGAAACCAAGGTGTCCGTTGGCTGTTGCCGGTTATCATGTTCTTCAGCCTGATCCTAACTGCGTGTGGAACGCAGCCGACAGCCGCACCCACCGCTGCTCCGGCAGCCGAACCGACGACGGCGCCGGCGGCTTCTGCCGAAGAGTTTACCTTCGGTATGGTGCTCGTAGGCCCGATCAATGACGGTGGTTGGAATCAGGCCCATTACGAAGGCGCTCAGTATGTCGTCGAGAAACTGCCCGGCGTCAAGTTTATCTATATCGACAAAGTAAACCCCGCCGATCGACCGAATGTGAAGGTGGAGCAGGTGATCGAAGAGCTGATCGGGCAAGGGGCAAAACTGGTGATTACCAATTCAGCCGAGTTTGCCGATGGTACCAACATCGCAGCCGCTGCGCATCCCGATGTCTTCTTCATCCACACTTCCGGTGATAAAGTGCTGACCGGCGAAGCGCCGTCGAATGTGCGCAATCTGATGGGGCGGATGGAATACGGGAAGATGATTGCTGGCTGTGCCGCAGCTTTGACCACCGAAGCCGGTAAGTTGGCCTACCTCGGTCCGCTGATCGATCCCGAAACTCGTCGCTTGGTGAATTCGGCTTACCTCGGCGCCCGCTACTGCTGGGAGACGTACCGTGGTCGTCCGGCCAGCGAACTGGCGTTTAAGGTGACGTGGATCGGTTTCTGGTTCAACATTCCCGGTGTGACCCTCGATCCGACAAAGGTAGCGAATGATTTTATTAACGAGGGCTACGATGTGATCCTGTCGGGCATTGATACCACCGAGGCGATTGTTGAGGCCAACAAGGCGACGCAAGCCGGGAAACGGGTGTTTGCAGTCCCCTACGATTTTAAGGGAGCATGTGCGCAGGGTGAAGCTGTTTGTTTGGGAGTGCCGTACTTTAACTGGGGACCTGATTATAAGCGGTTGGTAGAGCTGGCCCGCTCAGGTAAGTGGGAGCCGGCATGGGAATGGACAGGGCCGAATTGGAGCAACCTCAATGATCCTGACACAAGCATGATCGGTTTTGTCAAAGGTTCTGCGCTGAGCGCCGAGAATGCGGCAAAGCTTGATGCGTTCATCGCTAAACTGGCCGATGGAAGTTTGAACCTGTTCACCGGCCCCCTCTATTATCAAGACGGTAGCGTCTTCGTTCCTGAAGGTCAAGTTGCTGATGACAAAACGATTTGGTATACACAGCAGTTATTAGCCGGTATCGAAGGTCAAAGCGCACCGTAAGCAAAAGCCGGGAGCGCGAGGGGGTAGTTTTATAGATTTCTCGCTGCACTCGAAAGGACACAGTGGTCGAAGATTGCTCGCGGCGCGCGCAATGACAAGGGGGTCACCTGACGGGGCCACGATGAACGCCGTGTGCCATCCTCCCCG
>NZ_JBMFNE010000022.1:0-75992 GCF_049970315.1 Chloroflexus sp.
CTAAAGATGTCTCGCTTCGCTCGACATGACACGGGGAGGATGACGCGCGGCGCTCGCTATCCCACGGCCCGGTAGTCCTCTTTTGTCATTTGTCATTCACCTTTTGTCATTTCGAGCGCAGCGAGAAATCTTGCCATCCGATGCGCTTCGCTCACCGTGACCGGCTAAAGATGTCTCGCTTCGCTCGCCATGACACGGGGAGGATGACGTCCGGCGCTCGCTATCCCACGGCCCGGTAGTCCTCTTTTGTCATTTCGCGCGGAGCGAGAAATCTTGCCATCCGATGCGCTTCGCTCACCGTGACCGGCTAACGATGTCTCGCTTCGCTCGACATGACACGGGGAGGATGACGCGCGGCGCTCGCTATCCCACGGTCCGGTAGTCCTCTTTTGTCATTTCGCGCGCAGCGAGCAATCTTGCCATCCGATGCGCTTCGCTTACCGTGACCGGCTAACGATGTCTCGCTTCGCTCGACATGACACGGGGAGGATGGCGTTCAGCGCTCACCATAGATTGGCGATTGCACGCAGACGTAGGAGCGTGCTACCAACATCGCCTGGTCAATGTCGGTGGTGATGGGTTATCGAAGCAACGTTGCAGAACTGGGCGGATATAGATACACTTATATACGGAGAGCTTCTGTACCGTGTAGAGGGTATAACAAAGCAAGAGGATCGGTCGTAAGGCTCCTTATTTTTTACCTTGGGTGTCCTAACCCATGTCCGAATCTCGGACGAATTCAACTGCGGAGCAAATATGGCGAAACATCCGCTGCCAATGGCGCTCGCCAAAGTGATGATTGCCGCTGCATGGGCCGACGGTGAACTTAACCTTGAGGAAATCAATGATCTCAAGCGCCTGTTGGCCGAACTCGGTCAGACCGGGGGGCAATTAGCCCTAACGGCCGAAGAGTGGGCCGAATTAGAGATCTATTTGCATACGCCGGTTGAAGCTGCCGAGCGAGCGCGTCTTGTTGCCGAACTGCGTGATCTGATCGCAACACCGGCTGAACGCCGGCTTGCCATCAGCGCTATTGACCGGTTGCTGGCTGCCGACCGTGTTTTGACGCCGGCTGAGCGTGCAGTCGCCCAAGAGATTCACGATGCGCTTGAGCATGATAGCCATAGTTTGCTCCACCAGATCGGACGTGCCTTTCGATTAGCGTTGGGGATTCGGGCACGTGGCCCTAACCGCGAAGACCTCTTGCCAGAGTTTCTCCGCAATCGCATCTACTATTCTCTCCATATGCGCCTTGGTCAACAGATCGATGAATTAGGCATTAACCAAGACGAAGTGTATGTCCTCGCCCTCGCCGGTGGTTTGTTGGCCCGTGTTGCCCAGATCGATGAGAGAGTAACATCAGCTGAACATGATCAGATTGTCGCCATTTTACAAGAGTGGTGGCATCTCGACTATGCTCGTGCTACACTCGTAGCCGAAGTAGCTTTGGCCGAGAGTTCGGCAAGTCTTGACTTTTTTCGTCTCGCCAAAGAGTTTGCTAACACAACGACCGTCGAACAACGTGAGCGCTTTCTTGACGCCCTCTTCGCGGTTGCCCTCGCCGATGGTGAACTTTCCGGTGTCGAGAGTGCAGAGATTAGCCGAATTACCGCTGCCATTAATCTTCCTCATGATCGCTTTGTCGCGGCGCGGATGCGCTTTCCCCGCCAACCTGGAAAACGTCTATGATCATCTCACTGTCTACACCTCTTGATATGCATCTGCATCTGCGCGAAGGAGCAATGCTCCGCCTTGTCGCACCCTTTTCCGCTGCCCAATTCGCCGGTGCAGTTATCATGCCGAATCTCGTACCACCGGTCGATAATGCCGACCGGCTTGCTCGCTATCGTGCCGAAATTGAGGCAGCGACGGCGCCTTACCCCTTTCTCCCGTTAATGACCCTCTTCTTTCGCCCTTACGATGCGGCGACGTTACAAGGATTACGTGACCAGATTTTTGCCGTTAAGCTCTACCCTGAAGGTGTAACCACAAATAGTGCCGGCGGTGTGCGTGATCTCACGACAATCGAGCCGACGCTGGCCCTTATGGAAGAGCTTGGTATCCCGCTGCTCGTTCACGGTGAGAGCCATGGCTTTGTCCTTGACCGTGAGGCTGAGTTCTTGCCCGTGTACGAACGATGGGCACGCACATTTCCGCGTTTGCGGATTGTGATGGAGCATATTACAACCGCTGCCGCGCTCGATCTGCTTGAACGGTATCCAAACCTCTTCGCAACTGTGACACTCCATCACCTCTTGATCACCCTCGATGATGTGGCCGGTGGTTTGCTGCAACCACATCTCTTCTGTAAGCCGATTGCCAAACGACCGAGCGATCGTGATGCGCTCTTGGCGGCTGCGTTACGTGGTCATCCGAAATTGATGTTCGGTAGCGACTCGGCGCCACATCCGATTGATCACAAAGAGGCCGCGTTTTGTGCTGCCGGCATCTTCTCGGCGCCGGTGCTCTTGCCGATGCTTGTGGAACTCTTTGAACGACACGATGCGCTTGACTACTTGCCGGCCTTTGTCGGTGGTAATGCGTGTCGAATCCACGGCCTTACACCACCACCGCGTACTGTCCAGCTTATCGCAGAATCGTGGCAGGTTCCTGCCCGCTACGGCGATGTCGTGCCTTTTGCCGCCGGTCAGACCCTCCGCTGGCGGTTGGTGGAATAGGTTTCACCCAACCGTTTATCAGCGGATCGATTTACCGGCCAGACCGCTACCCCATACATCCGGTGGTGTCGGTGGTACAAACAGATCGGTCACGTCAATCGCTCGTCGCAGTTGGCCGAACGTGGTGGCAATAAATGTGATCCGACGCAGTCGCGCTGCCGGTACCGGACGGTCGAGATCACAGATCGGTCCGATGTCGATTCGATAATACCACTCATTGGCCCGTGGATGGGTTGGCTCTTCTGGCAACAGCTCGTGGCGGCGGACGATCTGGTAGCGGATGATTGCTGCGTAGTGCCGGATTTGCCAACGTTCGGCGCCAAATGAAGCCGGTTGGTAAAATGCCAGATAATCGGCGGCTAAACGGGGTGGGGCGTGGGCTAAAGGTAGCCGATACCAGCCTGCGTTGTGCGCCAATGCGAGATCGCGCGGTTGCGGGACGATGACCACTAATACCCGCGCATCATTGTCAGGTTCGATCATACGCTTCTCCACACTGCCGTCGTGCATCGTACCATTTCTCGACACGAACCCGTAGTACGTTTACAGGCCGGACGATTTTGACCTATGTATTGCGTGCATCGTGCCGCCGCTCGACACGAACCCATGGTACACTACCTATACAACTGCATAGATGACTCTCATGAATAAACCGTTTTCAAGCGAAAAAAGTTGTGCCAATGGTACGAGCATATTTTCTCATTCTGACTATTCTGTGTGCGCTTACAGCCTGTGCAGCGCCGGCACAACCGACCGTGCGCGCTGCCATCGGCGCGATTGAAGCGGTCAATGCCGGGAACAGCGAGGGTTTTGAGCGCGTAATTACGCCTCGTCCGTTTGTTTTTCCCGCCGATCACGGCCCACATCCGACGTTTCAAACCGAGTGGTGGTATTACACCGGCAACCTGACTGCCGAGAACGGCCACCGTTTTGGCTTTCAACTCACCTTCTTCCGCCGTGCACTTAGTCCGTATCCACCGGTTCGTGAATCGGCGTGGGCTACTAATGAAATCTATATGGCCCACTTTGCAGTCAGCGACATCGACGGTGATCGGTTTTACGCCTTCGAGCGCTTTAGCCGGGCAGCCGCCGGATTGGCCGGCGCTAGCGGCGAGCCTTTCCGCGTCTTTCTCAACGATTGGTCGGTTGAAGGGAGTGGTCCAGAAGGGATGACCATGCATTTGCGCGCTGCCCAAGCTGATGTCGCTCTCGATCTCGTCGCCGTTAATAGCCGACCGCCGGTACTGCAAGGTAATGCCGGGGTAAGCCAAAAAGGTTCACAGGTCGGTAATGCTTCGGCTTATTATTCGCTGACCCGTATGACCAGTACCGGCACGATCCGGCTTGGCACCCAGACCTACACCGTGAGTGGCCTGACGTGGATGGATCGCGAGTGGGGAACCAGTGCGCTCGAAGAAGGGCTGGCCGGCTGGGATTGGTTCGCGTTGCAGTTGAGCAGCGGCCATGATCTGATGTATTACCAACTCCGCGAAGCCGATGGTCGCCCTTCGCCGTTTGTCGGTGGTAGTCTACTCTTGCCCGACGATACGGTGGTGATCCTTGGTCCCGGTGATGTCGATCTGACAGTCCTCGACACGTGGCGTAGTCCACGAAGTGGCGCCGTTTATCCTTCTGGTTGGCAACTACGCATCTCGCGTTACGGGATCGATCTGGTGATTACGCCGGCAATGCGTGATCAAGAGTTGCCGGTTTCGGTTGTCTATTGGGAAGGCGCGGTAGACGTGCGGGGTAGCATGAGCGGTCGTGGCTACGTAGAGTTGACGGGCTATGCCGATACGAAATGAGCCGGTCATCGCGCCGGTTACACTTATCAGCGGTTTTCTTGGCAGCGGCAAGACGACCTTGCTCCGTCGTCTGCTACAACACGGTGATCATCGAATCGGCGTGGTCGTCAATGAGTTCGGCGCTCTGGGCATTGATGGCACCTTGATCGCCCAGAGTGGCGCCGGTCTGTTGATCGAACTTAATGGCGGCTGCGTGTGCTGCGTGGCCGGCAGCGATCTGATACTCGCGCTGGAAACGCTCAGCGAGGCAGGCCCACTCGATGCAATTGCCATTGAACTGAGTGGTTTGGCCGAACCGGGTGCGATTATTCGTCAACTCCGCCGTGCCGATGCGCCACTCGATACGGTCGTTACCCTTGCCTCCACAGTCGATTACGAGCAGGTAATAACCACGTCGCCCCTCGTTACCCGTCAGATTCAGCTCGCCGACGTGGTATTGCTCACCCACGGTGATCTGGTCGATGCTAACAGGATGCGGTGGGTTGCAACCCAAATCAGCCAGCTCAATTCACGTGCGCCGGTCGTACCGGTCGTGCAAGGCGACATCGCCCCGGCATTTATCTTCAGCCCACGTCACGATCGTGATATACCGGAAGAGTTTTGCCACCAACCCAGCGAATATCAAGCCGTGAGCTGGCAAAGTGACCGACCGGTACAGCGTTCCGCGCTCGAACAGACGTTACGAGAACTTTCCGCACGTGGTCTCTTCCGCGCTAAAGGGATCGTCTTCTGTACCGACTCGCCCTGGGCCGATGAGGTTCATGTGGTAGCGGGTCGAATGACCTTCAGTGCCCTCCGTCTTACCCACGAACCCTCACCTCTCTGTCGGCTGGTTCTCATCGGCAGTGCCGCGGCTATCGCAATGGCCGCTGAAATGCTCAATGCGTGCATCGATAGTGCCGAGCGGATTGCCGATTGGCAGATACGCCGTGCTGCAATAGCTTGAGCAGCGGCAACTTCTCCCCGTGGATCGGGCCTCAGCGTAAGGAAATACAAACTGTTTTACAGGCTAGGCCACCATCGCCGGGATGATACCGGGTAATTAATGAGCATTGGTTAGTATGCATCGGTCGCGAAGTTTGTTCAGACAAGAGAAGAGGCAATGTTTGGTGGCAACACTTGTATAATGACAGTGGTCGTATGATCTACTCAAGCGAATCATGCAACGTCATCACCGTCTGCCATATCTGATCGAAATTGTGCTGTAGATCAAACGGTCAATTTCGATCAGCTTTACTTTCGGTAGTACGTATCTTAGCTTTCGATCAAATAGTGAGTACGTTTTTAACGCTAACTTAATAAAAAATTAACGCTAGTTAAAATCCTTATTGGTACAATTTCCATAACTTCATGTCAGTCACAACAATAAGAAAAGGATTCATATGTACTTTTCTCAGATCGTTGTACGGCTTACGTTTATCCTCATTACCACCTTCCGTTCCGGTTATCGTCTCCTTCCAGCACAATTCCCAACCTGAGGTAAACGTCGTTGGGGGTACGGAAGTTGTGCCGGGTGAGTATCCGTGGCTTGTTGCCCTGATCGATGCTGCGATTACTGATGAAGCATTTGCATTTTGAGGATGCGTGCGCTATCTAACGTGGATAGGTCAGTAATCGCACCTCGTCGGTTGCGTCGGATACGGTCATCATCGCTTGGCGTGAGTACGCTATCACCACTAGCACGTACCCAACGTTAGGCCCTCTTCGTATGTATTTGGCGATACGGAGCCTCTTCTAATCACCCTGCAATGCTACGTGTAGGTAACGCTAATAACATAGTAGTACCCTTCATAAAGGAGCATGCACGTGTACTGGTGGTTACACATTCTTGCCCTTCTTCTGATGTGTTGTATATCGCCAGTCTTTGCCCAAGGTCGGATCATTATCAACGATCCATTACAGCAACTGCGTCAGCCATCGGTTATCCAAACAGCAGCGGAACCGTTGATCCAAGAAGGTGCGATTGTTGTGGTGTATGTCAAAGCCCGTGGTGATGACGCTGATTTTTTTCAGTTGCTCAAGCGTGATGGTTTTATCCGCAGTGATGGTAAAGAGCGGGTGGAACTGATCGCGATCTATGTCGCAATTGCCGATAATTACAGCGCATTACGTTTCGGTGAGCAATGGTATAGTCAGTTGTATGATCGGTATCAGCAAATATTGAACGACCATCTACGTAACCCGTTGTCTTCACCCGATTTAAGTCGCGATATTGCTGGAGCGCTAACCGCAGTGCGCCAACCAACGACCGTGGTGCAACAACCAACGACGGATATCGGTTGGGAGTCTTTTATCCCTATTCTCGGATTTATTCCGATTGCTTTGGTTGTTATCACAGTCATCGCAATAGTTGTAGTTGCGTCGCAGTTCATCACCATATTTCAACAACTACTAGGTCAACGTCATCTTATTGCCAAGGCTACACTTGACAGTCTCAACCAACGATTCATCGAGGTGCTCGAACGGTTGTGTGCGCAAGCGGGAAATCAGCGCGATCCGGCGTGTCGCCTCTTGTTCCAAGATGTCTATCTGGGATTGCTCCGACTAAAGCGCGGGAATGCCGGATCGTGGCAATCGGCATATTCGCCTGAAGAAGAACTCTCACGCGTCGAGCAGCAATTAAAAGACCTCGAACGAGTTGCCGTGACACCAGTATCATCCTTAATCATCCCGCAAACCTACAGTCCAGCAGCGTGGTTACCAACGGTATCGGATGATTCGCAGGTATCCGCGTTCCGTACAGCTCTGAGTGGAGCCGTGCAGGAGTGGTGGCGACTTGAGTGGGAACTGGCCGATCAACCAACCGTAGCCCGGTATGTTGATCCGAGTAGGCTGCGTGAGCAATTGGTAACGTTGTTGTGGTTGGTGTCAAACACGACCAAGATACCTGCGGCACTAGCCGAAGCGCAAGCAATTGTGACAGAGATCGAGCAGATGCGTAAGACATTGCGCTGGCATATGCGGTACCAGTATTCCAAACAGCGCACCTCAACCGGTAAACGTCGGTATACCAATATTCAT
Organism: Chloroflexus sp.; assembly: GCF_049970315.1. Taxonomy (GTDB): domain Bacteria; phylum Chloroflexota; class Chloroflexia; order Chloroflexales; family Chloroflexaceae; genus Chloroflexus. Next base: position 7,505 of record NZ_JBMFNE010000022.1, read on the forward strand.
GAATATAAGTACGAATATGAATACACGTCGACAGCATCTCTATCTGATAATAGTGGTTGGGGCGATCTTTTTGGTGGGAGTGACAGTAGCGACAGTAGCGACAGTAGCGACAGTGGCGGCAGTAGCGACAGTGGCAGCAGTAGCGAGTAAGTGCTCATCGGCTCGCTCGCGTGCTTATCGGTGATACAACCGTTTGTGAACATAGGATACATGTCACTTCACAGGTAATGGACAACCGGCTACAATACAAGAGCAGCCATGCTTGCTGCTGACCATACGTTAGGAGCACCTATGGAAATTGAAGCCAAATATAGGATCAGCGCCGCCGACCTCAACCGTTTAGCGACGCTCAATGCGCTTGGCCCATACACTTTGCACACCCTGGCCGGCGAATGTCAACGGAATATTTACTACGATAGCGTTGATGGTCGGCTGGCTTTGGCGCGCTATGGGTTACGTGTACGCCAGATCGGTAATCGTTCGACGATTACGCTGAAGGGACCGGCTCGGGTTGACGAGAACGGTATTCATCACCGGGCCGAGTTTGAGTTTCCCGGCAGCAATCCCGATCCGGCCACGTGGCCGGCAGGGCCAGCCCGTGATCTGGCCCAAGCGCTTTTGCTTGGTGCGCCACTCCGTCCCTTGCTAATCATTGAAACCAGCCGTCGTATTATTCACGCTGTGCGCGATGGGCAAGATCGCGTTGAACTATGCCTTGATCGCGGGACGATCTACGCCGATAACCGGCAAGCGCCACTTTGCGAGCTAGAACTAGAAGTATTACCGGCTGGCTCGGTTTACGATCTGACCGAATTGGCGAACGCCTTACGTGCCATTTTCAAGATCACGCCGGAGCGACAGAGTAAGCTCGAACGTGGCATGGCTCTGCTCAAGCGATAAGGTTATCTGTTTCTGATAGACACGAGGAAGCATGGCAGCATCAACACTCACCGACTATGTCGAACAGTTGCTGGTGGCGTATCGCGTTGACCGAGCGCATGCCCGTCAAGTTGCCAATCATGCGCTCACGTTGTTCGATGCGCTCAGCGTTTCGCATATGTGGTCCGCTCGTGCCCGTTCCCTCGTTGAAGCAGGAGCACTGCTTCACAATGTTGGCCTGACGACCGATCCACCAGAGCATCATCTCGTTGGGCGCGATATTATCCTTCGGCACGATTTGGGTGATGAGACAGCGCAAGCGATCATCGCGGCAATCGTAGCGCTTCATCGCCGCAAGCCACGTGCTCGGATCGAGCCGACAATCTTGTGCCTGAATAAGCGTTACCGCGAACTAGCGTTGCAACTTGCCGCGATTGTGCGCGTTGCCGATGGTTTTGATTATAGCCAAAGTCAGACAACGCAGCTCCAGGTGACGGCACAGCATGGCCGGCTCAGCCTTATCGCAAGTGGCCCTCATGCCGCGGTTGATAGTGAACGCGCCTTGACTAAGGCCGATCTGTGGGAACGGGTGATCGGTCCACGACCGGAGGTGGTAGTGCAGAGTGGTGGGAGTGTAGTTGAGCCGGTAGGAGGTGAAGACGAGCCGACCGATCTTTTACCGCTTTGGTATACTAGCGGTGACGTGCCGTTTGCCGAACTTGGCCGTGTGATGTTGCGTCGCCATACACGTCGCTTGCAGCAGACGGTTCGTGCTGTCGAGGCGGACAAGACTATCGAGGCGGTGCATGATTTGCGGGTAGCAACTCGGCGTATTCGGGCCGCACTACGTCTGCTCGATCCGGTTACACCGGCTAAAGCGGCGCGACAGGCGGTGAAGGCTGTTCGCACGTTGGCCCGTGAGGCTGGTGCCACTCGTGACCGCGACGTATTGCTGAACGATATGGCGCGACGTGATATTCACGGTCTTGAACCGGTGATGGCAGCAATCCGCGCCGAGCGCCAGCAAGCACACACGGCGCTGGTTGAGTATCTGGGTAGCAAACAGTACGAACGCGATCTACGTGCGTTAGCTCGATTAGCATGTTTCGCCGGTGCGTGGAATAATCGGCCACGGGTGAAAGATCACGCCGGTAGCATGTTGTATGCCCATTACGAAGCCTTGCGGGCGTATGACTACAATGGTTTGCCAGAAGATGAGGCAATCCTGCATGCGATGCGGATTGCCGGAAAACGGCTACGCTATGCACTTGAGTTAGTCAGCGACATTGTCGGTGAACAACTGAGCGAGTTACTCAATCCGTTGATCGAGTTTCAAGACCATCTCGGTGCGCTCAACGACATCAGCGTAGCGCGAGGCTTGGTTGTCAATCACGTTGAGCGTGCCCCTGACGCGGTAGCTGCCTACTTTGCAGCTCGTGAAGCAGAGTGGGCAATGCTACGTACCGAGCTACCGGCGTGCTGGGAACGACTGGTAAGTGCTGACTATCGTCGTACTTTGCTTGCCGTGATCGGCGATCTCTGACGCAGGTCGGCTAAGGCAAATGGGGCATATAGCACGAGAATTGTGATAATACCGATCACCTCCATCCACACAATATAGATCGGCCACGGTCCTAAGAAATCGAGCAAACTGGGCGTGTATGGCTTGCGGGCCAAAAAGAGATAGTTACTATCGAGCAGCCAATTGACCACGGCCACTAGTGCCATAAGCAGATTGGCTCCGACGATCACGCGCCCCACCGATCCCCACGTAGGGCGATACTGTTCTAACGCGATCATCGTCAGCGCAGCCAATACAATGCCACCGTGGGAAATAAAACTCTGGAAGGCACGAAAATGGGGAAAGCCGTATATGCCAATGTCCGGTGTCAGCAACGCCTGCACGGCTCCACCAATCCCCATAAAGTAGGCAAACTCGAATATGCGATAGCTCCGGGTCAGGAGCATGATGACGCTCAGCCACGTAAACAATGTACATAGGTGCAGCGGCAACATGTACTGGATCGACCAGAGACCATGGACCCAAAACCAAATGTTGTAGGCGATTTCATTGACCGTGAGTACAGCGGCTAGCCCATAGCGCCACCATCTTGCAGCCATCGGCGATAGATGACGTGCCGGACCGAGCACCCAAACTGCTACGGCAACGACACATCCGAGTGCAATCCAGTGCGGTACACTAAAGAGCACAAACGGTGGTCCATCCCAATCCAAGCTAAAGATATCGGTCATTGCCCCACCTCCCGCGGTTATGGAGGATTTTCGTGCCTTTTACCCTCCTCTATGTGTATCGGATATTTTCATCATAGCAGAAGTAAAAACGTTGCGGGCGTCATCGTAACTTTGCTGTATATCAGAACATCTTTCCTTGTAGATGCAGAGAAGACGAAAGGATACCCTATGGTAGCCCAACGAGCTATTGTTATTGGTGGCGGAGCTGCTGGAATGAGTGCAGCGGCAAAAGCGAAACGCACCAATCCGGCAATCGATATTGTCGTTTACGAGCGATCAGGTTACGTTAGCTATGGAGCATGCGGTTTTCCTTATGCAATCAAGGGTGAGATTGCCCGCATTGAAGATGTCGTTGTGCGTACCCCAGCCCAGTTTGCGCAGCAGGGTATTCAGGCGTTGATCCACCACGAAGTACTGACTATCGATACGGCTCGCCAACGTGTGCTAGTACGCGACCTACATACCGGTCGTGAGTTTACCGACCATTGGGATGAACTGGTAGTGACCACCGGGGGGCAGCCGGCTCGTCCACCGCTACCCGGTCTCGATTTGCCCGGCGTTTTCGGATTGCGTAGTGTCGAAGAGGCGATATCAATCAAGACGTGGATTGGCGAGCAACGCCCACAGACCGGCGTGATTATCGGTGGTGGTTATATTGGTCTTGAGATGGCCGAAGCATTAGATGCCCACGGTATCGCGCTCACCCTGGTCGAACGACTACCCCATGTCCTGCCAACATTCGATCCTGAAGTGGCAGAGCAGGTCGAGGAAGAGTTACGACGGCAACGGGTCGATGTACGATTAGGACAGGCGGTGCAGGCGATTGTCGGTAATGAGCGGGTTCGCGGTGTCGTAGTGGATGGTCAAACCATACCGGCAGAAATCGTGATTCTGGCAGCCGGAGTCAAGCCGAGCGTCGGGCTTGTCCGTGAGACCGGTATCGCGCTCGGTCCAACCGGTGCCATAGCGGTTGATGATCATCAGCGCACCAATGTACCGCATGTCTGGGCAGCAGGTGATGTGGCTGAAGTATACCATCGGGTGACGGGCAAACCGGCCTGGATTCCACTCGGAACAACAGCGAACAAACAAGGTCGGGTTGCCGGTGCGAATCTAGCCGGTGGCAATGCCCGATTCGGTGGGGTCGTTGGTACGACGGTGGTCAAGGTGTTTGAACGTGAAGTAGCAATCAGTGGTCTGTCGCTGACACGAGCCAAGGTAGAAGGTTTCGACGCCGTTAGTGTCAGTGCTACCGCTTCTTCACGAGCGCACTATATGCCCGGTCATCAGCCGCTCACCGTTACCTTAGTCTTTGATCGGTCAAGTCGTCGGCTGCTGGGTGGGCAATTGATCGGGCGCGAAGGAGTCGCCAAGCGGGTCGATACGATTGCTGCCGCTTTGCAAGCCGGTTGGACGATTGATGAGTTCGCCGAGCTTGATCTGAGCTATGCACCACCTTTTGCACCGGTTTGGGATCCGCTGCTGGTCGCAGCCAATCTGGCCCGGCGTTAGTCACCTGCCACACTCCGGGGACGGCTGCAAAGCCGTCCCTTATCCGTTAGACCGTTCCCTCTGCCTTACGACAAACGAAGATGGGGTCGTTTACCGGCGAACTCATTCGCTCAATATCGCCTTGCTCAAGTGCAATCTGCTGTGCATCCACTGTTTGCACGCAAAAACCTGCTTCCTGCAACCGCTGAATAATATCAGCTCCGTACATCCTCACATGGTCAAATTGACCGAAATAGCGTTCGCGTAGCAACGGATCGGTAATGGTAGCATCTTCAAACGTATGTTCGCCTTGGATCGGCACTAAAATCAGCGCTGTACCACCCGGCTTAAGCACCCGGTGAATTTCGCGCATTGCTTTGTGATCGTTCGGCACATGCTCTAACACATGACTGCAAAGAATGAGATCACATGTGTTTGCGTTAAACGGAATAGCCGTAATATCAAAGCGCATTTTGGTCGATGGATCAAATAAATCAGCGGTGATATAGCGTAGATGGGGCATCTGCGCAAACCGTCGCGCCAACCCCGACTCAGGTGCGAAATGCAGTATCGTTTGCGGCTACTCTGGCGTGATAAGGTGTGAGTGTTCAAGAAAGAGCCAGATCAACCGATGCCGCCCGCTGCAATGATCGACAGACCGGACACCAGTGATGGTAGGGGCGGTGCAGGGTGATAAAACCGGACAGACGTGAATTGCAGATGGGGCAGAACGCTGATTGACCCCTGAAGAGAAGTCGGCGTAACGGCATCGGCAATGCAAATAGGGTTTGTGCAATAATCAAATCAACCAACCGACGCACCGGTGTCAACGAATGAAAGGCAAGACGACAATAAAAAGCAAACCGAGCAAAACGTTGGCGTATGTGGTACATTTGTAGACAAGAGCAAGTACTTCAATGAAAGACAAGCGCCGGAGCTTGTGCATGACCTACCCCGGCACCTACGTGACTTCATTCACTAAATCTGATCGAGGTAATCCTTCAGCAGCTTCCCTAAGCGGGGATGGCGCAGCTTACGCAGCGCCTTCACTTCAATTTGCCGCACCCGTTCGCGTGTCACCCCAAATGCTTTACCCACCTCTTCAAGTGTGCGTGGTTGACCATCAGCAAGACCGTAGCGCAGCTCAAGCACCCGCCGTTCACGCTCACTGAGCTGGCCGAGTGCTGCGGCGATCTGCTGGCGGAGCATACCGCTTGCCGCAGCATCGTCAGCATCAAGTGCATGTGGGTCGGGGATGAAGTCGGCGAGCGTACTATCAGCTTCTTCACCGACCGGTGTCGCAAGCGAAACCGGATCTTGCGCAGTCCGCCGTAGTTCACGCAGCTTTTCTTCACTCATCCCGAGATGATTCGCCAGCTCAGTATCGGTCGGCTCACGGCCCAGCGACTGGGTCAGTTGCCGACGAGCAGACTGGATCCGATGAAGCGTCTCACCGAGATGAACGGGCAGGCGTACCAATCGTGACTGGTCGGCCAGCGCACGGGAGAGGGCCTGCTTGATCCACCATGTTGCATAGGTACTGAACTTATACCCCTTGGTGTGATCGAATTTTTCGATAGCGCGGAGCAGGCCGAGGCTCCCCTCCTGGATGAGATCAAGCAGCGGCAGACCACGATCGCGGTAGCGTTTGGCGATGCTCACGACCAAACGCAGGTTCGCTGAGGCCATTTGCTGGCGTGCCTCGTCGCCCTGTTCTTTTATCCGGCGCAACCGCTCTGCTTCAGGGCTGTCGGGAGGGAGTGTAGCCAGTTTACGCTCAGCTGCTTGGCCGCGTTCGATCATCTGAGCCAACCGCTTCTCTTGTTCGGCAGTCAACAGCGGTACTTGCCCAATCTCGCGCAAATAGAGGCGCACACTATCACTAAGCAGTGCATCTGACAGCTCATCCTCGAGGTCAAGATCGGTTGCTAGCGGGGTCAGCGACGCATCACCAATAACCGGTTCGTCACCGTCTTGGACGGGAACACCGGCTTCGGCTAAGGCTGCATAAATACTGTCGATCTGCTCGACCGACTCTTCAACATTGGGAACCAGCCGCTGAATATCCTCAAAGGTGACAAAGCCCTGTTGCCGTCCTTGCGCGATCAGGGCCTGTACATCGGCGGGGCTGATCGCAGAACTGGTGCGGTCGGTCTCGGGCTGGCTCTGCGTCATAATACTTCCTCGTCTGAGACCACACAGGTGTTAGCTATTGCGCAGTTCGTATTGTAGCACAAGCTGTTACCCGCGCAGACCAAGCACGGAGTGCGCAATCACTCCTCGCAAGATCTCTGAGGTTCCTTCGCCAATGGTCAGCAGGCGGGTATCGCGGTACAACCGCTCGACCGGATATTCCTGGCTGTAACCGTAGCCACCGAAGACCTGGATGGCATCGCGGCAAATCCGCTCGGAGGCTTCTGAGGCAAAGAGTTTAGCGATAGCTGCCTCACGTGTGTACGGTTTACCGGCATCTTTCATTCGGGCTGCCGTATAGACCAGCGCACGAGCAGCAGCGAGATCAACGGCCATATTGGCAATCATATTCGCCACCGACTGATGAGCACCAATCGGTTTGCCAAACGCCGTTCGCTCCCGTGCATAGGCGACTGCAGCTTCATAGGCAGCTTGGGCTAACCCAATCGCCATGGCCCCGATCCCAATCCGACCACCGTCGAGAACCTGTAGGAACTGGATAAACCCGCGGCCACGTTCGCCGAGCAGGTTTTCACGGGGCACGCGCACATCATCGAGCATCACCGCAGTGCTCACCGAACCGCGCAGCCCCATTTTTGGCTCGTGCTTCCCGAAGCTTAACCCCGGCGTGCCACGCGGCACAATGAAGGCTGAAATACCCTTCTTTCCCAATTCCGGGTCGGTTACTGCGGTAACGATGATGTGGCCGGCAATTGGTGCGTTTGTAATCCACATCTTTTGGCCGTTGATCACCCACTCATCACCAACCAGCCGAGCCGTTGTTCGCGTTGCACCGGCATCCGAGCCGGCGTGCGGTTCGGTGAGACCAAACGCCGCCAGATATTCACCTTTCGCTGCCGGAACGAGGAAACGACGCTTCTGTTCTTCAGTCCCGAACATCGCAATCGGTGCACTCCCCAGTCCGAGGTGAGCAGCATACGCCAACGCGGTACTCCCACAGCAGCGAGCTACTTCCTCGATAGCAATGGCCGTACTCACACTATCCGCACCGGCACCGCCATATTCTTCGGGAAACGGTAGTCCCATCAGACCGAGCTGTGCCATTTTGGCAAAGGTCTCTCTCGGAAAAGCGCTATGCTCATCAACATACCGTGCTTTCGGCGCAATCTCCTTCTCGGCGAATTCACGTACCGTTTGGCGAATCAGCTCCTGTTCGGGGGTCAATTCAAAATCCATAGCCTGCCTCGCTTCTCTAGCTATGCGCCGTTTGTGCTGACGACTCGGCATCAAACGTCATGACCGGCACACCCTCTATTGTCTCGTTCATTAAGGAGTCGACAACCGCCTTCAGATCATTCGTCTCGGCAAAAACCCGCAACTGACGGTCGGCACTCGTGCCCTGGTCGACGATGGTAAGCAGATATTCGACCTCTTTACGTGAACCGAGCATATCAACGACATCATCAACCAGCTCGACAATTTCGTGAACGAGCGCTTTTGCCTCGACCTCTTTACGTTTCCCGAAATCGATCAACTTTCCGTCAAGCCCCCAGCGTTGTGCGCGCCATTTGTTTTCGTTGATCAGGGCGCGGCGGTAGACGCGGAAGGTAGTGTTCTCCTCAAACATGGTGTAGAACTTGACGATCAATGCCTGCATCGTTGCGGCCAACGCCAAACACTCCTCGACCCTGGTCGCAATATCGCAGACACGGAACTCAAGCGTGCCGAAGAACGGATGAGGACGTAAATCCCACCAGATCTTTTTGCCGTTATCGATACAGCCGGTATTGATCAACAACTGGACGTACCGTTCAAACTCGCTGGCAGAATGGAAGGTTGGTGGAATACCGGTGCGCGGGAACGTGCTAAAGATGACGCTACGGTAAGACTTAAAGCCGGTGTTGCGCCCCATCCAAAACGGTGAAGAGGTGCTCAGCGCCAATAGATGTGGACAGATATACCGTGCAACATTCATCAATTCGATAGCCACTTCATTATTTGGCATACCGATGTGGCAGTGCATACCAAAGATGAGTAGTTGCAGAGCAGCTTCTTGCATTTCGCCCACGACCATGCGGTAACGCTCGTCAGGCGTAATTTCTTGCTGCATCCACGACGAAAATGGATGGGTACCGGCAGCCACAATACGCAGGTTATGACGTGCCGCTAGCCCGGCAATAGCCCCTCGGAGGCGTACAATTTCGGCCCGTGCTTCACTAATGGTACGGCAAGGGCGGGTGCCGACCTCAACAATACTTTGATGCATTTCGGGCTTGATCTGCTCACGCAAGATCGTGCGGCCTGGTTCGAGAATTTGGGTAATGTAACTGCGTAACTCACGGGTTTCAGGATCGACGATCTGATACTCCTCTTCGATCCCGATTGTAAACGCAAAATCGGCATCGTTGGGATTGTAGACGCTCACCGCACACTCCTCGTTGATGATGGTATTCATTTATCACCGGTATGCTGTATTATATCGCGTATTGCGGATTGTGTGGGGCGAGCGATCAAGATTATCTACTCACGCCGTGCGCCGTCGCCAACGTTCTCGTAGCAGTGTCAGTGTATTCCGTTGATAGTACAGCCATTCGATAAGCAAGACGAGCAACGCCACGAGCGCCAACCAACGCCAGATTTCTTGGCGACCATCACGCTCACGGGCAACCGTGCTCTGCGCACCGCTGATTTGTGAGATGACAAGATCGCGTTGTGGCGTGATTTGTGATTCGTTAGGTGCAAATAGGTTTACGGCGAAGCGACGACCGGTAATGACCTCATTGCCACGCCGTTCTTCGAGGGTGTAAATACCGGGCAGTTCGGTGTCGGTGTAGAAAGTTTGATTGGCCTGGACCTGTACCTGACCATCACGTGAACTCGCCACCCGACCGTCAGGACGAATGACACGCACCTCTTCGATACTGCTGTCCACCGGGGCCACAATCGGCTGACCGGTTGTCAGTTGCACACTACTCATCGGCAGGAGATAGTCAATCATGTTGGAGAGTAACAACGGAAATCCGATGGTGAGGGGGAAATCGGAGAGGTGTAAGTCAAACGCCAGCACGATAATCCGACGCCCTTCGCGCTCGCCGGCCAACAGTAGCGGGCCACCGTCGCTATCAACAATGACACGCGCCCACGATCCCGGAACAATGCGTGGTGCGCGCAAAATACTGACATCAGACAAGCGCACATTGCGTAGCAGCGGATCTTCTAGTGCCACCGGTCGGATGAGGGGAAAATCAAATTCGCCGGTGATCGTAAAGAGTTCAGTACTACGCAACGGGCCGATAAAGAGCAGATTACCAGGCGGTAGATCAGTTGGCGTGACGCCGTCGAAAATAGTGAGCGGAATCTCCGCAGCACTCTCCGTAAATGTCAGGGTAGTCGTAGGCACACGCGTAACTTCAAGCCCCGGCAACAGCGACAGTCCGGTCTCGAGGAAGCGATTACCATCGCTGACCAGTCGCACCTTTACCGTTTCACGTTGCGGACTAACCGCATACGCCCGATCATCGACCGGCAGCGCATCACCATGTTCGTCAAGTCGCGCTTCGACCGTCGCCACCGTTGCCGGAATCGTCTCCGTCCAACTCTGCTCACGCCCCGGATCGATGGTCAAATCAACCGCATTCGCTAAGATACCATCGTAATAGAGTGAGAGGCGACGAGTCACCGGACTATTCCCGTAATTGATCGCCTGCACAAAGAGGGTCTGCTCGAACGGGCCGGGTTGCAGCGCAATCGCGTTAATGGCTACGTTATCTGAGGCGCGTCCGATCGGAAAGTAACGTACTCGTGCCGGTACCCGCAACCCATCGGGGATCGTGACATTCCCATCAGAGATAATTGCAACCTCGCTATCAGGTTCGCGGGCAGCCAGTGCTGAAGCGAGGGTCAGCGCTTGGGTTAGATCGGACTGGGTACTATAACTCGGTTGGATATTCGCAATAATGCGACGCAGCTCGCGGCGGTCACTGGAAGCGGCAATGGGCGCTTCCATCTGTCCACCGATAGTGATAATCGTTGCCCGGCCGTTATCGGGTAGTTGATCGATCAATGCAAGTGCCTGCCGGCGCGCAGCTTCCAAGCGGGTCGGTGGTTCGTCGGTTGCCAGCATACTGGTCGAACGGTCGAAGATAATGATCAGGTTGGTACCACTAATACCGGTGACCGGCAGGAACGGGCGGGCTAATGCCAACACCAACAACAACATCAGCAACAACTGTAACAAGAGAAGGAGATTACGGCGCAATTTCTGCCAGGGTGCATTTGCCTCAACATCCCGCACCATGCGTTGCCAGAGAAACGTTGATGAAATCACCCGCTCTTCGCGACGCAGTTTGAGCAGATACATCGCCACGATGATCGGGCCAACAATCGCTGCACCTAGAAGCGCTAACGGTGTGAGGAATGACATAGTGGTACGTACCTCATTCACGCAAACGGCGGTACTCCGCGTGCTATCAGATCGCGTAATTCGGCAATTGCCGCCTGCACGGCTGCATCGGTGGCCGGTTCAGTACGGGCAAGGTCTCGAGCAGCATACTCATCACTGTCGGCGACAATGACGTACCGGCGGTCAGCACTGACAATCACATCAATATCGAGGTCTTCAGTCTCGATGGTAGTCTCATCGATCTGCGCCGGACGGGCAAGATTGCAATACCAACCGCGCGTTGGGCCGGCGGGCTGTTGCACGCGAAAGATGTTGTACCACCGATCACGGTAGAACGTCTCGATCATCACGTCGCCGGGTTCAATCCGAAACAGTCCGAGATCGACTACTCCTAACCGCCACGTTGCCTGTACCGTCACACTGTGTGCATCGCGGGCAATAACGATAGCCGGATAGCGGATAATCTGACGTTTGCTTGGTTTGAGCAGCCGCACTTCGATCATCGAATCACACCTGCCCGCCGAAACTGCCCGAAGACAAAATCCTCAATCGGTTCAGCGGTATTGACCGGGACATAGCGCATTCCACGTCCGTTGCAAAATGCTTCAATCTCACGCTGCCAAGCACGCAATGATTCGCGGTAACGTTCGAGAATATCGAGATCGGCGCTAATTTCGACCGCCGGGCCACCCTCGCTATCGAGCAAACGAATATCACCTTCAATTGGCGGATCGATCTCTTGCGGAGCGAGAATATGCATCACCGTAATCTCAAATGGGCGCGAGGTCAGCGTGCGGAGGGCATCACGCCATCCCGGATCGAAGAGATCAGAACAGAGCAAAAGCGGGCCGGCGCTACGCGCCGTCTGCACATAATGACGACAGAACTGGGTCAGATTCGCACTGCTACCGGCTGTGAGCCGCTGTAAGAAATCAAATAATGTTACAGCGCTCCGTTTACCACGGATACCACTAATTGCTGCCGGGCGACCACCAAAAGCGGTCACGGTTACTCGATCGAGATTACTCAATGCGATGTAGCCAAACGCTGCCGCAATTTGACGAGCATAGTGCAGTTTTTCCGGTTCACCCCATGCCATGCTACGACTGGTATCCACCAATAAGTGGACATTAAGCTCCTCTTCAGCGACGAACAGCTTCAGATAAAAACGCTCGGCGCGAGCGTACAGATTCCAGTCGATCTGGCGAATATCGTCACCGGATGTGTACGGGCGAAAATCGGCAAACTCAACCGATGAGCCACGCTTCGGACTCCGCCGCTCACCTTGCAGATCACCGGCCATCGCCCGTCGTGTTTGCAACGCCAGCCGATCAAGCTTACGCAAGAAGGCGGCTGTCAGCAATGGCTCGGCCATCATTCCTCCTTAACCGCCTCAAGCACGCCCTTTACCACCTCATCAGCACTAACACTCTCAGCTTGTGCTTCAAAGTTCAGCACAACCCGATGGCGTAATGCCGGCAGGGCCGCCAGGCGAATATCACCAAACGAAACGTTGTAACGGCCATCAAGCAAGGCCAGAATCTTACCGGCCAAAATCAGGGTCTGCATACCGCGTGGTGAAGCGCCGTAGCGCACATACTGCCTGGTAATAGCCGGAGCATCTTTACTCTCAGGATGGGTGGCCGTAATCAGGCGCGCAGCGTAAGCCAACACGTGACTGGCAATCGGCACGGTACGGGCCAACGCTTGCATTTGCATAATGATAGGACCATCGGCGACGTGCCGTGCTACCGGCTGCCGAGCGCCAGTAGTACGTTGCGCGATCTCGACCAACTCGGCTGCGGATGGGAAGGTGACATTAATCTTGAAAAAGAAGCGGTCGAGTTGGGCTTCCGGCAATGGATATGTTCCCTCCATTTCAAGCGGATTCTGCGTTGCCAAGACAAAAAACGGTTGTGGCAATTGGTGAATAGTCTTGGCAACCGTCACAGTACGCTCTTGCATCGCTTCGAGCAACGCCGATTGCGTTTTGGGCGTTGCACGGTTGATCTCATCGGCCAACACCAAATTGGCGAAGATTGGCCCCGGCTCGAAGCGGAACATCTTGTGCCCATGCTCATCTTCGCTGATCAAGGTCGTACCGACAATATCAGCCGGCATGAGGTCGGGCGTAAACTGGATACGTGAGAATTTACAGTCAATGACATCGGCCAGGGTCCGCACCAATGTCGTTTTTGCCAGACCGGGCACCCCTTCAAGCAGGGCATTACCACCGGCGAGTAACGTAATGATCACCTGTCGGATCAGTTCATGCTGACCAACTATCACCTGCGCAACTTCGGCCTCGATCTGTTGCGCGCGTTGGCGAAACTCTTCCGGTGTAATGGTAATCGCGGCATTAGCAGCGTTGGTCATTCAGGTCTCCTTTAGCTGGTATCCGACGATATACACAATGTAGCATTTACGGTTCAAGACGTGAGAAGTAATCGCGGACGAAATCTTGCAAATAGATCGGGACACTCCCGCGATCCAACGCTTCGGTCGCCGTGCGCCGGTATTGGGGAAAAATCTGTTCGTAAGGCACTACCGAGGGGTTATTTATCCCACTCTGCTGCCCTTGCCCCGGACGAACTTCGCTACTCCCACCGCTTCCCTGTTGACCGGGGATGAAATCGGGATCGCCAATTTGGCCGGAAGGATTGAACGGTTGGTAGACGAGATCGCTATTGCCGCCGTGACCTTGCTGGGAACTGGGACGATTGGGATCGACGTTGCCCGGTACATTACTTTGCTGCTGCCCAAGATTATCGGCGGTTGAACCACCACCTTGACCGGGTTGTCCTTGCTGTCCTTGGCCGGGTTGACCCTGTTGACCCTGACCGGGCTGCCCCTGACCGGGTTGACTTTGTTGCCCTTGGCCTTGCTGTCCTTGTTGTCCTTGCTGCCCCTGTTGCCCTTGGCCTTGTTGGGCTTGCTGGCCTTGCTGACCGGGTTGACCGGCCTGGGCAATCTGTTGGCGAGCAGCTTGGGTGTTATTCAGGGCTTGCTGAACGGCTTGTTGATTAGCGGCAGCGGCTTGTGTATTGCGAACTTGTTGACTCGCTTGTTGCAGGGCTTGAGCGGCTGCTTGGGTGTCACCCCGTTCGAGCGCTTGGGCAGCATCTTGTAATGCCTGTGCCGTTGCCGGATCGGATGCGGCTAATTGCGCAGCCTGCTGGGCGAGTTCTTGGGCCAGTGCTTCCCGTTCAGCCGCATTCATCTGATCAAGACTCGCAGCCAAATTCTCCAATTGCTGACGTAGTTGATCGAGGGTTGGCCGGGGCGAAGCCTGGTTATTTGACAATTGTTCTAACCGGCGGGCTAACTGTTCGAGGGCTGCCTGGCGCGTATCGATCTGCGAGTTCAGTTGCCGGCGTAGCTGCATTTCGGCTTGGGCCAAATCGGCCAGGGCTTCTTGCCGGTCGCCGGGATTACGCTCCAGCTCAGCCTGCAACTGACGTAAAATCTCCGCTAGCCTGGCACGCTGTTCGGGTGTAAGATCATCACGTGCGGCCAATTCCTCTTCTAGTGCTGCCAACTGCTGATTCACCTGCTCAATCATCTCGGCCACCGCCTGGCGTTCGGCCAAAATACGCTTCATCGGGTTGGGTAGCGTGAGCAAGGCCACGAGTACCAGTGCCGGTAACAATGCCCACAACAATGGTTGGCGTGGGATGACGATGGGAATCTGGCGTGGATGTAACCGTGTCGCCAACGCACTGGCATCGGCTTGCTGATACGGCGCCAATGGCGTATCGGTATCGGTCTCGTACAACTCAATCGCCGTCGACAAACGTTCACGCAGATTGAGGATGTGGTCAACCCGCTGAGCAGCTCGACGTGGCGGTAACGGTTTGAAAGCCGTCACACCGATAATAACGAGCAGCCAAACGATAAGGGGTCCCGTGACCCACCAGCTCAGGTGAGGAATCGGAGTCACCCATCCAAGTGCAGCAACAACAGCACTACCGGTTAAGCCGATCCAGAGCGTGCGGCTGGCAAGAACCAATCCATCGCTGAGGCGCAACCTACGGCTCAGTGGGCGCAAGTGCCGACGCAATGTTTGGTAGTTAGAAGGGTCTACAGCCTGCATCATCGCCAGTCCTTCCTGTATTGGCGGCAAGAGTATCGTACCACATTATGGATGACGCCGCTGCCCCTGAGCCGGTTCCCGGCTAATCTTCGCGTCGCCAGACGTGGCGTTCTATCACCTGTCGCACCAGCTCACCGCGCTCCCAAACCTCGACGACGCGCTGACTGACAATCGTCGTTGTGATCTTGAATGGCTCGACAACGGTTGGCACGGTAACCGCAGTGGTTGGAACCGGAGTCAGCGATGCGCCGGTGGTGGTACTTCCCATACGACGACGCAACCATGCCTTACCAACTTCAACAGCAAGCGTTGCGGCTCCAAGTGCTAGTGCCGCGCCGATTTGGCGCACCTGTGCCGGAGAGAGTGCGAGCGGAAATGAACGTGGGGCAAGAGCAGTTGATTCGCGTGGCGCCAATGCATCGCTCTCGGTGAGTGCTGCACCGCAGGCACCACAATATCGGTTTTCGAGCGGGTTACTATGGCGACAAGCCGGACAGATCCGTTCTACCATAACGCTCACCTCGGTGTTCTGTCAGAATGCGGTAGATAACAGCCAACCACCGGTAGAGCGTACCGGTGGCAGAGGAGCTGCGCTTTTGTCCAGATGACTGTATTATACCAATTTTGCGCAGACGATAACGGAATGTACAGGGATATGTCTACGACGAATGCTTGCCGGACGCCGGTTACACGCGACGAGTCTGTGTTTGATGCGGGACGAAGCGTGCAAGGATAATCCCAACCTCGTATAACAAATACATCGGCAACGCCAAGAGTATCAGATTGACCGGATCGCCGGTCGGAGTAATAAACGCTGCAATAATAACCACAATCACCAAAGCATACCGTCGGTAGCTGGCCAACTGTTTGGCCGTCGTCACATTCAGATACGCCAGTACATAAATAATGATCGGTAGTTCAAAAACGATGCCGTTGATCAGCAACAGCATTGATACCGTCTCTAAGAAATCCGACAGCGTCGGCTGAGTTTGAATCAGGGGAGAGTCGGAAAAGCCGATCAAAAACCGGATTGCGACCGGTGTAGTGACGAACCAGCCAAAAGCAATCCCGGCCAAGAAAAAGAAGGTGACAAACGGTAACGCGCGAAAGATCAACCGCTTTTCGCTCGCGGTCAGCCCCGGAATAATGAAAGCCAGCAATTGATAGACGATCACCGGCATTGCCAGAATAACCCCGACAAGCAGTGCCACTTTCATATAACTGGTAAACTGCTCGGTCGTACCAACCGACTGGATGGGGGCAAAACGCTCATTGACCGGGGCAAACGTGAGGATCAGAATATCGATCAGCTTAATCGGACCTTGCGGCCACACCGCGATAAAGCCCACCACCATGCCGATCAATACACCAATACCGGCCTTGATGATGCGGCTACGCAATTCGATCAAGTGTTCGATTAATGTCATCGAAGCCTCGCCGGCTTCGTCGGTACGCGCCGGTTTCGTCGTCATGGCGTCACAGACTCCTCAGAGACAGCAGGAGATGAGGCAGCAGGTTGCCAATTTGCATCGAGCACGCCGCGCGCTTGCAATTGAAAGACAATCGATTGAAACTCAGCAGCCAGCGTATTGAGTCGCCGTACAAGATCGGCGACTTCGTCTGCGGACAGTGGTGGCTGCGTGGTCCCGTTATGGGTAGACGGCGGCGGATTCGGTTGCGACATCTCGGTAAACAAAGCCCGATCTTCATCGGTTAAGGGTTGGGCAATACCGGAGGAAGATGGATCGGTCGACGCTGTGGAAGCAACAGCGGTCGTAGCCGGTACCGGTGCGTGTGCTGGAGGACGGATCGTAGGTTTGGTTGCCGGTTGCGCTTCAAGCACTGCCTTGGTCGTGTCGGTGGCAGTGGTCGCCTCCTGGAGCGTAGTTTGGACTTCCTGACCTACCGACTTCACTTCATCAACAATCGCCTGCACATCGTTACGCACATCGAGCTGCTTGCGTGTGTAGATCAGTTCGTCGCGCAACTGAGCAATCTCTCGCTCAAACTCATTGCGCATTTCGTTGATCATTTGCAATTCAGGTGACTGTTGCTGCCATGCCAGAAATTTAGCCACCTGCTTGCCGGCAAATCGTCCTATTTCCGGTAGCCGCTCAGGGCCGAACAGCACGAGTGCGAGACCGGCGATCAAGATGAATTCAAACAGATGGACGTTGAATATCTCCATACGACTCCGTAGATTACCGGTCATTGGTAGTTCGTTATTATCTTACCACAGCACGCAAACAGTATGGATTGCAGAAGCCTTGCTTCCGCAATCCATACAATGTATCACCTCTACGTTACGCCGTCTTCGTTTGTCCGAACCGGCGCACACCGTGCAGAACCAAAGCCGCTGCCCCTAACCCCAGCGCGGTTCCTACCAACCACAGTTCACTACCGGCGGCAGGAAGGGTTGCTCCACGCACCGCTAACATCACCACGTTGATGTCGCTGCGCGGGGCACTGCCGGTAATGACCGGAATGAGATTAGCCGTCGTGAAGAGAGTACGACCACCCGATTGAATACGACCTTGCAGCGTATAGACCCGTCCGGCATCGATCAGTGCCGGATTGTAGGTCAGGTTGAACCGAAACGGTGGCTGTGCCCCACCGGTGGCGAATGTCTGCTCAACGATCACGCGGCCACCGCTACCGGCGGAGGTTACTTCGGCAATTTGCAAGACCACCAGCGCATCGGCAGGCAGAAGAACCTGTTCGCGGTAGGTGATAATACCAGTTAAACTGGCCGTGCTCTGGGCAGTGGCTAATGCCGGTAGTAGGGTAACAAACAGGCCAACGAACAGTATCAGAATCTGGTACAGTCTGAGCATGAGCTACTCCGTGTTGCACCATCGGCAAAAGAAGATGGTATACTCAAGATTATAAACGATATAAATGCGCAAAATGTGATCGTACAGCGCTCATCTTTGGAGTACGTATGCCGCTCTATCTCGTGACAGTCGCGACGCGCACTGCCGTATCACAGACCCTCTACCTGCTCGACGGACCTGAACTCACACCGGCGGTAGTTTCGCAACTGGTCGAACAACTCCTTCACGATCCTGTCGTCCAGCAAGCTCACTGGCAAATGCTCACAGATGACCAACCCCTGACCGATCCCTTTCTACCCACAACTGATGCGCTCGTGGTAGAAGTTGCCTATCGTCCCGGTGTGACCGACAGCGAAGGGGAAAGTGTGATCGAGGGAGCACGCCGATTAGGTGTGCGTGGCTTGACGCATGCGCGTGCGTTGCGACGTTATCTGTTGCCACCGGAGACCGATCCGGTGCAGGCGGCGGCTGAGTTGGCGATTGAGGTAGTGCATACTACGATTGCGTACCGTACCGGCGAAGCAACGACGGCACGAGTATCATTCTATGCTATGCTGGTCGCCGAACCGGCTCCGACCAAGCCGGTCGTTGCCAATATTCCCCTATGCACTGCCGATGATACCGAATTACTTAACATAAGCCAGCAAGGTGTTCTCGCGCTTGATTTGGCCGAAATGCGCGCCATTCAGCGCTATTTTGCCGGTCAAGGTCGCGATCCGACCGACGGAGAACTCGAAACCATTGCCCAAACGTGGAGCGAGCACTGTTCACACAAGACGTTCAAAGCGCGTGTTCGGTATGAACAACCACCGGAGACATTGCCGGCCAACGCCGAGCTACATCCGATGTTTGCGCGATTGGCAAGCGGTCAGACGGAGATTGACAGCTTGATCCGCACCTTTCTGATGCGGGCAACCGAACAGGTGTTGACCAAGCGTCATGATAAGTGGGTACTTAGCGCGTTTGTAGATAATGCCGGAATTGTTGCATTTGGCCCAACCTATGAGGTTTCGTATAAGGTCGAGACGCACAACCATCCGAGTGCGCTTGAGCCGTTTGGTGGAGCGAATACCGGTGTAGGCGGGGTCATTCGTGATATATTGGGCGTATCGGCCCGCCCGATTGCCAATATTGACGTGCTCTGTTTCGGCATGCCCGATGCACCGCCGCCGCCACCCGGTGTCCTCCATCCACGTCGGGTGGCAAGCGGTGTGGTTGCAGGTGTACGCGACTATGGCAACAAACTCGGTATTCCAACGGTGGGTGGAGCGGTATTGTTCGATCCCGGATATACTGCCAATCCGCTCGTCTATTGCGGGACCGTTGGGTTAGCACCGCGCGGCCTACATCCACGTAATGTACGTCCCGGTGACATTATTGTGGTGATGGGAGGACGAACAGGGCGCGACGGTATTCATGGTGCGACATTTTCGAGTATCGAATTGACGCATACCACTGCGGTTGAGGTAGGCAGTGCGGTGCAGATCGGCGATCCGATCACCGAAAAAAAGATGCTCGATGTTCTATTGCAGGCACGCGATGCCAAGTTGTACTCGGCGATTACCGATTGTGGCGCCGGGGGATTATCTTCGGCGATTGGTGAGATGGGAGCCGAATTGGGTGCTGAAGTTCACCTTGAGCGTGTGCCGTGCAAATATGCCGGCTTACAACCATGGGAGATTTGGCTTTCGGAGGCGCAAGAGCGCATGGTGCTCGCCGTACCACCTGATCGGTTGGTAGCACTATTGACGCTTTGTGTCGCCGAGGATGTTGAGGCAACGCCGATTGGTCGCTTTACCAACGATGGCCGTCTCCGCGTCTATTACCATGATCGCGCCGTGGTTGATCTTGAGATGGCGTTTCTCCACGATGGCCGTCCCCAACGAGTGCTCGAAGCGCGTTGGGAGCCATCGCCGGCATTGACCCGCTCACCACAGCTTGATCACGTACACCCGGAAGCCGCACTGCTGGCATTATTGGCGCACCCATCGATTGCCTCGAAAGAGCGTATTATTCGCACCTACGATCACGAAGTCGGTGGTAGTACGGTGATCAAGCCGCTGGTGGGTGCGACATTAGCTGGCCCCTCTGATGGGGCCGTTCTTCAACCGCTACCCGATCATCCAGCCGGTTTGGCATTAGGGTTTGGTATCTGTCCGCGCTATGGGCAGCACGACCCGTACTGGATGGCACTGGCTGCTATCGATGAGGCGCTGCGGAATGTTGTGGCAGTTGGTGGTGATCCAGACCAAACCGTGATTCTTGACAATTTCTGCTGGGGTGATCCCAAACAGCCGGATCGCATGGCCGGGTTAGTACGAGCGGCGGCGGCATGTTACGATGGCGCAGTCGCGTTTGGTACACCCTTCATCAGTGGTAAGGACTCGCTCAATAACGAGTATCGTGATGCCGATGGCCGACGGATAGCGATCCCGCCCACGTTACTGATTTCGGCAATGGCTTACGTCCATGATGTCAGGCAATGTGTGACGATGGATCTTAAACAGGCCGGCAATGTCATCTACTTACTGGGGACAACGCGAGTTGAATTTGCCGGTAGTCATCTGGCCGCAGTAGGGATGATCGAAGATGGTGGTGCGCTACCACAGGTCGATCTGGCAACCGCACCTGCGACGTTTCGTGCCTTACAC
This sequence comes from Chloroflexus sp., assembly GCF_049970315.1. Taxonomy (GTDB): domain Bacteria; phylum Chloroflexota; class Chloroflexia; order Chloroflexales; family Chloroflexaceae; genus Chloroflexus. The sequence continues at coordinate 28,262 of NZ_JBMFNE010000022.1, forward strand.
CGCGCTATCCGTGCTGGCTTGGTACGCGCCTGTCATGACTTGAGCGAGGGTGGACTAGCGGTGGCAGCGGCTGAGATGGCGATTGCCGGTGAGCTTGGGTTACAGCTCAACCTCGATGCAGTCGATCTCGATCCAATCGCAGCCTTGTTCAGTGAGACACCAAGCCGATTCTTGCTGGAAGTCGATCCGGCGCAAACCGCAGCGCTGGAAGCAGCATTAGATGGCTTGCCACTGGTTCGCTTGGGGGTAGTCACGGCAATACCGGTCGTACAGATCACACAGTGCAATCGGCAATTGATCGATCTACCGGTGACCAGGTTGCGCGAGGTGTGGCAACATAGCCTCGATACAATTAGTGTAAAGGACGAAGAACGATGAACGGGAAGACTCCGCTTGATCGGGCAGCATTTAGCGCTGAGATCGAGCGTCGTTTGCGGGAAGAAGCGACGGTGACAATCCTCAGCCGTGACGGCGAGGTGCTACAGATAGTAGCCGGTAATCAACCGATACGTATTGATCTGACCAGATTTTACAATGCGTATGCACAAGCACCGGAGCATCTTGATCTGGTGTATGCCACGCTGATGCGGGTCATTCACCAACAGACACCGCCACGAGAGGCTAACACGTTTGCCGATGTAGCCGATCGGGTGATGCCGATGCTCAAACCTATCGTGTTACTCAATACGGTGTTCGAGAAAAAATTGCCGATGTTGGCCTACCGACCGTTTTTAGCCGATCTAATCATTACCTACGTCATTGATGAGCCGCACAGCGTGGCCTATATCAACGAGCGCCATCTTGAGCGGTGGGGTATCGGTGAACACCAGTTGCACGAACGAGCTTTGGCAAATTTGGCTGCACGCACCAAAGATCGTGCAACGTTTCTGATGACCGGAGAAGGTACCCAACGGCTTATCGTCGCCAATACGCAAGACGGATATGATGCGACCCGTTTGCTTTTGCCCGATCTGTTGGCAAGTTGGCAGCCTCAATTTCCGGGAAAGATGGTAATAGGCATCCCTAACCGTGATTTTCTGATTGCCTTTAGCGATGCCGATGAAGAGATTCTGACCAGTATTGCTCATCAGATTCAGCTCGATGCAGTACAGCGTGAGTATGGTCTGACCGATCAACTCTTTACGATTGAGAATGGTGAAGTGCGAGAATATCGGTGGGAGTAGTGTGTTGGTATTGGTGGGAAAGGAGCAAGAACCCTGCTTGCCGTGGTGATAACATTTCTTCTGTATGGCGTGGCAATTTGGTTGTGGTGGCAGCAGCGTAATCCGCTCTACGTGCTTGCACTAGCCGCCGGTCAACTTAGTACTCTCCTCGAACCGTTTTGGCGATTGCTCTATAGTCTGCAAACGCTGCCTACGCTGAGTACGATTGTGTCGGTGCTAAGCAGTCCGTTTGATGTGATGTCGTCACTACGCGCAGCATGGCCCGATACCTTACCGGCGATGATCATCCTCCAACTCTACCTGTATCGCTGGTGGAACCCTGGTGCGTGGAGCGGATTGTTTATCTACGCCATGTTTGTCAGTTTTCAATTATTGTTGAGCCTGCTCGGTTTACGTACCGGGGCACCGCCGGTCTTGCTCGGTCCATTGCCGTTTGCATTCAGTGCCGATCTGTTAGCCGCACTGATGAGCGCAGCGATCAGCTATGGGCTGTGCTACGTTTTCTTGAGTGTCTATCATTACTCGTGGCCAAGTATGGCGGTGACTATTTTGCCGATGCCATTGCTGTTTGGTGGATTGATTTACGGTGTGGTCGGGGCGCCATTGCTGATCGGGCGATTGCTGCCCGACGGTGAATGGCCGGTGTTCATCGGGTTGTTCCTCACACTGGGCCTGTTAGGTTGGTGTATTGCCATCATTACATCAGGGATCAGTCGTTCCACACCTCTTGTGGGCGCTATTCGATAGGCACTATGTCGACCGGTCGCCTGACACCTGAGTTGTTACTGGCTGCCTATCGCCAGGGCATTTTTCCGATGGCCGATGAGCGTGGTGAGATCGGGTGGTACGAACCAATCCGGCGCGCAATTATCCCGCTTGATGAACGGTTTCACGTACCACGCCGGTTAGCCCGCACCGTGCGATCAGGCTTCTTTACCGTGACCTACGATGCAGCGTTTGAACAGGTTATCACTGCTTGTGCCGAACCGGCACCGAGCCGTGAGTCAACCTGGATTTCGCCGGAGATTATTCGAGCTTACAGTGAACTGCATCGGTTAGGTCATGCGCATAGTGTCGAATGTTGGCGTGATGGTCAGTTGGCCGGTGGATTGTACGGCGTGGCGGTGGGTGGCCTGTTTGCCGGCGAAAGTATGTTTCACCGCGTGCGTGATGCTAGTAAGGTTGCATTAGTGCATCTTGTTGAGCGGCTCCGGCGCGGTGGATTTGTGTTGCTGGATTCGCAATTTATCGTCGGGCCGCACTTGTTGCAGTTTGGGACAATTGAGATCTCACGGGCTGAGTATCACCGCTTGCTCCGAGCAGCGCTCCAAGTACGGGCAGTCTGGTAAGGAAGCGCACCCGTTTGTTCTCACGCACCCTCATAGTATGCTATAATCCGCAACGCGAAAGGGGGTTGCGTGAACGACGATTTTGAACAACTCGACGACTACGCTATTCTTGGTGTCCGGCCTGGAGCGTCGCCTAACGAGATCAAACAGGCGTACCTTAAGCAGATTAGCCACTACCATCCAGATCGTTTTGCTGGCGCACCTCCGGCGGAACAAGAGTACGCCGCTCGTCGCGCACGGCGCATTAATCAAGCGTACCAAAACTTGCGAAAGCGACGTCCGTCGGCTGTACCTTCTGTCTCGGTTCAACGTGACTATCAAGCCGAGTTGTACGATCAAGCACAAAAGCATCTCGCTGCCGGGAGACGCTTGCAGGCCCTGGCAACACTCCGTGAGCTACAGCAGATCAATCCGTGGTACCGTGATTGCGCTACCCTCATCGCCGAACTTGAAGCAGAGTATCAACCGGTAGCAACCGCCGGTAGGCGCCCTGTTTCGCGTCGCACGATCTTGGCCGTAGCGGCCGGCAGCCTGACCTTTGCGTTTCTCGGATGGTACGGCTGGCGACAATTCCAAGGGACGCAGACGGCATCAGGGTCGGTAGGTGCTACCATGCCAACGCCCACGACAGCCGCACCGGCGCCAACCACCGCACCTTCACCGGCTTTAACCCTCTCGCCAACGGCAACCCGCACGCCGGTACCAACCGCGACACCGATGCCGACTCCCACAGCGACGGTGAAACCTTCTCCTTCACCATTACCAAACCCAACGATTACCGGTGGACCAATCGTGTATCAGGCTGATTTTGGCCTGAACAGCGACTGGCCGACGGCTAACGGCAACGGTTGGAGTGTCGGTGCGCGCGACGGGAGCTACATCATTCAAACGAATGTTGGTCTTGGAGATATTTGGGCGTTTCGCACTGCGTCGATTGGACCTGATATGATCGTCGAAGTGACGGTGGATGTGCGCGGTGATTGGGCCGGTCTCGTTTTGCGGTTCAACGATCCACAGCGTTACATCCGTTTTCTGATCAACCCGGCTAATGATACATTCCGCTGCGATGAACGTAACGGTGATCAACGGACGTTGTTCGCTGAAGGTAGTGTGAGCCTTGACGAACGCACTCGCCTTGTAGCCCGTCTTGAGGGAGAGACCATCGAGCTGTGGATCAATGACCAACAAATAAGCGCCATTACCAGTGCTACACTGGCTCCAGATACGCGCTACGGATTCGTGGCGCTGGCCGAGCGTACTCCCACCACCGCGATCTTTCGCGATTTAGTCATCCGTGCGCTCCGTTAGCTCTGCAACTTGTTATCCGACAAACGGTGTTAGCGGCGTGGAGGTAACCACATCGCCAGCGTTCCATCGCTGTGGCGTTTGGCGATGCCACGCCCGACATCCAACACGTAGACCCCATCGCGAGCGCTGTATACTAAGGCCCGGCCATCATGTGACCAGAGATCGAATGACAACGCATAGGCATCGAAATAGTTGATCTGGGCTAAGAACGCATCGCTTGGCGCGAAAGTTGTGAGTGAGCGCGGTGTACCACCGGTACGGTTTACAACCTGCCAACGCACTTGGACAAAACCATCGGTGGTGCGTCCGGCGGGGGTGAGGTATGCGATCTGTTCACCGGTTGGCGACCAGAAAAATGCGATGACGTTGTCATTCGCTGCCGAAAGTGTCTGCACCTTGCCGTCAAGCCCAACCAGTTTTAGCGGTCCAAAACCATTGGGACCAACCGTTGTGTAGGCAATTTCGTCGCTTTGCGGAGAGCGGCTAAAGATAATTGCTGCCATTGGTTCGCGAGCCAAAGCTTGGGCTTGGGTTTCACCGACCTTCACACGAGAGAGGACACTTTCCACCTTCTCGACCATCGGTGGTCCTTCTACCGGTGGCTGAGCCACATAGAAAAAACTCTCCCCATCAATACTCCATGCTGGGACCTGAAAAAAGCCGGGGTCGTTGAGTTCGTAGAGCGGTTGTTGCCGACCGGGTTGCACTGTTATGACGCGGCCGTCTTCAAACAGTGAGCCGTCGATATGGACGAGGAGTGATGAGCTGTCGGGTTGCCAAGCCAGATATAATGAACCTGTTGAGCTACTAACTAGCTCTGCGGGTCGTGAACCATCGGCCGGGACAATGTGTAACCCCAAGCCACGGGCGCGGTTCGATAGGAACGAGAGTGAGCGGCTGTCGGGTGACCAGACGATGTAGAGTGGCGGGTTGATCGTTGAGCGGTACAGTTCGAGACGGTTGCCGGTCGTTAAATCGATCACACGCAGCACGCTGGCATTCCCTTCCTGACCAATATATGCGATCCGGGTGCCATCGGGGGCTAATGCCGGGAAGCGAAACAACTCTGGACTGATGTCTTCGGCAAGTACTTGGACGGTGCCTTGACGATCGATGAGCGCTAATCTGCGATCTGGGCCTACGACCAGTAGTTTTTGGTCGAGTGGCCGATTGGTGAATAGGAGGAAGGTGATGATCCCGGCACTGAGGGTGCCGATCAGGATAATGATGCTAAGTAGGCCGATGAGCGTCAGAAGGATCCGCCGCGCAGCCATGGGGTTGCTCCTTTCCGGGAACAGGATGGTGTATAAGTAGTATAACAAGATTTTTTAACGCTAAGGCGCAGAGGACGCTAAGGCGCGGAGGGGTTAACGCTAAGGCGCAGAGGGGTTAACGCTAAGGCGCGGAGGACGCTAAGGCGCAGAGGGGTTAACGCTAAGGCGCGGAGGGGTTAACGCTAAGGCGCAGAGGACGCTAAGGCGCGGAGGGGTTAACGCAAAGGCGCGGAGGACGCTAAGGCACAGAGGGGTTAACGCAAAGGCGCGGAGGACGCTAAGGCGCGGAGGGGTTAACGCTAAGGCGCAGAGGACGCTAAGGCGCGGAGGCGAAGAAGCAGCAACTCCTCTTTTTCCTGTTGCGAAACGTGTTACTATGTACATAGCAGGTCGCTTTTCGACCGAATACACTGGTTACCATAGGGGTCTTGCAAAAATAATGTTGTAGCTCGCCTTTTCGACAGAAGGCCCGCGTTGGAACATATGGCAAATCCACTTCTTGGGGTGCGGGTAACGACCGCAACTCTTCGCGAAGTGCCTCGTATGGAGGCAGCAGCCGAGATTGCCCGACGCCGTGCGCGCGAATTAGAACGTCCTGTTTTGGTCAGCGTGACAACACAAGTTGGTTTGCGTGATCCGCTAGCGTTATTCGCTCGTGGCGCCGGTGTGACCCATAACCGCTTTTTTTGGAGTGTGCCGGCAGCCGATTTCGAGATTACCGGTCTGGGGGCAGCATGGAGCTTTACGCCCCCTCTCTCAACCGATCGCTTTGCCGCCAGTGCTGAGGCATGGCGGCAATTGATGGCTGAAGCAGTGATTGATGCCGACCGTGATATACCAGTGCAGGGACCGCTGGCGGTAGCCGGGTTTCGTTTTGATCCCGATCAGCCTCCGAGCGAGCTGTGGCGTGATTATCCCCATGCGCTACTCGTGGTGCCACGCTTGTTGATCGTGCGTCACGGTGATGTCACTACCTTAACGGTGAACGGTATGGTCGATGCGCAGAGTTCGACCCTGGCACTGGGAGCGGCAGCAGCCCGTCGCTTGCAAGCGCTGATCGGGTTGTCGTGGCGGCCTGGCCGACCACCGCTGGATGTGCAAGTTGATGTATCGCTCGATCCTGACGTGTGGAAGGCGATTGTTGCCGATGCTATTACCGATTTGCGTGCCGGCACGCTCGAGAAGGTGGTGTTGGCCCGTGCCGTGCGGTTACGTGGACCAGAGCCGTTCGATACGGCGGCTACCCTCGATACGCTGCGTCGTGATTATCCGCATACCTTTATCTTTGCGGTAGCACGCGGTGGACGCACATTTCTGGGGGCTTCTCCCGAACGCTTGGTGTCTCTGCGTAATGGCGATGTGGCCGCTTCGGCGTTAGCCGGTTCGGCGCCACGTGGAAAAACGCCTGAAGAAGATGCTGCGTTGGCTTCGGCACTATTGCAAAGCGAAAAGGATCGTGCCGAACACGCTTTTGTCGTGCAGATGATACGGGCAGCGCTGACCGATTACTGCGACACGGTTCAAGCACCTGAGTTGCCTACGATTATGCAGGTGCGGAATGTCCAACATCTGTTTACGCCGATCACGGCCCGCATCCGTCCCGGTTACGATATCTTTGATCTGGTACGGCGGCTGCATCCTACGCCGGCAGTTGGTGGAAAGCCGGGTCGGGCGGCATTGGCTTGGATTCGCGCCCGTGAACAGCTCGACCGCGGTTGGTATGCCGCACCGGTTGGGTGGGTGGATGCGCGTGGTGATGGCGAGTTCGCTGTAGCATTGCGTTCGGCATTGATCGGTCGCCGTGAAGCGACGTTGTTTGCCGGTTGTGGTATTGTGGCCGCTTCTGATCCTGAACGCGAATTGGCCGAGACTCGGATAAAGTTGCGCGCAATGCTGGGCGCACTCGGTGTTAGTGATGAGATGGTAGGGTAAACGATGCGGTGTCGCGGAGCTGCATGCGGTGGCGAAGTGTGTGATCGTGTGCGATCCGCAACCCGTGTTCGCGGCGTGCGCATGGATGCGACATTGCTGTTATGAGGTTTCATATGGATTCTCCCGCGCACGTGACAACCCTGACTCGGTGGGTGGCAACAATTGCCCAAGGTTTGGCGGCAGGTGGAGTGCGGGATGTTGTGGTGTGTCCTGGTTCGCGGAGCACACCACTGGCGTTGGCCGTAGCACGCTCACCTCATTTGCGGGTTTGGATGCACATCGATGAGCGATCGGCAGGCTTTTTCGCGCTTGGGCTGGCTCGTGCGCGCAGTGCGCCGGTTGCCGTGCTCTGTACTTCGGGGACGGCGGTGGCCAATCTGTTGCCGGCAGTGGTTGAAGCCAATTTAGCTCGGGTACCGTTGTTGTTGCTAACCGCCGACCGTCCGCACGAATTACGTGATAACGGCGCCCCACAGACGATTGATCAGGTCGGGATTTTTAGTCGTAATCCACGCTGGTCGGTTGATTTGCCCACGCCTCAGGACGAGGCCTTGCCATATCTCCGCGCAACGATGGGGCGGGCAATCGGCGTAGCCCGTAGCACACCGGCCGGTCCAGTACACCTGAATCTACCCTTTCGCGAGCCGTTAGTACCCGACCGGGCGTTGCTGGCGAGACTACTGGCCGAACCGGTGGCACCGGTATCGGTGATGCCGTCGCGCCGGATGGTGGGTGGTACCGAGATAGCAACCTTAGCAACGAGCCTTGCTGAGTATCGACGGGGTCTGATCATTGCCGGACCCGATTGCCCACCCGATCTTGGTCCTTTGCTAGTACGGTTAGCCCACCGTCTGCGCTTCCCGATCCTTGCCGACCCGTTGTCGGGTGTACGGTATGGATCACACACCGATGAGCTGGTACTTGGTGCGTATGACGCTTTTTTGCGTGATGAGCACTTTGCCGCTACGTATGTTCCCGAAGTGGTGCTGCGTTTTGGTGCGATGCCAACCAGTAAGCCGGTTCTGCTGTACCTGCAACGGCATCCGCAGGTCCGCCAGATTGTGATCGACGGTGGCGCAGGCTGGCGTGAACCGACCAGCCTGGCGAATGAGCACGTGCCGGTTGACGAACATTGGTTTTGTCTGGCGCTGGCCGATGCACTGGCCTCGTCTCAACGCGAGGGGCCGACGCTGTGGTTGCGCGCGTGGTTGACGGCAGAACAAGCGGCGCGGTCGGTCATCCAGGATCATGTGTTGTCGCAGACGGCGATTAGCGAGCCGGGATTGTTTGCGCGATTAGCGATGTGGCTACCTGCCGGAACAACGTTGTTTGTCGGTAACTCGATGCCGGTGCGTGATTGCGATAGCTTTCTCGGCCCACGCACTGCACCGCTGACCGTACTCGGGAACCGTGGAGCGAATGGAATTGATGGCTTGGTTTCAACCGGCTTAGGCTTAGCCGCCGGTGGTGCAGCGCCATTGGTAATGGCTCTCGGCGATCTGTCGCTGTTGCACGATACCAATGGCTTGCTTGCCGCTCGTTTACATCAAATACATGCGACAATCCTCTTAATTAATAATGATGGTGGTGGTATTTTTTCGTTCCTACCACAAGCGAGTGAGACCGATCAGTTTGAGCTTCTGTTTGGCACACCGCACGGGATCGATTTTGCGCCGTTAGCGGCTTTGCATAATGCGCAGTACACGTTGGCGACAGATTGGTCGGTTGTACATACTGCCCTCACTGCCAGTTTTGCCGGCGGTTTGCACCTGATTGAAATCCGCACCCGCCGTGACCAAAATGTGATCGATCATCGCCGGATCTGGCCGTTGGTAAGCGCTGCGCTCAGCCGGGCCGGTGTGGTGGAAAGGATCGGTGCATGACGAATACCATGCTCACAAATGCCGAGATTATTGCCCAAGAAGCGCAGTACACCAGTGGTCTTTACCCTAAGCGACCATTGGCGATCGTGCGTGGCGAGGGTGCTCGTTTGTACGATGCCGAAGGACGAATGTACATTGACTGTGTGGGAGGTCAGGGGGCAGCTAATCTTGGTCACTGCCACCCGGCCATCGTCGCCGCTCTTCGCGAACAGTCTGAACGGCTGATAAGCTGTCCAGAAATCTTTCCTAATGATGTGCGGGCGGCGTATCTTCGTGAATTAACGGCTGCGCTCCCCTTTCCTGCGCGTATATTTCTGTGCAATAGTGGTACCGAAGCGGTCGAAGCAGCTTTGAAATTCGCTCGTTTGCTGACCGGACGCCCCGGTATCATTGCTACAATGCGCGGCTTTCATGGACGCACGATGGGTGCGCTGAGCGCGACTTGGGAGAGTAAGTATCGGGAGCCGTTTTTACCACTGGTACCGGAGTTTAGTCACGTGCCGTATGGTAATCTCGAAGCTCTGCGAGAAGCAATCAGTCCGCAAACGGCAGCCGTCTTGATCGAGCCGGTCCAAGGAGAGGGAGGGGTACGTCCTGCTCCGCCCGGCTATCTAGCCGGAGTAGCCGAGATTTGTGCGGCAAACGGTTCGTTGGTATTGGTTGATGAAGTACAAACCGGCTTTGGCCGAACCGGCAAGCTGTTTGCAATCGAACACGATGGGATCGTGCCTGATATGTTGATTTTGGCGAAGAGTATCGCCGCGGGGATACCGATGGGCGCCGTCGCTATCCACGAACGCTTCGGTCCGTTACCGCCCGGTAGCCACGGTTCGACCTTTGGTGGTAATCCATTGGCGTGTGCAGCGGCTCGTGCAGCCTTGCGCGTCTACCGTGAGGAGTGCATCCCTGAACAGGCAGCGGTAAAGGGTGCGTGGCTCATGCAGGCGTTGCGTGAGCTAAAGCTGCCTACTGTGCGTGAAATACGCGGGTTGGGCTTGTTGGTCGGTCTTGAACTCAAAAACCGTTCACAACCGGCGATTGCAGCGCTGATCGAGCATGGAGTTTTAGCACTTCCTGCCGGTCCGAATGTGCTACGCCTGCTGCCGCCGTTAGTCATTCAAATGGAAGAGCTTGAGCAGGTGGTACGCGCGATTGATGCCGTATTGGGTGCCTAGCTCGGGTATGGATTGCGGAAGCAGGGCTTCCGCAATCCCGATGCTCGCTTACGAATTGTACGTCGTTTCACTGTCGGTGTGGACTTGCCGACGTTCTAACGCAAACAAGATAATCGCTACATCGGCGGGGTTGATCCCGGCCAATCGTCCAGCTTGACCAAGGGTTGCCGGGCGGAAGCGCATCAACACCTGCCGGGCCTCGTTGCGCAGCCCCGGCAACGTTGTGTAATCGAAATTGGGTGGGATGCGGCGATGCTCCATCTTCTGCATCCGGGCCACTTCCCGCTCTTGACGCGCAATATACCCTCTGTATTTGCAACCGATCTCTACCTGTTCGGCTACCGGTGGTGATAGATCGGGCAGATCGGGTATGGCGGTGCGCAGTTGCCGGTACGACACATCTGGTCGAGCCAGCACTTCGGCGACAGTAGCCGGCTGGTTGAGTGGTTTGATGCCCTGTGCTTCGAGCGCGCTGTTGATCGTAGCCGAGGGAAAAATACGCCGTTCGTGCATCTGCTGTAATGCTTGCCCGGCCTGTCGTCGCCGCTGTTCAACCACTGCTGCGCGGTTGCCATCGACCAAGCCAAGCCGATAGGCAAGGGGGGTCAATCGCAGATCAGCATTGTCACCGCGCAGCAGGAGGCGATACTCGGCGCGGGAAGTAAACATTCGATACGGTTCACGAATCTCCTTTGTCGTCAGGTCATCGATCAGGACACCAATGTACGCCTCGGCGCGACCTAATATTACCGGCGGTTTACCTTGGACATAGTGTGCCGCATTGATACCGGCCATTAACCCTTGAGCGGCTGCCTCTTCGTACCCGGTCGTTCCGTTGATCTGTCCGGCAAAGAAGAGACCGCGTAAGCGGCGGGTTTGCATATCGGCAGTAATCTCGCCGGCTGCAACCGCGTCGTACTCAATGGCATAACCGATCCGCATCAGTTCGACGTTGCGCAAGGCCGGGATCGAATGCAGCATTGCCCATTGCACGTCTTCTGGCAAAGATGTGTTGCATCCCTGTACATAGACCTCGGCGGTTGTCCAGCCCTCGGGTTCGAGAAACAAGCTATGGCGCTCTTTATCGGCAAAACGCACAATCTTGTCTTCAATGCTCGGGCAATAGCGCGGCCCGACTCCTTCGATAATGCCACTAAAGAGCGGGGCCCGATGCAAATTTTGCCGAATGATCGCGTGAAACTCCGGGGTGGTATGCACCTGATAGCAGGGTAACTGAGGACGCCAACCATTGAGTTGTGGATGCGGATACACCGGCGCCGGCGGGCCATGATATTCGGGGGGTGGGATGGTTTCACCTAATTCGGCATAGTAATGGCCGAACGCCAGCGGCTTGTCGCTGCCCGGCTGTAGTTCGGTCAGAGAGAAGTCGATGGTTGCGGCTGCCAGGCGTGGTGGCGTTCCGGTCTTGAGACGTACCAGCGGAAAGCCGAGCGCCGCGAGGTCTTCACTCAAGGCCATTGCCGGTGCTTCACCGGCCCGGCCGGCTCCCCATACCACTTCGCCGGTAATCGCCCGCCCGCGCAAGAAGGTACCGGTCGTCAGGATGACTGCCGGTGCGAGATAACGCCAACCGGTGTGAGTCGTTACCGTAAAGCATTGGGTATCGGCATTAGGTGGAGCAATCCGTTCTACCATTGCCTGGCGTAGATCGAGATTGGGTACCCGTTCGAGCGTCTCTTTCATCAAGCGCGCATACAGGCGCTTATCGCACTGGGCACGTAATGACTGTACTGCCGGTCCCTTGCTCTCATTGAGCAGCCGAATCTGGATGGCGCTACGATCGGTAATACGCCCCATCAGGCCGCCCATCGCGTCAATCTCGCGCACCAAATGCCCCTTCGCCGGCCCGCCGATACTCGGATTGCACGACATATGGGCCAGCTTGTCGAGATCAATCGTCAACAACAGTGTCCGGCACCCCAGCCGGGCCGCAGCGTGAGCCGCTTCGCAACCGGCGTGGCCGGCACCTACTACAATCACATCGTACCGTGTCTGCATAATAACGAACGTGGTATAATGACGCAGCCTGTGACCAAAGTCGTTCGCTGCACATCAAATAAGCCGATATGCGAACCATTCTTATTATAGACGATGATGTCGCCTTTACGGCGAAATTGAAAGCACAACTCAGCGAGGCCGGTTATCGCGTGTTAAACAGTATGGTGCTTGCCCATGCCGAGCGCGAGTGTGCTCGTGAACGCCCCGATCTGGTATTACTCGAAGTACGCACCGAGCATGATGCCGGTTGGGAAGCGTTACCCCGTTTAGCCGCGTTCCAGCCGGTGATTGTATTGAGCAGCGCCGGCCTCGAAGAGGATGTGATGCGCGGGTTTGCCGCCGGAGCAGCCGATTACATTACCAAGCCGTACCGCACCGGCGAGTTATTGGCACGGATTCAGGCTCGGATGTTGCCGGAAGCGCCGGTGATCGCGCCGACCAACCCCAAAACTACTGTGATCGAGGAGACGACACCTGTGAGTACGAACCGTCGCACTAACGGTGAAGAAGCTACCGAGCCGGTTTTTATGAGCGAAGCCGAGGAACTGGCGCTGTTGCGTCAAAGCGAACAGGCACCCATCCGCCAGTTGAGCGAGAGTGAACAACATGCCAGTTTGGGCCACCGGCTCCGCGCCGAGCGTCAGCGCCGCCACTTGACGTTGGTGCAGATCGAGAATGACATTAAGGTGCGGATGTATTATCTGCAAGCGATTGAAGATGAGCAATGGTCGCTATTACCACGTGGACCGGCAGCCTTGCGGATGATCCGCACATATGCCGGCTATTTTGGGATCGACTCGTCGGCGGCTGAGACCGAGTACCGGTCGCGCTATCAGGTTGAGGAAAAGACACCGTCGTTTTCGTTTACGGTTGGTAATGTCAATACACGACTTCCACGTCGTTCCCCACCGCGCTGGCTGATAGTGACTCTTGCTATCGTGTTAGCATTAGCGATTGCTGGTGGTGCGATCTATTATTTTGACCCTGCCTTCTTTAGTCAATTCATTGGCGGTTGATCAACGGGGATGGGTTCGGTCACACGTTCCGCATGGTGAGAGAGGTTGATAACACGGACGATATTGGAACGTTGCGGTCGTAGGTTTCGCGGATACGATAGGGGTGCAGCGACACAGCGCTACTGCACCCCTATGCTATGTGTATTGCTACGGCGTGCTCATGGCTTTCGCCACGGAACATCATCGACACCCGCCCGTGCGTTGGCGATGCGTGCGGCAACAAATAAGAAATCCGACAGGCGATTGAGGTAGGGGAGCAACTCTGGATTGATTGCCTCTTCGGCGGCAAGTGAAACAACTACTCGTTCTGCGCGACGGCAAATGGTGCGTGCCAAATGCAGATACGCTGCTACAATTGTCCCCCCGGGCAGAATAAACTGCTGGAGCGGTGCGAGTTCCGTCTCCATCGCATCAATCTGCGCTTCGAGAAAGGCCGTCATTGCCGCGGAAACCCGTGGAATGTACGGTGAGTCGTTGGGTGAGGCCAGATCGGCGCCGACAACGAAAAGCTGATTTTGTACCTCTGCTAATACTGCATCGAGCGTCGGCTCGGGGCCGGCTGCTCGCGCCACGCCAATCGCCGAGTTGCATTCGTCGGCGGTTCCATATGCCTCGACCCGCAGTACGTCTTTGCGTACTCGTGGGCCACCAAAGAGACCGGTTTCACCGGTATCGCCGGTGCGGGTGTAGATTTTCATACCGTTACTCACATCTAGCAGGCAATAACACCTAAACGACACTTGACCTGTTGAGCAATGTTACTATCGTAGTATACACGAGAACCCAGCCAATTTTTGGTATTACAAAATCCCATCTCGACCCCTCCGAAGAATTGGCTGCGATCTTGCCAAAACCACCACTTTCAGACTATCTTGAGCATGATTGGGCAACGCACGTGCGTGCCAATAGACGAGCGCAATGTGACAGCGGAGCAAACCTGTGAACGAACGTCAAACCCTTACTCGCTACGCATGGTTATCGATTGGGGCGGCGGTCGTAACAATTATCCTCAAACTAATCGCCTATCTGTTAACCGACTCTATCGGTATGCTGGCCGATGCCGTCGAATCGTTGGTAAATCTGGCCGCCGCATTGATGGCGTTGTGGATGCTGACCATTGCGGCTCGTCCTGCCGATCGCGATCACACCTACGGTCATGACAAAGCCGAATATTTTGCCGGCGCAATTGAAGGGGTTTTAATCATTATTGCCGCTATCGGGATTGGCTGGACGGCAATGATGCGCTTGTTTGCACCGCAGCCTCTCGATCATACGGTAACCGGATTGGTTGTGGCCGGAATTGCCACGCTGCTCAACGGTGCAGTGGCAATGATCCTACTGAGGGCGGGAAAGCGCTACGATTCGCTCACGCTCGAAGCCGATGGTCAGCATCTGCTGACCGACGTCTGGACATCGTTGGCGGTGGTAGCTGGGGTTGGGCTAGTTACGCTGACCGGCTGGTATATCCTCGACCCGCTGATTGCCTTGGCAGTAGCGGCAAACATCACCTTCACCGGAGTGCAACTGGTACGGCGAGCGGTGTTGGGCTTGATGGATACCGCGCTGTCCGATGATGAGCTAGCGGCTATTCAGAACGCGCTCGCCGATCTCGGTGATTATGGCTGTGATTATCACGCCTTGCGCACTCGCCAATCCGGCGCGCGCCGCTTTATCTCGTTTCACCTGCTCGTGCCCGACACATGGAGCATCCAGCAGGCGCACGCGATGGCCGAACAGGTTGAGGCTGCGGTGCGGGCCGCGGTACCCAACAGCACCGTCTTCACCCACCTCGAACCGCGCAACGATCCGGTGGCGCTGGCCGATATTGCGCTCGATCGGGCGGATGAAGCGGAGCATGTCGATCCGGTTGCTCGTTAACCCCTTGGTGGGCCGCACTGGGATGCGGCCCATGTCTCCCACGATGTCTTGGTGATCAGTCGTTACGTGAACGTAAACAACGCCACCTGTACCATCCCCACGATGATAAAGACCACGATCACGATTGCGACGATCGCCCCCACAATCGCCCCTGCCCCAACTCCACGCTGTGGGCGTAACGGTTCGCCGGCCAGCGTTTGCCGCACGGCTTGCGCAAGCTGGGCCGGAATATTCGCCATAGTTGCTGGCTCTATCCCAACCCAAGCCCAATTGGTGTTGGCTACTGGAACGAGCAACTTGCGCGCTGGGTAGCGATTGAGCCGGTTCGGATCGCTAGTTGGCTGCCACGTGCCGACAATGAGATCGGCGCTGGTCAGTTGCGCATCGGCATCGGGCGCGCCACCCACAATCGTAAGCGCCAGTTGCGGAAACTGTTGGCGTAACACGCCAGCGATCTGCTCAGCTAATTCGCCCTCAGCCACCACCGCTACCCGCACCTGCGCTTGCCGGCTCAATTCAGCCGCTTCGCGCATCCGGGTGTCAGCGCGCAATGCGAACCCATGCGTAATCAATACCCCTGCCGCTATCAGGCCAAACGCAATCGCTTGCGCCAGATCGGCCAACAAGTTGCCGCTGAATGGCTCACCCAACGCAATGCTAATCAAACGGAAGAGCATGTAGATCAAAGCCGAGAGCAGGGTGAGCGACGCGACGAACAAAAAGCCAAAGAGGTAGATCCGCCGTACCAGCGAGCTACGTTCGGCAACGCCGGTTTCGCCGGTCGTGGTGGCCGCACGTTGTATCTGCCGCCAGCATATTGCCCAGATTGTTAAGCCTGCGACCAGAGTCGCCCCAAACCACGCTAACGGTTCGCGCAGATCGGCGATCGCATCAGCGCCGGCAAACCCGCGAATAATGACGCTGAGCAGGCCGCCAATCCCGACCAGCGTGGCCACTTGGCCGATCGCAGCAACCAAATACCACGCCAGCCGCCGCACCCCCGCCTGCCGCGGCCCTTCAGCAATCGCCGCCGCGTCGGTTTGGATGACGGAAGCGTGGTAGAGCGCAACCACCGCCGAGACGACCATCGGCGCCATTACGTCGATGAGGTTGCCTTCGACCCTCAGACCCAACAGGCCGCGGAACACCCCAGCCAGCAAGAAGGTGGCGTTCGTCACGGCGGTGATGGTTGCGACGACAATCACCAGATAGAGGTAGAACTTGCGGAACGCCGAACTTCGCTCGTCTTCATCGGCGCTGGCAAAGAGACGCTGCGCCCGCCACCAATGGCCTAGCCAGACAATGACACCGATAAACACGTTCAGCATGGCGCTGATAAGGAGTTGGACGACGGCGGTGCCGCTCGCTGAGCTGAAAATGAGCCGGATGAGATCCATGACGCCATTCACCCAGATCACCAAACCGACCCCAGCGGCAAAGAGCAGGTAAACCCGCCGCACCAGCGCCCCTGCGCCAGCTAGCGGCGCTTGATGGGCATCATTGCGCGCCACGACGCTGTGATAGGCAAACAGTGCACCTAACACCAACGAGGCAATCACACCGTACCAGATTTGCGCTTGCGGATCGGTGCGGCGCGCACCGCTCAGCAATGCGAATACGGTATCGAGCAACTCATAGACACTGCCGGTCAACGGGATCAAAAACGCCGCTAGATTGCCATACAAGTAAAGCTTGCGTACTGCTGACGCGCGCTCGGCTTGATCGCGCCGTGCTAGACGCTCACTCCATAGCCAGTGGATCAACCAGAGCGGCAAACAGAGCACGAGCGCCGCTAGTTGGAACGCGGTTGCGCTGATTGATGGCCGGATAGATGCGACCAAGACGCCGTGCAGCAGCCAGATCAGCGACCATGCAAATCCTTGCAACCCGATCGTGGCACTGATGTAGAGATACCATCGCCGTACTACTGCCATCAGCAGCCCTCCTTCTGCTCCCAGCACCACATCCAGATCCGCCAGCCGGAACTGCTGGTCAGTTGCCAGCCAGCAGCCGTTTGCTCCAATTCCATCGTAAAGGTGCTGCTTGATTGCGAGCCGCCAAACAGACCGCCACGATAAACGTTCGTCTCTCGTACCGTTACTGTGGCCTGATTACCGTTGATCTCGGTATTGATGATCGCGTAGCTCGTATCGCTATCAGAAACACCGAAGCGCTGCAATTGCTCGCGCATGGCTTGCGCACTGCGCGGATAGCCGGGCAACATTGGCGAGAGATAGCTATAAGCGCGATCGTAATCGCCCCGTTGCACTGCCAATATGTAATTGAACGCCACATCTTCCGGGCCGTTACCGGCTCGATATTCCGGTGCGGCGCGCGCAAACACCACCACAACGGCGATAATCGCCAAGACCACGGCACCACCGACAATACTCCATAAGAAGCGGTCGCCCGATTGAATGCGCATAAGGATGATCCCTTTCTTTATCACCAGCAAGATGGTAACGCTATCTGCGCCACAATATTACACACGGCGCAATTCCTCACGCTCTTTTTCCTATCTTAGGTAAGACGTATTGAACATCCGAAAAGTTCACCGTCGCCGCTTGTGGCGTGGCTGCCACCGATCGTGGTCGCGATAACGCTGCCGTAATCGCCGGCCATGGCTTCCCAACAACCCATTGCCGTTCGTCACCAACCAGTCGGCGATCGTGTGTGCGGCGCTGCCGGTGCAGAACCCGATGACGAAAGCCCACGTCTCAGTAGAATGCGCTCGTATCAATTCTTGCACCCACGCTGCCCATTCGCGATGGTAGGCTGGCGTCGTCATGCCGAGTTGCCCCAGCCCCCAGACGACGGCAAACACCAACCCGTACACGACCGCTGCAAAATAGCCGAGCCGCAATAGTGGCGAAATGACGAGACTGTGGCTCCAAAAGCCGCGATGCGGGATGAGCCACATGTAAGGCCTCCAGATCCAGAAAAAGATCCCCCAGCGGTTGTCAATCGCCGAGTCAATGTCGAGGTCGGGCGAGAACATGATCCCCGATAGCAGATGGGCACCGCCGAGCCAGAGACTACAGGCGAGGGCTGTGTCTGGTGCAATCGGCGTGAATTCCAAACAGGCATAATACGCCAGCGGGGTGACGGCTGCGCCACTGAGTACTGTGATGAGATCATGAGCGCGAGCGGATGGCATAGGTTTACGATTGAGTCAATGGTCTCACGGCACGCTGGCCGTGCCACAGCCGAAGCGCCATAAGAATAAAAAGGATGCAGGCTTGTCCGACAAGGTCAACAGCGAAGATTTGGCGTTCTTGCAATTACTCAAGCCGGTGCTTGCTTGTTGCCATAGGAAGGGGAAGAGTGAACAGACGTGATCGTAGTTGTTAAAATAGGGAATGGCGAGAATTGCTACCAGCATTGCCCAGTATAAGCCGAGCTCAATGTTGAATGAGAGCGACGTTGCCCACAAAAACCAGCCGGCTTCCATCAGAGCAAAGAGCAACCCCCGGCATAAAGCGCAGTTGAGATGACGGGAGCACCAAACAACAAATGCACGGCCATAATCGATCCGCCCGAACAATTCGGATACACACCGAAATCGGGCAGACTGCGAAATATCGCTAACATAGCTAGATAATCGTTCAGCCACTGCGGATAAGCCAACGTTACTCCAGCCAGTAAGTCGAGGATCGCCGCTGTCACCCCGGCCAGCGCCCGCCATTGCCATGGCCGGCGCTGGATAACGAGCCAGCCGCCTGCAGCTACAAATGGTAGTACACCGACATGCGGCTTGAAGGTCATCAACAGCATCCCGATCACAAATAAACTGGCCGATTGGCGCGAGGCCGCGTAGATGACAATAGCAATCCCTAGCAAGATCGGCACAGTGAACTGGCCAACAGTGACCAGACTAATCACCGTTGGCGATACGATCATTACGCTCAACGCTACCATCCGCCATTTGGTTGACCACGGTAACGTGATCAGAATAACGCTACCAGCCAGCATGATCAAATTGATCCAAAACCACATGCGCGCAGCATGCTCAGGTGGTAGCCAGCCGAGAAAGAAGACGCTGTACGCAAACCATGGCGGATACACGTAGTGAGGATATTTGACAGTGTCGATGACTGGCCCGAAGAGTTGCCGCGCTAATCCTAATTGCGCGTCATAGTCGTAGAGACCGATGCCTCGCGTCAGCCCAAGGGTGAGAAAATCGGTCACGGCTGGAATTGGCAGTGGAATAAACGAAAGTGCGGCAATCATGATGACAAGCGCCGCTCCAACACCCATCACGCGCCCAATTTGCGACATTGCTACTCCTCAGTCTAACTGGGTATACCAGCCGATAAGCAGACGTTGTCCCATCAACGCTATACATCATTGCGAGGATGCGATCCGTCCACATTATCCTAATACTATACTGCACGAGCGCATCGGCTACGTAACAAGCTGCGCCGTACCTGCCAAGTAATGCTATAATAGCACAGGTGTTCGCTCTGTGGCGGAGGTTTGCATGGAATCTATCCCTCTCGCGGAACTACCCGACCAAGCGGCACATTTGCGCCTTGCCTTTGCAAATGAGCGCCAGCGTCCTGAGGAAATCGCCGAGACATTGGCTGCTTTGGCCAATGCTCACGGTGGTGTACTGATGATCGGTGGTGGACGAGAGGGGCAGCTCGCATCGCTCCGCGACCCGGCTACCGCAACCGAACTCGCACTTACGGCCGCACTTTCATGCACACCACCGCTGATCATTCCCTTACCGCAGGTCGTCTCCTATCAAGGAATGACCCTCTTGGCAGTGGAAGTACCGGCCGGCTTACCTTACGTCTATGCTGTTAATGGCCGCTATTTACGCCGCGAAGGGGCCAGCAACCAACCATTGTCACCGACAGCACTCCACCGCCTGTTTAGCGAGCGGGCAGAACTGGGTTGGGAACGGCAGGTGCCACCCGGCGCCTCCTTCGCTGAACTCGATCCTGACCTTATCACCTCCTACGCTCGCCGAGTCGGTCCACCTGCTGGCGACGACCCAATGACTCTGCTAACCCGTCGTGGCTGCCTCATCGATAATCAGCCGACGAATGCTGGTCTCTTGCTCTTTGGGCGGGATGTGGCTGTTCGATTTCCCCAAGCCGAAATTACCCTCGTGCGCTACCGCGGTCGTGAGCCGGACGATGTCTTCGAGCGTGCCGATATCTGCGCGCCATTGCCTGACGCTATCCGTCGTGCCGAACGCTGGCTGAACGATCATATGCGCAAAGGTTCGCGGATGATCGGCCTTGAACGCGAAGACTGGACGCAATTCCCACCGGCGGCCGTGCGCGAAGTATTGGTCAATGCAGTTGCCCATCGCGATTATGCAGCTCGTGGCGAAGGAATTCGTATCACCCTCTTCAGCGACCGGCTCGAAGTCTATTCACCCGGTCGTCTGCCCGGTCACGTCACCCTTGATAATATTCGTGCCGAACGCTTCTCGCGCAACCCGGCCATCGTGCAAGTCCTCGCCGATCTCGGTCTGGTTGAACGTCTCGGCTATGGGATCGACCGTATGCTGCGCCACCTGGCTGCTGCCGGCTTACCACCGGCTACTTTCCGTGAGACCGCTGCCGGTTTTTTGGTTATTTTGCCGGGACAGCCAATCGCTGAAGAGTTGCCCGGTGGTATTGATACGACGGCGTGGCGACGAATGGGTCTCAATGATCGACAAATCGATGCACTCCTCTTTGTTGTTGAACAGCAACGGATCACTAATCGCGATTTACAAGAGATGCATCCCGATGTTAGTCCCGAAACAATCCGCCGTGACCTGTCTGATCTTGTGAACCGTGGGCTTCTGCTCAAAGTAGGTGATAAGCGGGCAACATACTATATTCTCAAGTAGCAACCGATGGATGAAATTGTTGTTATTCTCCATCGTCCGCACGATCCGCGTAACATCGGCACGGTAGTACGGGCGATGCTCAACACCGGTTTTTATCGGCTGCGTCTTGTCGAACCACCACCGTTCGACCCTGGCCTCATCGCAACAGTAGCTCACCGGCCCGATCCGGTGCTTGCGAGGCTGACTATCCACCCCGACCTGACCGATGCTACGGCTGACATCCGTTACCTCGTCGGTACGAGTGAGCGTCCCCACCTCAATCTCCCTTGGCGTAATGATGTGCGGCAGTGGGCAGTTGAACTACGCCGACGGGCAATGGTCGCCGGGCCGGTGGCGCTTCTCTTTGGCCCCGAAGATAATGGTTTGAGTCGAGAGGAGTTGAGCCGCTGCCACGAGATCATTGGCCTCCCGGTTAATCCAGCTTATCCGACGCTGAATCTTGCTCAAGCCGTCTTACTCGTCCTTTATGAACTCCAACAAGTCACACCACCATCACCACCACCCCTACCAGCCGAACCACCCGCCGATCTGGCGGATTATGATCGCTTCTTTACCGTCCTCGATGAACTGATCACCGTCACCCATTTTGTCAAAAGTGGTAACGGGATTGCTCTTCGCCAGCGGTTGCGCGCTATCATCAACCGCGCCGGTCTTAGTCAACGAGACGCAGCCGTTCTGACCGCGCTCTTACGAGCAGCCGTGCGACGTTGAGCGTTGGCCTCTAGCCGGGAATGGCTAACAACGGCGGTAGTAGGCGCATAGGGTGTCGAAATGCTAAAACTCAAGCCCTTGGGAAGTGGAACAGCTACGATCCCGCATTCCATCTATCGCATCAACTAGGCAGGTGTGCAGGTGTGAGACATCGAAGTAGTACACAGAACTACCAAAAATTAAACCTTTTAGATCTTTGTTTCCCCTCGTGCGGATAGTATCATGCCAGTACACCATCCAGTCCGAGGAGAAGTATACATATGAGTTTTGAGACAGATTCGCGTATATTCAATTCTCGCTCCAAATCTAAAATTCAAAGCTCCTATCATCGCTTGCAATCGTGGTTCGGTCATGAACGTGGCGCACTACTTTTGGTCTGGTGCTTGCGGTTCGGTAGCTTACTATTGCTGATGGCTTGGGCTTGGTACCGAGCGGACGAGATACCTTCCCAACAACTGGGTAATGGTTGGTTAACCATTATCGCCTTGGGAAGCTTTCAAGTCGCTACTGCGATGTTGGGCATGCTTCAACCGAGAAAATGGCGAGAACAAAGTGTCAAGTTTTTACAAAATCTGATTGAATTACTGCTCATCAGTTTGGCAATCCTCTGTTTAAACAGCGCCAATAATGTATTATGGATTCTGTACCTTGTTCCAATTGTCAGTGCAATTCGTTTTCTGACAGATAATAAGAGAACAATAGTTATTAGTGCTGCCATTGTGATGGCAACGCTCGTCGGTTTTCTTTCTTCGTCTCGCCTCCTCGATGCTGGCGTGCCGTTAATCATTACGACATTTGGCACACTTGTGTTATACGTCTTGCGACGCCTCTCAATCAATCCCAGCGCTTTAGTCGATCAAAAGACTGAAATAGCGCAAATTCTTGATCAGTATCCAAGTGGAATCTGTGTCATCGATCAACAACGCCGCCTTGTCTTCGTCAACAGTTCGTTGGTGCAACAATTTGGGTCGTGGTCGCCAGCGCAGAGATGCGATCAGTATCTTCGTTGTGAACATGCCAACTGTTTGGTCTGTCAACATCCACAACAGTCCATAAGCCGGCAAAACTTGCGTCTACCCAACAACCGCAAAGTGCCTTTCAGTGTCGAGTCACGAGCCATTGCCGATGGTCAGTTGCTATTGCTCTTTCTCAAACCGGCCAATGCGATCCGGCTCGATCTGTATGAACATCTGCTCCATGCGATTGTCGAGGGTAATGAACAGAGCTATCGTAACGCGCTTAGTCGATTCCTCGATTCGATACGTCAGGACTTTAGGGCTGAAACGGCGGCGATCTTTTGGCTTGTCGATGGTCGGCTACAGCGCGACATTTGCAGCGGTCCACCGTTACCTTTTACCGAGTATTACGAACCGGGACAAGGCATTACCGGTCTAACCCTCATCAGCATGGCCGACTCGCAACGAGGATGCACGATTGTTGTCAATAATCTCGGCGAGTTGGAGTCGGCGAGCATCTCCCATTCGCTCACTGAAACTTCGGTGATCTACCCAAAATACCATGAACACTATCAACAGGCTTTGCCAAGCCGTCAGGTACGACACTTGATTGCAGCGCCGATCAATGGGCGTCAGCGTATTATCGGCGTTCTCCGTTTAGTCAACCACTTGGATCAAGATGGGAAACCGGATGACGACGGTTTTCAACGTTTCCACGAAACCGATCTTAACCTCATCTGCGAACGACTGGCGCAAGCGTTAGAATATCGCGAGTTTTACCTCGAACAGCAGCGACAACTTGATGAAATTAGTCGTTTTTACCGGATCTATGCTGCTAGCACACAGGGCCGCGAAGTCTTTGAAACGATTGTTAAAGAGGCATTGAATGCTTTTTCCGACGCGAGTAAGTGTGAAATCCGACGATTCGACCGTTTTAGTCAAACCTTACAGTTTGAAGCAGCTTGCCACCGGCGCGGGTTCGACTACGGTTCACCACCGAGCAAGCTCAGTGGAGTTAATGCACGGGCAATCCGTGAAGCAACAATCCAGTATGTTGAAGACACTCAACAGGATGCCGATTTTATTCAGCGCGATCGACCAATTGGTGCTTTAATGGTTGCACCGCTCATCGGTTATCTTGGGATAAGTGGTATTCTTACGATCGATTATCCACAACCACGTACCTTTACCGCCGAAGAGCGTAAACGATTTGAGATGCTGGCTACCCACGCGCGGCTTGCGGCAGCCGTGATCTGGCGTAATGAACAATCGGAATGCTTGCACCGTCATATTCAAAAGATCGGCCAGGAGGTCAGTGAGGGATTGCCGCAAGTATATCGGAATGTCCTCACCGCCTTACACCAATTGATCGGCTACGATGCTGCTTCAATTCAGTTGTTGAGCAACAGTGCTTTGCAGATTGTGGAATGTGATGGTTTTACCAACCGCGATATCGTGCATACCCTTTGGTTTGCGACGGACGATGAATCCCTACCGCACAGTCGGGTTATTCGTCAGCAGCAGCCGCTCATTGTCTACGATTTAGCGCAAGAGTTTCCTCAGTTTGTTGTTCAAGCCGCACATTACTATTCAGAGACAATCCACAGCGCGCTGTATTTGCCGCTGTTATACCGTAACCAATGTATTGGTCTCATCGCACTGAAGAGTGGTATTCCATCATTTTACCGATCCGGTGATTTGGTGATCGGGCAATTGATCGCCAATGCAGCTGCATCGGCAATCGATAATGCCAGGCTCGTTGAAACTCTCCAATTGCGGCAAACCCAATTACACGATTTGCTCATTCATAGTACCAAACTACTCGAAATACCAACTGAACAGCAACTCCTTAGATCGTATGCTCAGCTCGCCACCAGGCTGTTTGACTGTGAACACTGTGTGATCTTTCTCCATCGGCGAGCGACCGGTCTGTTTGATATCGCTGCTTCTTCACAAGATGAGATGCTAGACGACGACCCGTACTACCGACAAATCGCTGAGACGGTAGCCGCCGGTGACCGAATTATCAGACTATGTGGTGAGGAACTGAGTACGTTCTATGCCAGGCACGGCCTGACCGGCGATAATCTGATCCATCTGCCAACAGCTCGTGGCCGTTCACTGCTAGCCGGAAGTATTCAGTCTCAGGATGGATTGAACTTGGTTATTGTGTTGGAAAATCGCACCATCAGCAGTGGTGATGACAATTTTCCTGAAACTAGTGACGCATTCCTTATATTGTTTGGTCAACAGGTGCTTAATGGATTTGCGATTATTAATATGCGTCGGATTACACGCGAGAGTCTAGGTATTGATGTGCATGATTTGCTGAACCTTGTTCAAGGCACCATTATTTTTCCGAGTACGATCTTACAAAAACAATTCGAGCGTGATGATGCGCTTATACCATATCGCCAGCGAATCCTCAATCTTAATCGAGCAGCCAATTATGTGTATCAAGAATTACGTAATATCCAGGATGACTTACGGGGCTTGTCAAAACTAGAGAAACCTTTTATAGAACTATTGAATGAACACTTGGAACTGGTACGAGAAAGGATTGGTGATCATGTTTCAATTCATATTGAGTCATGTCCGCAAATCAATATACCTGCTGATGTGACGTATGCCCTTTTTCGTATTTTTCAAGAAGCTCTAGCGAATATTGCAAAACATGCCGGATTTCGTGAACGAAAGTCAGGAAATATCCGGATTAGTTTCAATGTTGAACAACAGGAATTCACGTTTATTATCGAAGATGACGGCAAAGGATTTGTGGCAACTCCGGTTAATCGTGAGGAGTCCTACGGTTTGAGAAGTATTTGTGATCGGGCTAAGCGCATTGGTGCAGTAGCGACAATTGAACCACGCATCAGTGGTGGGGTACGGGTCTGTGTGCAAGGGCGATTGGCAAAAGGAGAAATATATGCATAAACCTGTACGAATCATAATTGCCGATGATATTCGTCCGTTTGTCAAAGGTTTGCGTGAGATGCTCACCGAAATACCCAATTTTACGGTGGTTGGTGAAGTGTTAACGGTAAACCACGTGATAAGTATCGTGCAATCACTTAAACCTGATGTTATTTTTATCGATATAAATTGGCGTGAAGATCGTGGGGGTATTAGTACTCATCAGCATAATGAGCTTGGACTCCGTGCAATCAAAGACATCAAAACCAAGTTTCCTGAAGTGGCAGTGATCGCGATGACAGCCTACTCGGAATTGATCGAGTCTGCCCGGCAGTATGGAGCCGACATCGCATTACAGAAAGAACGGTTAAATAATTTTGAGGAATTAGAAGACTGCGTGCTACGCGCCATCGAAATAGCACGATCGCCTAGTCGGCAGCGAACGTATGAGCCGTTGACCGAGCGTGAGCGACAAATCCTCACATTGATGGCTCAAGGTCTGACCGAGTCGGAGATTGCCGAATATCTCCGCTGGGGTGTGGGTGTGGTGAAGCGCGATTCACGTGCGATCTTCGACAAACTTCAGGTGCGTAACCGTGCTCACGCAGTTGCGCGAGCCTACGATCTTGGTATTTTGCCGAAAGGGAGCAGTTGGTCACCTGAAACAGAGTGAGTAGAGGTAGGTTGCAACGATTTCTCCACCATAACCTTACGCTTGAAACGGTACGTACTCGTACCGTTTTTTATTTATCTTTTGTTTAATGATCCGTTTGGTTATCAAGGTTCTGGTTGAAATGACACTTTTGGTTAGAGACAAACGCAGCGCTGCTACGTATATTAATAAGTAATAAACCCAGCGGTGAAAAGTAAAAAAATACTTAAGAAAGGGGGTAGAATGCCATAGTGAAAGCTTTAGGCAGGCTTCGGCGGAACACCGATCAACCGTGCCGGTTTAGCCGGTGAGATGACCCATCAGTGAAGGAGGAGGACGATGACGCCCACACGCCAGAATCCCCCGATATCGTTCCGTCGTCATATTTTCTACCGCCTGCCACTCTCTGTGGGCCTTGCTGCCCTCAACGGCTCGTTGCTGAGCCTTGGCATGGCAATACACGCCGATATCCTCACCATTATCAGCTTTGTGCCCTTGCTGTGGTTGATTGGGCTGATCATTCACGCGGCACGCTTCACTCTTGTGATTACCCCATATCTGATCGTTGTCGATGAAGGCGTCCCCATTGGTCAACGCCGCATCATCAAACGTGCCTTTGTCAGGGAATATCGGATCTATCGCACACTGTTAGATGTGTTGACCGATAGTGGGACGCTTGAGCTGCATATCGGAGATGAAACGTTGGTCTTCAGTGGACTGACCCCGTTTCGCGCGTTATGTGCGAAACTGGAGGTGTCGTGATGAAGTACCTTCAGGAGCGAGCGCGATTTGTGATCGCTCGTCCCTTAGCCCGTACTGCGCAGAGTGTTCTGTATTTAGCGTATGACCATCTGACCGATCAGCCTGTAGTCATCAAGGTTCTCGCTCCGACGAGGCGAGGCTTGCATTGGCCCGAAGCCGTTCGTGCCTTCCTGCACGAGATCAAGATGGTGCTGGCCTTGCAAGATATTCGGGGCAGTGACGATGGGTGGCCGTATTTTCCGCGCTATATTACCCATGGCCGTAGTGTGAAAGGATATTACTATTACGTACAAAGCTATATTCCCGGCCAAACGTTGGCCGAAATCCTTGCTGCCGGTCGCCCATCGGATGCTATAACGATTGCGTATGAATTGTGCCGAACAGTGCGCATCTTACACGCCCACAGGATCGTACACGGCGATCTGCACCCCCAAAATATCATCGTTCGGCGAGACGGTGCTGTCGTACTGGTTGATTTCGGACTCAGTCGTTATTTCTACGAACAGGTCCCGTATTTGCGCGACATGGGTCGCCCTTTGTTCACACCACCCGAGCAGATCGTCGGCAGACCGCTCGACGAACGAAGTGACCTATTCGCGCTTGGGCTGATCTTAGCGGAGTTACTGGAGGTAGAGACACTACCGCCCACCACGCAGCGTCTTATTATGCACATGCAACGACCGCTCATAGACGAGCGTAACGTGCAATTGGACGATCTCATCGCTGAGTTGGTGATGGTAGAGCACTTACAACAGGTACAGGCAGCGTATCGAACGTTGTCGTGCTGGTTGATGGTGTTGGTTATCGTGAGTACATTGATTATCGCGCTCTTCTATCTCGCCTTTTTTCTTTACTAGACATAATCATGCTTCGTGCAAGGTACGCATTCGTTCGATAGTCTGCCGGATCATTTCAACGAGTTCAGGTGGTTCGAGGACACGGCAATGCTCCCGATAGCGAAGAAGAATCTGTTCGGCCTGCCAGAGATCGCCGGTCTGCGCCGTCACCTCGGCACTACCGTCGGGATAATAGGTAACCTCGCTATTGGGGAACCAGAGCGCAATATCACGGTTCCGCGCCACTCGCGGAGATAACCGATAACGGATCGTCCACATCCGACGCGGTGGGAGTTCAGGAGGTAATACCCGCCGCTCGATATGGAGCGATTCGGGAATGATCCGATCAACTCGATACGGAATATAGCGGCCTATCGTGGCCTGATGGGGTGAGCTGTAGCAATAGGCTTCGAGGTAAGTATGCCCATCGCGCAAGAACAGACGGGCCGGAGCTACCCGATGCTCTTCCGGTTCGTTGCTAAAATTTGACCGGTAGAGAAACCGCATGGCATGCCGACGCACATTGCGTTGCAGCCGGTTCAGCAGTTTCGGATCGATACTCGTACTGCTCTGCGGGAGTTCAATCTCAATGTTGTGCTGCCGGTTAAGGTTTTGACGTCGCTCAGGTGGCAACAGTGCGATGATATGTTCAAGTAATGAACGGATTTGGTGGCTGTTTGGCCAGCTTTCCTCACTGAAAAAAGAGACGAGAAACGCCAGCGCCTCAAACTCGTCGTCAGGGATATTGAGGAGGGTCAAGCGCCCAAAATCGGTCAGTGCATAGCTACCGTTGGGTTGGCGGACAATTACGCACAGAAACTCGTTGCGCAAAGCGTTGAAGTCGTGACGAAGGGCAACCAGTGCATTTGGTGGATAGATCGATTCGCCAAAAGCACGGCGTGCATCGGCAATGAGTTCAGCCGGCGTTGCCGGGCTACGGACAAAGCGACTCACCAACCATAACCGGCGCTGCACAGTCAAGGCCGAACTCCGTTTCTGGCCGCGACCACGGCGCGAACGCGGTTTCACCACAATCCCACCTCATCGTTGGTCAGAAGCGAACGTTTGTTGGGCATTATACATGACTTGTTCGTACTATGGAGGGATCACACCAGACGATCCTTACCGATGTGAACATCGGTCGTCCGGCAATCGTGAAGGGGGATGGTAATGCCATCCCCCTTTTCCTAACCGTACTCTACTCTGTAACCGTATCGGCGACAGGCTACTCCATCAATGGCGGTAAATCTTCGCTATAACTCTTCTTGAGCGGTAATTCGGGAATGAACAGCGCCAGCACCAAGCCGATCACCGCCAGCCAAAGCGCGTACCAGTAGATCGTCGTCACACTCTTGGTAAAGGCATCTTTGAGCGCCGCGCCAATCTGCTCGCCGATTGCCCGCCCCTCAGCGCGCGCCGTCTGCTCAGCTTGGTCGAGTTGGGCCAATACCCGGTCGAGCGCCTGCGCGCGGGCAGTTGCCGGCAAACTTCCGATCATATCTAGCATCGCCTTCTGCTGATCAGGGATTTGCGGATCAGCGCGCAGGGCCTCGATCGCCGCCGGATCGGCATCACGCAAGGCGCGGGTCAGCAAATCACGACGCGACGCAAACTGCTCGGCAATCGCCTGCTCGATCCGCACCGCCGGATCAACCGTTTCGCCACTTGCCCCCTCACCGGTGCCCATACCGTTGCGTAGCGTGCTGCTGTCGAAGCGGGCAGCCATTTCCGGCGGCAACTGAGCCTGAATCGGAGCCAGATTCGCGGTGAGGGTTGTTGTCAGTACGCCGGTAAGTAGCGCACCAAAGACCGCCGAACCGACCACCTGGCCGAGCTGCTGGAAGAATTGCCGGCTAGCCGTCGCCGCGCCCATGTCGGCGCGCGGTACCGCATTCTGCATGGCCAGATTAAGCATCGGCAAGGCCGGGCTTAAGCCTAGACCCAAGATCACCATCCGCAGCCGCACCATCCACACCGAGGCGTCGGGTGTTAGGGTCGTTAACCACCACAGAGCACCGCTCATGATGATGAAACCGGCCACAATGACCGGTTTGTAGCGACCGGTACGCTGGACGATCTGTGAGGAGACCAGTGAGCCTACGACCATACTCAGGGTAAGCGGCAAGAGCGTAGTACCGGCAGCAGTCGCACTGACGCCCAAGACGTTCACCATATATAGTGATAGGAAAAAGATGGCCGAAAACAGCGTAGCACCCACAGTCATACCGATCAGCGCGGTGAGGGTGAAGGTCGGAATACGGAAGAGATGGAGCGGCAGGATCGGCGATTCGGCACGTTGTTCGATCAGAATGAAGAAGATCAAACCGAGGATACTGATCGCCAACAAACCGAGAACGAGCGGTGAAGTCCATGGGTAATCGGTCTTGTCGAGAGTTAAAGCCAGCAAGAAGGGAACCACAGTGATCAATAGCATCATTGCACCGGCGTAGTCAATCGCCGGTTTGAGACCGCTGTGCAGCCGTGGCAACTTGGCGATAATAAAGCCGAGTGCAATAACGCCCAAGGGCAAGTTGACGAAAAAGACCCAGTGCCAGCTCAGGTTGTCGGTTAGCAGCCCACCGATGAACGGGCCGAGGACACTTGAGAGCGCAAACACGGCACCGAAGAGACCCACATAGCGTGCCCGTTCCGCCGGTGCGAAGAGGTCGGCGGGAATGGCGAACGCGGTCGAGGTTAGGGCTGCGGCGCCAAAGCCTTGGAGACCGCGATAGAAGACCAGTTGGGTCATGTTACCGGCCAGCCCGCACAGCAGTGAGCCAAGCAAGAAGACCACGATCCCAAACAACAGAACATATTTGCGTCCGTAGATGTCTGATAGCTTACCGTAGATCGGCACCATGGCCGTTGAGGCGAGCAGATAACTAGTTGAAATCCAACCGATTAGGTCAATCCCCTGCAAATCGGCGACAATGCGGGGTAGCGCCGTTGAGACAATGGTCTGATCAAGTGCCGAAAGAAACAGACCGAGCAAGACACCGATCAAGATGATCAGCTTGCTGCGCTGATCGAGAGTGACTGCGTAATCGATTCGTGTTACCGTCGTGGAAGCCGGTGATGTTGTAGTAGTCATACGATGTGTTTCCTCTGTACGTCCTAGAATGTGCCTGTTTTCAGACAAACGAAGGTCGGGCGCCGCTCTAGCCAGAGCGACGCAGCAGAAAACGAAGACTGCCGTTACCGTCCGTTATGGCTTTGGCACGAGCTGCCACTCACGGCAAGCCGCACTGAGCGCTTGCCCCAACTGCTCGAGCACGTCTGGCGGTAAGCGACTGAGATGACGACTCGCCTCGTTCAAGCGGATCTGACGGGCCTCGGCTGCTACTGCTTCACCCAGTGGTGTGAGCGAAACCAGTTTCTGCCGACGGTCGTGCGGTGCTTCATATCGTTCCACTAATCCTTCTTGTACGAGCTGATCGATCATCTGGCTAGTCGTAGCCAGGGTGAGATTGAGATGTTCACTCAGTGATGAGATCGTGGCTTTCTGTTGGCGTTGAATATGCATCAGCGAGACGAGACGCGGCATCGAGAGATTGGTGCGCTGCAAAAATTGCAAGAGGGTATCCATGCTCTGCCCCATCAGCTCGCTATGCACGAGATTAAAAAGTTCCGCCACCCGTTCTGGGGTATAGGGTGGATCGAGGATATGAAACATAGTTAGTCCTTTCAAATAGTTTGTACTATCAAACTATTTGAAGGATACGATAATCACGCGCTATTGTCAAGAGGGAAATACCAAACAAGTTACCGCGGTTCAGACAGTACCGGCAAGCGAAGCGCGCATCTCGTCACAACAAAAAACAACGGTAGCGGTACAGGACCGCCGTACCGCTATCGTACCCATTGGTCTACTCTCGTCTAACGTTATGCCACTCCCTCGAGGCGGTCTTCGAGATCGGCGTGCAACTCGCGCAACCGCTCCAGAGTCTCCTCATCGGTCTGCCAGATCCCGCGCGCGTTGGCTTCGAGCAGGCGGCCTACCATATTGCGCGCCGCCGCCGGATTGAGCTGCTCGATCCGGGTGCGCATGGCATCGTCGAGCACGAAGGTCTTGGCCGCTTCGTCGTAGACCCACTTGTCAACCGCGTCGGTTGTGGCACTCCAGCCAAGCATATAGGTGAAGCGGCTGGCAATCTCGGCGGCGCCGTTGTGGCCGTGGCGCAACATCCCTTCGTACCACTTCGGGTTAAGGAACTTGGTACGATACTCCACCCGCAACGTCTGCTCAAGCGTTTGCAGCTTGGTTTCGGCAGTAAAGCTCTCGACGAAGTTGAGTGGCACGCGCTGACCGGTGGCTCGCTCGGCTGCCGCCTTCAACGCGCCCGAATAGCCATAGTAGTGCTGCATGTCGGTTAAGCCATACTCTACACTGTCAATCTCTTGGGCGACACGACTGACTGTGCCGAGGAGGGCACGCAAGACTTCAGGTTGCGCTTCACCATTCTGACGACCGCCAAAGGCATATGCGTTACGCTTGATGAACAGCTCCTCTAGCTCTTCACGCTGCTCCCACGCACTGCCCTCAATCGCCTCATCGACATCAGTGCCATAGGTACCGGCTGCCTGCGTGAAGATACGAGCCGTCGCCTGATCAAAGCTCTTGCCGGCAGCCATTATCTCTTGCACGTGCTTGCGGATGTAGTTCATCTCAACCGGCTCATCGGCTGCCGCCGCTTCTCGTACCAATCGGTCGAGCATATCCATCGTACCGGCGAAGATGTCGCGGAAAATACCGGAGGCAGTCATCAACACATCCACGCGCGGGCGCCCTAACTCGGCTAGCGGGATGAGCGCGTAGCGACCTACCTTGCCTTGCCCATCTTTGATCGGGCGAGCACCGATCAGACCGAGGACAATGCCAATCGATTCGCCCTTGGTCTTGATCGCGTCAAGTCCCCACAACACCTGCGCAATCGTCTCTGGGTATTGACCGGTTTCAGCCTGATGCGCCACAATCAACGCCTCAGCGATCCGCACTCCGCGTTCGTAGGCGCTATCCGATGGGATACGGAAGGGATCGAGGCTATGGATATTGCGTCCGGTGGGTAATACCGTCACCCCATCGCGGATAATGTCACCGCCAGGGGCTGCCGGAATATAGCGTCCGGCCAAGCCACGGACGAGATAGTCGAGTTCTTGCGTATTATCGCGTAACGCTGCTAGCAATGCCCGCCCGTGCTGGATTAGTCCCTGCACCTCGTTGCCGGCAGGCAAGCCAAACCGGTGTGCAGCCTGTTCGGGCGACAGATGCCCAAAGACGGTCTGGCGGACAAAATCGGCGCACCGCTCTTCAATCTCGTCGCGCAGAGCCAAGGCTTCCGCATCACCCTGTCGCGCCCGATTCAGCAACTCACCGTAGCGCACCGTGGCATGACGTGCAGTAAGGAACAGATCGGCGAGACCGGGCAACTCGCCGCGCGGCACTTTGAGCGTCTCGACAATCAGGGTCAATTGCTCTTCGGGTGGTGGGGCGCTACCCAGCACGTGTAACCGGTCGGTAATCATCGTCGCTGCCAGATCGCGCAGGTAGGCATAGGCACGTGATACAAACCGACTAAACGGCTCATCGGGCCGGCGCACCAGGTCGTGGTCAAGATTGAGCAGCGCAATCTTCTGCATAATCGCGATTGCCTCAGGGCTTTGATCATCATCGGCAACCGACGCCGGTCGCTCACGATACTCGGCGAGCAAGTCTTGCAACGCCTGCAATTCACGGTAAAGACCGGCCCGACCGTAGGGTGGGATCGCATGACCGATAATTGTGCTGTAGCCGCGCCGCTTGGCGATATTGGCTTCAGCCGGGTTATTGATCGGATAGACGTAGAAGTTAGGCACCTCGCCGAGCAATACATCAGGCCAGCAGCGATCGGTGAGACCGAGTTGCAAACCGGGCATCCACTCGGCGGTACCGTGCATGCCGAGATGGATGATCGCGTCGGCACCAAAACCCTCACTGAGATAGCGATAGAAGAGCGCATACTGATGGTGCGGTGTATTTTCCTTATCGAATAGCAACCGCATTGGATCGCCGGGCATCCCGATCACCGGCTGCACACCGATAAAGACATTACCGATCTGGGTACCGGCCAAGCGCACCTTATCGCGCCCCAACGGGGCAATATCGCCGGGGAAGGCGCCCCAACGGGCATTGATCCGCTCTTGATCGGCGGGCCGCAGCCAGCGGTAGAAATCCTGTAGATCGGCGCTCACCCCCATCACCACCGGCGGATGGCCGGGTGGGAGTGGCTGATCGCTCACCAAACCCTCGAGGCAGCGGGCGAACGTCTCCGGATCGCGTGGATAACGACCAACCTGATACCCCTCGGCGGCCAACCGGTCGAGAATCGCGATCAGGCTGGCCGGCACATCAAGTAGGGCTGCGGTGGCTACTTTACCTTGACCGGGCGGATAGTTATAGACGATAATCGCCACCTTTTTATCGCGGTTGGCCTTCTTACGCAGACGGACAAGGCCACGCGCGATGCGGGCCAGCCGTTCGAGACGGTCTGGTACCGTTGTGATCGTACTGCCACGCATCCCACCGAGCACTACCGGCGCAATCGCTCCGTCCATTTCGGGCAAGCTATAGAGGAAGGTGCTCTGCAATGGCCCCACACCGCGCTCGCGCCAATCGTCTTCATCTTGGACAAACAGTGGTTGGGCGACGATATACGGTACATCGAGTTTACCGAGCAATTCGCGGGCAACATCGGTCGTCAAACCGGCCTTCGTCGAACCGGCGGGGCCACCAACCAGCGGAAAACCCATTGTATTGATAATCAGGTCGACCTGCATGTGGCTCAGCCACTCACGTACCACGATATGGCTCTCGATCCCCATCACAAAAACCGGCAGTACCCGCAGCCCGACGGCTTCGAGGGCATGTACAATCTTGTGGGGGTAATCGGCCCCAGAAAGGATATGGGCGCGGAACGACAACACTGCCACCGTCCCGAGCGGCGCCGGCATCCCTTTGCGGGCACGGTTGCGTTCTTTTTCCCAACGCTCATATTCAGCCGGGCTGGCAAACAGCTTTGGTGCATCGGGATGGGCAAATCCCATATTCGGCAGCTCAACTACTGGATCAACGCGCAGATGGGTCATCCCGCTGTACTCACGTAAGATCAGCTTAAACATATTCGCCGCGTTGGCGATACTGCGGTGCGTCCAGTAGTTATTGACGTTGGTCCAGTTGCGAAAATCGTTGAGGCGCTTACCGGGCAAGAAATTGATCAGCTTTGCGGTAATTTTTTGTAATTTGACATAACCGTATAAGGCGTCTTCCTCGCGGCCACCCACGAGCAAGCGGGCAACATTCTGCACCGGTTTCGGCATGCCTTTACCGGCCTTCAAGTTGTACGAGCCAACCTTATTGAGCCGCATCACTTCCGGTAGCCCCTCGAACGAAAAGACGACCGGTGGATCGTGTCGTTCCACCATCGGGATCAGGACTTCGGCAGTTTCGTTGAGCGTAATGAGCGAGAGGATCAAACACTGGCAGCGAGCAATTGCTGCTTCAACCTCAGCAGGTCGTGCGGTGACATCACGATCTTCAAAGATATGCAAGCGAAAGTCGGGAATTTCTTTGCGCACCTCGGCCTCAGCCCGGCGGAAGAAATCCTGGCTATACCGCTGCAAGCCGAGCACCATAACAAACTCTGTCGGCTGGCTCATAGCATTCTCGCTCCTCCTATCAGAGATAATAACCTGAGTATATTATGCAAGCATACCGCTGAAAAAACAATCTGAACAGAAAAAGAACAAAACCTGTGCAATTTTGCACAGGTTTTGCACATGATTTACCCAAAAAATTTCTACCTAATCACCGTACTCCATGACCGTACCCAAATAGCGTAATGCCTCTTGTTCGGTACCAAACAAGCCGATCCCACTCACAAAGCGTACCAGTGGTGCAAAAAAGAGCAAATGTTGCTCAGAAACAATAAATGCGATCCGTCCGAGATGTTTATGGTTCACGATTGCTTCCGTGCGCTGACGCGCCCCCCGATCGGCGCCGGAGATACGACGACCATCGACTAACAGATCGGTTGGCTTGGGACACTGGTCGAGCAAGCGCCACATTTCGTGATAATACCGTTCCGCTTCGGCCAAGTGTAGATGATCCTCCATCACCACCCAGATCAGATCATGGGCCCGGCGACGAATGCGGTAGGGCATAGTGTACTCCCTCACAAATTGTGCGACGTTTTGCACATTATACATACTTTTGTTGTATATGTCTAGCGAAATGGACGCCGTAGATACCTAGCAGTTGCGATGACGTTCAGGGTTGACGATCATTGTCGCCACTGCTATAATCGCGCCAACATCAGGCACAACAAACGCTCTGCGACCGTGAAGAGAGGCTTGTCACATGGGGTTTTTTGAATACTTCGTAACCGTTAGTCCTGAATTTGGCTCCTATGCCTGGACATTTTTTATTATCCAGATTCTGCTGGTCGCGGGCGGCGCCTACTTCATCTGGCTGCACACCGAGCGGAATATGGCGAGAGCAACCTTCTTTCGCCAGTTGGGGATCGCTCTGATGATCGTCGGTGGTTTCGGCGTTGCGCTCGGTGTGGCTCGTATGCTCAACACACCAACGTTTAACCAACGCTTCTGGTTTTACATTCAGTTTGTGGTTGAGCTGATCTTAGGTGGGTACGTGGTCTATTATATGCGCAGTGTGCTGCCCGAACTGGTGCGTAATTCACGTAACCGTACACCAACACCACGCCAGATGCCGTCGAATGCCGCTCCTGCGACACCGCGACCCGTCGCGACAACCGGTCGTCGTGAAGCGCGCCGCGAGCGGAAACGTAAGCAACGGTAACTGCTCCGATGGGGATATAGCGATACCTATGTCCCTAGGCTATACCTAGTATATCTTCTTAGCATTGTTATCGAGGAGTACATTCGTGTACTCCTTCGTCGCTTTTTTTGAGTAACTGCACATCTATTTGTGCCAATAGGAGGACCGCATGCCGAACTACTGGTTGCTTAAGACGGAGCCATCGGTGTATAGCTTTGCCGATCTGGTACGCGAAGGCCAGACGGTGTGGGATGGTGTCGAAAATGCTGTCGCGCTCAAACATCTGCGTGCGATGCGTCAAGGCGATATAGCTCTGATTTACCATACCGGCGATGAGCGCCAAGCGGTTGGGTTGGCACAGATCGTCAGCGATCCATACCCCGACCCCAAACAACACGATCCCCGCTTGGTTGTGGTTGATGTAGTGCCACTACAACCGCTCAACCGTCCGGTGACACTTGCCGCCATCAAGGCCGATCCTTTTTTCGCCGATTTTGCGCTCGTGCGTCAGGGACGATTGTCAGTAGTACCGGTGACGCCTGCCCAATGGGAACGGTTGCTGGCGATGGCTGAAACCGCTATGTAACGCACCGGTTGGGCAAGTTGTGGTATACTTCACAGCACGAGTGGGGTATGGTTCCATCATGATAGTTCTTGGGCAATGCCCAGGTTAGTAGTTGTACCATGCCCATCGTCTCTTCTTTCCCCGGTCCGCATCGCGAGAAGCTCGTATTGGTGGATCATGCCGTATCACAAAGGAGTGGCATCATACGTTGATCGTAGCGATATAACCGTGTCACGTTCTCCAGTTGACATCCACCGCCATTGAAGTGACAGGAGTGCTGCAATGGAAGCAGCGACGATACTGGTGGTTGATGATGAACAACCGATTGTCGATTTGGTAAGTAGTTACCTTATCAATGAAGGGTTTATCGTGCATCGCGCGTTTGACGGGCCGAGTGCGTTGGCTTTGGCTCGTAGTGTGAAACCCGATCTGGTGATTCTCGACATCATGCTGCCCGGTCTTGATGGGATCGAGGTTTGTCGGCAATTAAACCGGGAAACGACCGTCTATATTTTGATGTTAACGGCCCGTGCCGACGAGATCGATAAGCTGATCGGTCTGTCGGTAGGGGCCGATGATTATTTGACGAAGCCGTTTAGCCCGCGCGAACTGGTGGCACGGGTTAAAGCTATTTTACGCCGTAACCGCACGGCCCGTGTGCTCGACGTTCATCAACGCCCGGTTTTGCAATTTGCCGGTCTGCTGATCGATCCCGAACGTCGGGAGGTGGAGCATAATGGGGTACGAGTGGATCTGACGCCGCGTGAATTTGATCTCCTCTATACGTTGGCGAGTTATCCGGGCCGGGTGTTTACCCGAGAAGAGCTGCTGCAACGGGTGTGGGGGCCCGATTTTGCCGGTATTGATCGAGTGGTTGATGTCCATATCGGGACGTTGCGGCGCAAACTTGATGATGACCAACACGGTACACCGCTCGTGCAGACGGTGCGTGGCGTAGGGTATAAGTTTGTCGGCGGCGCACGATCATGAAATGGCTACACCAACTCCGCTGGAAGCTGTTCGTTTCCCACCTGATTATTGTGCTGATGGCGTATGTGGTCCTCCTGGTCACTGCAAATGTGTTGGCTAATCTGGGTCTAACCGGTTTTGCCCCGTTGACGCTTGGCGCTGCTGCAGCCGAAACGGGGCAGCTCGGTGCAGGTACGGTCAGTACGACCAATGCGTTGCAAGAACAATTTCAGTCAGTGATCCAGCAATCGCTCTTGATTAGTGGCTTTGCCGCCCTTGCTGCTGCCGTGGTTGTTAGTCTATTTGTCTCGCGACGGATCGTCGAACCGATTCAAACATTGTCGCAGGTCAGTCGCCGGTTGGCACAGGGATTTTACCGCGAACGAACGATCATTTATGCCGATGACGAGATTGCCCAATTGGCGCAGAGTGTGAATCAGTTGGCCGATGCGCTCGATCAAACCGAGCGTCGCCGGTTGGCACTGCTCGCCGATGTGACCCACGAATTGCGGACCCCGCTCGCGACCATTGGCGGCTATATGGAAGGGTTAGTGGATGGGGTGGTGTCAGCAAATCCGGCAACGTTTAATCTGATCTTACGGGAAACACGCCGTCTCCAACGCTTGATCGAAGACCTTGAGTTGCTGTCACGGGTTGAAGCCGGACAATTACCGGTAATTGCGCGAGCTATCGATCTACGACCGGTGATCGAGGCGCAAATTGCTCAGTTTGAACCGTTGTTCAGTAGTAATCAGGTGAACCTCGTCCTTGATGTGCCAGAGCAGGTACCGCAGGTGTGGGCCGATCCCGATCGGGTGGCGCAAGTGTTGATCAATATTCTCGCCAACGCTTATCGCTATACCCCGGCAGGTGGCAGTGTCACGGTCCAAGTACGTGTTGATGATCACGAAGTACGGGTTGCCGTGATCGATAGCGGTATCGGCATCGCTGCCGAGCATTTACCGCATGTGTTTGAACGATTTTATCGCGTAGATAAATCACGTGCTCGGAATAGTGGTGGGAGTGGGATCGGGTTGGCAATTGCCCGTCATCTTATTTATGCGCAAGGTGGTGAGATCTGGGCCGAAAGCGATGGGATCGGAAAGGGTGCGCGCTTTATCTTTACCTTACCCATTGCACCGCAGATGGCAACGGTAACGGTTGATCCCACAATTATGGCAGAAACAGCATGAATGTAAGTTTCTGGATCGGACTTTTTCAGCTTTTTCTCGTGGTTGGTGGTGCATTGGCGGTGTCACTGTTTATCATTGACCGCCTGTTTCCACCAATGCGCCAAGTCCAAGGGAACGTGCCACCAAGGTTTCCGTCTTCGCCACTGACGAGCCGTACCGTGATGGATCCACCACCGCTGCGTTGGCCGGCAGCCCCACCATGGTTAGCGCATTACTGGCGAGAAAACCTCCAACTGGTCGGCCCACTGCTCGTGATCTGGTTGTTGAGTTTTGTCTTGCCGATTGTATTGGCAGCACCGCTCAATCAGATTAGCATTCTGACCGGCTTCCCGCTTGGGTACTATATGGGTGCCCAAGGTTCGCTGATCTGCTTTATAGTGTTGACGATTGTCTACAACTGGCGCATGCGCCTCCTCGATCGCCGCTACGGGTTGGATGCACCACCTACTCCCGAAGACCAAGCCACCTACCGACGCTACTTGACACGATATATCATATTTGCGGTTGGATTATTGTTGTTGATAGCATTGTTCACCGTCTTTGAGACGTTCTTGAACATCCCTGCTGCTCTGATCGACTGGAGTTTTCTCGCGTTGGCCATCGGTTTGTATGCGATCATTGGTATTCGTTCGCGGGCCGATACGCTTGATGCGTACTATGTCGCCGAACGCAAGGTGCCGGGTATCCTGAACGGATTGGCGACCGGCTCGGACTGGATGAGTGCCGCATCGTTCATCAGTATGGCCGGTGCGCTCTATCTGCTTGGCTTTGAGGGGTTGGCGTACATTACCGGTTGGACCGGTGGTTATGTCTTGCTCGCCTTCCTCTTGGCGCCGTATATTCGCAAGTTTGGTCAATACACCCTCGTCGATTTTATTAGTGCTCGCTATCCAGGAGCAGGGGTGCGCGTCATTGCTGCCGTTCTCATCGTTATTATCTGCTTTACGTATGTTACCGCCCAAGTGACCGGGATCGGCATTATTATGAGCCGTTTTCTTGGGTTGAACTACATGGTTGGGGTGATTGTCGGACTGGCCGCCGTCTTGCTCTGCTCTTACCTTGGTGGGATGCAAGCGATTACCTGGACGCAGGGTGTGCAGGGAATTATTCTCGTGGTGGCGTATCTGGTGCCGGTCACGTGGTTGTCGCACAAATTGACCGGTGTGGCGCTACCGCAGGTGATGTATGGTGCAGCGCTGGATAACATTACCCAACTGGAGCAGGTACAGGGCTTACCGAGTTATATCACGCCGTTTAATGACTGGTCGATCTGGAATTATCTCGCTTTGACCCTCTGCTTGATGCTAGGGACAGCCGGGATGCCCCATATTCTGGCCCGTTTCTATACCGTACCGACGGTGCGCGATAGTCGTAGCAGCGTTGCGTGGGCACTGGGCTGGATTTGCGTCCTCTACCTGACCGCACCGGCGTATGCGGCCTTCTCGCGTTGGGCGATCCTTAGCTCGGTCGTTGGGCAACCGGTTACCAACTTGCCCGATTGGGCAAATCGTTGGGCGACAACCGGATTGCTGGCAATTGCCGATCATCCTGATATGGGGGGGAATGGTGACGGTATCTTGCAATATAACGAGCTACGGATCGATCAAGATTTAGTTGTCTTGGCGACTCCGGAGATTGCCGAATTGCCGTCAACCGTCGTGGCACTGGTCGCGGCAGGCGGTATCGCCGCCGCGCTTAGTACCGCCGATGGGTTGCTTATGGTCATCGCATCGGCGGTGGCCCACGATATTTACTATCTTGCGTTGAATCCACGTGCCGGTTCGCGCGAGCGCCTGCTCTTAGGCCGATTGGCGATTTTAGTCGTCGCGATTTTAGCCGCTTTGACTGCACTACAGCGATTGACCATTATTGTACAGTTGGTGGCGTGGGCATTCTCATTTGCCGCTGCAACCATCTTTCCGGTGTTGGTGTTGGGTGTTTTCTGGCGACGTACTAATAGTTATGGCGCAATGGCCGGTATGATCGGTGGCTTTTTGGTGACAGTAGCGTACATGATGATCAGCTATATCAACCCCGATTGGACGATCTTGGGCATTTCAAGCTCGGCTGCCGGGATTTTTGGCTTGCCGGTCAACTTTTTGGTAACGTGGTTGGTTAGCCGGTATACACCTCCACCTAGCCCGGAGGTGCGTGCGCTAGTCGATTATGTACGCTATCCGTAGCATCTGTTGCTTGCGGGAGCGATTATCAGTTTATGGTACGAGAAGGGGCATTGGAGCGTTAACGGAGGCCAATGATGACCACCGCACCACGTTTATTGTGGGAACCACCAACTGAATTGCGCGATCACTGCACGATGCGCACCTTTATGCACTGGCTTGCGCAACGTTACGGCTTGCATTTTGACGATTATCATCGACTGTATCACTGGTCGGTCAATGAATTAGAGACATTCTGGTCGGCATTGTGGGAGTATTACCACATTAAAGCGTATACCCCCTCCACAACGGTTTTATCGAGCCGCGAGATGCCGGGAGCGCGTTGGTTTGTTGGTGCTCGGCTCAATTATGCCGAGCATGTCTTTCGTCATGCGACACCAGACCGCCCGGCGGTGATTGTTGCTTCCGAACGACAGCCACCAACCCCCTTGAGCTGGGCTGAGCTACAGGCACAAACGGCAGCTATCGCACAGACGCTACGCAATGCCGGGGTGGGTCCGGGTGATCGAGTGGTGGCGTATGTGCCGAATACGCACCACGCCTTGATCGGTTGTCTGGCGACGGCAAGCCTCGGCGCTATTTGGTCGAGCTGTTCACCTGATTTCGGTAGCCCAAGCGTGATCGACCGTTTCAGTCAGATTGCACCTAAGGTATTGATCGCGGTTGATGGTTACCAGTATGGCGGCAAACCGTTTGATCGACGTGCCGAAGTAGCAGCAATTCAGGCAGCGCTGCCTAGTCTTGAATTGACGATTGGCATTGCGTATCTTAACCCAACTACCGATTTCGCCGGTTTGCGTGGACCCGTAGTACGATGGGAGGAGGTGGTACAGACCTCTGCCGAGCTACACTTTACACCGGTTGAGTTTAACGAACCGCTGTGGGTGTTGTATTCATCGGGCACGACCGGTCTCCCCAAACCGATTGTGCATAGCCAAGGCGGGATTCTGCTCGAACACATCAAATCACTCGATCTCCATTTCGACATGCGTCCGGGGGATACGTTCTTCTGGTACACCACCACCGGTTGGATGATGTGGAACTTCTTGATCGGTGGGTTGCTCATCGGCGCCGTTCCCATTCTCTACGACGGCAGCCCGGCCTACCCCGATATGGGTGTGCTGTGGCGTTTGGCCGAACAGACAAAGATGCGCTATTTCGGTACCAGTGCCGGCTATATCACTGCATTGATGAAGAGCGGCCTCGAACCGAGAGCGCAGTTTAATCTTAGGACCATTAAAGCTATCGGTTCAACCGGTTCCCCCTTGCCACCGGAAGGGTTTGAATGGGTCTACGACCACATCAAGCACGACGTCTGGCTCGTATCGTACAGTGGTGGAACTGATGTATGCAGTGGGTTTGTCGGTGGGTGCCCCCTTTTGCCGGTCTACAGTGGCGAGATTCAATGTCGCACCCTTGGGTGCAAGGCGGAAGCTTACGACACCGACGGTCACAGTGTGATTGGGGTAATGGGCGAATTGGTTATCACCGCCCCGATGCCTTCGATGCCGATCTATTTCTGGAACGATCCCGACTATACCCGCTATAAAGCCAGCTACTTCGAGCAATACCCTGGGGTCTGGCGGCACGGCGACTGGATTGTCATTAACGAGCGGGGTGGGGTTGTCATTTACGGTCGTTCCGATAGCACAATCAATCGGCAAGGCATCCGGATCGGGACCAGCGAGATTTATCGAGCGGTCGAGACCATCCCAGAAGTTCTGGATAGTCTAGTGATCGATCTTGAAGGGTTGGGTGGACGTTCGTATATGCCGCTGTTTGTGGTGTTGCGTGAAGGGGTCACACTCGATGATGATTTGCGACAGCGTATCAAGCAAACGATTCGGACGAACCTCTCGCCCCGCCACGTCCCCGATGACATTTTCCAGATTGATGCCGTACCGGTTACGCTCAGTGGGAAGAAATTGGAAGTGCCGATCAAGAAGATTTTGCTGGGGGTCCCGGTTGAACAAGCAGCCAATCCCGACTCGCTACGCAATCCCGAGTCACTCCAGTTTTTTGTTCGTTTGGCACAAACATTCGCCGCGAACAAGCCTGCCTAGAGCCTGGTATGCACGTCAGAGATAAACGCAGTATGCGTTCCGCCTGACATGCATCCCCGATCCAAGCGAAGGGAGCGACGAGGCATCGGCCTTTGTCGCTCCCTTTGTCCAGGACAGCGCACGCCGGCGATGACGGGTATCACCGCCACAGTACGGGCCACGTGGACAGTTGATCCGCTGGGCTAGTCGCTGACGGTGGTCGGCAGGCCCGCCAACAACCAGGAACGCGCGCAGGCGGTGCGCGGTGCAGGTCGCAACATCGCCGCCTGGACGGAACCGCTCCCCGCCGTCACGGGCGAGTCGGGCGACATAACGTTCGTCGTCCAGGGCGATCCGGGGAAACCACCGGCGGCCGACGACCACGCCAACGGCATACGGTGGGAGGTCTTCACCGGTATGACGCCACTCGCGGCGTCATACCGCTGCCACACCGCCGGATCGTTGCGCGCGGTGTCGCCTGGATGACGCGCGGTCACCGGCCAGCACACGATGATGCGCGGTTGCCGGAGATCGTGGCGGGAGGGCATGGTCGAACGGAGATTCTAGACGCTCGGAGGTAGGTGCGACGCACCGGTCGTCCTCGTGCAGGCGGTTGACGGTGTGTGGTGGTCACGGTGCCGGCTGGGGCGGGGCCGGCTTCATGGCTGGGAAGCTCGCGGGCTGCGCAGGCGCTGCGCGGCGGGTGGTCGGCCGTTCAGGGAGTGGTGGGTGGTGCGGATGTCGTAGCCGGCCTGGAGCAGATGGGTGGCGAAGGAATGGCGGAAGGTGTGAGGGGAGATGGGTTTTTGGAGAGGCCGCTGGCAGGGAAAAGGTATTGCCAGATGAGTTCGCGGGAGGCGTTAGGGTATTTGCGGGCAAGGGCTTCGGCGTGGGTGAGGACGGTGAGAAGGGTTTTGGATTTTCGGCGCGGATGATGTCGGTAGGGAATTCGATTTCCTGGTGGAGGACGTGGCGGTAGAGGAAGAGGATGGCGGAGAGGGCTTGATTTTGGGTAGAAGCGGAGAGGTTTTTTTCGCGGCGAGGTAGGTAATGAAGGCTTGAATTTCATCGGCGCCCATGTCTTTGGGGTGGCGTTTGTGGTGAAAGAGGATGAAGCGTTTGATCCAGTCGTTGTAGGTTTGTTCGGTGCGGTAGGAGTAGTGATTAAGGCGGATGGCGTCGGAGACCTGGTCGAGGAGTTTGCGTGGGGGTTTTTGTTCCACAGTGTTTTGACTTTTGAGAGGGGGGTGTGTATAGTGCTTTCACTGGATTTTAACTCATTCTGTCTAA
Source organism: Chloroflexus sp. (assembly GCF_049970315.1). GTDB lineage: Bacteria > Chloroflexota > Chloroflexia > Chloroflexales > Chloroflexaceae > Chloroflexus. The sequence continues at coordinate 73,030 of NZ_JBMFNE010000022.1, forward strand.
AATCCCAAGCGGTTTGGGGGGTTAGACGGAAGGAGTAATCTACAAAAGATTAGACGGAAGTCCGCATAACCACTAGTTAGCCAGCCCCAGCGCGTTGGAGAGAATTATGCCAATACCAGATTTCCAAACGATCATGCTTCCACTCTTGCACTGTTTTAGTGATGGACAAGAGCACTCCATCCAGGATTTGATGAGCACCCTTGCTGAGAAATTCTCTCTTAGCGAAGATGAGTTAAACACGCTGTTACCTAGCGGCAAGCAGACTATCTTTTACAATCGAGCAGGTTGGGCCAGAACTTATTTGACCAAAGCGGGGCTTCTTGAAATGTCGCGCCGCTCATATTACAGAATAACTGAGCGTGGTAAGCAAGTGCTGGCGAGTAATCCACCACGAATCGACATGAGATTTCTTGAGCAATTTCCTGAGTATGTTGAATTCCGAGAGCGCGAAGGGGTGCGTCGCAAACCCAAAGCAACAGGAGCCGATGAAGAAGAGAAAACACCAGAAGAAACCCTTGAAGATGCCTATGAAGAAATACGAAACGATTTAGCTCAAGAATTGTTGGTTTTGGTCAACCAAAGCACTCCTGCGTTTTTTGAACGCCTTGTGGTTGAGCTTCTTGTCAAGATGGGATACGGAGGTTCGCGTCGTGATGCGGCAAGAGCAGTAGGGCAAGTAGGCGACGAGGGGATAGATGGCATTATTGATGAAGATAGACTTGGGCTTGACACCATCTATATACAAGCCAAGAAATGGGACAATGTTGTGGGGAGACCTGAGATACAAAAGTTTGTTGGTGCGCTTATGGGGAAACGAGCAAAGAAAGGGATCTTTATTACGACCTCATCATTTTCTGCAGAGGCTGCGGCCTATGTATCGAGTATTGATGCTAAGATTGTGCTGATTGACGGAAAACGTCTAGCCGAGTTGATGATAGACTACGATGTAGGTGTCACGCCAGTCACAACTTATCAGATCAAACGAGTTGACTCGGACTATTTTGGCAACGGGTAAAAAGGGTTGGCTAACATGCGCTTCCAGCCGATGCCTCCTGCGCTCGGCGCGGCTGAAGCGCAAGCCGTTCGCGGCTCTCTGGCAGGGTAGTGTTTGCCGGGGATGGCGCGGGTCACCGCCTACGGGGATGGGCTGGTCGGGCCGGGTTCGCCGGGCCAGCCGCAGGAACATGGCGTCGCGGCACCGTGGATGGGAACCGCCGCGAACACTGCGTTGAAGCTGACCCGAGTTGCCCGGCCGGTGGTGGGGGGTGCGTGCACGGAAGTTGGTGGGCCAGTCGTGCGAAGTCCGGGACGGGCAGCTTAACTCCGCCGTTGGGCACACAAACGCCTGTTCCATCTCAAATCACACAAAGGAGGTCAAGATGAAAACCAAAATCTCTGTCGCATCGGTTCTGGTGCTTGTCCTGGCCGTCCTCGCGGCCTGGACCGTATCCGCCCAGGGACCCCAGCCGCCCCGACCGCCGGAGCGGCCGGCGCCTCCGCAACCGCTCCCGCCCTGGGAACCGGAGTTGGGCAAGCCCTTCGGCCCGCTGCCCGCTCCCCTCGTCCATACTGCGGGAGAGGGGCCGGGGCTTGCCCTGAGCGCGGCCGAAGGGATAAGTGCCAGTTCCCTCCCCCTCGGCCAGCCGGGGCTATCGTTCCGGTATGTGCAGACGTTCGGGGTAACCCAGGAGCCGTTCACTGAAACCAACGACCACTTCTACTGGGTGGAGGGCGTTGGCACGGTGGGCAACAACGTCTGGATCGCCGACCTGGTGGCCCACCGCGTGGTCAAGTTTGACTCCTCCGGCAATTTCCTCACCAAGATCGGCAAGGCGGGCGTCATCGACTATACCGGCACGGCCCTTGCACGCATCACCGACGTGGCCGAGGACAGCAGCGGCAACGTCTGGGTGGTGGACGCGGGGGCGTCGCACGTCGTCAAGTACAACAGCAGCGGCCAAAAGATCGGCGAACTGGGCCAGGCGTGGAACCCCAGCTCAGCCAATAACCGCTTTGAGAACCCCATCAGCATCGCCTTCGACGGCAGCGGCAACATCTACGTCAGCGACAGCGGCTACTGGGGCAGCGACTACGGCAACAACCGCGTGCAGATCTTTGACAGCGGCGGCAACCATCTGGCCACCATCGGCGGCGGCGCGTGCGGGACGGGCAACATGCAACTGTGCTGGCCGCGCCACATCGCCGTCTACGGCAACCGGCTCTATGTGGCCGACGCCGACAACCACCGGGTGCAAATCTTCGACATCACCATCCCCAGCTCGCCGGCCTATGCGGGTACGCTGGGCACCGGCTCGCCCGGCGCCGGCAACAACCAGTTCGACACGCCGCAGGGGGTGGCGGTGGATGCCAGCTACATCTACGTGGCCGACACCGAGAACCACCGCGTGCAGGTCTTCGACCGCAACACCCTGGCCTACGTCGCCACCATCGGCGGAAGTTACGGCACGGGCAACAACCAGTTCAAGTATCCCACCGACGTGGCGATGGACGCCTCGGGCAACCTCTACGTGGCCGACTACGGCAACAAGCGCGTGCAGCAGTTCAGCCCGAGCCGCGTCTATCAGCGCACCTACGGCACGACCGGCGATTCATACGTGGAATCCAACGATCGCTTCTACTACCCGGAGGGCGTGGCGGTTGGGCCGGACGGCAGCATCTACGTGGTGGAGGGCTACGGTCACCGCCTGGTGAAACTGAATGCGGCGGGCATGCCGCAGTGGACGGTGGGTGAGGCTGGCCAGCCGGGCGACGATAACGCCCATTTCAGCTACCTGCGAGACGTAGCGGTTGGTCCTGATGGGCGCATCTACACGGTTGAGGATTGGGGCAGCGTCCGTTATATGTCCAGTGGTAATCACCGCCTGCAGATTTTCAACCCCGACGGCAGTTACTACGGCGGCTTTGGCGGCTATGGCAGCGGGAACTACCAGTTCATTGCCCCG
>NZ_JBMFNE010000023.1:0-68115 GCF_049970315.1 Chloroflexus sp.
CGCACCCGCCCGGCACAGCGCACCCGCCCGGCACAGCGCACCCGCACGGCAGTGCGCACCCGCCCGGCACAGCGCACCCGCCCGGCACAGCGCACCCGCCCGGCACAGCGCACCCGCCCGGCACAGCGCACCCGCCCGGCACAGCGCACTGCCGGGCGCATCAACAGCAAGGCGTACTGCCACGCATATCAACAGGGTCGGTCACACGTTTACAATCATCGTACAGCGACACCATAACACGACACACAAGGACAGCAACCTAATATGGCACAGACAAACGAACAAAAATTACTACCGGTCATCGTACAACACGCACGTAGTAGCGAGGTACTGATGCTCGGCTATATGAACGAGGAAGCCCTCATCCTGACCCGCGAGAGTGGTTTCGTAACCTTCTACAGCCGCTCGCGCCAATGGTTATGGCGCAAAGGCGAAACGAGCGGCCACACTCTCCGCGTCGTCGAATTACGCCAAGATTGTGATGGTGACGCTTTATTGATCCTTGCAGAACCGGCCGGTCCGACATGCCATACGGGTCGGCCTAGTTGTTTTTTCCGCGATCTCGATGGTACCGAAATGGTCAACCCTGTACCGCCAGTCGCCATCTTGGCCCGACTTGCCGACCGGATTCGTGCCCGTCGTGATACCGATCCGGCCGAGTCATACACGGCAAAGCTATTGCACGGTGGCGTCGACCGGATCGGCAAAAAGATTGGGGAAGAAGCAGCCGAGGTGATTATCGCTGCAAAGAACGGAAATCCGGCTGAAGTCGCCTACGAGCTGGCCGATCTGATGTATCATTGTCTGGTGCTGCTTGAAAACCAAGGAATGTCAGCCGAAGCAGTGTGGGCCGAATTGGCACGTCGCTACGCTTCCTCGTAATCAACGGAGATTGCGGGCTAACGCTATGAATAGTTGGGCAGGGCGAGTATTAGTCGTAGACGATGATCCACAGTTGCGCGATCTGTGCCGGCAGACGCTAGCGCGGGCCGGGTTTGTTGTCACAACGGCGGCTAATGCCACATCAGCCCTCGCAGCACTAGATCACGCTCCTTTCGATCTTATCATGATCGACCTGGCGATGCCGGAGATTGATGGTCTACAACTGCTAGAGTTAATCCGTTTACGCGATATTAGCGTACCGGTCCTGATCGTTAGCGGTGTAGCATCGGTTGATCAGATCGCCTATGCGATGCGCCTCGGTGCGCGCGGCCTGTTGATCAAGCCGTTCCGTGCCCAAGAACTTGCCGATATAGCCCGCGAACTGGTAGCGAAACGGCAAGCAGTTCAAGTACGTGACCGGGTCGCAGCCCTGCGGCCTGTCTTGCAGATTAGTCAACATCTGCTCACCGAACTTGATCTCACCCGCCTGTACGCCTTAATTGTTGAGACGGTACGGGTTGAAGTGCGCGCCGAGCGTGCCTCGTTGATGTTACTCGAACCTGATGAGCAAACGCTGCGGATCGTCGCCTGCACCGGCTTGCCGACCACCGTCGGGATCGGATCGCTTATCTCGGTCGCTCACAGCTTGTCGGGATGGGTCATCCGCCACCGCCAGCCGTTGCTGATCGATGATCAGGTAATCGCATCGCCATGGTTTGCCGAGCTTCGTCAGTATCTCCTGGCCTCCGAATTGACAACGGCTCTGTCGGTACCGATTATGGCCGGTGAGCGGGTGTTGGGTGTCCTCAATGCAGCAAAAGCCACACCGCACGCAGCTTTTACGATTGCTGACCAAGAGTTGCTGCAATTACTGGCCGGACAAGCGGCCGTGGCCCTAGGAAACGCTCGCCTCTACGATAAAGTATCGCGTTCGGAAGCACGCTACCGTGCCTTGTTGCGCCATGCCAACGATGCAGTACTGTTGCTCGATAGTACCGGGACGATGGTACTGGATGCCAATCTCGCTTTAGGTCGTTTATCGGGGTATTCGAACGAGCAACTGTTACAGCTTGACCCAAACCAACTCCTACCGGCGCTCAGCCAACTCTTGGCTACGGCAGTGAACGGACGCCACGAGCAGAGTGAGATTGAAACCATTCTCTGTACCGCTTCCGGTCATGAGACGGCAGTAGCAGTGAGTGTGAGTGTCGTACCCGATGGCGATCAGCACCTCTTTCTCGTCATTGCCCGTGATATTAGCGAACGTCAGCGGATGGCCCGTGAGTTGGCTCAAGCCGAAAAGTTAGCCGCAATTGGCCGCTTGTCGGCCTCGATGGCGCACGAGATTAACAACCCGCTCCAAGCCCTCTCGAATACCATACGGTTGTTGCGTAATCCTGATCTGCCATCAGAACGCCGCGACCTCTACCTCTCTAAGGCCGCTCTTGAACTTGATGGCCTGATCCACCGTGTCCAACGCATTCTCGATCTCTCGCGCCCCAATCTCGACGGCCGCCGACCCGTTGATCTGAATCAAGTTATCAACGACGTTATTGCGAACTTCCGGTCAACATTGACAGCGCGGAACATCCATTATGTTGGAGATTTTACGTCAAGCTTACCATGGGTGACGGCGGTCATCGGACATCTCAAGCAGGTCTGCCAAACGCTCGTACAGAATGCGATTGAGGCAATGCCACACGGTGGCACTCTCCATATTCGCACCTATCTGCGACCACCCGATGGGGAGCCGGATCGAGCGCTCTTTTGGCGAGCCGGTGGTGGATCACACCAACCTCTCCCCGATCCGGCAGTGGTGTTGGAGATCAGCGATACCGGGATTGGCATTGCTCAAGAGGATGTTCCCAAAATCTTTGAACCCTTTTACTCCACCCGTTTCGACGGCTTGGGTCTCGGGCTTCCACTGTGCTACAGTATTGTGGACTTTCACGGTGGGGAATTGTGGGTCCGTTCTCAACCCGATCAGGGAACGACATTCCGGGTCATCTTACCCACTGCTCAGTAGTACCGTATCGGTGCATTCGCGAGCGTTAGTCAAGCAGACCATCAATTGGCCGAATCACCAACCGACGCTCGACCAGATCGATTGCGACGATAAAGTCACGCACCATCGGCACCAACGCATCAGCGTGACCACGACGTGCAATCACAGCGATTTCACCGGCACCGGTTTCTAGCACATCGCGTACCTCGCCAATCAGATCACCGGTATCGGTAACAGCAGCCAACCCGATGAGATCGTGATAGAAAAACTCATCTTCACCGAGTGGCGCGGCATCGGCCGCAGCAATATAGACCTCAGCCCCCCGCAGATTGGACGCCGCATCACGGTCGGTCACGCTCTGCAACTGGATAATCAGCAACCCCGGTTTATGCAAAAAGAGGCGTGTCACCTGATGCGGAATGCGCTTGGGGCCGATAAATACCGTGCGCAAATGACGGATCAGGTGTTCGGGATGACTTGAGATCGAGTGTAGTTTAATTTGACCCCGAACGCCAAATGGCGCACCGAGTACACCTATGTAGAGCAGATCATCCATTGATTCGTTGCATATTGAACGTTGTCAAACCACAAAGCGCGCAACAGTCAGCGCAGCAATATCAGCCCATGATAAAGCAACCGGCCGGACCATCGACCAGCCGGTTGCAAACCCGACAACTATTCGATATCGACGTGCACCCGTTTCTTCTGGCGCGCCGCAGCCACTCCCATCAAATCACGGATCGCCTTCGCGACCCGCCCGTTGCGACCGATGATCTTACCGGTCTCGTGAGGAGCAACGCTCAAATGGTACGTAGTGGTAAAACGACCGGTGCGCTCTTTGATGCGAACGGCTTCCGGTTTATCAACCAGATTACGGGCGATATATTCGAGGAGCGCTTTCATCAAGCTCCCTCCCAAACTTGGCTTACGACTCGGCAACAACCTTGCCCTGCTCGTCGAGAATATTAACCCGCTTGAGCAGCTTCACCACGACATCGGTCGGCTGAGCACCGACACCGAGCCAATAGCGGGCACGATCGGCCTTTACCTCCAACACCTTGGGTTGGCGGGTCGGCAGGTAATAGCCAATCGTCTCAATAAACTTACCATCGCGCGGCGAACGCGAATCGGCAACGACGATACGATAGCTGGGCTGCTTGGTCTTGCCGGTGCGGCGCAGACGAATTTTAACCATAGATCGTAGTATTCCTCACACTCAGACCAATCTTACACACTAGCCACATAGTATAACACAAATTGGCGTTGACGTTGCAATTGCAAAGCTGAGCGAGGAGTACCCTCCACCCGCCCTCCAAACTCCATCCTACACACAACCAACGCTAACGCAAGCGTCGGAGCAACTCATTCGGATCGATACCACCACGCCCCTTGCCGGCTTTGCCAGCGATCTGCTTCATCATGCGCTGCGTCTGTTGGAACTGCTTGATCAACTGGCTTACTTCTTCTTCGGAAGTGCCGCTACCGCGCGCAATCCGCTTGCGCCGGCTGCCCTTGATAATTTCCGGACGGCGCCGTTCTTCCGGCGTCATCGAGTAGATGATCGCCTCGACCCGCTTGACATGCCGCTCATCGAGCAATTCTTCGTTGCGGGCCAATTGGTTAAGGCCGGGGATCATCGCAATAATCTGTTGCAACGGCCCCAACTTGCGCATCTGATGGAGCGAAGTGAGGAAGTCTTCAAAATCGAACTCGCCCTTGCTCAGCCGCTTCTGCATCTTCTTCGCCTGCTCGGCGTCGTAAAGCTGCTCGGCTCGCTCGATCAACGAGAGTACATCGCCCATGCCAAGGATGCGCGACGCCAACCGGTCGGGGTGGAAAACCTCCAGCGTATTGCCGTCCACCTTCTCGCCGGTGGAGAGAAACTTGATCGGCACCCCTGTCACGGCGCGCACCGACAAGGCCGCACCACCACGGGCGTCGCCGTCCATCTTGGTCATCACCACACCGGTCAGCTTAACCCGCTGGTTGAACGTTTCGGCGACGCGCACTGCTTCTTGGCCGGTCATGGCGTCAACCACCAACAAGCGTTCGGTTGGATGCACACGCATCTCGATCTGCTCCAACTCTTGCATGAGTGGTTCGTCAATTTGTAACCGACCGGCGGTATCAATAATCACCACATTGAACAGCTCTTTACGCGCATGTTCAAGAGCGTGCTCGGCGATGTCGGGCGGGCTAGCCTGCGTGCCCTCACTGTAGACCGGAATATTCAACTGGCGACCAAGGGCCTGTAACTGCGTAATTGCTGCCGGACGATACACGTCGGCGGCGACTAACAGAACGCGCTTGCCCTTCTTGCGCAGGTGCAGGGCCAGTTTTGCCGCCAACGTCGTCTTACCGGTACCTTGCAAACCGACCAGCATAATCACCGTTGGGCCGGGATGCGCTTCTTGTAAAGGAACATGTTCGGTCCCCAACAGGTTGATCAGCTCTTGATGGACAATCTTGATCACCTGTTGATGTGGAGTCAGGCTCTTCGTTACCTCTTCGCCAATGGCTTTTTCGGTAACTTTCGCCACAAAATCTTTCACCACTCGAAAGTTAACGTCGGCTTCGAGCAGGGCTAAGCGCACCTGCTTCATCGCCTCGCGCACGTCATCTTCGGTGAGAACACCTTTGCTGCCGAGTTTCTGGAATACTGCCTGTAACCGATCGGAAAGACTTTCAAACATAGCCGATGCTCGTTTCGCTCTTTACCTGTACAACGCTATTTGCATTGTACGAGTGAAGAACGAGAACGTCAATTGTGACTATTTCAAAAAGAAGGTTGCGTAGAGACCAACCAGTAAGAAGAAACCAAACCACGCACCTAGCATACCGGTTGCGATTGCACCAAACCGCTCTACTCGTGGCGACGGTTGGGTATCGCCGTTGCCACCACCTGACCGGTAAAGAACGAGGACAAGGTAGCTTATCACCATCACACCTACCACCGTGGTAACGCTAAAAATCACGACTGAACCCCAATCGATGCGGTAGGGATACTCAGCGACTGAATAGCCAAACCTTGCCAAGGAAACGGCGCGGATCACTTCGCGAATCACACCAACACTCAAGAGGGTTCCAATCTACACCAAGAGTGAACGAGGCGCGTGCCGCAACGGCTGTTTGAGCACGAAGAAGTAGGCGGTTAGGCCTGTGCCAAGGGCCGGTAGAATAATCCCCAGCATAAGACCGATGCCAAAAGCTCTGCCTTCAGTCATAGCCCAAAGTAGCCCGGCAATTGCATAAAGCGGGCTAATCACTAACCCGAGTCGCCGGACAAGTTCGGCGACCCATTGCATAAACGCGGTATCGGCTTCATGGTGGCGGAAGTACCAGCCAAAAAGCATCAGCACAACAGCCAAACTGAGTCCGGCTTGCAACGGCAGTAAGAAGAACAGCCGGGGCAAGTTATAAGCGTGAAACACTATCCCGCGTGTGTCGACAATGCCGTTCGGAGCATACCATTCTAGCCAACGCTCCGGGCGAATCGAAACGGCAGCCAGCACGTGCATCACCCAACCGGCAAAAAAGAGAAGGATGAACGACCCAATTGCCGACCAAAGCAGCTTCCCGTCAGGGCTGCCTTTAAGATAAAACAAATACGCAAGGCTATAGCCACCCATCACGACAAAGATAAAGAGCACCGACCAGAAACCGGTGAGGGTATTGGCAGCGTACCAGCTCGGATCGTAAATGGTCTGGACAAAGAGTAACGGTGCAATCCCGGTCACGATCCCCAGACCAACTGCATTAGGTGTCAGACGAGCCGCGACCCGGGCCAGCCGGAGCCGGTTCGGAGTCGGAAAGAGGAAGCCCCAGATCGACAAGCTACTCGAATCGAGAGCCAACGTGACGAAAAAGATGTGCAACACCCACGTCACGACTAGCAATACCTGCAACACCGGTGGAAAGAATGGTGCCCCTTACGGATCACGCATCATCCGCATTATGTCACCGACGTTCATATCAACCTCCTCATTATTTGGCACTATAAGCGGCAGTTTGTGGATTACGTTGCTGTTGCTGATAAAAATACTCGAGATAGAGTGCCATAGAGGCACGTTCCTCATCGGTACCGACGACCGGATGCATATACGGGAAGCCACCGATTGCTTTCAAGTAGTTCTCGATCTTGTCAGCCGTCGTTAGGTTACGCCGCTCAAGCAAATTAACCAAGGAACGCAACGCTAGCCGCTGATTAAAAACGGTGATCGCCGTTTGATGGCTCACGTTATGGCACGAGGCACACTGTTGAATAACCAATGTTCGCCCGATGGCAACTTCACGTGAAGGTAAACCGGTTGTGATCGGTAGTACCGCAACCGCGTCAGGTTTCGGCAAAAACGGTAATGAACCCAGCATACCACGTTCGTTCAGCCCTTGTTCTTCGCGTTGAATGCCACGGGCCAGGAGATCGGCGAAGACCAGTATAACCGGCGATAATATCGGGTTTACGCATCACTTCCCGGGTACGTTCGGCACCGAAGATAGCACCAAAGAGTACCAGCATCGCACCAAGGGCGATCAATTGATGTTGACGGCGTGGCAACCACAATGCAAAGAGGAGGCCGGCAAACGTAGCTATCAATCCACCGCCAATTACCGTGTAGGTAATCGCGGGAATCGCCGGTGAACGCAGGATGATCTTCGCATGTTCTGGCAAGACCGGCTCAAACCAGAAGAACCAGATGCCGAACGCGACACCCAAACCGCCTAAACCCATTGCTGCTGCCCGGCGGATAATGTATTCACGGGCAAAGTATCTTTTCGGCAAGCCGGTCGAAATGAGTAATGCCCAGGCAGCAGTGATGGTAAACATCAATGAGAAACGGAGTAAAATCTGAGGCCAGAATGTAGGATTGAAAAAACCGTTGAGGCTGTTACCGGTTTCTAGCCACAGACCCGGTGTTAATTTAAATGAGAGGATACCAACGATAATCGTGAGGGTACCGGTTCCGCCAAGTGCTAAGATCCACGCCAGCCGTAAATGGGTACGTGGACTAACCCGATCAATAGTAGTAGGCGATAATTCCCACAACATCGATCAGGAACATGGACCATTCTGCACCCCAGTAGAAGACAAAATTGTGGATCAAGGCCGAGATACCACGTGGGTTAGCCGCCGTCGTGGTTTGCCAAATACCCATCCCGGCCATCGCGCCAAACACGTAGGCAAACACGAGCAAGCCAAGCGCACTGTGCTTCAGGTACACGTACAATTCTGGTCGCTGTTCGTATACCGCCCGTCGTTTAAGGTAGAGATTAAACCATGCCGCTGCGACTGTCAGGTGGGGAGCTAGTACGTGGAAGGCTGAAACAATCGCCACGTACATCGCCGAGTGGATGAAGCGACCTTCCCAAATCGGATACATACATCCTCCTTCGTGACAAACATCACGAACAACCTAGATCGAGTATACGTCCAGGAGGGTGATACATACGTTGCGCTAGCGCAACATTTCTCTCAGAAGCGGTAGCAATGCGTGGTGAGGAACGTTATGCATCGAACCGAGCGGTGATCGCCGCCCAATCAACCATGAGTTAGGTGGGCCGATGGGAAGGCGACAAGACCCTGTTGTTGCTATTGATGGAGCAAGCGACTGATCGTATAGTGACTGACCCCGATCAAGTCGGCCAGATCACGTTGTATGATCGGAATGGTAATCCATCCATCTGCTTGTGATACACAATGGTATTGGTCGGCTAGTCTACGCAGCGCGTGGGCCAATTGTTGTTCAACCGGTTCGGTAGCCAGTTCGAGAACTTGTTGTTGAAGATCTTCTCGCAATTTGGTTAAGATTTGCAAACTATTTTGCTACAACTTGAGAAGCCTCACAACCGATCCCTTTGGTTTGCCACACCTTCTATACTTGTCATAGCAAGCGTCGCACGCTGGCTTACCGCCGGATTGCTCGCTGCGCTCGCAATGACCGGAGGGGCCGCCGGCGGTGACAGAGCAAACGCTGCGCGCCATCCTCCGCTCCGTGTCATCGCAAGCGGAGCACGCCATCCTCCGCTCCTTGTCATGTCGATCGAAACGAGCCATCTTCCTCATGCTGAGCGAAACGAGCCATCGTCACCGCTGGGTCGGACCTCATCATGCCAAGCGGACACGCCGACTTGTCAGATTGCTCGCTGCGCTCGCAATGACCGGAGGGACCGCCGGGCTGTGTCATCCGTCGCACCTTGGGCAGCCATCCCCAACCTATGCACTATTGGTCTGAACGTGATCAGATATTTTTACGTTTGTAACGATCTTTTTCCTTGAATTGTGGTGTTATCTATGCTACACTTGCCTAAATACTGCCCCGCCTACGCAGTTTCGCCCCGTCGCATTTCCGTAGTACCATCATCCTCGTCAACAAACCGATCGTATTCTCACCCTATCATAGGAGCCGATAGTATGACTACGCCCGATCTGGCGATGCTACAAGCTGAGTGTGAACAATTGCGTGCTCAAGTAGCCGATCTGCAAAGCCAATTGCAGCGCTTTCAGCGTATAGTTGAGGATACCGATCAACTAATGACCGAAGTCGATGCTGCTGGTCGCTTTACCTACGTGAACGCGGCAGCCAAACACTATTTTGGTATGCCACCGGAAGCTTGTTTAGGCCGATTATCACTTGAATTTCTGCACCCCGAGGATCAAGCGCCGGCACGACAAGCGCTCATCGAGTGTGTGCAGCGTCATGAACGCATGCTGACAATTGAGAATCGGATCGTGCATCGGTCGGGGCAGATGATTCCGATGCTCTGGACAATCACGATTCATTACGATGAGCAGGGCCAGTTTGTCAGTGCCACCTCGATTGCCTCAGATATTACGAGCATCCAGCGTTTACGCTTTGAGCTGACCGAAAGTCGCACAATGTTGCAATTGGTGATCGACAACTTACCGCAAGCTGTCTTTTGGAAGGATCGAGACGGTCGTTTTCTTGGCTGTAATCACCGGTTTCTTATCGATGCCGGCTTGTCATCGACAGCAGAGGTTGTTGGTCGTACTGATTTTGATATGCCTTGGCACGAACAGGCCGCGGCTTACCGTACCGACGATCTGGCGGTCATGCAGAGTGGGCCGAAATACTATCTTGAGGAACCGCTCAATCGGCATGACGGAACGCCGATCTGGCTCCGGACCAGTAAGATACCGCTGCGTCGCAACGGTGACGTGATCGGGGTGTTGGGTATCTATGAAGATGTAACTGCGCTCAAACAGCAAGAAGAAGAGCTGCGTACTTTTAAATTGCTGGTTGAAAATGCACCTGATGGGATTGCGATTGCCGACCCTCAATTGAAGTTGCAGTATACCAACCCGGCGCTGGCGGCAATGCTAGGATACGAGACGTTGGTTGGCATGACCGTGCACGACATCTTTTATCAACCCGATCTCCCGCTATTGGAGCGGATCGCTGAACAGGTGATGCAGGGGCTGACACCGCGCGAGACCGTGCGTTATGTCAATCGTGACGGCAGTTTGATCACGGTGCAAGCTTCGGCACTAGCCCTCCGTGATCGTCACGGTAATTTGACCGGCTATGCGTCGATCAACCGCGATATTACTGAACAACTGCAAGCCGAAGAGGAGTTACGCCGTAGTGAGCGCCGGAACCGCGCTCTCCTTGAAGCAATGCCCGATCTGATGTTTGTACTTAGCACTGACGGTGTGTTCCTCGATTACAAAGTCGACCGTAGTGGGCGGCTAATGCTCCCACCTGAAGCCTTTCTGGGTCGGCACGTAGCCGAGGTATTGCCACCATACTTGGCCGAACGGGTCGTGTACCACATTGAACAGTTGCGTCTGACCGGTGAGATGCAGCAGTTCGAGTACCAGCTTGATCTTGGCGATCAGGTTGAAGAGTATGAAGCGCGCATGGTACTAAGCAACAATGATACCCTCATCCTTTCCCGTAACGTTACTGAACAGCGCCGGATAGAACGTGAGCGCACTGCGATGCAAGAGCAGATCATCGCCGCCCAACAGGCGACACTGCGCGAATTGAGTACACCGTTGATGCCGATTGCCAACGGCGTGGTAGTGATGCCATTGATCGGTGTGATTGACACAACACGGGCGCAGCAGATTATGGAGACGCTGCTGTATGGGGTTGCCGAACATCGGGCACAGGTAGCAATCATTGACATCACCGGCGTGAAGGTGGTTGATACGCAAGTCGCCGGGGCATTAATGCGCGCCGCCCAAGCGGCGCGAATGTTGGGAGCACAGGTGCTTTTGACCGGTATTAGTCCTGAAATAGCGCAAACCTTGGTCTATATTGGGGCTGAACTGCGTGATCTGGTGACGAAAGCAACGTTGCAAGAGGGGATTGATTACGCTTTGAAGCGACAGGTGGCAGTCCGGCGCTGAACAAGCATCCATCTCGCTTCTGGTATAATCCCTATAGTATGCAACCGCTAGAGATTCATACCGGCGTGCAGGTAACAGTAGCCGGGACAACCTATTCAAACAGCACACGGACGCTCATCGTCACGCCCGCCCTTCACCAACCTGAGGCGATGAACCGCGGGCAGTTGTTCGTGTTGTGTGAACCGGTTGGTCCGGTTGACCGCAGCGAACACGCTTGCCAGGTTGTTACTAAAGCGATCCGACAGACGTTTTATGAGTGTGAAGCAACGAGTGCTGCTTCAGCCCTGCGCCTGGCGATCATTGCCGCCAACAAAGCCTTGTACCAAGACAATATGCGGTGTGCGCCGGCCCAACGTATCACTGTCGGTATTACGGCCCTTGTCTTGCTCGGTAACGACCTCTTCATCGTCCAAATGCAACCAACACAGCTTTTTTTACGCTGTGGCGGCAAATTACGCGCTATCCCAACCCATCCAAGCTGGGATCCTGCACAAGTGAATGTAGCCCAAGTTGCCCTTACCGGTTCTTTGGGAGCAAGCCTCTTTGTCGAGCCGGAGTTTTTCCGCGCCGTCTTGCAACCGGGAGATGCGCTCCTCCTAAGCAGTAGTACGTTAGTGACGCGGTTCGATCCGCCAACAATGACTGCGTTGCTCGCTCAGGCCGATGTCAGCACGATATTGGCTACCGCTCAGGAACGGGCCACCGACGTATCGTCGATTGAATTACTGGCGTTGACGGTGCATGCACCTTCTCCTAAACCGATTGCCGTGCCTTCACCTACACCGACACACCGTTTGTTGCCTTGGTTCCACCGTGAGCCACCACCACCCCGCCCAACCGAACCGGACCCCGAACGGATTTTCACCCCGCCACCGCAACCGGCGCTTTCCCCGAATCCAATACCACGACCGGCGCCGATCGATCTTGGCGAGCCACTTGCCGAGCGGGTTGTTCGCCAACCGACACCCTTGCCACCTTCAAGCACGCTCGGTGAAGACCCACCACCATCACCGCCTATCGATCTTGGCGATCCTATCCCTGCTGCGTATCCGTATGGGGTACGCTATCGGTTACGTCCGCGCTACGAACAACATTGGTACGAACGATTGGCCTGGCCATGGCAGATACTGAGTGATTGGGTCCGTGAATGGCAACGCGAACGAAACTTACGCCGTAAAGCGCTAACAGTCAGTAGTTATGTACCACGAGGACGCGGGCTGACCTACCGCCGCACCAATCCCCCCTTTCCGTGGCCGCTGATACTTATCACCGTGCTGGTGGTGAGTGGTGTTATCCTCTACGGCATGAATCTTACGCGCAGCAATGAAGTCCAACTCGCGCTTGAGTATCTGACGGCTGCCGAAGAGCGTGTTGCCGCAGTACGTACTGCACCCGATGAAACGGCTGCGCGCGAAGCCTTACAAAGTGCCCAACAAGCTATCGAGATAGTCCGGACTAGCCCTGAAATAACGACCACCAACCCAGGGTTATGGCTGCGTTACAATGAACTCGAACGGGAGTATGAGCGGTTGCTTGCAGCGATTGACCGTATCTCGTTTATCGAGCCAACCGTATTGGCGAGCCATCCGTTACCCAATGGTATCTTCACAACTATCATCGTCCCACCGGCAATGAGTGGTGTGACCGACCCCGATCAGCTTGAAATGCTCCGTTACATCTATGCGCTCGACGGCAATCGTGAAGCAGGCCGGCTCTATCGCATCCCCCGCGATGGCGGCATACCAGAACCGTATCTCGAACCGGGCCAGATCATAGGTTCGGCGATTGTTGGTCCACTCCGGGCTGCTCTCTGGCGGATCGATCAGGTAGTTGCCATCGATCAGGCACTCAACGGTTTTGGTTACTATTTTCGCCAAAACAATACATGGAACTATTCAAAATTGGGTAGTTCGGAGATCTGGATAACTCCAGAACGTCTTGATGTGGAGGAGTACGCCGGTAACCTCTACGTATGGGGAGCTGAGCCCGGCGAGGTACTGAAATTTGCTTCGGGCCGCTACGGTGACACACCGGAATTTTGGCTCAACCCCGGTGTGACCCGCGATGCAACGGTGTTGTCGGCCATTGATATGGCAGTAGACGGCAGTATTTACTTGCTCCAACCCGACGGGACAGTCCTCGTTTTTAGTTTTGGTCAATTGGTTGGTCAAATCAAGCCGGATAATGTCTCACCACCAATTGCCGAAGTTACGCGGTTTATCATCACCGGTCCACCTGACGCCGGCTTCATCTTTATGCTCGAACCGGCTAATGAACGGATTTTGCAATTGGATAAGCGTACCGGTGCCTTGATTCAGCAAATCCACGTGCGCGATGGAACGGGAGTCGATCTCGGTCAACTGAGTGCGCTGAGCATTGATACAAGCGGTAGCCGCCCGATGCTCTATTTCGCCGGTGGCAACAGTATTGTGCGAGCAGAACTACCCTCACCACCACGTAGTTTCCGTGAGGCGTCGACACCGTAGACTCGATACGAACGCCGACCGATGCGTATGAAAACGTTTCATTATCTTTTCATCATATGGTCAGTCCTCCTCTGGCTGCTGGTCGGATGTGGAGCCGCAGCTTTGGAGGAAGATATTGGCTTGGGTGGTGTAACGCCGGAAGCTGTCGTCGAGAGCTTTCTCGAAGACGTAAATGCGGCTCTTACCGATCCATTGCTCAGCGAGGCGATGGCACGAAACGTGTGGGCCAATCGGCTGGCAAGCTATTTTGCGCCCGGCGAGCGCGCCGATCAGCGCCTCGTTATGCAGGAAATGCTCGATGGATTTGCACGTGCAAACACCCAGCCGGCACGTGGCAGCCGGGCCGAAGTAGTCATCACCTACGACCGCACGCGCGTGTTGCAAATAAGGGAGAATACGGCATTGGTCGACGTCGTCAATGCAATTATGACCGTGCGTTGGCGCGATAACGACGGTAATGTGGTTCTTGAACGCAGTGGTGCCTTGCTCCAACTGATCGGACGTGAAGCGAGTGGGTTGCCGGTCATTCGGGTCGATGGACGCTGGTATTTAA
Organism: Chloroflexus sp.; assembly: GCF_049970315.1. Lineage (GTDB taxonomy): Bacteria > Chloroflexota > Chloroflexia > Chloroflexales > Chloroflexaceae > Chloroflexus. The sequence continues at coordinate 14,298 of NZ_JBMFNE010000023.1, forward strand.
CCGAGGCGGGATAACAAACGTACATTCATTCCAATGCAGAAGGGGCGGGATCGAACCCCGCCCCTACCAACGATAGCGATGCACATTACGCCGGCAACGGGCTTGGACCGCTCAAACCCATCTGCGGTGTATCCGGCTGTACCGGTCGATCCTCGGTACGGCCGTTCGGTATCGCATTACCGCTCTTACTCAGATCGAGAGTTAGCGGCTTCACCCGCCGAATCAACTCTTCGAGCTGCTCACCGTCAAGCGTCTCATACTCAATCAAGGCATTCGCCATATCATCGAGTACTGCCCGGTTCTGGAGTAGGATCTGCTGCGCCGTTTCGTAGGCTTCGCTTACGATCGCATGCACCTCTTCATCGATTTGGCGGGCAACCTCATCACCATAGTTGCGCTGCTCGCTAATCTCGCGACCAAGGAAGATCAGCTCTTCCTTCTCACCAAAGACGATCGGGCCGAGACGCTGGCTCATACCGTAGCGCGTCACCATCGCACGAGCGATACGGGTCACCTGAACCAGATCACCGGAGGCGCCGGTTGTCACCTCTTCGTTACCGAAAACAATCTCTTCAGCAACTCGTCCACCCAATGAAACAGCTAGTCGCGCTTTAAATTGCGAAACAGTGCGCAAATTGAGGCTATCCTCGTCAGGCAAGAAAAGTGTATAGCCACCTGCCTGACCACGCGGGATAATTGTCACTTTTTGCACCTTATCGGCTTTGGGCAAAGCAGCACCGACAATTGCATGTCCAGACTCGTGGTACGCCACCACCAGCTTCTGGCGATCGGTCATCACCCGCGAGCGACGCTCAGGACCACCGATAGCCACCCGCTCGACCGCATCTTGGAACTCGGCCATGCTAATCTTGCGCTTCGAGCGACGTGCTGCCAGAATTGCCGCTTCATTCACCACATTCATCAGGTCAGCACCAGAGAAACCGGGGGTCTGGCGGGCGAGAATCTCTAGATTCACATCCTCGGCCAGTGGCTTACCCTTAACGTGAACCTTCAGGATCTCGATCCGCCCACGCACATCGGGCGCATCGAGCACTACTTGGCGGTCAAAGCGGCCGGGGCGAACGAGCGCCGGATCGAGCACATCAGGTCGGTTCGTGGCAGCAATCACGATCACGTTGGTATTGGTATCGAACCCATCCATCTCAACCAGAATCTGGTTGAGTGTCTGTTCACGTTCGTCGTGTGACCCACCGAGACCGGCACCACGCTGACGACCGACAGCATCGATCTCATCAATGAAAACGATACAAGGTGCGTTACGCTTAGCCTGATCGAATAGATCGCGAACGCGAGAAGCACCAACACCGACGAACATCTCGACAAACTCGGAGCCGGAGATGCTGAAGAAAGGTACACCGGCCTCACCGGCAACCGCTCGCGAGAGCAGCGTTTTACCGGTACCGGGCGGGCCAACCATCAGTACACCGCGCGGAATGCGGGCGCCAAGAGCGGCGAACTTATCCGGGAACTTGAGAAACTCAACGATCTCGGCCAAGTCTTGCTTAGCCTCTTCCTGACCGGCAACATCGGCAAACGTAATGGTCGGCTTATCGCCGGCGAACATGCGTGCGCGGCTTTTACCGAACGACATCGCCTGATTGTTGCTTCCTTGGGCTTGGCGCATAAAGAAGACAAAAAAGCCGATCAGCAATAGGGTTGGCAAGAGGATCGTAAAGATACTCAGCAAACCGCCCCACGCCGGCGCTGGCTGCACAATAACGTTAATCGTGCGCTGCCCTTGTTCGTTGCGCAGCGGCACACCGTAATCGGCCAACAACCGCATCACGCTATCGGCCGACTCAAGCCGGGAGCGATATTTCTTGCCGTCATTGTAGGTAACGATAATCTGCTCGTCACCGGCTTGCGCCTGAATCTCGCGCACCAAGCCGGCTTGGGCATCGGCAATCACATCGGCGATGCCTTTCTCTTCCGTCTGGCTGGCCCCTGGACCAAGGTATTGGAAAAAGAGCGCAAGAGCCGCAACCAGAATGATCAGATAGACAAAACTATTTTTCAACCAACGGTTATCACCCATACATCTTCTTTCTAGAGGGGTTGCCTCACGATTGCATCTTGGTGTGATAACGAAATCAACCGATGCAGAGGAACAGTGCCCCGACTATCAAGGAGGCTCCGATTACAAAATGGCAGCATGCCCATGTGCATGCTTGCCGTATTGGAATTATAGCATCAGCCGATCGGCAGAGGCAAGGGAACAGATCACAGTCAAAATGTGATCTGGATCACATGCCTACGGATGCGCAGCCCGGTTGGTGAACAAACGTGTTCCGTTATCAGGAGCCGCATGGCTGTGCGGCGCTACAGTTTAGATATTCTGGCGCTTTACGACAGGAGCCGTAGCCGTTCGGCGCTACAGTTTGCGGCGGTTTACGATAGGTAGACTTCAGGGCGGAGGACACCGATAAACGGCAGATTGCGGTAGCGCTCGGCATAGTCGAGGCCATAGCCGACAACAAACGCATTGGGAATATCAAAACCGACATAATCAACCGGCACGTCAGCAGTGCGACGTTCGGGCTTGTTGAGCAGGGTGCAGATGCGTAAACTAGCCGGGTTGCGGCGCAACAATTGGGCACGCAGGTACGCCAGGGTCAATCCACTGTCGATAATATCTTCGACGATTAGCACATGGCGGTGCGAGATGTCGGTGTCGAGATCTTTCATCAGACGCACCACACCTGATGACTCGGTACTGGCCCCATAACTGGCGACGGCGATAAAATCTATCGCAAGGGGAAGATCGATGGCTCGAGCGAGATCGACCATAAACATCGCGCATCCCTTCAGGACCCCAACCAGCAACAGATCACCGATTGCACGATAGTCGTTGGTGATAGCGGTACCAAGTTCGGCAACGCGCTGTTTGATCTGCTCTTCGCTAATTAAGATATAGTCAATATCTTGGCGCATACTTACTCCTGGTCAGTTACGTTTGGGGCCAACCATTCCGATCCACATTGTAGCCTGATTCGGGTCGGCTGCGGCAACACCGGTCGCGACCCGCAATCCGACTAACCACAAGATCCGATCGGTCGCGTCTACCAGCACCGGCCAATGATCGCGCAGCACGCGCGGTAGATGGAGGTCAACGAAGATATCCTGCAAGCGACGACTACCGGGGGCACCTGCCGGACGCATCCGGTCGCCGGGACGACGCGAACGAAGGGTGAGCGGACCAACGGGTGGATGGGCGAGTGGCAACCACCAATGGTCCGGCATCGTTGGCGGATCGACCTGCACCACGCAATACCACCCGTTAGGCAGAAAAACCTTGCCGCTTGTCGGTAACAACATCGGTTCATAGACTTGAGGTGCTAGTGGCGGTTCAGCATCAGGCAAGGCAACGGTCACTGTCAATTGATCGCAGGTTAGAACGAGTTGTGGCGTCAGCCGCATCTGCCGACCTGCCTGCCCTTTGAGCATCTGTAGGGCAGCGTTGATCTGGGCCAAGCTTGGTTCTTCTGCGCCGAGTTCGGCGATTGCGCGTCGAAGCGCATAGCGCTGTAATGCCGGATGCAGTACCCGCAGCGCGGCGCGGTCGAAGGCAATGAGTCCGCGCCGCCGTTCGGCGATCAGCGTCGGCCACTGCACTGCGAGCATCTGCTGGATGTAATCGTAATCTTCGGCACAAATACGAGCGGTGCGGTTCAGCGCAGCGTAGATTTGTGGGTTTTCGGTAGCAAGTTGTGGTAGAAGCTGATGACGGATGCGAGCACGTAGATAGTGGAGATTACGGTTGGTCGGATCGTCGCGTGGGGTCAGGGCGTGCAGCTTACAGTAGTCGGCCAGCGTCGTGCGGCGAATCGTCAGCAATGGACGGAGCAGTGGCGGCCCAGAAGAGGGTACTACGCCGGCAGCAATCGCCGGCGCAGCCCATTCCGACCACACAACCCGCTCACGCATCCCGCGTAATCCAACCGGCCCGGCACCACGCAGAAGATGCATCAGCACCGTCTCTGCTTGATCATCGGCCTGATGCGCAACCAGGACAGCATCAACACCCTCGGCGATGGCAGTTCGCGCAAGGAAGGTATAGCGAACCATCCGCGCAGTGGCTGAAGTCGTACCGAGTGGTAAGTGCGCCTGCTCAATAACTGCGCGCAAGCCCCATTCAGCCGCGAGCGAGGCGACAAACGCCGCATCTGCTGCCGATTCGGCCCCGCGCAGGCCATGATCGAGATGGGCCACAATCGGAACAGGACCACCCTCGGCTTGTAGGGTAGTGAGCATATGCAGCAGGGCGAGCGAATCGCTACCCCCAGAGACAGCGACCAGCAAGCGAGCAGTAGCCTTCCCGACCCCTTCAGCGAGTAAGAACTGGCGTAGGTAGTTGATCATCGACATCCCTATTGTGGAAGCAAGGAATGCAAAGCCGGTGAGCATTGCTCACCGGCTATTGGTGCCGGAGGCGGGATTCGAACCCGCGACCTAACGATTATGAGCCGTTTGCTCTACCGCTGAGCTACCCCGGCACAGCTCCACAGTGTACCACTGAACCGGCGATTAGTCAAGGTTTCGCCGGTCGGATGAATCCAGCCAACGCTGCCAGCGGGAGCGCGGTACGCGGCAAGAAACCGTTGTGCCACAGACCGCCATGGTTTGCTTGTGTACAGAGCAACTCGAGTGGATGATCAATTGCCACCCCAGGATCGGCAAAACAGTTGCGACAGCGTAGATCGTGAACCCACAACGCTGCCATCAACGCACCGGTCGTTTCAGGAGCGAAAATCTCGACGCCGAAGAGGTGTGCACCATTGTAACCGGCTCTCAGCGCAGGATTCTTGATCACCGAGCGTGTCATCGTGGAAGGTGCGACATTGATCGAAACCCGCTGACCGCTAGCCCGCGCGATGATGGCACGCCACTGCTGAATCCGCTTGGCAAGGGCGTAGTTGGGACCTTGTTCAAGAAAGAGACAATCAACAATCCCGTACCGTTTGCCATTGATACTGGTGATCAGTTCACGGATATGCGGCTGTAACAACTGCCCGGCACTCAGGACACGTAAGATCGTGGCAGGTAGCTTTCCAAGTGGACGGGCCGCAGCAGCATTGGCCATCGCTGCTAGCGCGGTAGCTTCCGGTACGGCAAAGACATCGGTTGGGGTAGCCATTGTCATGAGCGTTGTATTGGGATAGGCCGCACTCACCGTCGCAACGATAACATCCATCGCTAAAACTACACGTACATGACGCTCACCGTCGAGGTAGGCAAGCGTCGCAATATCGAGTGGCCGCATCAACGACAGCAACCATGCTGCAACCTCCGGCGCGTGGGTGAGCAGATCAACCCCGGCTATCGAAAGCCACTGTTCAGGTGGAGCGTCGGCGGAAACCGGTTGCGAAACCGGTACAAATAGCTTTGCATTACCGGCTGAAACCAGCTCGATGATCCGTTGCCAGCGAGGCGGATCGGGAACATCGACTGCAATGATATTAGCTCGCCACCGGGCCAGCGCCGCCAACGGTCCGGCTTCCGAACCGGCGCCGAGCAAGACTAGTGTGCGGTCGGAGAGATCGAGCCATTCTGGGTGTTCCATTACCTCGATCAAGGCCCGAGCGCAACCGGGTTCGATAATCCCAGTACTTTCCCAATGGGCAATCTGTGCGTGCAGAGCTGCACCATGAAGCCATTGGCCGCGATAAGGGATAGCAAAAGGGGCGATAGTATCAGGCCCCCTACCGCGTAGCATTGCTGTAAAGAGGGTTGCCGGACGTGGATGCCGCATCGCCTCGATCAACGGCATCGCCATACCATCACGCACCCACTCGACCTGCTGCCAAGCCGCAGCGATCCCATCGGTAGCAATAGTCAATGCCTGCGTCGGATCGGTGATGGTAGCCGCCGTTAATGCGCGAAAATACCGCGGATAGGCACGGCGCCAGTTGGGTTCTTGGTTAAGAGCTGCCACCGTCTGTGCATCAATTCCACTCAACGCGGCCCTGATAATCGCCCGATTAGATTGGGTCGAGCTACGCTTTCCATCGGGTCCGGCAACGAACTGCAATCCCTCTGCTACCTGTACTGCCTGCAAGCTCAGATCACGCATATCACTCCCGCATATATTGCCAACGCATATCGCCGGTCGACGCTCTACGAACGCATCGCCAACGCTGCTTGCAACGTCGCCGCAGTACGAATCGCAGAGAGATCGGCGCCAAGACTCACAAGCGTCTGTGCGACTTCGGGGCGAACGCCGGCTAAAACCGTTACCGTTCCCATTAAACGTGCCGCTTGAGCAACCTGAAGCAAACCGGCGGCAGCGTGGGAGTCGATGATCGCCACTCCGGTCACATCGATCACCAGCACGCGGGCATTCGTCTGCTCAATGGCGGTGAGGGCTGCTTGCAGCAACTGCTGGATCCGCGTTTGATCAAGTTGACCGATGATCGGTGTCACCAGGGTCTCATCGTTAATCGGAATCATCGGCGCCGAGAGATTGATAATCTGCTGGTTAAGTTGTTGTTGAGCCGCGAGTGCCGCTTGCAATTGTGCCATCGTCGCCTGCTGCTCGGCAGTCAATCGCTCTAAGGCAGCAGTGCGTTCGATAACCCGCCGCTCGAGATCGGCATTTAGTTCGGCCAGCCGGCGATTAGCCGCTTCAGCTTGCTGACGTAGCTGACGCGCCTCCTCGAGGGCTGTTGCCAAACTACGCGCGCCGATGAACGTAATCAACGCACTGACGGTCAGTAAGACTGTTAAATGAGCAGCGGCCAGATCAAGCGAAATTATGGCACGCTGGCTAGATGGCAAGCTGAGGATAACACCACCAAGAGCCGCGAGCGCCAAACCGAGCACAACCCAGATCTGATTTGGTCGCAGAAGTACGCTGGCGAGCAAGATGCTTAGCAGCAAGTAGAAGAGATTAAAGGGCGAGTTAGGATTGAGAAACATCCCACTCAGCGCACCGATACCGCTCACCACAATCAGAACATATGAGCCGGCGGTGACAAACCCCTTGCGACCGAGCCATGCGGCGGTGGCAAAGACCAAAGTAGCCAAACCAAGATTGATAAAACGACCGGGGGTTGGTTGGAAGAGTGTCAGCAAGATCCCAATCGTCAGTAAAATCACGACAGTACCTAACGACAACGTAACGAGAATCTGACCACGACGCTGTTCGTCAGGTGTCCGAGCTTGCATAGTGATGAGGGGTGCAAGATATTTTATCATCAGTTTAACCTCCCAAATGGTTGGGATATTATATACCGTAGAAAACCGATTGGGAGACACGATAGAATCATATGGTAGCCAAGCGACGACTCAGCATGAGCGCCATTTGGGGGTTAGGAGCAGTTGTAATATCGGTCAAACCACTATTGAGATGAACGAGTGTCTGAGCCACAGCAGGACGAATGCCGCTGATAATAGTGCGTGCACCCAGCAAGCGAATCGCAGCAGCCGTATCGATCAGGGCCTTAGCGACGGCAGTATCAATGATGGTAATGCCGGTAATATCAATAATCACGGTATGAGCACGTTGTTCAGCGACCAAATCGAGAATGCGACGGCGCAACTGTTCGGCCCGACGGCTATCGAGATTACCAACGAGCGGAACCAACAATACCTGATCGTCAATCTTGAGCACCGGCAACTCGAGGGCAGCAACCAACTCGAGCAGACGCTGCTGTTCTTCCGCCCGCTGTGCAATCTCACACCGGGCAGTTTCAGCAACCTGTCGGGCAGCCTCAGCTTCAGCCGCACGTTGATCGGCAAGATCGAGAGCTTGCACCTGGGCCACAACAATCTGATCGAGAAAGGCCCAAATCGCGATCATCAGGGCAGCTAGACTACTCGCCTGTAAAAAGCGCAGTAATTCGAGCGGAATCGATTGTTGTTCAGTCGTTGGCCCAAGGATAACAATCGCTACAATCAAGAGCGCGCATGTGATCATCACTCCAATCGTAAACGCACGCCGTCCATGTAATCCGGCCAACAAAATGACGACAGCCAGAAACGGAGCAACAGCCAGCCGCAATTCGGGCATCCAAACGGCAATGACCATCTCATTGACGATGACAGCCAAGCTAAAGGGAAGAATAACTTGCCAGATGGGACATTCGTGAGTTAACAACCATAACGTCGCCAGACAACCCAAACCGGTAACCAGAGCAACGACAATAACCAGACCGATAACGAGATGTGTTGTAAGTACATACACGATCAGCGTTAATAGTATAGCAACAGCAGCAATGATGAGAGTGCTAAGCGCGATATTACGGATGATGCGGCGATAGAACCGATCAAGAAACGCTTGTGACGTACTCATCACCACCTCCTAAGTATGGATAACACCGACCACCCGCACTCATATACGTTTAACAATACCACACTACACTCGATTTTGACTGGCACGTGTGAATTATATTTTGCAAACGCACCTACGGGTGGTCAAAGACTTCGAAATAACCAATTATGCCATGGTGTGTCGTGAGACCAGTAATCTTTTTCGCTCTCGCATCAGCCGGCCAACTTTCGAAATAACCGATTATGCTACGGTGTGTCGTGAGAACCGATGTGAGTCGTTCTAACATTAATTTTGAACATGGAGCGGGGTTTATATATAATGTACGATACATCGTCGTAGGATTGCACTTCAGGAGAATAACCCATGCATCTCTCCACTACTACTCTACGATCAATCCCCGTCGCAAACTGGTTTCGCGTTTTGAAGCATGAAATCCATCTCTACTGGCGCTTCACCCGTTACGATATTTCAGCGACAGTTATTCCGGGGGTGGCATTCGCTTTAGCGGCATGGCACCAAGGCCAACCCAACTGGGCTGCTTTACCCGGTCTTATCGGGTGGGGAGTAGTGTACTTTTGGCTTTATTCCGTCTGTTTTTGTATTTCCAACCAATTGGCCGGCGAATCGGAGGATCGTCTTAACAAACCAGATCGCCCCTTAATCAGTGGACTGGTTTCACGTCAGGGTGCGATGGTCCGCTGGATTATCTTTATGGCCCTCTTCGCACTGGTAGGTTGGTACTTAGGTGTGCTTGAATGGACACTCCTTTGGCAAATAACGCTTACCCTCCACAATTTTGGACGTTTTGCGGGCCACTATTGGGGTAAGAACCTCTCGATGGTTTTTGGCGCGATTGCCCAATTGGCCGCAGCTTGGCAGATGGTACGACCGATTACGCCAGCAGCGTGGGTATGGTTGCTGGTACCTAGCATTACGCTGCTCTCGAATGCCTCACTCCAAGATTTACGCGATATTGACGGTGATCGAATGAACGGTCGCCGCACGATGCCAATCGTATTTGGTGAAACATTTACGCGCATCTTTGTCGCTATTGCATTCGGATGTGTTGCTTTACTTACCCACTTCGCTTTGTTCGTACCTGCCGGTCTCAATACCGGTACCCTCTTGCTTGATGGAATACAGGCCGGTATTTGTTTGGTCATCGCCGGGCGAGTGCTCTTCTTTCGCACACCTGCCGCCGATCATGTGTCGTATATAATGTATACTTACTGGTACAGCTTCCTGCTCGCGGCTGCCATTGTCGTACTGTAACGATTGATCAGAGGTCTGTATCGATCAACGGTAGACATTATTCAGACTTCTACACCATGCAGATCCGAGGTACGCTGGAGCGTACCTCGGCTTACCTTGCGCATATACCGATTAGAATCGGCTCCACAAATACTGATTCGTCACCTCATGGTGAAACTGGACTTCAGCCCGCTTGATCAAGGTACCGAGCCGGCGCGGGCAGCGGTCGGCTACCGTCGTCTTCAGATCGGCAAAGCGGGCATGCACGCTCTCACCCATGATTTGGGCCATAAAGGCGCTTTGACGGAAGTTAGCAATCGCGTCGTAGATATTATCCGGCAATAGCGCTGTACTATTCCGTACATCGGTTGTGGGCAACGGCCCTTCAAGACCGGTACGCAGCAGGGCATAGATAGCCAAATAGGGATTGGCATCGGGCGCGATTGAACGTACCTCGATCCGCGCTGAACGTGCATTTCCGATGGGGATTCGGATCATCGAGCCACGGTCGGTCGGTGAAACTTTAATCTGGTTGGGTGCCTCAAAGTGCGGATCAAGCCGCCGGTAGGCATTCACACTCGAGTTCAGAATGAGGCACAGATCCTGCGCACTATTGAGAATGCGGTCAATGAAACTCCACGCCAGTTCCGAGAGCCGTTCGGGGCCGTTGGCATCGTAGAACAGATTTACCCCTTGCCGCGACAGCGAGATGTTGGTATGCATCCCATTACCGTTCACGCCGGTAATCGGTTTTGGCAGAAAACTCGCTGTCATATCGAGTTTACTGGCAACTTGGCGGCAGATCAGCTTATAGAGGAGGATTTGATCGGTAGCAATCGTTGCCTCGGTGTAGCTATAGTTCATCTCGAACTGCGAGGGTGCGACTTCGGGGTGATCCTTCTCGTTCTCAAATCCCATCGCGCGCTGTGCTTCGGCAGCCATATCGATGAACTGGCGCAGTGGATCGCCCGGCAGCGAGTGATAATAGCCGCCGGTGCTGACCATCGTAAATTCACCAGTCTCGCGGTAGCGCTGTTCAGCATTCCGTCCTTTGAAAAGAAAGCCTTCGATCTCGGTAGCAACATTGCACGTCAAGCCATCGCGCTGATACAGTTCATTCACATACCGGTGCAGCCGACCTCGCATATCAGCTTCATAAGGGGTCCCGTCTTGGTTCAGCACATACCCAAACACCAACACCTTACCGGGCCCAAAGATGTCGGCCGGAAGCCAATAAAAAGCCGACCAGTCGATGGCGAGACGGAGATCCGACTCGGCCTGCACCGAAAAGCCCCGCACCGATGAGCCGTCAAAGGTGAGATTATCGGCGGAGGATAACAGAAACTTCTTGTCGTAATCGAGCATGTGCAGGCGACCTTCGAGATCGGTAAAGCAAACCGTGACCGCTTTGATCCGACGCTCGTCGGTTAGATAACGCATCCGTTCCTCGCGCATAACATCCGGCGCGACCCGCGCCAAGCGCTGACGCTTCACACTTAAGTTCAGCTCTTCTAATTGCTCGTAGGGGATTTCGAGAAAGTCGCGCAATTCGCTCATGGTTTTTTCCTTTTCACTGCGGAGTGTGCAATTATTGAAGCATATTATACTCTGAAGCATAACATTCTCTGTTAACGCTGTTGCGTGACGAGCCTACGGCAAGCTATGTGCCAAACATACGTGCGCCGTTGCCGTGATACAGGAAGCAACGGCGCAGCATACCGAACAATGGTTAGGTTGGTCTTCCCACCTCTTCACTGTGACGACCGAATCTCGTACACCTGCCAGCCCAACGGCGTAAACACAACCACAACATCTAACCGAATCTGACCACGATGACAGGCAAACCGCAATGGAATCACCAGCTCCATACCGAAGATCGGCCAGTCAGTCGGTCGACGGTACGGTCCTAACACAAAGCTTGGCGGGTGATCCGCGTGCTGCCATTCCGCCAGTAGCAGATGAAGCGATGCCGGTCGCTGCATATGGCCGGCAAAGGCGACAACGGCAGTTTGTGGATCGTGCTCGACCGCATCAAGCAACTCGCGGATGATGAAGGTCGGTTCGCGGTAGGGACGAGTTAGGGTAGCAACCGATTCACGCAGCGATGGCCAGGTGTGACCTAGCCCCAGACCAACAACCAGACTCGTCAGACAACATAAACACCCGAACAACAACGAGCGCATAGTTTTTCTCCACGCTTGCCGATAGGCAAGGCAGGTGGCGTTGTTACCACCTACCTGTGCGCTGCGTTATTTCAAGGTGCGCAGATACGCCATCAAATCAGCCATCTCCTGATCGGTCAGATTATGTGGGGGCATATAACCGATCCGACCGGTGCCACCGGTACGAATCCACTCGGCAATATTCACTTCGCTGCGCTCTTTGCCATTGGGCAACATCCCCTTATAATCTACACCCTTCGGCAACACCGGCCCAGAGGCGCTAAACAGACCGGCTAAACCGGGACCGACAAGCACTTCTTTAGAAGTGGTATGACAAGCCGCACAGGGACCAAACAGTTCCTTTCCGTGCTTAGGATCACCCTTCGATGAAAGTGACGTATCGGCCAACGCCGCCGGCAATTCGGCTACCGACATCGATGAGGAGGTTTGTTGGTTACCGCCACAGGCGGTCAACAGCCCGATCAACAGCAGAGTAAACGTCCACGCAATAGTGCGGTTCATCGCTCCACTCCTTGTGCATCAAAATCTCGTGACCGGTCAATGGTAAAGTAGTCGGACGATTCGGTGATAATGACCCAGATTCACCGTCCTGTGTCGACAAACGTCTAGGCCAAGCACAAGGAGTAAAGGCGAGGTGGCGGTGTGGGTGGTGGAAGTGAAAAGGTAACCGGTAGAGGAAAGCGGATGCCCGGCAATACGGTTATCAACGGCACAACGAATAGGACCGCGAGCAGCAGTGGTGGCAACATTTCGTAGACTGCACGCGGCTGGATTCCGGCCAGCGGCGCCGGTGTATCAGGCATCGGTTGCACACCCTCATCACCACGAGACACATCACAGAGGAAGAAGTTCTGGGTTGCGTCTTGCCGTAACCAATCGTGGATGAGACAGTGCAATACACAACTGAGCGGGCTGAGTACACCTAGCTCAAGGGCGACAAGGATAGTGAGGAAACGTACTATCCACCGACCACAACTATTAACTTGCCGGCTAAGCCGGCTATGACAAAAGATTGTGCCGTTTTTCACAACACTTATAGTATCGTGCAGGATAACTCCTGTCAAGAGGATGAAGCTGCGCAAGAGGCGGGCAAGACTTGGATACAGGGCAAACGGATGGTAAGGAACAATTGCCAAGCTGGTGGTTATCGTACCGGCTTGGCAACCGCTTTGCAACTTTCCACCGACAAGCTGGGCGTGTAACTGTGAAGCGGTTTATCCATTGTGGTGTGGGGAAGGGAGCGCAGCAGGTTGACAAAGACAAAGTCTACCCTTGTCGGCGCAACGTGGTCATCTAGGCCGATTCAAGTTCGGCGCGTGGATGCATCATCGGATCGGGAGTTACCGTCGGTTCAGGAGTCGGGCCGGTGTCCGTCCAGCCTTGACTTTCAAGGGTAAACGGTACCTCGGCAATCACCATATCGTGATCGCACACGATCTGGCACGCTAGCCGATATTCGCCTAGTAGACCACGCTCTTTCAACTTGGCATATTCTGGCGCAGTCATCACGTCTGGCTCGCCCTCGGCAAATTTCACCCGACACGTTGTGCAGCGGGCATAACCGCCACAACGGTGACCAATCGCAATACCGGCTTGTTCAATTGCCAATACCAAACGGGTCCCTGCTTCAACCGTAATTGAGCGTTCACCAACGGTAACAGTCGGCATATGTCCTCCGTAGGATGCCCAGAAAAGAATAATAGGAGTACGTATTCAAACTACCACACCTTGCACAATGTCGTCAATGGTAAACGATTCAGCGGTTGACCTGCTGCCACAGCAACGCGACATAGCTGCGTAGATCGCCGGCTGTACCACCACTCAACGGATCGACAACGTCATCGTTCGCACATTGCGCTAGCAACCGGCTGAGCTTGTTTGAGCGAGTGACGGACGGTGTCCATCTGGTTGAGGCGTATCGCTACGCCTGCCATCTCAATCAGCCCTATGACAAAATGCGAGTCGAGATAGAGGCTACACCGATAATTAGCCAAAGCCTCTTCCAAACGGCCATGATGTTCGGCAATCTGGGCAAGGAGGTAATACGCCGGCGCATAGAGCGGATTGATTTCCAACACCTGTTGAACATAGGTTTGGGCCGCGTTCCAATCACCATGATCTGCTGCCACTCGCGCCTGGCGGAGACGTTCTTCCGGCGATGGTGTTGGTGCCGGTACCGGCGCCTGTGCTGACAGTTGCACGGTGAGCACCGGTGAAGATTGGGGAGGTGGTAAGGGTAAAGCGGGGAAATTGGTGGAAGGCATCACAAAGGGAGGCGCCTGCAACGGCTTGAGGTACAACACGGTACCCGGAGCGTTATACGTTTCAAATTGGCGAAACCGTTCGATATGGGGCTCAGCATGATCGACCACGAGCCAACCACCGGGCGTCAAGGCATCGTAGAACCGTTGCACGATCTGTTGCATCGTTCGATCATCGAAATAGATCAGAACATTACGACAAAAAATCAAGTCAAATGCAAGAATTCCTAACTGTGGTGAAGGGTAGGTCGGTTCGACCAGATTCAGTTGGGCGAAGATCACATCATGTTTCACCTCATCATGCAAACGCCAACGACCGTTTTCAGGAATGAAGTAGCGATCCCGCACAGCGGGCGGCATTTCGCGAAACGACCAATTCCCGTACACAGCTTCACGTACCCGTTCGAGAAAACGCCGATTAATATCGGTAGCGAGGATGTTGAACTGCCATGGCGGATCGGTTGGTAACGCTTCACGCAGCGCAATCGCCAACGAATACGGTTCTTCGCCGGTTGCACAGCCGGCACTCCACACCCGCAGATAACGAATCAGATGACGACGCTGAAGCAAATCTGGTACGATCACATCGCGTAGGGCAGCAAACTGAGCAGCATTGCGAAAAAAGTACGTCTCCCAATCGTTAGCTCATTCACCAACTCATTCCACGCCACCGGTGAATGCTCAAGGAGATCGAGTAATTGCGCCGCTACCGATATTCAAGCAACCTTAAGTTAAGAATAGGAATCCGTCCGTTTTTGCCTCCTGTGACCACTCGCCGCACCAACCGTACCGTCGTCTACCGGACGACATCTTTTTGTACCGACAACCACTACTCCGCTAACCAAAAGCGATTGTCTGATAGCAGCACAACGTGTTTACAGCTCAGCCAACAGAGAGTAGCTATGACAGACCCTACCGTGCCATCTTCATGATCGTCGAAGCAGGTCTGATGCGTGACTGCTGCCTGCTCAAGGCATACGCAATACCATCCTGCAACGTCGCCTTGGTTACGATACCGGTGAGATCGATACCAAGCTGCACTAACGTCTGCGCAATCTCCGGGTTAATCCCACTCAACACCACCTGCGCACCTAACAAGGACGCCGCCTGTGCAGTTCGGATCAGAGCACCGGCAACTTGCGTATCAACGACCCTCACGCCGGTAATATCAATGATGGCTACCGTTGCATGATACCGATTAACTCCATCGAGTAAGGTTTCCATCACCTGCTGCGCGCGTGATGAGTCAATGGTTCCGATCAGCGGTATCACGACCACACCATTGGCAATCGGCAGCAGCGGTGTGCTCAACTCACGCAGCACCGCATGTTGGGCTTGAATAATCTGCTCTTGCAATACCAACGTCTGCCGCTCGCGTTCGGCGCGACGCTGCTCGGTTATATCACGTACCAGCACCAGCACATTCTCGCCACTTGGGTGCATACGCGCTTCATAATCGCGCAACTCGCCACCTATCTCCAATTGATATTCGTAGCGCTGCGGCTGACCGGTTTGATTCACGATCTTAAGATGGTGTCGCGTCAGCTCAGCGAGTACGGGTGGTAATACTTCGTCAAAACGGCGATGGAGAAAGACTTCTGGCGGCGCAGCTAGTTCATCACTGCTATCGGCTTTGTACTGCAAAAATATCCCGTCGCGACTGAGCAGAAACATCAGATCGGGCAAAGCTTGCAACAACGCTCGCTGCTGCTGTTCGCTCGCCTGCAAACGGGCCACCGCTTCGAGTTGCTCGGTCAGATCGTGATTGATGATACCAAAACCCATCAGTTTGTCGGTACGGTCGCGTAACACCGGAAGCGCTACTTGCACCGTCAAGAGTGAACCATCGCTGCGGAGGTAGCGCAAGGTACCGTGCGCAGCCGCCTCGGTTGTCGCCTGTCGTACCATAGAGGTAAGGTTTTCTCGATCATCCGGGTAAACCAGATTGGGCCACGCTATGCCGACCAATTGCTCATAACCGAGCAGCTCAAGAAAAGCAGAGTTGGTGTAGGTCAACTGCAAGTCCGGATCAACGATACCAATCCCGTCGGGAGCATTTTCCATCAGCAACCGGAGTGTGCGCAGATATTCGGTTTGTTGACGTTGTTCAGTAATATCTTCATAAAACCCGAGTACACCGATCACCTCACCCTGACGACGCAAGGGTAGCTTAGTCGTGCGGATCCAGATTTGCGTCCCGTCACCGCGGATGAGAGACTCTTCAATATTCGTCTGCGGACCAGAGGCCATCACCACGCGGTCACTGTACTGATAGTGGGCTGCTTGTCGACGCCACGGCAACTCAAAGTCGGTCTTGCCGATAATGTCTTTAAAGCTGCTCAGACCCGCATCTTCTAGAACACGTCGGTTGCAGCCAAGAAAGCGCGATTCTTTATCCTTCCAAAACACACCGAGCGGTAAATGATCGATGACCGTATACAACATCTCGCGCTTCTCGTACAGCTCGCTACGCAGATGGTGTAGGGCCGATATATCGTGCCCAATCGAGGTAAAACTGATAATAGTCCCTTGCTCGTTATAGTGGAGCACTACTGACCACAGGAAATGAAACACCGAGCCATCGCGATGCAGTATCCGGCTCTCAATCTCAGCTGCGCGCCGACCATCCCGCACCCACTCGATCACTGCTTGCTGCAAACGATCACGGTCATCAGGATGAGTCAATTCGAGCACCGTTTTGCCGATACATTCGGCAGGATCATATCCGAAAAAGCGTTGGGCCGTCGGGTTAACGAAGGTGATCACACCTTGTGCATCAGCTTCAGTAACGAGGAGTGATGCACGTTCCATCGTCGCGAGCAGGTGCTCGGAAAGCTGACTACTGCCGGACATCGATGAGGGATCGGGATGCATTAGTTGCCTCTCTAACGCACAGTTGAACAACTTTCATAAATAATTATAACCTAAAACTATGAAGCGAATATTAAGTTCAGATTATTAAACCGTTGTACAAGCTAAGGGAAGGTAGTGGCACATAGGCTGGTGCGGTGGAAACAAGAGTAGCGAGCATGTAGAGAAGGTAGTGTCGGTCAATCGGAAAGTTTTTCTGGGAAAACCGGTGTGAACTACAAAAACAACACAGATGAGCTCCGACAATCAGCCTCGCTTACGATGAAGTGACACCAACGATAGGCATCCCCGATAAGCGGGCGCAACGTTCTCGCTTATCGGGGTGCCATCAGCATTCCCAAGCCATCTACCGAGCATAGATACGCCTAGAAATGGGGGTGTGACTCAAGCTGCTGTACCAACGCCTCGAACAGATCGCTCTCGGTGATAATTCCAATCACCCGTTTGTGCTCATCAATGACCGGTAAGCCACCGATCTTGTTCTCGATCATCAACAGCGCCGCTTCGCGCAAACCGGTCTCCGGCGTCACTGCAATCGGATTGTCGGTCATCACTTCATACACCTTAACATTACGCAATGCCTGCGCAATATCGACCGGATCCAACCCGGCAACCCGCATCACATCAGCACCACGAATATCGCCTTGGGTAATGATGCCCCGCAATTCACCGGTATCAACAACCACCGGCAAACGGCGAATATCATGCTCGCGCATCAGGGCTAAGGCTTCGCTAAGTGGTGCCGCGAGATTCACGGTAATGGCTGGGGTGCGCATCCAATAGCGAATCTCCTGCTCGGCCGGCACAACCGGTTTAGATTTGTTCGTCATAATGCGCCTCCTTGCGCTCATACAACATGCTATGGTTATTATGATCGTAACAGGAACTTAGCAGGATCGCTGTAAAAAGTTGCAGGATTGTAGTGATTATCCGACAACCGGGTTGTACCACAGGCTCATCATCACGGGACGGCAGCGTGAGCAACATCCTATGCCTGAGGCCGCGAAAGCCCGTACAGGCGCACCAGCCCCAAAGGAGTAGTTATGTCCTCACACCATTACTCGCGAAAGTGGTACAATACCGCTACCGGCGAAAGACGAGGTGGGCAATGCAGTGGCGAAGAGGATTGATACTGACCGTACTCCTGGGGTTAATTGCGTGCAATAGCCTGACCCAGAGTCGTCCAACCGTCACCCCAACGAACATCATATCCGTTGCCCTGACGCCGGTGCCAACTGCAACCCCGATCATCGTATCCTTACCACTTGTCAGTGCTGCCGAGACGACACCGACATTACCTGCACCACAATCACTACCATCGCTCCCGTATCGAATTGTAGCGACCTACCCACACGATGCACAGGCGTGGACGCAAGGCCTGATCGTCGCCGGGCCAGGACGGCTCTACGAAGGAACCGGCGATTACGCCAATTCATCACTACGAGAAGTTGATCTCGTCACCGGTGACGTGCTCCGCAGCGTCTCGCTTGGCGATCCAGCTCTCTACGGCGAAGGCATTGCCCAAGTTGGTGACCGAATTTTTCAGCTTACATGGCAAAACGGGCGCGGTTTTATCTACAATGCTGCAACATTTGAACGAACTGGAACATTCACGTATCCAACCCCACCGGCAACGATGCCCCGTGAAGGATGGGGCCTCACCTACGATGGTACCCACTTGATCATGAGCGATGGCACCGCCACCCTCTATTTCATCGATCCCGAACAGACGGTTGCCACCGGGCAATTGAACATTGTTCGCACAGTCACGGTCACGATTGGTGACCAGCCGCGTGACCGATTGAACGAATTAGAGTATATTGACGGTCTGATCTTTGCCAATGTCTGGTATAGCGATCAGATTGTCCTGATCAATCCGACCGATGGCCGCGTTGTGGGCGTACTCGATATGAGTGGACTATTGTCACCTCAAGAACGGGCGACCGCCGATGTCCTGAACGGGATCGCGTATGATCCGGCCAGCAGACACATCTTCGTCACCGGGAAATACTGGCCGCGTCTCTTTGCGATCACACTTGATCAGCAAGTTTACCTGCCGCTGATCTCCAACCGTGACGATCAGTAGCACAATTACCGGCGTTTTTCAAAAGGTATGCCTCAACTACACTACTCAGCGGCATACTTTTTTGGGAAACACAATATCTGCGCCTAACCATAGGCTTATCAGACAGGAGTTTCTTATGACCACATCCAGCGGCCTACAGTATGTTGAAGTCCAGCCCGGCTACGGCGAGCAGCCGCAACCCGGCGCTATCGTTTCAGTCCACTACCGCGGTATGCTCGCCGATGGTTCGGTATTCGATAGTTCGTATGAGCGCGGTGAGCCGATCAGCTTTCCACTTGGTGTCGGTATGGTGATTCCGGGTTGGGATGAGGGAATCGGGATGATGCGAGTAGGCGGTAAGGCGCGGCTTATCATTCCACCCCATCTGGCTTACGGAGAACTCGGCTATCCACCGGTGATCCCGCCGAACGCTACCTTGACGTTCGATGTCGAGTTGGTTGAGATTTTACCCGGACCACCGGAAGCACCACAAGACTTGCCGGCCGACCGCTATACCACCAATCCCAGCGGTCTCAAGTTTGTCGATCTGACCGTAGGCGATGGTACCGTGGCCAAAGCTGGCCATACCGTCACCGTTCACTACACCGGTTGGTTGACCGACGGCAGTATGTTCGACAGTTCCCTCCTCCGTGGTGAACCGTTTATCTTCCCGCTTGGCGCCGGACGGGTCATACGAGGCTGGGATGAGGGTGTCGCCGGAATGCGGGTTGGCGGACGACGTCAGTTGATCATTCCGGCAGCGCTGGCCTACGGTAATCGTGGCGCCGGTGATGTCATACCACCGGGAGCGACCCTGATCTTTGAAGTGGAGTTGCTGGAGGTTGTTTGATGCGGATCGAAGCGATTGAACTGCGCCGGATCCGGCTACCATACCGGTCACCGTTCGAGACGAGCGGCTGGCGCGAAGAGGCGAATCACTCGGTGATCGTTACGTTGCATAGCGAAGGGGCAGTTGGCTGGGGCGAAGCCCCGGTCGGTGCTGGACCATGGTACAATGAAGAGACGCAGACAACGGCGTGGGTGATGATGCGTGAGATTTTGGCCCCACTGCTTCTCGGCCGTGATCTCAGCTACCCTGAGGAGGTCGATACGATATTCGCCCGTGTCCGCGGCAATCGTATGGCACGGGCTGGGCTTGAATTCGCTGCTTGGGATTTGTTCGGACGGGCAAGTAGGCAGAGTCTGAGTGCGATGCTCGGTGGTACTCGGCAGCGCGTCGAGGTTGGCGTGAGCGTTGGTGTACAACCTTCCATCGAAGCACTTCTTGAAGTGGTTGAAGGGTACGTCAGTGCAGGTTATCAACGGGTGAAACTAAAGATTAAACCAGGCTGGGACGTTGAACCAACCCGTGCTGTGCGCGAGCGTTGGCCGGATTTACGCCTACAGGTCGATGCCAACAGCATTTACACCCTTGATCAGGCTGCCCAACTTGCCAAACTCGATGAGTTTGATCTGCTGCTGATCGAGCAACCGCTCGCTCACGACGACATCATCGATCACGCGAAACTGCAACGTCAACTGCGTACCCCTATCTGTCTTGACGAGAGTATCGTATCACCCGCTCATGCGCGTTGGGCTATCGAGTTACGCGCTTGCGGAGTGATTAACATCAAACCGTCACGGGTCGGTGGGCTTCACGCGGCGCGCCAAATCCACGATCTGGCCCAAGCTGCCGGTATTCCGGTCTGGTGTGGTGGTATGCTGGAAACCGGGATCGGACGCGCCGCTAACGTTGGCTTGGCCAGTCTACCCAACTTCAGCTTGCCCGGTGACATCAGCGCCAACGACCGCTACTTCCACCAAGACATTGTTACCAACCCCTTTACCCTTAATCCCGACAGCACCCTCACGGTGCCAACCGGGCCGGGTAACGGAGCTGAAGTCGATCTCGAACGATTACAAGCGGTAACTATCGATTACGTAATGTTACGGATCTAATCTGACGCAGCCGACTACCTACGAGCGGTTACTGAATGAAGAGGTAGATGTTACATCTACCTCTTCTGCTTATAGCACCGACACCGTCGTTACTGTTCAGATAGTAACCGTGCTCCGAGCAAAAACCCATACCCACGCACCGGCTGAATAATGCCAGGCAGCTTCCGGCGCAATCGAGCGAGTCGGGCTTTCACCAGTTCACGTGCTTCACAATATTGCATTTTTCGCTTGTAAATCAGATCGGCCAATGACTCAAACGAAGCTATCTGACTCGGTAATTGCGACAGATAGTGAATAACTTCAAGCTCGCATTGATTAAGCGGAATCTCGCGATTGTTGAACAAGGCCCGTGCTACGGCTGCATTTACCATCAAGGTTGGCCACGACGATGTATCTACGACCAGCGCTTGAGGATGAGGGGAGGGTTTCGTTGCGATGTCGGGGGAGATGTGTGCAGGTTTCGTCGACCGCTGCCACAGACACGAAAACCGCTCGGCAGAACATGTCGGGACAAGCTTGACCAGTTGATCGTGGTGGTTATCAAGCCAGTGACTATTGAAAATACGAGGGATTCGACTGGCAATCAGTGCGTAATCGCGAAGTGAGGCATTGATCCGATCGATAATCAGATAATCAAACGCCATCTGGTTCACATCATCATAGGCTGAACGAACATCACTGACTGCCACTACTGCCCAATCCAATCGGTTAAGTAGCTGGGTTAAGCGGTTGCGGCGGTCAGGCTCATGCTCCACGAGGAGGATAATCCCTTTTAGCATGGCGCTAACCCCTGTACTACTCATATGGATATGCCAACTAGTATAGAGAGCCGTAGAAGAAAGTCACAATCACCCTTTATTCCTAGTAACAGTTAGTACTTTTACAACGATGAGAGAAAAATTTATACGTATTGATACTTCTCTTAAACCGTCTACTTTCACAATATCGTACTATTGTATATCAATATTCGATACCATCCATTACAAAAAACTGAACAAAAAGCGGTCTGTCATATCAAAACAAGAAATCCATGCTTGAACAGGAGCAAGTTGGCACACAGCCAACCAGGTAGCTCCGCCTAGCATGGAATTCGGTTAGAGAATTGAAACCGTTATTCTGTATCCCCCGCTTCGTCTAGAGCAAGACGAGCAGCAGATCGAGTGCATCCTACCGCTTCGCAGCAGCCATCATCGCGGTAAACTGGGCAAAGAGATAGGTCGCATCGTGTGGACCAGGCCCGGCTTCAGGGTGATACTGTACACTGAAGCAATGCAGTTCTGGATAGCTAAACCCTTCCAACGTCTGATCGTTCAGGTTGATGTGGGTCAATTCAACGCCTGCCGGTAACGAATCCGGATCAACTGCAAAGCCGTGATTTTGCGAGGTAATCTCCACCCGCCCCGTTGGCAGATAGCGTACCGGATGGTTCGCCCCGTGATGACCAAACGGCAACTTGTACGTGCGTCCACCTAATGCCAGCCCCATCAGTTGGTGACCGAGGCAGATACCAAAGATCGGCAATTTACCCAGCAACGCGCGCAACGTCGCCACCGCATAGGTCGCCGCCGCCGGATCACCCGGCCCGTTTGAGAAGAAGATGCCATCAGGTTGGAGCGCCAACGCCTCAGCCGGTGATGTCGTCGCCGGAACGACGGTCACCCGGCAACCATGATCGACTAAGCGCCGTAAGATGGTGCGCTTGATCCCAAAATCGTAAGCCACCACATGGTACGTAAGCTCTTTGGCGGGGCCGTTGGGGTAGGGCGGGGTAAACGGCTCGCTGTTCGTTGTCCAATGGTACGGTTCGGGACAAGTCACCACCTGCGTTAGGTCTTGGCCTTCCATCGGTGGTGCAGCTCGACACTTTGCTAACAGGGTTTCAATCGACTCGCCGGTGGTTGAGATAATCCCGCGCATCGCACCGGCAGTACGAATATGGCGCGTCAAGGCCCGTGTATCGACCTCGCTAATCGCGACAATCCCGTAGTCACGCAACAATTGGGATAGGCTCCCTCTGGCCCGCCACGAACTATAGTGTTCGCTATAACTGCGCACGATAAAGCCCGCTACTTGCGGCTGGATCGATTCAGGGTCAAAATCGTTGACGCCGGTATTTCCAATATGCGACGCAGTCATCGTGACAAGTTGACCACAGTAGGAAGGATCGGTCAGAATCTCTTGGTAGCCGGTCATGCCGGTGTGAAACACCACCTCACCGATCCGCTCACCGGGAGCACCAAACGAACGACCGGGAAACACACGACCATCTTCAAGCACAAGTATTGCATCCATTGTCATGTTCTCGTGGTGGGGCTTGGGCCAATAGCCATTGCCTGCCGAGTCATTTGCGGTATTGTATCATAAGCGTTCGCGCCGGTGGTGGAGAACCGACGCGCTGATGATAGTTTTATTATGTCAACTACCGATACTACCTGTTCCACGCAAACGACCGCAGCAGAGTAGCCATTTCAATTGCGGCTAATGCGGCGTCACTCCCACGATTACCGGCTTTTGTCCCGGCGCGCTCGATAGCTTGTTCAATTGTATCGGTCGTGAGTACCCCAAAAATGATCGGTACGCCGGTGGCTAAGGCACTGGACGCAATGCCGTTTGCCGCCTGCCCGGCGACGTAATCGAAATGGCTGGTTGCTCCTCGAATCACGACCCCTAAGCAGATGATGGCGTCGTAATACGGGCGATCATCGGCAGCACGTTTGCGCTCGGCCATGCGTTTGGCGACCAACGGGATCTCAAACGCACCTGGCACCCACGCAATATCAATATCATCAGTGGCAACACCGTGCCGCGTCAAAGTATCGATTGCACCACGCAACAGCTCACGCCCAATCGTATCGTTGAAGCGCGAGATGACAATCCCACAGACTAAACCGGCGCCGACCAGTTGACCTTCAAAGGTTTGCCCCATTGCTCGCTCCTATGCAGTTACTATCATCGGCTCAACTTGCTCGATGCGCCGGCGGTACGCGATGAGATCGGCAATCGATAGCAGGGTGAGTCCATGACGAGTAGCAAATCGCTCCAGATCGGGTAAACGTGCCATCGTACCATCAGGATTCATAATCTCGCAGATAACCGCCGCCGGATAGAGACCGGCCAAGCGGGCCAGATCGAGCGATGCTTCGGTTTGACCGGGTCGGACGAGCACGCCGCCGTCTCTGGCCCGTAATGGAAAGACATGACCGGGCCGCACGAGATCTTCAGGACGAGTTGCCGGATCGATCAATGTCCGAATAGTCGTCGCTCGATCAAAGGCCGAAATACCGGTCGTGACTCCGTAGCGTGCTTCAACCGAAACGGTGAACGCAGTGCCAAAATGGTTCGTGTTATTGGTGGGTGGGACCATGAGCGGTAGCTGTAGCTCATCAAGCCGCTCACCGGTCATCGCGACACAGATCAGGCCACACCCTTCGCGCGCCATAAAGGTGATCGCCGCCGGTGTGACAAACTCGGCGGCAATCGCTAAATCGCCTTCGTTTTCACGGTCGGCAGCATCGACGATAATCACAAACTTACCGGCACGAAAATCGGCAATTGCGGTTTCAACGCTGGCGAACGGCATATGGCATCTCTCCGATGAACTTTTCAACATACTTTGCTAACACATCAACTTCGAGATTGACGCGACTGCCAACCGGCTTACGTGGCAACGTGATATGCTGTTGCGTGTAAGCAATTAACATAAATGTGAATGCATCAGGCAGTACCTCAACCACCGTCAGGCTCGTTCCGTCAACGGCGATGTATCCCTTTGGCACGATGTAGCGTAACAAGTCGGGGGTAGTCGCTACCGTCACCCACAGCGAATCGCCTTCAGGGTGAAACGCTGTGATGACCCCGGTCCCATCAACATGACCCTGCACAAAATGCCCGCCGATGCGCCCATTGACGGCCAGTGAACGCTCAAGGTTCACCCCATCCCCAACTCGCAGATCGCCCAGATTGGTGCGACGAAGGGTTTCGGGTGAAAGACCAACCGTAAAGGTGGAGTTGGTCAGCGCCGTCACCGTTAGACACGCACCGTTTACCGCAATACTGTGTCCTTGTTCCGTACCTTGTAACACGGTTGTTGCCTGAATGGTTAACGACCATCCGCCATCGATTTCAGCAAGTGATTCGACTGTACCAATTTCCTCGATAATACCGGTGAACATACCTCTTCCTCTGGATAAGATACATCGGCTTGTATCCACATATCGGGGGCCGCCGATTCATCATCGTCAGCCGGAATGAGTTCAACATGTATCCGACCTAAACGGGCTGCGTGCGATAAGAGGGTATATCCGCTCCCCCCAACTGGGCAAGGGGCCTGTTGACCACCGATAATCAGTGGTGCAATAAAAACCCACACCCGGTCGATCAAGCGTTCGCGAAAACATGCGCCCAGCAATTCACTCCCCCCTTCCACCAGTACCGTGAGTATCCCGCGCCGACCGAGTTCATCGAAGAGGGCTGACAGTCTCACTCGACCGTCGTCGTTGGCAGGCAAGAGCCAGACATCCACACCACGTTCGACCAGCGCACGCCGATGATCGGCAGGGATCAGCTCTGTTGCTGCCACAACTGTCTGACCGGGTAAGTCCGGATCGAACACCTTGGCCGATAACGGGACCCGTCCGCGGCTGTCAGCCACAATCCGCAGGGGGTGACGGATGCTATCAGGCGACAGATCGGGTAGGCGAGTAGTGAGACTCGGATCGTCTGCAATGACGGTACCCGCTCCAACGAGCACCGCATCGGTACGGTTGCGTAAGTGGTGAACACGCCGGCGAGCAGCAGCATTACTGATCCAGCGCGACTGACCGGTAACAGTCGCAATTTTTCCATCGAGGCTCATCGCGAACTTGGCCGTGACAAAGGGACGTCCGGTGGTGATGTGCTTGAAGAAGGGGCGATTAAGTTCAAAGGCTTCCGCTTCGCACACACCGGACTGGACCCGAATCCCGGCAGCGGCGAGCTGCGCATGCCCCTTGCCGGAGACGAGTGGATTGGGATCGGCAATGGCGTAATACACCTCGGCAATACCGGCAGCGATAATCGCATCGGTACACGGTGGTGTACGTCCAACATGCGCACAGGGTTCGAGGGTGACATACATCGTTGCGCCGCGAGCCGCTTCTCCGGCCACACGCAACGCCTCGACTTCGGCATGCGGCTCACCGGCCCGCCGGTGATAGCCTTCACCGACGATCCGACCATCTTTGACGATCACGGCGCCGACCATTGGGTTGGGACTGGTGCGACCGGTAGCCTGTTGAGCAAGCACCAATGCGCGACGCATGTACGTTTCGGGATCAGGATGCTGACACATACAAAAACCCCAAAGGAACGTAGTACCAATACTGTTCCTTCGGGGCAAAGCGATCGCAAGCGCTCGACCATCTACCAATTGCCGCGCTCATACAAAAACCCCGAACAGTGAATTGTTCGGGGTAGGTAAGCAAACCAAGACAATCCTCGTCGTCACGAGGACAGCACGGTATGCTCAACCTTCTTTCATCCCGACTGTACGGTCGGCTCCGGAGTTTCACCGGATCGTGCGAGGTGTCGGATGTGACCACCCGCTCGTGGGCTATACCACCGATCGGGAATTGCCCGGTCTTGAGTTGAAACTCAATTCCAGACTCACCCTGCCCCGAAGGTTTACTAAGTTGTCTTTTCTATTATACACGAGAACGGTTGTCTCAGGGTAGTCATTCGATTATCATAGATCGTATGCACATTCTGCAACTCTACAAAGACTACCCACCGGTGAAAGGCGGTATCGAAGGCCACGTGCAACTACTCAGTGAAGGGTTAGTAGCACGCGGTCATCGGGTAACGGTGCTCTACGTCGCACCCGACCGGCGTGGTTGTCATACGTGGCGCAACGGGGTCGAACTAATCGGTGTGCCGCGCCTGGTTACCCTGGCTCGCACCCCATTAAGCCCAGCCCTGCTCTGGTATGCGGCACGCTTACGCCCCGACGTGATCCACGCGCATCATCCATACCCTTTTGGCGATCTGGCGCTCCTCGTCACGCGGGCCCCATTCGTGATAACCTACCACAGCGATATTGTGCGTCAGCGCATGCTGGGCCGCTTGACGGCTCCCTTGATCAATCACACCCTCCACCGTGCCGCCTGCGTGATTGCCGCCAGCCCACAATTAGCCGCGACATCACCGTGGCTACGGCGCCATCGGGAACGGATACAGATTATCCCCTTCGGCCTTCCTCCATTGCCGTTACCCAATCCAACGTTAGTGGCTGCATTACACCGGCGCTTTCCCGGTCCTAATGCATTGTTCGTCGGACGGCTACGCTACTACAAAGGCGTGGAGTACCTGATCCAGGCTATCGCACGATTACCGCGTGGTCATGCCATTATCGCCGGTGGGGATGCAACGGTGCGTGGTTACGATCTCGTGAGGCTCGCCGCCGCGTTAGGCGTTGAGTACCGGGTGCATGTGTTAGGGGAAGTTGATCAGATGACGTTACGCGCGCTCTACGCGCTCGCCGATGTGTTTGTATTACCGTCGGTGGCACGCAGCGAAGCCTTCGGTATTGTCCAAATCGAGGCGCAATTGGCCGGCCTACCGGTGATCTGTACCGAACTAGGTACCGGGACCAGTTTCGTGACCCAACACGGACGAACTGGGTTGGTGGTTCCGCCCGCCGATCCATCGGCACTGGCACAAGCGTTAGCAAGCCTCTTTAACAACCCTAACCGAGCACGCGCGCTTGGGCTGGCCGGGAGAGAACGAGCAATGACCGAATTCCGCCTTTCTCAGATGGTGGAGCGCATTGAGCAGGTGTATCGCGAGGTTGTAGACTCATGACCGTTACCTCAGGCGCCCCACTCTCGCGCCAGCATACCATCGTTGTTGCCGAGTAGACGGCGCGTTGCCGGGGCGTAGGTAGCCGGCATAGTCCGCAAAGCGGCAGCTAGCGTTGTGAGATCGGATGGTAAGGTAACCCGAAACCAGAACGGCAATTGCTCTACACGCAGCCTCTGGTGGCGTATCTGCTCCAGCCACGATAGTACTGACGTAGAGGGAAGATACGCAGCCAAAGATGAGGAACGTATCCCCAGCACATACCACCCACCCCGGTCACACGGTCCCAGCACCAGATCGGCTCCCGCCTCTAATAGCGTAAAAGCATCGCGGAGGCGCGTCTCCGGCAGATGCGGAGTATCACCACTGATTACCACCAGTGGTCCATCAACCGACTCGGCAGCAATGTGTACCGCACTTGTCACGATAGCCGTCACTCCGGTGACACGCATCGTCAACGTTTGCAAATCGGCGATAAAGGCACTCGACCACCAGCTCGCTTCAATACCGAATGACTCGCGTAACATGGCGGTACGGTCGAAAATGAGAGTTGTGCGCTGCATGCAACGCTCCATCTTTGTCGCGTGAGATCGTTCCCTATTATAGAACGTCGTAATCGCCCCCTGATCAGGAAACGGGTTCAATAGTTAAAAAATAGATGAATCTTTGCTGGTCGAAATAGTTACAGAATGAATTTATCATCACCGAGAGTTGCCTGAGTTTCATCTGACGCTTTCCCACACTGCTTCTATACTGATGAAAGCAGGCAGCGCGTTTCCTGCATACAGCCAAGGAGGCAGCTATGGGATCACGGCATGTAACGCTGGATGGCAATGAAGCAGTTGCTAACGTTGCCTATCAACTGAGTGAAGTGATCGCAATCTATCCGATAACCCCTTCCACTCCGATGGGTGAGCTTGCCGATGCGTATGCGGCCGCCGGTAAGCCAAACCTGTGGGGTGTCG
Source organism: Chloroflexus sp. (assembly GCF_049970315.1). Taxonomy (GTDB): domain Bacteria; phylum Chloroflexota; class Chloroflexia; order Chloroflexales; family Chloroflexaceae; genus Chloroflexus. Next base: position 42,977 of record NZ_JBMFNE010000023.1, read on the forward strand.
TACCAACCGTGTATGAAATGCAGTCTGAGGGTGGAGCTGCCGGTGCATTACACGGTGCTATGCAGACCGGCGCTTTGACCACTACCTTCACCGCCTCGCAAGGACTGCTGTTGATGATCCCCAACATGTTCAAGATGGCCGCCGAGATGACGCCCGGTGTGTTCCACGTTGCGGCGCGCGCTGTGGCAACCCAAGCGTTATCGATCTTCGGCGATCAATCTGATGTGATGGCCGCCCGTACCACCGGTGTTGGCATGATCGCGTCAGCGTCGGTTCAAGAGGCGCAGGATCTAGCCCTCATTGCCCACGCCAGTTCACTGGCCGGTAAGCTACCGGTGATCCACTTCTTCGACGGATTTCGCACCTCGCACGAGGTGAATACGATTATTCAGCTCGAACCGGAGGAGATTCGGGCTATGATCAAGGACGAGTGGGTCTACGATCAGCGTGCTCACGCCCTCTCCCCCGAACATCCGGTGATTCGCGGTACGGCGCAGAATCCAGATGTCGCATTTCAAGCTCGTGAGCGCATCCAACCCATTCTCGATGCCTTTCCCAACGTCGTGCAGGAGCAGATGGATCGTTTCGCGGCCATCACCGGTCGCCATTATCATCTCTTCGACTACTTTGGCGCACCCGATGCCGAACGGGTGATTGTGATAATGGGATCGGGTGGTGAGACCGCCCGTGAGACGGCATTCTACCTTCATCGGCAGGGTGAGAAGGTCGGGGTGGTGATGGTGCGCCTATTCCGGCCCTTTGCCGCCGAGGCATTCCGCGCCGTCCTTCCGCCAACCGTAAAAGCCATTGCCGTCCTCGACCGCACCAAAGAGCCAGGCGCTTCTGGAGAGCCGCTCTTCCTCGATGTGGTAAGCGCATTACGCGATCAGCCGATCACGATTATCGGGGGACGCTACGGCCTCTCGTCCAAAGAGTTTACACCCGGTATGGCGGCAGCCGTCTTTGCCGAGTTGGCAAAACCCCATCCCAAAGAGCACTTCACCGTCGGGATCAACGATGATGTCAGTCATAGCAGTTTGAGCTACGATCCCGATCTCTGCATCGATCCCCCCGGCACGGTACGTTGTGTATTCTGGGGACTCGGCTCAGACGGCACGGTCGGAGCGAACAAGAACAGTATTAAGATCATCGGCGATAGCAGTGAAGGTGAGGCCGAACGCTACGCTCAAGGGTATTTCGTCTACGACTCGAAGAAGTCAGGGTCGGTGACCATCTCGCATTTGCGCTTTGGCCCCTCGCCACTGGCAACCCCCTACCTTATCGGCAAGGGCCAAGCCCAATTCGTCGCTTGTCATAACTTTAGTTTCCTCGAGCGGTTTGATGTCTTGCAATACGCTGCTCCCAACGGGGTCTTCCTACTCAACAGTCCTTACGGTCCCGATCAGGTCTGGCATCAATTGCCGACCGTCGTCCAGCGCAAGATTCGCGATCTAAACCTGCGCTTCTATGTGATTGATGCAACGGCAGTAGCGAACGAAGTCGGTATGCGTGGTCGCATTAACACCGTTATGCAAACCTGCTTCTTCGCCATCAGTGGCGTGTTACCGCGCGAAGACGCCATTGCCGCCATTAAGCAATCGATCAAGAAGACTTACGGTCGGCGTGGTGAGGCTGTCGTGAAGCAGAATTGGACTGCCGTCGATCGCACCCTTGATCGCCTCTACGAAGTACCTATTCCGCCGCCAAGTGAAGATAACGGCTTACCGATGCGTCCTCCGGTGCCTAAGCATGCACCGCAGTTCGTGCGTGAGGTGCTCGGCCCGATGATTGCCGGGCGCGGCGATGAACTGCCAGTCAGTGCTATTCCCATTGATGGCTCCTTCCCCACCGGCACCACCAAGTGGGAGAAGCGTAATATCGCAATCGAGATTCCAGTGTGGGATCCGAACATCTGCATTCAATGCAACAAGTGTGTGTTTGTCTGTCCGCACGCAACCATCCGGGCGAAAGTCTACCCTGAAGAGGCGCTCGCCGGCGCTCCCGAAGGTTTCCAGAGCGCACCGGCCCGCTTCAAAGAATTCCCAGGCCAACGCTATACACTGCAAGTCGCACCGGAAGACTGCACCGGCTGTGGCTTGTGTGTCGAGGCGTGCCCGGTCAAAGATAAGCGTGCAGTCGGACGCAAGGCGATCAATCTGCAACCGCAAGCCCCCATCCGCGCTCGTGAAACCGCGTACTGGGACTTCTTCTTAAGCCTACCCGACGTAGACCGCACGCTCATCCCATCCGGTAGTGTTAAACATACGCAGTTGTACGTGCCGCTGATGGAATTTTCGGGCGCATGCGCCGGGTGCGGCGAAACACCCTACCTCAAGCTGCTCAGCCAACTGTTTGGCGACCGTGCGATCATTGCCAACGCCACCGGCTGTTCGTCCATTTATGGTGGCAACCTACCGACCACCCCGTGGACGACCAACGCCGAGGGGCGTGGGCCGGCATGGTGCAATTCACTATTTGAAGATAATGCCGAATTTGGTCTTGGTATGCGGCTAAGCATCGACCAGCAACTTGCCCATGCCCGCATGCTCCTCAACCAACTCCGCCCTATCCTTGGTGCTGAGTTTGTCGAAGACCTGCTCAACGCCGATCAGCACACCGAAGTTGGTATTCGCGAACAGCGTGAACGAGTAGCCATCCTCAAGCAGCGGCTCCGTGAACTGATCGACAGCAACCCGCCAGAGGTGAACGCGATGCGTGAACTGCTGGCACTAGCCGATGTGCTGATCAAACGCAGCATCTGGATTGTTGGTGGCGATGGCTGGGCCTACGACATTGGCTTTGGCGGTCTCGATCACGTCTTCGCCTCAGGGCGCGATGTCAATATCCTCGTGCTCGACACCGAAGTCTACTCCAATACCGGCGGGCAGGCGAGCAAATCTACTCCAACCGGCGCCGTTGCCAAGTTCGCTGCAAGCGGTAAAGGCGGAGTTAAGAAAGATCTGGCCCAAATCGCGATAACTTACGGTGATGTCTACGTAGCGCGCGTTGCCTTCGGCGCCGACGATGTTCAAACCTTACGCGCCTTCCAAGAGGCTGAGGCCTATCCCGGCGTTTCACTCATTATTGCCTACAGCCACTGTATCGCCCACGGCTACGACCTACGTCGCGGTCTTGAGCAGCAACGGCTCGCGGTTGAAACCGGTATCTGGCCGCTGTACCGCTACAACCCTTCCATCCACGAAGGCTCACCATTAACCATCGACTCGAAAGCGCCGAGCCTCGATCCCGAAGTCTACCTACGTCGTGAAGGACGCTTCCAAATGTTGCAACAGGCGAATCCAGCGCGCTACGAGCAGTTGCTGAATAGCTTGCGTCGCCAAGTGGCGCTCAAGTGGGCACATTTGCAGTGGATGGCCAACGAGCTGGTCACTGAGACGAAGGAGGGGCTGCGATGATCGACTTTAGTACCACCTATCTGGGCATGAAGCTGCGTACACCAATCGTGGTCGCAGCCTCACCCATCAGCCGCAACGTCGAACTTGTCCGCCAACTGGAAGAGGCCGGACTAGGGGCAGTGGTGATGTACTCACTCTTTGAAGAGCAGATCATCCAGCAGAGCCTCGAACTGGACCGTATGCTAAGCCATGGGGCCGAGAGCTTTGCCGAAGCCCTCAGTTATCTGCCCGAACACGGAACGTATAGCACCGGCCCCGAACGCTACCTCGAGCATGTAGCAGCCCTGAAACAGGCCCTGAGCATTCCGGTCATCGGTAGCCTCAACGGCGTCTCAAGGGGGGGTTGGGTGCATTACGCACGCTTGATCCAAGAAGCCGGTGCTGATGCGCTCGAACTCAACATCTACTTTGTACCAATCGATACCAACATCACCAGCTCCGAGCTTGAAGACATCTATGTTGATTTGGTTAAAGCAGTGCGTGCCGAGATCAGCATCCCACTGGCGGTGAAGATCGGACCCTACTTCACCGCCCTCCCCAACTTCGCATGGCGACTGATGGAAGCGGGGGCGAATGCATTGGTGTTGTTCAACCGCTTCTACCAACCTGATTTCGATCTCGAACAGCTCTCGGTGCGGCCCAATTTGCAACTGAGCACTTCGGCAGAATTGCGGCTACCATTGCGTTGGATCGCCCTCCTCTACGGACGCATCCCGTTAGAGTTTGCCCTGAGCAGCGGTGTTCACAACGCTATCGACGTACTCAAGGGCCTGATGGCCGGGGCCAACGTAACGATGATAGCATCGGCATTATTACGCGGTCACGCCCCCGATGTCCTCCGCACTATCTTGCACGACATGGAGTTGTGGCTTACCGAACACGAATACGAATCGGTAGCACAACTGCACGGCAGTATGAGCCAGCGCGCCGTCGCCGAACCGGCCGCCTTTGAGCGCGCTAACTACATTCGGGTCCTCGATGATTATCGTCCGCCTTACGCCCTTGGGAGCCATACCGATCTGACCGGACGGATGTTGTATCCGTTCCTCGCTGATGAAGGATAAGACAACACGACACTCTTCCCCGCTTCTTTACGCGAGAAGCGGGGAAGCAGACGATACATGCACGTACCCTCCACAGTCTTAGTAACATGGATAATATTCAAATATTTATACATATCTCTTGACAAATAAGCAAATAAGGAGTATATTTCAGGCATTGGTATCAGTCTTTTCAAGCATAATTACAGCGTGCAAAAACTGCACGTGGGTAGAAGCTTATCGCGCCTTTTTCATTGACGAAGCATGGTTGATGTATATTTGCCTTCTTCCCAATACCATTGCGCTACCGGATGATACGTTTAACCAAATCAAAGTAATGAGGAAGTCTATGCGACGAAGGTGGATGCTGGTGTTCGGGTTCGTATTGGCACTCGCAGCACTGAGTGCGTGTAGCCGCCAACCAACTGCTTCTACAGAGCTTAACGTTGTGTTGACCGACTATAAGTTTGAACCGGATAAACTCATTATTCCGCCCGGTCAAGAGATTACGCTGCACCTGACCAATAAAGGCGCCATCGAACACGAGCTGGTGATTATGAAATACGGAACTACTGTCGGTGATAGTTTTGGCGCTGAAGATGAAGAGAATATCTATTGGGAAATCGAAGTGAAACCCGGTGAAAGTACCACAGTAACGTTTACGTCACCTGACGTAGCCGGTCAGTACCAGTTTGTCTGTGGCATCGAGGGTCATTTCACCGCCGGGATGCATGGCACGCTGACGATTGTCGAAACCGTTGCCCAGCGCTAATCGGTGCCCCAATTGTCCGTGCTGTGAGCTGCCTCAGATGCGGTTCGCATATTTTTATGTTGCGGTTTGACTTGACAACAAGCCAGCAGATCGTCTACACTTAAAATACCGATCACTTGATGGAATACGATTACGCAATGATGTGGGCAACGGGGAGCGAAAGGTTCGCCACCTTGATTAAGAATTCTTGCAATAGCGAGACGGTCTGCGTGCTGCACTTCATTATTGCTCTGTACTGAAGTGAGAGATGGCCGTTCTTTCCCAAACCGTCGGACGAAACCGATTCAGGCATCGTTAGCAACGACAACGGTATCACATCTGTATAACAGCCAGAAGCGCATCTTACAACCGGAGCACAACGAAGAGGCAGCCGATATGGCTGCCTCCCGCAATACCCACCATCGTTACCTAATCTGCTGCTGCAACCCGCTGCCTTTGCTTCTCGACTACCGTCAAACCGAGTTGCTCACGGAGCGGTGTTCGTGGGCGAGCATAGTTACGAACTTCGCTGGCGATGATTTCGGCAGTCATCCGCAACTGAGCTAACCATGGCGCCGGTGCCATTTGCTTGTGCATGTAGCTATCGAACGTTAGACGTTGCACATCGTAGTTGCGGCACATCTCGGTAAATACCTCCATCTGCCGCTCATTACCATACCCCCAGACCTGCAAAAAGCGGAGAAAACGGTACATCGTGCCGTACCGCTTCCACCACCGTCGCTCGTAGGTGCGTAGGTTGGCCGCACTCGGCACATCGAGATACTCAGCCAGTGTTTGTGCAGCCATTTGCCCACTCTTCATCGCCCAATAAATCCCCTCACCGGAGGTATGCACCACTAAGCCGGCGGCATCACCGATGAACATCGCCCGATCGAAGGCTAAATGCGGACGTGGCTCCATCGGCAAGGCATGGGCTTCCCGCAAGATAACTTGTCCACCATCGAGGGCCGAACCGAGCCGCCGCTTGAGATTGTTCAGCAACTGCCTAGCAGCCGAGCCATGGCCGGGGCCAGCACCGATCCCGACGGCAATGTGGTCACGTTTGGGGAAGGCCCATGCGTACAAATCAGGGCTGACTTCGTGCCCAAGATACAGATCGGCCGTCTCTTCCCAGCGAGCCATCTTACCGGGTGGCAGTTTAATCCGCTCTTGTATTGCCACTGCGCGAGGCAGATTCGGCAAACCGAGAAACTTAGCCGTCGGCGAATAGGCTCCATCAGCTCCGATCACTACATCGGCCCACACAGACCCTTCATGGCCGGAGGGCGTGCGGTACGTCGCCTCAACACCACGCCGATCAACTCGCAGGCCGATCAGTTGGGCATGGATCAGCTCAGCACCACGCTCTTGAGCGCGCTGGCGCAAGAAGCTATCGAACACTTCGCGCCGCACCATTGCCACATAATCATCCTCACTCGGAACCGTACCCGCCACCGGGACACGGGTCTCTTGGCCGGAAGGCGACACGATCAGACACTGGCGCACCTTACGATCGATCAAACTCGTCGGCAAATCAAACTCGCGAAACGCGGCCGGCGGCACTGCACCACCGCATGGCTTTGCCTTGACCAGCTCCTTCTCGATCATAATCGTCTCGATACCGAACGACCGCAGCGTAATTGCTGCGGTCGCCCCGCCCACCGATGCGCCAACAACCAGAACTCGTGGAGCCATTACCATCACACTTCTAGGGGCAACTGCCCATCATGCTGCCAAACCAATTGCTGCTGCCAGCATACCCCAGACATAGAGCATAATTGCCGTGGCATTGAAGAATACTTCATTGTGTTCGGGGTCACGGATGAAGTGAGCATTTGGAATGCTCTGTGCCGCAAGCAACAGAAAGACCACCGTTGCCGCTACGGGATGTCCCCAATGGTAAAGTAAACCGATCACGGCGATCTGAGCGACACCCATGGTAATGACGACCATTCGTGCGGCCATAACCTTACCATACTGCACCGGGATCGAACGGATACCCATGAGCGTATCGCCCTTTATGCTCTTGAAATCATTGACGGTCATAATACCGTGCGCACCGAGCGAATAGAGCAGGGCAATCGTCACACTCTCACCGGTCAGTGGCGCAAACGCGGCATGCCCGGCCATCCACGCCAATCCCTCGTAAGAGATCGCTACCAACGCATTCCCAATCCACCCGTTGCGTTTACCGCGGATCGGACGCAAGCTATACGCCAACGCAAACAACAGCCCCAAAGCGACGAAGAACGCCACTTCACGACCCAGGAACAGCGCAATACTCGTGCCGATCCACGTCAGCACTGCGGTTAGAATATAGACATGGCGTAGCGAGACCTGACCGGATGGGATCAAGCGGTGGGGTTCGTTAATCGCATCAACCTCACGGTCGGCGTAATCATTCACCACCTGCGACAACCCACATAAAATCGGCCCGGCCATAAACATACCGAGCAACAAGCGACCGATCGACTCGTTCCAGCCGACAGCACCGCTCGCGATAGCGCCACACATAAACGCCCACGTCGGTGCGAACCACGTTACCGGTTTCATTAATTGGATCGAGTTACGAAGCCACGACCAGCGTGATTGGGATCGATCGGTTGCCGACAGTGGCGAAGGTACAGTTACGCTGGTGCGGTCGCTCATGTCGCTCATAGCGCGTACTCTCTAGCTCAGCAAGATCGTTACCTGACGCTCCACAATAAATGGGCAAGCGTCCAGATTGGCTATCGCCTAAACGGGGCAATCCGTTGATACGGTAGAAACGGGAGGGGCTAGTACCCCTAGCCCCTCTATGAAACAACTGTCGTGTCGCTAATTCCCACGAATTTGCGGCGGCAACACTACAACACCGGCATCACCGGCCGGGATATTGGCCTGATTAATCGAGGCGAGCGGGATATTATTACCACGGTGACACGTATAGCAACCGGGGATGTTGTACACTTGCCCATCACCGAGGCGGCGATACGAGTAAGGGCTTGCCGCATTCTTACCGGTTGGCACTTCTGCCTTACCAATCGCACCGTAGCGCGGCCAATTCTCGGCCAGCCACGTTGTCAGTAACAACATCCGTTGTGCCTTCAACTTATTGTAGGCATACGCCGGATTGAGCACATTGTCACCAGCAGGGTTCAGCTCATAGGCAACAAAGTTACGCGAGTTGTGGCAGAAGGTGCAACCGACCCCAAGCGACCACGACTGATAATTCATCACATTCTGATTGATCGTCACCTGATCTTGCGTGCGTCCACCCTCGTAGGTCAGTGCCAGCGAACCACGCCCACTTTCCGGGTCGGCCGGATCGAACGGTTTCCAGACCTGATAGTTGTAGACATAGTACAAGATAGCATCCTTGAGCAGTACCTGCCCGCGGATCTCTTCCGGCTTCTGGGCCGGATCGAGTATCAGCTGCCCGTTGGCATCGAGCGGATCGACGGTCACCTTAATTGGTGGCACCGAATTGATAAACTGCGCGCCAACCGCCTCCATATTCACCGGTGCATTGTTATGACAGGTCGCGCACTGGACGTAATTCCCTTCCCACGCCGGCAGGTTCACGATAAATTGCGCGTTAATATCACGCACGAGGCGCAACATATTACGCGCTGCGATCTTCTGAGGATACTCATCGCTGGCGAAATTGTTGATATTATGGCAATACTGACAGCCAACCCCCAACCCACCGGAGACGTACTGCTGCATGTACGTCCAGATCTGGGCCGAACTCATCCCAACGAGCACTTGCACGTTAACGGTATTCGGAAACTGCTGTACCCACGCTTGCCCGGCTTGGACACCTTCATTCCAAGCTTGCTGGCCCAACCAATTCTGCCGGCCATCCGTGGGCGTGATCGGTTGCGACTCAGTGATTACCTTGATACCGTCACTTGGGCTCCAACGCGCGCCGGCCGTCTGTGCTGCCGCCCGTTGTGCGCGGCCCAATGTCAGATCGTAGACCCACCAGAAGGTTGCAGTGGTTATGACCGCGACAATAATTCCCACCGCCACCGAAACAACGATCGCCAGTTGTCGATCACTTGGTCGTGACGATTGCATGGGTCTCTCCTGCTCCAGATCGGCTGCCTGACAATACCGGCGCCGATGTAACCATGTGAGCGCGGCGGAAGGGCTACGCCGCCACTAACAACTCTCTCGCTCTAGTATACACGAATTGTTTTGAAAGGTCAATTTTTTATCTATGTGCAAAAAGAGCAGCGTAACCATCGTCCTTGCGAACAATAACCGCCAGCAGAGGCGCTGCTGGCGGTCGCCGTCTCACGCGAGCCGTGGCCGGCCCGCCATTCATCAGATTCCAAACAATGCACGTGCTGTGCTGAGCAACAGTGCGCCACCAGAATCCGATAGCCAGTTGTACTCCGGGCTGCTTAGGACAATGAAGTGAATAAGCAACGCCATGACAAAACCAAGAATGGTAAAAATGACGATATTTGTTCGTACCGGGCTGCGAGGCTGCATGAATTATCCCTCCTCACACTCAATTGCTTAGGGAAGCCACGGTTTCCACAGATAAACCAGCAGGTGTGCAATCGCTGCAATGACACCGAAGCCATAGAATGACTTCACGACGATGTCGTGGAGCAGCCAGTCCTGATTGTTAAACAACGGGCGCCATTTCGGTGGTACCAGATCGTCATCGTCGCGCATGGGCGAACCTCCACTCTGCTATCGCTTGAACCTTCTTGCGACACCCAGCCAGCCTTTCGCACACAATGCCGCTCGCTATTTGCCCTTCAGCGGTCTGCTACGAAGACTGGACAGCGTTGGTGTGTTGATTAAATTATATAGAAGTCAATGAAAAATGTCAATCCGTTGCTTTTAAGAAAAAAGACAATTGTAGGTTGCGATTCTCTCCGCATGCCTCGCGTTACTTCCATCTTACGACCGACGTTGTGCCATCGCAAATCAAGTATACTACTCTGACGATATTTGATTTGTCAGGAGTTGCTATGCATCACCTGCGTGTCTTATTTCCATACTTACGCCGCTACCAGCGTCGTCTGCTCCTCGGCTGTTTGGCCGCCGCGCTCGGTGCCACCGTCAGCGCACTCGGCCCACTGGTGTTGCGCTTCGCCGTTGATAGTCTGAACGGTGGTGTGATCAACCCACGCCAATTACTTATCTTTGGTGGTGTGTTGATTGGGTTGACCATCCTCGATGGGACACTCAAGTTTGCGCAACGGATGCTGATTGCCGTCACTTCCTACCGGATCGAGAAAGATATGCGCACCGATCTGTTTGACCGTTTGCTCAGCCTCGATCAGGCGTTTTACCAGCACCACTACACCGGCGATCTGATGGCCCGCCTGACCAATGACCTGAGCGCCGTGCGCCAGTTCCTCGGTCCCGGTCTCAACGGTGCAGCGACTGCATTGCTTACCTTTTTGGCGGCCGCCGTGCTGATGGTCGTGACCCAGCCGTTACTTGCCCTGTTAGTCGTGCTCTTGTTACCAATGGCGACCGTCATCTTTGTAGTGATCGGTAGCCGTATGCGCCAGATTTTTCACCGAGTGCAAGATCAGTTCGGTGTCCTGTCAACCCGTGCCCAAGAGAGTTTTGCCGGTATTCGCACGATTAAGGCATTTGCCCAGGAAGAAGCTGAGATCGCCGTCTTTACAAACGATAACGAACGCTACCGCGACCTGAATCTGCGCTATGTGTTGTTGTCAGGCGCGCTCTGGCCAGCAATGACCCTCTGCCTCGGTCTGATCTCGGCGTTGATCTTGCTCTTCGGCGGGCAAATGGTTGCTGCCGGTACGTTGACCATCGGTGAGTTGGTTCAGTTTAACGCCTATTTGGCCTTACTTGCGTTCCCCATGATTATTTTAGGATGGATGGTCAATTTATATCAACAAGCTACTGCGTCACTCGAACGGTTGAACGAGATCCTGCGCTGCCAACCCACCATTACCTCACCGCCAACCCCACGGCTACCGACCGGTCATGGGGCCATCGAATTTCGTGGTGTCGGTTTACGCGCCGATAGTAATGACCGCTGGTTGCTACGCAATCTGTCGTTTACCGTTCCCGCCGGTAGCTCGCTGGCAATTGTTGGTGCGACTGGCGCCGGTAAAACGACGCTGGTTAACTTGATCGGGCGAGTGTGTGACCCCGATGAAGGGCAGGTGCTTATCGATGGAGTTGATGTGCGCGCCCTCGATTTGGCCGCTCTCCGCCGGATGATCGGGTATGTGCCACAAGAGAGTTTTCTGTTCAGTCTACCGCTGCAAGAAAATATTGGGTTTGGTGTTTCCGACATCGATCCACTACGCCTGAAGCGTGTCATCGAGGTATCACGGTTGGTAAACGATCTCGACCAGTTTCCCGGCGGCCTCGCGACGATGGTCGGTGAACGCGGGGTGACGCTGTCGGGCGGGCAGAAGCAGCGTGTGGCAATCGCTCGTGCGCTTATGCGCGATCCACGCATTCTGATTCTCGATGATGCGTTGAGTAGCGTCGATACTCACACCGCAGCCCAGATCCTGACCAGTTTGCAGACTGAGATGCGTGGACGAACAACGATCATTATCGCGCAACGCATCGCAACAGTACGCGATGCCGATCAAATAATCGTACTTGAAGATGGTCAGGTCGTTGAGCAGGGGTCACATCAGACGTTACTTGCCCTCAACGGTCGCTACGCCGCGATGTATCGTCGGGAGTTGCTCACTGCCGAACTGGAACAGGAAGAGGACAACTAAGCCGAATCATATGGTGTGTGCGTTAATCTGACAGCAGGGAGCGATGAATGTCACACGGGTTTGATGACGATACTATTCTGGGAAAAGCTTACGATGGCCGGCTGGTGCGCCGCTTGGCCGGTTATGTCATCCCATATTGGGGTCGGTTGAGTTTGGCCATTGGATTACTGCTTGGGGCAATTCTGACCGATCTGCTACCACCGTTGCTCATCCAACAAGCTATCGATGGCCCGATCAGTGCCGGCGCCGTCGATGGGGTCTGGCCTTATTTTGTGGCGTTTCTCGGTGCGTTGCTGACCAACTTTGCGTTTCGTTATAGTCACTCCTATTTCATCAACAGCGTCGGGCAGCAGGTCATGAAGGATCTGCGCGTGGCAATCTTTCGCCATATTCTGTCACTGAGTCTCTCCTTCTTTAACCGCAATCCGGTCGGACGCTTGATTACCCGGATTACCAACGATGTCGATGCCCTCAACGAGTTTTTGACGCAGGGCGTGGTGATGATCATCGCCGATCTGCTCACCCTGATCGGGATTATCGTTGTCATGTTCGTTCTCAATTGGCGACTGGCCCTGATTAGTGTGGCGATATTGCCGATATTGGCCCTGATTGTGGCGATTTACCAGCGGTTTATGCGCACGACCTATCGGCTTGTGCGGCAGCGCTTAGCCCGGATCAACGCCTTTCTCAGTGAGCAAATTAGCGGTATCCTCGTAACTCAGTTGTTCAACGGCGAAGATCGCAGCCGCGCACATTTTGAGCGTCTCAGTGACGAATATATGCAGGCTAACATTCGTTCGGTGCTAATCTTTGCCATTTTCATTCCGTCGGTCAACCTCCTCGCTACCATTGGCACCGCCGGGTTACTCTGGGGCGGAGGTAATGGCGTACTGGCCGGCTGGGCCTCGCTCGGCACACTCGCCGCGTTTATCCAATATCTCGAACGCGCCTTCCAACCCATCCGCAACCTCGCCGAACGCTACACTGTCCTGCAATCGGCCATGGCCTCTGCCGAGCGCATCTTCACCGTACTCGACACCCAAGCCGAAGTGCGCGATCCGGATCGACCCCGTCCACTCCCGCAACCGGTACGTGGCGAAATCGCGCTACACAATGTCGTCTTCGGCTACGATCCGGCAGAACCGGTCCTACGCGGTATTACGCTGCACATTCCCACCGGGCAGTCGGTGGCGATTGTCGGGGCAACCGGTGCCGGCAAGAGTTCGTTGGTCGGATTACTCGCCCGCTTTTACGATGTGCAATCCGGTCAGATTACACTCGACGGCATCGACATTCGCGAAGTAGCCCAAGCTGAACTACGCCGCCATATTGCTGCCGTCCCTCAAGACCCGGTCTGCTTTAGCGGCACGATTGCCAGTAATATTCGCCTCCACAATACGGCAATTAGTGATGATCAGGTTCGAGCCGCTGCCGAACTGGTCGGCGCACACCGTTTCATCGAGCGCCTCCCCGGCGGTTACGAGTACGAGGTACGTGAGCGTGGCGCCAATCTCTCGATCGGCCAACGCCAATTGCTTGCGTTCGCACGCGCTATTGCCTTCAATCCAGAGGTATTGCTCATTCTCGACGAAGCAACCAGTAGCGTTGATACCGAAACCGAGACCCTGATCCAAGAGGCACTCACCCGCTTGATGCGTGGTCGTACCAGCATCATCATTGCCCATCGGTTGAGCACGATACGGCATGTTGATCGGATTATCGTGTTACACAAGGGGCGAGTGGTCGAAGACGGCACTCACGAGGATCTGCTGGCCCGACGTGGTTACTACTACCGACTATATCAATTGCAGTTTACCGAGGCCTAACATCGTATCGTCACAATCGGCGGGGCAGCGCTACGGTGAATGCACTCCCTTCACCGAGGGCGCTGCGCAACGCAATATGCCCTCCATGGGCATCGACGATATGGCGCACAATCGCCAACCCCAATCCGCTACCGGAATAGCTACGGGCGAGCGAATGATCGACTTGGTAGAAGGGGAGGAAGATTTTTTCGTGCTCGGCAGGAGCAATCCCGATGCCGGTATCTTCAATCCGGATAATCAACCGCGTCGGCTCATCACGCACAATCAAACGCACCCGCCCACCCGGTGGTGTGTACTGGAACGCATTATCAAGCAAGTTCCGTACCATCTGTTCAAACGCCGAGCGGTCGATTTCAATCGGCTTTATCTCCGACAGAACCACGTCAAATTGCAATTGGGCCTGGGCAGCCCGTTCACGAGCCGCTGCGATCAGCGGACGCAAAATATCGAGTGGCTGTAACTGAACAAAACTCAATGAACGGCTACGAACTTCCTGAAAATAGAGCAGATTGTTCAACTGACGGGCCAAAATCTCGCCGCTGCGCCGCATCACCCGAATAGCCTCTTCTTGCTGGGGATTGAGCGGACCGAGCATCCCACGGTCAAACAATTCGAGATAGCCAAGCAGCGAGGTGAGCGGGGTACGCAGCTCGTGCGAGAGGGTAGCAAGGAACTGGTCCTTCATGCGGTCGAGGTCTTGCAACTGGGCGTTGGCAATGGTCAGCTCACGCACCCGCGCCTCGAGCCGCTCAACCAACTTCTGGTTGTACGACCGCAGCAGCTCCGTCTCCATGGTAGCGGGCAACCGCTCACGCCGTCCATCGATAAACTCGGCGATCTGGGCCGGTAACGCGCGGGCGTCAATCGGTTTACTGAGATAACCATCACATCCGGCAACAAGCGCTCGTTCACGCGAACCCGGCGAAGCATCGGCAGTTAGGGCAATGATCGGTACCCCATGCATATGCGGTAATGAACGGAGACGGGTCGTTGTCTCATACCCGTCGAGGCCGGGAATACCAAGATCGACCAACACTAATACCGGATGGCTGGTACGGGCCAGCGCAAGCCCTTGCGGCCCATCTTCGGCAATCACCACCTGGTAACCGCGTGCCGATAGTACCCGCTGCACCAAACGTTGGTTGTCTGGATTATCCTCAATGTACAAGATTTGCGGCATTTGGCTCATAGTGTTGTGACGTTAGCCTCATCCGGCTCAGTCATGAAGGCCGGTTGAGCAACCGGTAGCGTAAAGGTAAAGGTGGAACCAATACCCGGTGTGCTATCAACCCAGATTCGCCCGCCTTGGGCCTCTACCAATTTGCGGGTGATCGCCAACCCTAACCCGGTACCACCAAGCCGCGATCGCCGACCGTGAATCTGCACAAACTCGCCAAAGATATCTTGTTGCCGCTCGTGAGGAATGCCGATGCCGGTATCCGACACACTTACCGCAACATACCGACAGAGTTTACCGTCTTCATTGACCTCATCAAGTACCTGAGCGCTTACCGTAATAGTACCACGTTCTGTGAATTTAATCGCATTCGAGAGCAGATTAAACAGAATCTGACGCAAACGATCGCTGTCGGCAACGACATCGGGTAACACCGTCGGTAACGCATTCCGTAGCGTCACCGGCCGATTACGCAACAACGTCTGCACCGTATCGCAAACCTCAGCGGTGATCTGATAGAGATTAACCGATCCTAGTTCCAGGTTGAGGTGACCAGCTTCAATTCGTGCTAAATCGAGTAACTCATTGATCAAGTGGAGCAAGAATCGGCCATTGCGGTTGATACTCTGCACATCTTCACGCTGAGTTGGCGTCAATGGTTGCTCAGTATCATCGAGCAAGACGGTTGAGAAGCCAATAATTGCATTTAACGGTGTACGCAACTCATGGCTAATGCTGGCGAGAAAATCGCTCTTGCGTCGGTCGGCCAACTGTGCCCGTTCCAACGCGGCGCGCAATTCTTCAGTACGCTGGGCTACCTGCTGCTCAAGATCATTATAGAGCTGGACATTCTCAATGGTCAGACCGACCATACTGGCAAAGGTGAGCAATTGAGCGGCATCACGCGCCTGTACCGGTCGCTGGCTCAGTTTGTAATCAGCCGAGATAATACCGATCACCGTATCGTTACGCCCAAAGATCGGAGCCTGCACATACGAACGACTGGCAGAGATGGCCTGTTTCGCTTTATCGACCCGTGGATGTTCCCACGGATTATCAATGATGATGGCTTTGCGGCTGCGCACGACATCGGCTTCGACACTCCCACCATCGATACGGAGTGGGTTAGCATTGGCAACGGCGAGAAACTGCTGTGCTTGCCATTCATTGCCGGGGCCAAACGATGCATTCACCGCCCGTAGCACATCGCCATCAACGAGATACAGCACAGCGCGGTCGAAACCAAACCGCTCGCAGACCACTCTTGGGATCGTTTCGAGCAATACCGGCCACGAAAGAATACTTTTCAATTCGTTCGAGACCGCATTCAGCGTTGCCAATTGGCGAGCATTCTCTTCCAACTCGGCAATTTTACTCTGCAACGTGTCGGTCATCTGGTTGAAAGCAGCAACCAACTGACCAATCTCATCATTACCGGCGGGCGGCAACCGTTGTGACAGATCACCGGCGGCAACCGCACGCACCCCTTCACGCAGTACGCTGATCCGCTTGGTGAAAGAGAGCGAGAGTAACAGACCCAGCAGACTAATCAGCACAATGATCAACAGCAACGTCGCAACCAGTTGGTTCCATAACCGGCTTTGACTCTCACTAAGACGAGCACCGGTGGCAATCGCCGGTTCATCGATCTCATCTGCCGGAATCACCAAGGCTACGCTCCAACCTGCCGTGGTGATCGGAGCATACGCAACGTAACTCACCTGTCCTTGTTCTTGGATCAATTGGACGCCTGATTGCCGGGCAACCATCCGCTCGGCCACGACACGCAGATCGGCATTGGCAGCGTTGAGTAAGTTTTCGGTGCGGTATGGCTGATCCCACCGACCCACAGCCTGCATATCCGGGCGCACGACGACGTCACCGTTGGTATTGACCAAGAACGCATAGCCATTGGAACCAACATCAACCGTTAGCAGATCTTGCTGAATGGTGTTGAGTAACAGATCAAACGCTACGACACCGATCAACCGACCCTGTCGGTCGTAGAGCGGGCGGGCACATGTGGTTGCCAACATGCCGCTATTGGCGTCGATGTAAGGCTCCGTCCACACGGTTGTACCAGTATCGCGCGCCTTGGTATACCACGGTCGTACTCGCGGATCGAACGCTTCAAGGGTGAGCAACTGGTCAATCACCGCCTCATTGTCGAAGGCGATTACTCCACCTTCTTCAAGTGCGATGTAGCCGATGTTGACCAACGAATTATTGGCGACCATCGTGCGCAAGATGGGAATGATTTGGCGCACGTAAGCGACCTGAGAAGCGTAGCGGCGCAGGAGTTCATCGGTTGGCCGCGGTGCCACCCACACCCGCTCGCGATTATTCGTTTCGCCTAAGGATTCATACCGCTCGAGTGCATACCCCGCGACTGCCTCGACCTGTTGTTGAACGCCGATCAGGGCTGCATCGTAAAACTGTGCTTTATCGGTCGCCCGCTGCTGCAAGCTTGCTGTCGCTTGTTGGCGAAGTGCATTCGTACCCTCATTCACGGCAGTTTCGCGGGCAATATGTAAACTGCTCAGTCCAAGCCAGCCAACAACAATCAACGGCGGTAAGGCAAGACCGAGCAGCAAGAGCAAGATTTTAAGTTGGATGCTTGAGCGAATGGCATTCATAAACGCCGGCAAGGAAGTAGGCACAGCTCAGAGCACACATACAACCAGTCATCAACTGTTATGTATGGTAGCAGAACTTGACAAAACCGGCAATTCAACGAGATGACGGAAGGCTTACAGCAATATTGCGATCCACTACGTCATCAATTCGTCATCTAAAACCATCGTTTTTACGACACACTATCGTTAAGAATGGGTGAGGAACACGCGATGTGATACACCGAGGTGTGCGATGCGATTTCGTAATCGTCTAGCTATTATCATCAGCCTCCTCTGGGCGATGATCCTACCGCTCACACCGGCTCCGGCTGCTCCGACCATTGCTGCCGATGGGCGACCAGATGAGCAGCTCTTTGTAACCCATTCCGGGGCAGCATCCGCCGATACATTCCCGCTGCTTGCTACGACTAATGGGTACCTGACACCACCCATGTCTGCACCACGGCCATTTACGCATCTCTTGTTGCGGTGGTCAGTTGAACCGGCGGTACCAACCTTTGTCACCGTGAGAGTAAGTACCGACGGGATAGCGTGGAGCGATTGGACACAGATAGCCGAGGATCCTGAGTTGTGGCAAGTCAACGACGGCCCCGATGTGCATTGGAGTGAAATCATCTACGCCGGCGACGACCGCCGTTGGTATCAGGTGCGGATTGAGCTGACTGACCCAACGGCATTCCACTCGCTGCGTGTCAGTCTAGTTGATAGCCGGTTCGGTCCGGCTACACCGGTAGCTACCCCGGCAGCCGGGGCAAGCGCTGTTGATCGCCCATCTATCGTCAGTCGAACCGCTTGGGGCAATCCCCATGGTCAGAGCAGTCCGCAAGCGCCACCCGCGTACTATCCGGTACGGCACCTGGTTATCCATCATACTGCCAGCTCAAACACGCTGGCAGCAGGACAAACGTGGGCTGATGTTGTGCGTTCCATCTGGTCGTTTCACACCTATACGCGCGGATGGGGCGACATTGGCTACAACTATCTGATTGACCCGAATGGGGTGATCTATGAAGGTCGGGCCGGCGGTAATGACGTCGTCGGTTTCCACGATACCGCTAATTATGGATCAATGGGGGTATCGCTCATCGGTACGTATAGCACGATTGAGCCAACCGCAGCCGCGATTGAGTCGTTGGTAGCACTGCTCGCGTGGAAAGCCGACCAGAAACACATCGATCCGATGGGACGCAGTTTCTATTACGGTTGCTCGATCTCACGCTACTGCGCTCCGTTCAACCCTGGTGCAGTGATTGACCACATCAGCGGTCACCGACAAGTCACACCCAACGGCTATACAACCTGTCCCGGTGACCGCCTGTTCAATCTCTTACCGTTGATCCGTCAACGGGTACAAGCTCGCCTCATTGGGGAGAGCCAACCCGACAACGGCGATCTCGTGATTGAAGAGCACGAGAGCGGGTTTAGCCGTAGCAACGCTCGTTGGTACCCTGCCGTCTGTGGCTATGGCGGTAGCGTACTCTACACCTACGCCACCGATCGGCAATCCGAAAGTACCAATTGGGCAACGTGGCGTCCTAATTTGCCGGCTGCCGGTGTCTACCGGGTGTTAGTGCATATTCCCGATAATTGCGCCCCCCTGACCTTAACCCGGCAAGCACGGTATCGAATCACGACTGCCGGTGGTACGATTGAGCGCGTCGTCGATCAGGCAGTCCAGCAAGGGTGGGTAGATATCGGTTCGTACAACTTCGCCACCGGTACTGCCCGTCTGGAACTGTCAGATCTCACCGGTGAACCACTATCGTCGCAGCGGGCAATACTGTTTGACGCCGTGCAATGGCAGCCGATTGATACGGCAAATCAACGCCTTGAACTGGTGGCGGTCGAATACGGGGCTACCACCATTGCCGCCGGTGAAGTACTTCCGGTGCGCTTTACCGTGCGTAATGTCGGCACAGTGCCGATCTACGGCCAAGACCCACCGGGCGGCACCGTGTTCGATCTTAGCTCCTCAACGCCGGAACGCAACGGTTACGTCTACGATGAAGGTGAGTGCTTTCTCGGTAATGCTAACCAGAGCTATCCTGCGTTTCCGAAAGAAGCCGGACGTTTCCGCGTCATGCTTGGTCCTACCGACCGCAGCGTTCCCTGTGTGGGCGAGACCGGCGGCTATCCATGGCGGTGGGGAATTGATGGGCGCCTCGATCCTGGCGAAAGCCAAATGATTGTCGGCTACGTCCGCTTTCGGGTTCCGGGGGTGGTAACGCTACGCGCCGGCGCGATCCACGAATACGTTACCTATGCCGCCCTTAATCAGGCCGAACAGCAGATTACGATCACGCCTGAACGGCAACCACCGCAACCGACCCGTTACGACGAGTTACTTCAACCGCTGGCAATGGTTTACCGCCTTGCCAATACCCCTGTGCGCCTTTTGGCCCGCACGCAGAACCCGCTGAGTGTGCGGCGCGGCGAGTTGTTGGACAGTTTTGTCTGGAATGGTGAGTTACGCGCATGGGGCGACGGTGGGCCATTGCCTAATCTCCACGATCATTTTCTGATCGAACAGACCCGCACATTCGTCGCCCCGATCGAAGGTGTATACACCTTCGAGCTGAGCAGCGACGATGGTGCATGGCTCTGGGTGAACGAGCAACTCGTCATCGCCAACCCCGGCCTCCATCCCTTTACCACCGTAACCGGCACGATCACGCTACCGGCGGGAAGACACACGCTTGCTATCAAATACTTTGAAGTCGAGGGTGAAGCTGCCGTCGGTTATCGGATCAAAGAACCGGGAACAGCCGACTTTAGGCTGTTGCGCGACGGTCTTGTCGAGGGTGAGGGGGTTGGGAATCACGTCCGGCAGATTACCGATCTGCGGGTGAGCGCTTCCGATTTGGGGGGTGGCGGCACCGGATTACGGTATTCGTGGGATGGGGAGACGTGGATTACGACCACCGAAAACAACGTGACTATCGGCGCACTAACCGATGGAACATACCATCTGCGCTACCAAGCGTTCGACCGCAACGGCAACGAGAGTGAAATTGTCGATCTGCACTTGCGGGTCGATAGCGAACTGATCATCTATCAGTCGTTGTTGCCGATGATCATGCGATAACGAGCGAGAGGCGTTGCGAGGCAACGTCTCTCGCTCGAACGTAACGTTACCGATCACGGATGCGTTTCACGCACGTCGATCACCTTTGCGACGACCGGCTTTATCACTTCACGCACCTGATCGACCGTCATGCCACTGACTTTAAAGGTCACTTCTGACATTGCCGCCGTTTCACCGGCGAATGTTCCAAGGGCAATGATATTACCACCGCTGTTGGCAATCGCCGCTGTCAGTTTCGCCAATGCACCTGGTTCATCGGCCATCGACACCGTTGCTCGGATACCGGCGTTACGTGCACCCATCAGTTCCAAGAAGATTTTGAACAAATCGGTTTCAGTAATGATACCGACTAACTCGTTCTCCCGCATCACCGGTAAACCACCGACCCGCCGGTCGGCCATAATGCGCGCCGCTTCTTCGATGGGGGTATCAACGGTCACCGTGTAGACTTCGCGCGTCATCACACGCTCAACCGTCAGCTTGCTCAGCAAATAATTCAACTCCCACACGCTCAGCGTCGTTGCCGGCGAGGGCGAGGCGTTAATCAGGTCTTTAAGTGAGACAATACCGACCAAACGACCGTGAGAAACGACCGGTGCACGCCGAATATGTTCGGTGCGCATCAGATGCATTGCATCATGAATCGAAGTCTCCGGAGTTACCGTAATCGGAGGATGCGACATGCGCTCGCCAACAAACATACTGCTTACCTCCCTAACGCCTCGTTACGAGTAGCGCCTTCGCTACTCTGTGGTATCAACTATACCATGTGATGGTCATCTGCGTAGTAAACGGGTAACAACTTTCACGAGTATGTTACAATCGAAAGGAAATACGATAACATGTACGACCCGGTACGGCACATGATCACGGTTGAAACAACTGCGCTCTCCATCCAACGCCTCACACGCCGCTATGGCCTGCTCACAGCGGTCAAGGAAGTCGATCTTGAGTTAGCCGCCGGCCAATTTATGGCTCTGCTTGGCCCATCGGGCTGCGGTAAAACCACGCTGCTGCGCCTGATTGCCGGATTCGAGCAGCCTAATCATGGCGTCATTATGATCGGTGGGCGCACGGTGGTAGGGCCGTGCGGCGCTAGCGTACCTCCCGAACAACGACGGATCGGGATGGTGTTTCAGGATTATGCACTGTTTCCACACCTGAGTGTGGCCCAAAATGTAGCCTATGGCCTACCGCGTGGCCCCGACCGGGTGAAGCGTGTGGAAGAGTTGCTGGCGCTGGTTGGTCTAGCCGATACTGGCCGGCGGATGCCTCACGAGTTATCGGGAGGGCAACAACAGCGGGTAGCATTGGCCCGCGCCCTCGCGCCCCGTCCAACCTTGATCTTGCTCGATGAACCGTTCTCGAACCTCGATGCCGGTCTACGCCAAACTGTGCGTAATGAGGTTCGACAGATTTTACGCCGTGAAGGCGCTACTGCCTTGTTCGTTACCCATGATCAGGAAGAGGCGCTGAGTATTGCCGATATAGTCGGGGTAATGATCGACGGACAGATTGTGCAAGTTGCACCTCCACGGGAGTTGTACGAACGACCGGCCAGTCGGGCTGTCGCCACTTTCGTCGGCGCCGCCAATTTCGTACCGGCGATAGCACAAGGCATGGTCGCCCAGAGCGCCTTGGGGCCATTACCACTCGTTCAATCCCACTTCGGTCCGGTTAACGTGATGATCCGTCCTGAAATGATCACACTGACGCTCGACGAGGAATCTCCCCATCGGGTTGTTGAACGGAACTTTTTTGGCGCTGATGTTCGCTACGAGATCGTCCTTAGTGATGGTACGCTGATCAATGCTCGCCTCGCGCCTTGGCATGATCTCCCGATTGGTGCACGGGTAGCGGTATCGGTACGCGGGCCGCTCGTCGCGTTCGCTGAGCCGAAATAGTCCAGAGCATAGTCAGTATCTACCCAATAAACGCTATTTCTGTCGCATTGACGCTTCGCAGCACGAATGCTATGATCAGCGCACCTTTAAGCGCCGGTATTTGTGCGGAGAGAAGCAATGGAGCAAGAGCAGATTATCGCCATCCGCGAGATCTATTGGAACATTGACCATACCATTGGCGCAACTTTTCTCTATCTCACCGTTCTCATCACAACCGCCGTCATGGCGTGGGGTATCCTGCGCGACATCAGACGTTGGAGTCACGGACGGCCCGCGAATCGGATCGGCAATCCGGTAACTCGTTTCCTTGAGTTCACCCGTCAGAGTTTGGGGCAAAAGAAGGTTCTCCGCGACCGACGAGCCGGAGTGATGCATGCACTGATCTTTTTCGGCTTTCTTACCCTGTTCATCGGTACCGATATTATCGCGGTTGAAGAGGACTTTACGGTACCGTTGATGGGTGAACAAGCCGGTAAAATCCTCGTCGGCGATTTCTACAAAAGCTACGAATTCATCCTTGATACACTCGGTTTGGCCTTCGTCGCCGGTTTGATCTGGGCGACATGGCGACGTTACCGCACGAAGCCAGATCGACTCGACAATCGACGCACCGATGCGTGGGTGTTGGGCGTAATGCTGTTTATTGGCATTGGTGGCTTCCTTATCGAGGGATTGCGCATCGCAAACCAAACCATTGGCGGGGTACCGGTTTATGAGCAAGAGTGGGCACGGCTGGCGTATCTGGGTTTTGCGCTGGCCACCCTCTTCCGGGCAATCGGCTTGGGTGATGGGAGTCCGGTGGCATTGATGATACACCCGCTGCTCTGGTATACCCATGCACTCGCCACCGGTCTGTTTATGGCTTCATTACCGTTTAGCAAGTTCCGGCACATTCTCTATACACCGCTGAATACGTTCTTCCGCGATCTGCAACCAAAGGGTGCGCTCGACCCCATCCCCGACCTCGAAGCCGAAATTGAGAAGGAAGAACCACGTTTAGGGGTGGCAACACTTGCCGATCTGACGTGGAAGCGGCGAATGGATCTCGATGCATGTATGCGCTGTGGACGTTGCCAGAGCGTTTGTCCGGCTCATGCGAGTGGAGCTTTGCTCTCGCCAAAATACATTATTACGAAACTGGCCGATTTACAGCGTGGCGACCCGATCCATTTCAAAGATGGCACCATTAAGACCTTGGCCGAACTTAACGGCAACGGTGCCACTGCCGAGACGTTGCCGTTGGTTGGTACGGTCATTGAGGCCGAGGAATTGTGGGCGTGTACGACATGCAACGCCTGCGTCCATGAATGCCCGGCGATGATCGAGCATGTTGACGATATTGTCGATATGCGCCGCCACTTGACGATGATCGCTAGCGAAGTGCCGCAAGGGGTTAAACGGGTGCTGGAAGGGATCGAGCGGCAGAGTAATCCGTGGCGGCTGCCTGCCCGCGAACGTACCGCGTGGACGGAGGGACTTGACGTGCCGATCTTGGCCGAGAAAGAACAGGTCGAGGTCTTGTACTGGGTTGGGTGCGCACCTAGCTACGATGAACGATCGCGTAAAGTGGCACGAGCGATGGTGCAGTTGTTACAGAAGGCAGGGGTTGATTTTGCCATCCTTGGCGAAGAGGAGTGCTGTACCGGTGACCCGGCCCGCCGGATGGGGGAAGAGTTGCTCTTCCAATCCCAAGCCCAGCAGGCCATTGAGACGATGCACCAGTATAAGTTCCGTACTATCGTTACCACGTGTGCTCACTGTTTCAACAGTATCAAAAACGAATACCCGCAGTTTGGCGGGCGGGCCGGTATTGATTACGAGGTTGTCCATCACACCGAGTTTTTGGCTCGGCTGGTGCGCGAAGGTAAACTCAAGCCGACGAAAGCGGTGCGTGAGCGGGTGGTCTATCACGATCCCTGCTATATCGGGCGTTATAACGATATCTACGATGACCCGCGTAGTTTATTGCACAACATCCCCGGCATTGAGTTGGTTGAAGCTCCGGATCGTAACCGCGAACGGGCGATGTGTTGCGGTGGTGGTGGTGGGAATGTCTGGCTCGAACGGTGGGGTGAGCGCAACGTGAACGTGATCCGGCTTGAGCAACTGACCGCTGTACAACCACAGACGGTGGCTGTTGCTTGTCCGTTTTGTATGGTAATGTTTGAAGATGCGGCCAAGAATACGGGTCGCGCCGAGACGTTGCAGCGGCGTGATGTGGCCGAGTTGTTACTTGAGAGCGTCAGAGACGCAGGAGGTTAACGCAACAACGCAAAGGCGCGAAGGGCGCAACGGACGCACAGGCGCGAAGGACGCAACAACGCAAAGGCGCGAAGGACGCAAAAACGCAAAGGCGCGAAGGACGCAACAACGCACAGGCGCGAAGGACGCAAAAACGCAAAGGCGCGAAGGGCGCAACGGACGCACAGGCGCGAAGGACGCAACAACGCAAAGGCGCGAAGGACGCAACAACGCAAAGGCGCGAAGGACGCAACAACGCAAAGGCGCGAAGGACGCAAAAACGCAAAGGCGCGAAGGGCGCAACGGACGCACAGGCGCGAAGGACGCAACAACGCAAA
>NZ_JBMFNE010000024.1:0-65069 GCF_049970315.1 Chloroflexus sp.
CGAGTAATGAAACGACTATATGCACACTTACTGTCAGGTGGTATATTAGTTGCATCACTTATGACTTTATGGAAAGAAGGAGAGTCGCTTGAGTCGGAATGGGAGCAAACAGCAGTTCGTAAAGCAGATGGTGTAACGTTTCGTAGAGTGGTTCGCTCTTGGTTCAATCCTATTAGCGAATGTGAGAGTACAGAAGATTTATATCAAAAAATGATTGACGAAAAAGTTGTAATAGAAGAATTGTATAAACGATCACCAGCAACACGTTCTTACAGCCAATCTCAAGTAAAAGATTTATTTGAAAAAGCAGGCTTCCAGAATGTACAGTTGTTTAGCGGTTTTACCTTTGATATGATTAAACCTGAGGATCGACTGTTTGTTGTGATGGAGCAAAAGTTATCACCCGCATAAAATACTACTCAATGTTGGAGATGGTGTTTTTGCACGTTTGCTACGTTGGTCGTGCTCAATCCTTATTTACTATTCCACGGCTGAGTTATATCCCTCCCACTGCTAACAGACAGACTGCACTCATGTGGCAGAGATGTGAATACCGCCAACGGCAATCTACATTTGCCCGCCGCCTTCGTTGCTCTGACGCTGGCAATGACATCGTTGTGCTGACCGACGGTACCACCGCCTTGAACGGTAATCCATTGTCTACTGCCACGATGGGTAGAGCGGTTGTGAACCGCATCCCCGACTATCTCTGTTTGATGAATCTTTATTATTTCCCTGCTACAATGGTGCTGTGACGGTAATCCTAAAACAGTAAGGAGCAGAATATGCTGACCCCTTTTCAGAATGAGCCGTTTGGGAACTTTGATAGCGGTGATCGTCGGGCGGCAATGCAACGCGCGATCCGGCACGTCGCCGGGCAACAGGGAGGGACCTACCCGCTAGTCATCGGCGGCGAGCACATCATCACCGAGCGCAAACTGGTCTCGATTAACCCGGCTGAGCCGAAGAAAGTTGTTGGTTATGTAAGTAGTGCCTCGCAAGAGCAGGCTCATCAGGCGGTGGTAGCCGCCGATGCCGCCTTTCGCTCATGGTCGCGCACACCGGTGAGCGCGCGGGCACAGGTCTTGCTGCGCGCAGCGGCGATTATGCGCCGGCGGAAGGAAGAGCTGGCGGCGTGGATGATGCACGAAGTCAGCAAGAATTGGGTCGAAGCCGATGCTGATGTGGCCGAGGCGATTGACTTTTGCGAGTGGTATGCGCGGCAAGCGCTCGCGTTGCAAGGCGAGCGGCAACCGCTCGTGCCCTATCCCGGCGAATGTAATGAGTTGCGCTACATTCCGCTGGGGCCGGGGTTGGCCATTCCGCCGTGGAATTTTCCGCTTGCTATCACAACAACGCTGACCGTTGCCCCGATTGTGGTTGGCAATACGGTGGTGCTGAAACCGTCGCCGCGCGCGCCGGTTACGGCCAATCTGTTGGTACAGATTTTGGAAGAGGCTGGCTTGCCGCCGGGAGTAGTCAATCTCGTCACTGGTGAAGATGCGGTGATCGGTGACTTTCTGGTTGATCACCCGCTGGTGCGCTTTATCGGCTTCACCGGCTCGAAGAATGTCGGCTTGCGCATTCAGCAGCGCGCCGCTGTGCGCCAACCTGGCCAGAACTGGCTCAAGCGCTCGATCCTTGAGATGGGCGGCAAAGATGCGATCATCGTTGATGAGACGGCTGATCTGGAAGCGGCGGCGACCGGTATCGTGATCAGTGCATTTGGATTTCAGGGTCAGAAATGCAGTGCCTGTTCGCGAGCCATTGTGGTCGATCGGGTATACGATCAGGTGTTGCAACGGGTGATTGAGAAGGCGAGAGCTTTACGTCTGGGCAACCCAACGAAACCAGAGACCGATATGGGGGCGGTGATCGACCAGCGTGCCTTCGATTCGATCAGCCAGTATATTGCGATTGGGCAGGAAGAGGGCCGCTTGGTCGCCGGTGGCGAGGTGATCGATCACGAGCTGGTCAAGGATGGTGGCTTCTTCATTAATCCGACCATCTTCGCCGATGTCAAGCCGCATGCCCGCATTGCCCAAGAAGAGATTTTCGGGCCAGTGCTGGCCTTTATCCGCGCTGCCAACTTCGACGAGGCCCTAGCCATCGCGAACGATACCGAATATGGCCTGACCGGCGGTCTCTATAGCCGCAATCTCGAACGGCTGGAACGGGCACGCGAAGAGTTCCACGTTGGCAATCTCTACTTTAACCGCAAGTGTACCGGCGCGCTAGTGGGGGTGCAGCCGTTCGGCGGCTTCAATATGTCGGGCACCGACAGCAAGGCCGGAGGGAGTGATTATTTGCGCTTGTTCACTCAGCCAAAGGTGATCACCGAGCGGTTTTAGTCTAACGCAAAAGCGCAAAGGACACAAAGAGCGCAAAGGGTGTCAACGCAAAGGCGCGGAGGGGCAAATAAGATACACTGAGAAGTAGTATCATTTGGCTTTGGAGCCTACGATGATCAGAATTGGCTGTGCTGTCTGGGCGTACCCCGGTTGGGTAGGGGATTTTTTTCCACCAGGGACGCGCAGTAGCGAATTTCTCAAGCTCTATAGTCGGCAACTTACGACCGTCGAAGGTAATACGACCTTCTATGCCACGCCATCATCGGCAACCGTAGCACGGTGGGCCACCGAGACGCCGGCCACCTTTCGCTTTTGCTGCAAATTGCCGCGCGAGGTGAGCCATGGTGGGTCGCTGGCCGCGAAGGTGCCGCAGGCGCGCGCCTTTGTCGAACGGATGCAGGGCCTTGGTGAACGGTGTGGCCCCTTCTTCCTGCAACTACCGCCGGGGTACGGTCCAACACGACTGGCCGATCTGGAGCGATTTCTGGCCGGTTGGCCGACAGAAGCTGCGTTGGCGGTAGAAGTACGGCATCCTGATTGGTATGTGCCAGTGGGTGAGAAGCCACTGATGGCGTTGCTCGACCGTTACCGGATCGGGTGGGTAGTGATGGATGTACGTCCCATTCGTGACCCAGATGATCCGGGTGGCGCATTACTCAATGATGCGCGTGAGCGTAAACCCGATGTGCCGCTCCGCCCATTACGCGGTGGTGGGCCGACGTTGATCCGCTATATCGGGCATCCCGATCTTGAGCGTAACGATCCGTTTCTTGAGGAATGGGCGGCGCGTGTGACGGAATGGGCACAAACTGACCCGCGTATATATCTGTTTATGCACTGCCCCGACGAAGCACAGTCGCCACGCTTGTGCCGCGATATTACAGCACGATTGCGGAACCGTGGTGCGCCGATCGCCGAGGCAGAGCCGAAGCCGAATGAGCCACCGGCACAGTTGGACTTGTTTTGAGATGGTTAGAACGCGAGAGGATAAGAGGGAACGACACCAATGCAACTAGCTACCCTGTTTGGTCGCACACTGCGCCAAGCACCCGCTGAAGCAGATACACTCGCCACCCAACTGCTCTGGCGGGCAGGAATGCTGCGCACGCTGAACGACGGTGAACCGGTGCTGCTCCCACTCGGCAGTGCCATACTTCGCCGACTCGCTGCGATCCTTGGTACCGCCGTGCAGAACGATGGCGCCCAAGAGATCGTTGTACCAACGACATCTACCGCTTCGTGGAGCGATACGGTAACGGCACTGGCTCGGCGCGACATCGATTCGTACCGCCAATTGCCACAATTGCTGTGGAGTTGGCGACGCCGCAAACGTTTGGCTACCCGCCCACGTGGACTACTTGACTTACCCACCCCAACAACGTTGAGTTGGGCTGTGCTAGCACTCGATGAGGAGCAGGCTCAGCAGCACCTTACGGCAACTCGCAACCGGCTGAGCACCGCGTTGCGTCAATGTGGCCTTGATCATATCGCGGCAGCATTGCAAGCTCCCGGCACCGCAACGATTATCGTTGATAGCCTGGCTAAGCCGGTCGCCACACTCGATTGTCCAGCTTGCGGATTCCGTGCCCCTCTGGAACAAGCACCACTGGCGCCGTTACCGCCGTATGCCGGTCCTACGCTGGCGATGAGTTTGATCGAGACTCCCGGCGCGAATACGATCGCGGCGCTGGCCGCATATCTCGGCATACCAACGGCAGCCACGGCGAAGGCTCTCTTCTTTTACGACAATCGTGGGCAACGGTTGGTGTTTGCCGTAGTGCGCGGCGACCGCGAAGCGAGTCTGGTCAAACTGGCTGCGGCAATTAATGCCGGTGAACTCACACCGGCTAGCGCCGAGCAGATCGTAGCCTGTGGTGCAACGCCGGGCTACGCTTCACCGGTTGGGGTACACGATGTGTTGGTTGTCGCAGACTATACCGTCGTGAATGGCACACCGCTGGTGGCCGGCGCCAACCGACCCGGCTATCATTTGCGCGATGTGGTCTACGGACGCGATTGGGAAGCGACGCTGGTCGCAGACATTGCGCAAGCGGTGGTCGGTGATCCGTGCCCGCGCTGTGGAACGGCGCGGATTGAAGGGTATGGTGCAGCGATCGGCACAATCACTGCTCCGCAACAAACTGCACTGCCCATCCAAGATGCCGGTGGGCAAAACCGGTTCCTATGGATAGCCGGCATCGAACTCGATCTCGAACCACTCATCCATCTCGCCGTCGAACAGCACCACGACGAACGAGGGATCGTCTGGCCAGCAGCCATCGCACCGGCGGATATTCATCTCGTCACGATTGGACGCGGAGAAGCCATCGTGACCGCAGCGCACACCCTCGCTGCCGAACTACGCAACGCCGGTTGGTCGGTGTTGATTGATGACCGTGACGAACGGGCCGGGGTCAAATTCAACGACGCCGACCTGATCGGCGCGCCGTGGCGATTGGTGGTAAGCGAGAAACTGCTGGCCGCCGGGCAAGTCGAAGTGCGCCGGCGCACCGAGGCTCAAGCGACGGTAATCGCACAGACCAAGGTGCTAGCGTGGTTGCGAGGCGTGAGTATAACGAGTAGGAATAAGGAATAGTAAACTTCGTTCAGACCATTTCGCAAGTATGGATGTATTTAGCGCGCGCCGCTTGCGAAATACAATCGGCGTGAGCTGACCGGCAGCCAATTCTAACCGTGCATCGGCTCGGCGACCAGTTCTCGCAATAAATCATCTTCATCTTCAATCAGTTTGGCCAAAGCTTTCGGCAACGTATCCTGTATTTTTCAATCGCGTGACGTATTCCGATAGTCCTCACGGGCTGCCTCAATCGCTTTGGCCCTCACCCCTTGCTCGCTAGGAGGTGATCACGGCGCAAAGCAAGCAAACGCCCATAAGGATGGGAACGCAAAGGCGCAGAGGAACGCAGAGGACGCGAAGATATTTGGGATGGCGATCATCCCGGCGACCCTGCGCTCTCAGGATCAGTGATCCGGGAGATAAGGGCCACCCAAGGAGACGAAGCCCATTACATCGGGGCAAAGCACACAGCGCTGCTCAATGCCGGTGATGCACCCGTTCAGGATGGTGGGTCAGCGTACCGTTCACATACGCCTGCACGGCTTCATCAATCGTGCGCAAGGGAGTGCAGATGGCCTGTATGCCGGCAGCTTGCACACCTTGGAAAGCCGGTTCACCCATGCCGCGGGCCACAATCATCTGGCAATCAGACACGGCTTCTACCAACCAGTGGTGCGCATCGTGACGGTGATGGTGATGATGATGATCGTGCTCTTCATCTCCATGATGATGGTGCCGCCCTTTCGGACGCACTTCCCGATTCACCACCTGCCCCTGCTCAATCGTCACCACCTCATACCACTGTGCCCGGCCAAGATGTGGACTTATCGTATGATGATCATCGGTCGCAAACGCGATTTTCACGGTGTCCTCCTAGTTGATCGCTTCGCAGTAACATCGCGCACCCATGACGTAACCGCTTTCCAGATCGGGCAGCGGTCGTACACCGCGCTAAAGAAGATGAGACCGGCCAATACCAACAAGGGCCAGCCACCAACCCCAAACCACACCAGACCGACCAAGACTAACGCGATCACGATTCGCAACAAGCGTTCGAGCGGCTGCAAGCGCGGCGGCGTCTTGCCTTCGGCCAAATGCTGGAAGAGTGAGCGTAACTCTGCCTCAGATTTGGCACCAAGCTGACGGGTCACCTCTTGACCATCGCGGTATGCAATCAACGTCGGAATACCGTAAATCCGTAGTTCGCGGAGCAGATCGGGGTGCTCCTCCGCATTCACTTCCCACAGTGCCACGCGACCCTGATATTCTTGGGCCAATCGCTTGAGGATTGGTCGTGTCACCCGGCATGGCATACACCACGGTGCCCAGACATCAACCACGACCGGTTGCGTGTAGGTACGCAGATGGTTTTGATATTCGGTCATCTTCATCAGATGGAACTCCTGCCGTTCAAGCACAAATCTCTTATGATTAAGATGCACCAACTGAAGATGACGTTACAAGCCAAACAGATAGGACAGAGAGGATTAGCCTCTCTGCACTACGGCATACAGCTCACCTGGAACACCATCATTCGGATTGAGCCAATACGTCACCGGGAGCAGTTTCCTCAATTACCACCACAAAACCCTGCCCGTGATCGGCAAACGTCACCTGCTCACCGACCACAGCGTGACGTTCACCGTTAACGGTTATGGCAACCGGCTGCACACCGTGGATCACGAGTGTCACCGCTTCCCGCACAAACTCGGCAAAGCCATCACCGCGCACCGTTGCCGTCAACGTAATCCGTTGACCGCGTCGTTCGACGGTGAAGGTGGTACGGTAGTAGGCACCGTGCTGGAAAGCCATTGTCAAGCCATCATCTTCGTGCAAGTCGGAGGTGTAGATACCATCGAATAGTGGTACAAACAGGTGCAGCTCAAGCCGTGTCGGGTAGTAGTCCATCGTGGAAGGGGGCACGTCCGGCCAGAGCGGGATGACCGCGCCGGCGCGCACCAACAGCGGAATACGGTCGAGCGGTGCTGCCGCGACGATAAACTGCTCGCCGGTGTACCACGCATCGCTATACCAGTCGTACCACTCGCCCGCTGGGAGGTAGAGCTGCCGGGAGGTAGCACCGGCAACATATACCGGCGCCACCAGCAGATCACGACCCAACAAGAACTGGTCATCAATCGTGTGAGTGAGCGGATCGGACTGATAAGCAAACACCAGCGGTTGCTGCACCGGTTCACCGGTTTCGACCGTGTGCATAAAGGCCGTGACGAGATACGGCATCAGCCGGTACCGTAACGCAATCGCAGCACGGGCGATGCGCTCGACAGCCGGACCAAACGACCAGACATACTGGTCAATATGACCATACGCGCTATGATTCCGACAAAACGCCGTCAGCGCTGCACACTGTATCCACCGCGCGAACAATTCGGGAGAGGTATCACCGGCAAACCCGCCGACATCGGCCCCGACAAACGCCTGACCGGAGAGGCCCATTCCCATCGCCATGGGCATACTCAGCCAGAGGTGATCCCAGCGCGCACAGTTATCGCCCATCCAGTTGGCAGCGTACCGTTGAATACCGGCAAAACCGGCCCGCGACAACACAAACGTGCGCCGGTCGGGAAACGCGGCACGCAACCCTTCGACGGTTGCCATCGCCATGAGGAGGGCATACTGATTGTGATAGCGCTCGTGCGGTTCACACCCGCCGTTAAAGCGCATCGCGTAAGGCGGAATATCACCGGTTGCCGGTTCATTCATATCATTCCAAATACCGGCAATACCCGACCGCGCATGGTCAGCGTTGAGCTGCCCCCACCACGTCCGCACGTCGGGCTTCACAAAATCAGGAAACGCAGTGCGTCCCGGCCAGACCTGCCCGATGTAGATATCACCACTACTCGTGCGACAGAAGAAATCGTTGGCCCGACCCGTCTCATACAGCGCAAACTGCGGGTCAACCTTCACCCCCGGATCGACAATCGTAATCAGGCGAAAGCCTTGGTCATGCAATTGTTGGGCAAGGGTACGCGGATCGGGAAACAGCTCATGGTTCCACGTAAAGACCCGATACCCATCCATATGTTCGATATCGAGCCAGAGCGTATCGCATGGAATGCAACGTTCGCGGTGCCGAGCAGCGAGCGCCAGCACTTCAGATTGGTCGTAGCGATGCCAACGGCACTGATGATAGCCCAACGCCCAGATCGGCGGCGGCGCAAGGCGACCGGTTAGCCAGGTAAATCCTTCTAGGATTGCAGCCATCTGCGGCCCGGCAAAGATGTATTCGGTATACTGACCACCGAGCGCGCAGATACCATACGTTTCCGGCGGGGTAAAATCAACATGCACCCGATAACTATTATCGAGAAAAAAGCCCGCGGCGTTGCCGTGCCGATCAAGATGGTAAAAAAACGGGATCGAGACATAGTAGGGATCGAACTCGGTACTGGTATTTTTAGTACGCGGATCAGACGGATCACGCCCAACGGCGAATTCCGCTTCACCTTGCGGACTGAGCACGTCGTTATTCCACAGAATAAAATCGCGCCCTTTACGATTAAGCCGACCGGTCTTCTCTCCCAAACCGAGAAAAGCGTCTTCACGGGCACACACACGATGAAACGCAAACGCATCATTAAGGGTCGCGTAAGCCCATGGCCGTCCATCATGACCGATTGCCGTATCTAATACCACACTGCCATCAGCACGACAGACGCGCACCGAAAACGGATCACGCCCAATCACCACCTCAAGGTGTACCCCACGCAAAACAACGCCCGCCGCCGTCTCAACAATGTGAAACACAGGAATCGGCGTTGCCATCACATCAACAGCGACGGCATACGTCGGATGCTCATCAAACACCCCACCACGACTGATCTTCAAACGAACGATATCATCGCGGATGAACTCCACCCGCAGCCACTCATGATCGAGCGCGGCCAAGATACCGCGTTCAATCGGTTGCACCCGCTCAAGGCGTGACAACGGCAGAAAATAACGGGTATCGGTCAAGCCGACCCGTGCCGGCCCGTGCGTCATGGCAGTCTCCTCAAGTTCACAAGCGTAGTATCAGCGGACAATTGTAACATAGCAGCGCGATGATACGACATGCACAATAGCGAACATTTGTACGGATAGGTCTTAGACCGACGCCGGATATGCCCGATTTGATCATAATACAGCCATAACATCTATGCTAAAATAGCGAGTATCCGATGGTACGGCCACACTCGGTGATGAAAAATCTCATGTTGGTGTGATTCGAGTGTTAGACTGGAAACAAACCGAATACACCCACGATGCTTCTTTTAGTATCTGCACGATGAAGTTGCAGGGCGTGAGATCGTGATTGTTGTTCAAGTGCTAACCAAGCCTTGGATCATCTGCTCGATAGTCGTCAACAGCGTCTTTTACGCAGCGGGTATGGTGGTCACCATGCGCAAACTTGTCCGCGTCGCCCGCAGTGGCGGGCGGGTCGTCATCACTGCCTGGAGACCGCCCGAGAAGTGCGAATTCTTAAGGGCAGTGATGCCTGCGCTCGGGCCACTAATGCCGCTTCCATGGCTGTGAGCCTCTTGGCATTCCCGGCTACACCGGCTCCTTACACGTTCGATTCGCCTTACCCGCCGCCGGGCACGGCTTCTCCTACCTTGCCCCCTATCCGCCACCGCAAACACCCGTATCACCACTACCCACCCCCTCACCCCTCCCCTCGCCGACCTCTACGCCTGCTACCTCAGGTTAGAGCGGGACTATGTTAACCAGCTGATAGGCTACTTTGTTCTGCACGAAATTGCAGGCGTTGATGGGGTAATCCCCAAGCCGGCGATAACAAAGGTGGGAATCGGCGCAAGGCCCAGTCAGTTGCGGACGACTGTCCTCCCCCAACAAAATCAGCCTTAAGACGGATAGACGCCGGCATCAAAGCTTGCTATACTTTTCACAGGTCGAGCGATGGAGCAACAGACGTCGCTCGACATCAATCCTCCTAATCCTCACTGTTGCTCCCCATAATCCCCCTACGGCCACCGGCAAGTGGCCGTTGCCACATGTGTGACGGGTCGCGGCGGCAATGCCCTGCGACCCCTCCCGCTTTTTACAGGGTTGATACCGACATAGCTGTATCGGGGACAAACGCCGGAACGGATTGCCGAATGGGGAGCAAACGGTGGGTACCCCACCTGCAAAACAGACATCTGCAATACAGTATAATGACAGCACACTCATGCAGCAATTGCGTTATACTAAAATATGTAGCGACGAGCAAGGCTTTAAGGAGTCGGGTGTGTTGACCTCAGATGAGTTGACGCCAACGAGCAATGGCTGCACGCAACGTGAGTTAGAAATCCTGCGCCGTGAATTGAATGAAGCGCAGGCGCTGATCCGTTCGCTGCGCCGCCAATTGGAGAAGACGATGGCGGCAGCCCAAGAGGCTCAGCGCGCTCACGCGAAGATGGTCGAGACGCTGACCGAAACGATGCGCGAAAATACGATTCTCTGCCACGAACGTGATATGTGGCGTGCTCGCGCTCAGCGTCTCGAATCCCTACGACACGAAGAACCTCGTCCCGGTGCAGTCATTGATATTAGTTCGCTCGCTGGCCAGATTAGCGAAGACGAAGCAAATGCTATCCGCAAAGCAATGGCCCGTCTCCACCATCCTGATGTTGGCGGCGATCCCGAACGGATGAAGGCGTGGAACGCTGCCCTCGACCGCCTCTTCCGCCAGTAGTGCCTATCTTCTCACCACCGAGCGTGCAGAGGACGCCGAGGCTTATGATCCAACCATTGCGTTCCTTTGCGGCTTTGCGAACCGGACAGCCGTCCGGCTCTACCGCGCCTTGGCCCGCTCTGCGTCTTGATGACACCTTCTCAACCGATCACTTATGACTACGCTTTCTGAATCGGTCTGGATCCTCGGCGACCAACTTAGCGCCGTCCATCCCGGTTTGGCTATCGGGCGGCGGGTGGTGTTGATCGAATCGCTGGCTCGCCTTAATCAACGCCCGTATCACCGTCGCAAGCTGGTGTTGCTGATCAGTGCTATGCGCCATTACGCTGCTGAACTACGTGTAGCCGGCTACGACGTCGATCTCCGTAGAGCACCCGATTTTCTGAGCGGCTTGCGTGACCATGTCGCCTCGTTTGGGGTACAACACTTGTACTGCCTCGCCGCCGCCGAATATGCCACCCGCCAATTCCAACACCGTCTCGCAGCCGAACTCGGTATTCCGGTGACGATCTTGCCTAATACCCTCTTCCTCGTAGAACGCTTCCCTCCGCCCCGCTCACCGGCGTTGATGGAGCCGTTCTACCACATGATGCGCCGGCAGACCGGCCTCTTGATTGAGTCAGACGGGCAGCCCACCGGTGGTGTGTGGAATTTCGACCGCGAGAATCGTCGTCGGTACGATGGAAGACCGGTACCGCCGCCGTTGCGCTTTCCGCCCGACACAATTACCCGGCAGACGATTGCCGACCTCGTCGTTGCCTGTCCTCACGCCATCGGGAGTGTCGAGGAGTTCGATTTGCCGGTTACGCGAGCCCAGGCCCTCACCGCACTCGATGATTTTATCACGCACCGTTTACCTGACTTCGGCCCGTTTGAAGACGCGATGAGTAGTGCGCACGCAGTGCTCTTCCATTCCCAGCTCTCTCCTCTCCTGAACATTGGACTGCTTGATCCGTTGGAAACGGCCCAAGCGGCAGTAACAGCATACCAACGCGGCCACGCACCGTTAGCCTCGGTCGAGGGCTTTGTACGCCAAATTATCGGCTGGCGCGAATACATTTACTACCGCTATTGGGAATTGATGCCCGGCCTATTACGGGCCAATGCTTGGGGCGCGGAACGGCCATTGCCAGCATGGTATTGGACAGGTCAGACTCGTATGCGTTGTTTGCACTGCGTGATTCAACGGGTGTTGCAGAATGGTTATTGCCACCATATCGAACGCTTGATGGTGCTGTGCAATTTTGCTATGCTGGCCGGGGTTCAGCCTCAAGCGGTGAACGACTGGTTTCTTGAATGTTATGTCGATGCGTATGAGTGGGTAGTCACGCCGAATGTGATCGGAATGGGGTTGAATGCCGATGGAGGGCGCACGGCGACCAAGCCATACATTGCCAGCGCCGCTTACATCGACAAGATGAGCGACTACTGCAAGGGGTGCTTCTACGATCGCAAAGCGCGGGTTGGGCCGCGCGCCTGCCCGTTCAATACCCTCTACTGGCACTTCCTCATCAGCCACGAAACGCGCCTGCGCGCTAACCCTCGTCTTGGCCCGGCGGTGTTAGGGCTAAGCCGGCTCAGCGCCGCTGAGCGGGAAGCAATTGCGGCGCAGGCAGAAGAGGTGTTGGGGAAAATGAACGAGTTGTAGCTGGATGATGCGAGGATGAAGTGCGGCGGTCACACTGCCGCACGCTAGATTCAAGCGTACTAACCTCATGTCTTAGCCCGGCAGTCCCAGATCTCGGTCATCTCAACACTGCGGACTGGGGAGCACAAGCCATCCGGTCACATACGCGATTAGGACGGATGGGTAAGTTGTAGCCGGATGATGCCTCAGCTATAATATTGAAGGCTGGCCTTTCCAAACAACACCACACAGAGCAAGACCCATGACAAAAAGCATCGCAGTCCAACGAACGGTTTCGGCGTTACCATGGATGGCTATCCCCGCTCTTATCACTGGTATTGCGATCACGGTCATCCTCAGCGCTATTCTCATCTAAACCAATTTCTTCTTCACCTACACACTTGACGATCCCTACATTCATCTTGCCCTAGCCGAGAGTATTGCCAGAGAGCATTACGGCGTCAACGAACACGAATTTTCCTCACCATCATCGAGTATCATTTGGTCATTTCTCTTGACCATATTTGGCGCACACCCCTTCGCACCACTGGTGATTAATATTCTGGTTCCTATTGGTATTGCTCTATTACTGCCAAGAACAGTGCAAATCGCCCTAGACCTCACCGATACGAGAAAAGATCGCACGATTACCTTATTTCTATCATTACTCATTATCTTTACTACGAATATTATCGGTCTTGTCTTTAGCGGTATAGAGCATTCGCTCCAAGTGCTCTGCACATAGCTCATTGCCCACGGCTTAATTAGGTACGCGCGCTATCAGCAATTACCGCGATGGATGCCTGTTGTATTGGTTTTGGCGCCACTGGTGCAGTATGAAAATCTGGCGATTTCCTTCTTAGCTGCGATCTTCCTTATTACGCAAGGCAAACGCTGGCTTGGTATCGAACCATCGTCTGCATTGGCCTTTTGGTAGGCGGTTTTTCGCTCTTCCTGATGTCACTAGGGTTGGCGCCGCTGCCCGCATCAGTGATTGTCAAATCAAAAGTGGAACTAGATCAAAGCGGGATATTTAATACCGGATTAAATATAATGATAAATTTATACACAAAACCGGGCATTACTCTAACATTTTTATTACTCATCATAATAACAGGCGTTTTTATCAATTATAGATACGTCCAAGAAACCATTGGCTTTGATAACCATGCTTGCCGTAGTAGCACACATGATGTTTGGCAGATATGGATGGTTCAGTAGATACGAGATCTATATTTTATCATTTATTTTAATTTTATGATACTTTATCTCTTTTCGTCACAGATTATCAACCTTTCTCGATTTCATAAATCGCTGAATATTGCGTTACTACTATTTTCATAGTCTAGAGTAATTTTCAAAATCTGTCAAGTATTTTCGATATTTTACGAATTGACAGGAAACTTGAAATAAGCAGATGACCGTCGCCAGTATGTTGCGTGTGTTATTTCTCAGTAGTTCACAAACGACCCGCTACCGCACGCTCACCGCCGGGCCACTGTTCGCCACGGCTGCGATGGAGATTGGAGCGCACCAACCCGCCATAGCAGACCGTGCGTTCGTGGGCTATGCCTCACCACAGTTCAGAGCAGCATAAAACACGGTGGGCCGTAGCATAGTTACGGCCCGCTCGTACAGCAGGAGGAAGGATTGAGGTGGTGGAGCGAAGGGGATTCGAACCCCTGACCTTCTGCGTGCAAAGCAGATGCTCTACCAACTGAGCTATCGCCCCAAAACAAGAGAGAATAGAGAATGCCAGCTCATTCCCTATTCTCTCGTGCTGGTGGGCGTAGGTGGACTCGAACCACCGACCTCGATCTTATCAGGATCGCGCTCTAACCGGCTGAGCTATACGCCCTCGCAACGCGGTGAAGTATAGCACAGCTCAGGTAGTGTGTCAAGTCATCGGTTACATGAGCAAACAACCTCTGCCTGCTTACGGCTGGTGGTGTTGTTTATCGCTTACCAAAGCGTTATATGAGTTTTTTGTGTTTTTGGTTGACAAATTTGTCAAATTAGTATATTCTAACTTTGTCGCTTAGCACGTAGTGAATGAGGCACACACCACCGAGGTACACACCACCATGGAACTGTTGGTTGCACAACACGTTGGGTACCGTATCGACGGGCGCTGGCTGGTGCAAGACGTCTCCCTGAGCTTGTCCGCCGGCGAGGTGGTGGCTCTCGTCGGGCCAAACGGTGCCGGCAAGAGTACGTTATTAAGCTTGCTGGCCGGTGATTGGCCGCCCACCACCGGGACGATCCGACTAGAAGGTCAAGAATTGGGTCGGCTATCGGCAACGGCACAAGCCCAACGACGTGCTGTGTTGCGTCAGCAAGTTGTCGTTACCTTTCCTTTCACCGCGCTTGAAGTGGTTCTCATGGGCCGCGCGCCGCATCTCTGTGGGCAACGGGAAGGTGAACACGATCTCGCCATTGCCCGTGAAGCAATGGCCCAAACTGAGACGGCTACATTTGCTCTGCGCTCGTTGCCAACCCTCTCCGGCGGCGAGCAGGCACGTGTCCAGCTCGCGCGTGTTCTGGCTCAAACGACTCCCGTCCTGCTTCTCGACGAACCAACCGCAGCCCTCGATTTACGTCACCAACACCGCGTATTACACCTGGCCCGGCAAGCAGCCGCTCAGGGAGGCGCCGCCCTGATCGTGCTGCACGATGTGAATCTGGCTGCCTTGTACGCCGACCGGATCGGAGTGATGCATCAGGGCCGCTTGTGCGCTATCGGGAAACCATGGGATGTTTTGCAAGCTGCACTGCTCAGCGACGTGTACGGTGTGCCGATCAAGGTTCAACAACATCCCCATGCGGCAGCACCTCTTGTGCTTAGTCTACCGGAGCATAGTACAAGGAGTTCCGTCACCTATGGTATCGAAGTTCACTAAGCCGTTTATTTTGCTGGTTTTGCTCGCACTTCTTAGTGCATGTGGTTCGAATTCTAGCGCTAATGCGCCGACCACCGCGCCTGCGCCGACCACCGCACCTGCGCCGACCACCGCACCTGCGCCGACCACCGCACCTGCGCCGACTACCGCGCCCGTTGTGGTACCCACCACCCAACCCGCCTCAACCGTCGAACCGATACTGCCAGCTACCGTCACCGATTATCAAGGTGAAACGGTTGTTATCGAGTCGGTTGAACGGATTGTGAGTTTGTCCGGTGATATAACTGAGATCATCTTTGCACTTGGCATGGGTGATAACATTGTCGGGGTTGATATTAGCGCGACGTATCCCGCCGATAAAGTGAAGGCCCTCCCTAGTATCGGCTATCAGCGCCGTCTGAATGCCGAAGGTATTCTGTCGTTAAATCCGACCCTCGTGATCGGTACCGAGTCGGCTGGCCCACCGGAAGTCTTAGCACAAGTGCGTACAGCCGGGATACCCATTGCCCTCACTGCTGCCCCACCAACTCTTGAATCGCCTATCCAGAAGATCCTCTTCGTGGCGCGTGCACTCGGTATTCCGCAACGCGGCTATGAGCTAGCCGGACAGGTTGAGGCCGACATTGCCCGTGCTCGTGCCGAAGCTAGCTCCTTGACGCGCCAACCACGGGTCCTCTTCCTGTACTTGCGCGGTACCGATGTCCAGCAAGTTGCCGGTGCAAATACATCGATCGATGCAATGATTACGGCTGCCGGTGGTATCAATGCCGGTGCCGAAGCCGGGATTGTCAATTACGCGCCGTTGAGCGCAGAAGTGGTGATCGCTGCTCAGCCTGACGTGATACTCGTGCTTACAAAGGGTCTTGAATCGGTCGGCGGTATTGATGGTCTCCTCAGCATTCCCGGTCTAGCCGATACACCTGCCGGCCAACAACGACGAGTTATCGATTTCGATGATCTCTATCTGAACGGAATGGGACCACGCACCGGGCAGGCGCTGGCCGATCTCGTCGCTGCGTTTCGCAATGCAGTTGCTCAGACGGAGGGATCATGAGCGCAACGACGATGTCAACCTACCACCACACCGTCGTTAGAAGACGTACCTACGTGCTACCCGGGTTGATCCTCGCCCTTATCGGTACGTTACTCTTGGCTGTCGGGATCGGCGCCGTTGCCGTTCCACCGGATGTGGTGCTGGCCGTTATCTTGAGTAAAGTTGGTCTCCCGTTCGATGCGGCTGTTACTCAGCAGCAAGTGGCTGTCTTGTGGAACATCCGACTACCACGAGTCATCCTTGGCGCGTTTGTCGGCGCTGCATTAGCAGTGAGCGGTGCGCTCCTGCAAGGAATCTTTCGCAATCCTCTCGCCGATCCGGGCTTGATCGGCGTGAGCAGTGGCGCAGCTCTCGGTGCCGTCTTTACGATTATCAGCGGGATTGCTGTGTTCGGGATCTATACTTTGCCGATTGCCGCTTTCCTTGCCGGCGCCGCGACAACTCTGCTTGTGTACCGGCTATCACACCGCTCTGGTCGTACCGATGTCGCGATGCTGTTGTTGGTCGGACTAGCGCTCAACGCGCTGGCCGGTGCTACAACCGGTCTACTCACCTATCTGGCCGATGATGCCCAGTTGCGCTCGATTGTCTTCTGGACTCTTGGCGGGCTCGGTGGGGCATTGTGGGAAACGGTATTGACGGCAGTGCCACCGATTGTTTTGGCACTTCTCATCGCCCCACGCTTGGGGTCGCACCTCAATCTGTTCGCCCTTGGCGAGACCGAAGCCCGCCATCTTGGCGTCAATACTGAGTGGATCAAACGAGCGGTCGTCTTACTGGCTGCCTTAGCCACCGGTGCTGCTGTGGCTCTCGCCGGCCCGATTGGGTTCATCGGCTTGATCGTACCGCACATGGTACGTCTTGCTATCGGTCCCGATCACCGCCGATTGATCCCAACTTGCGCTTTGGGTGGTGCTATCTTGCTCGTCTTGGCCGATCTGCTTGCCCGTACCCTGGCTGCCCCCGCCGAGATTCCGGTTGGTCTCTTTACCTCTTTCGCCGGTGGGCCGTTTTTCCTCGCCCTAATCTTACGTAGCCGAAAGCACTATGGGTTTCATTAGGAGGATTGCATGATCACGACTGCCAACCGCATCTACGTTCATCCCGATTACGCCGATCTGTTTGAAGAGACATTCCGCACACGCGCACGATTGGTCGACCGTATGCCCGGTTTTATCAGTAACCAATTGTTGCGCCCGGTCAATCCCGGTGATCCGTATATCGTCCTCACGACGTGGGAAAGCCGAGCCCACTTCGAGGCGTGGGTGCGATCAGACGAGTTCCGCCAAGGTCATGCTCGTTCCGGTACGTTGCCGAAAGAAGCATTTACAGCGCCGAATAAGCTCGAATTGCACGAAATCATTATGGACACAACCCGTCCCGATCTCGTTG
Organism: Chloroflexus sp.; assembly: GCF_049970315.1. Classification (GTDB taxonomy): domain Bacteria; phylum Chloroflexota; class Chloroflexia; order Chloroflexales; family Chloroflexaceae; genus Chloroflexus. The sequence goes on from NZ_JBMFNE010000024.1 coordinate 17,604, forward strand.
TCGAACCACGCGGCAAACCGTTTAAAGTCCATCATCAGTAATCAGTCGCATTTGTGTCGGGGGGTAGCATACCTCACCCCCCACACGCCGTACAACACTTCAGTTGTCCTATGCAAACCTTTTCCTATCCCGCATCAAACCGAATTATCCAACTCACTACCACCGAAGCGGCTTGCTTAACCACCTTGGCCGATCTGATCGAAACAGAACCAACCACGACTGCCGACCAATTAGCGCGTTGTCTGCATTTCGCCCCCGAAACGATGATCTTCACGCTGCAGAGCTTGTTCAAGCGACAACTCATCAATGCGACTACGGTTGGATCGCTTACACTCACCGCTAACGGTTGGCTACTGGCCCACCACCACCTCATCCAACACCGATTACTCGAACGATTTCTCCTCGACGTTGTCGGTGTGCCGTGGATATTCGTCCATCGTGAGGCTGCGCGATTAGCCGCAGTCGTTTCACCATGCTTCATTGAGCGAGTCATTGTACACACGCGCCAGGCAACTGTCTGCCCACACGGCAACCCTATCCCCGGACGCAGCACGTTTACCGCAGGCGAAGTGTCGTTACCAAATGCACCGCTCGGTCAACGCTGTCGTCTCACACGCATTGCCGAATGGATCTGTTACGATCCACAACTCATCCGGCGTCTGTGGAGTTATGAAATCGTACCGGGATGCACACTGATCCGGGTCCCTGATCCGTTATCCAAGACGGTTATCCAACTCGATCAACGACCGATCGTGTTAGGCCAACGCATCGCCCAAGCGCTGTACGTTGTGGTCGAATAGGGGTAGGATAAACCAACACGTCGCCCCTTGCCCCGGGCCATCACTATGGATCCCAATCTGCCCGCCATGCAACTCAACTAACGCTTTGCAGATGGTCAAGCCAATACCGACACCACCGGTAGCCCGTGCACGTGCTTTGTCAACTCGATAAAACCGCTCGAAGAGATGCGGTAGATGTTCGGCGGCAATCCCGATCCCGGTATCGTGTATGCACACGTGGACCATCTGCTCCACTACCGATACTCGTATCGTGACCGAACCACCGCACGGCGTATACTGCAACGCATTTCCGACGAGATTTATCAACACTTGGAGGATTCGATCAGGATCAACCCAAACCGATGGCAGACCGTCGGCAAGCTGTACCTGCAATCGCACACCCTTTTCGGTAAACTGTGGTCCTAAGCGAACACAGACCGCTTCGATTAAGGTTTCGAGATGAACGTTTTGCCGTGCTAACACGATCTGTTTGGCCTCGACCCGCGACAGTTCTTGCAAATCACCTGCCAATCGGTGCAACCGGTTGACCTCATCGAGTACCAATACCCACGTGCCTTCATCTGCCTCCACCACCCCATCGAGCATCCCTTCAACATAACCGGCAATGGTCGCCAATGGTGTGCGCAACTCGTGTGCGACATCGCCGATGAGAGCCACGCGACGTTGCTCGGCCTGCTCGAGCGCCGCCGCGATTGTATTGAATTGCACGGCCAGCCGCACTAGCTCACGCTCACCCTGGAGCGGTACACGCTCGTGGTAATGACCGTCGGCAATCCGCTGTGCAGTCGCCAACAGGCGTGCGATAGGCCGAACAATCCCCTGCGATGCTACCAAACTTACCGGGACTGCGACAGCGATTGCGACCCCACTGCTGATCAGCAGTGCTTGCATCATGGCAAGGGTGAAGATCTCATTGGTTGCCCGCTCCATCTCGACCATACTCGCATCGGCCGTCTCGACCCACTGCGGACCTAACCAAGCTATCATGAGGCGGTCGTGGATGCTTGGCGCAAAGAGGATGGTCATGCCACCTAATGTCAATGCGCTCACTGCAATCGTGACTATATGCGTGAGCAACAATCTTTGTCGTAGACTACCACGTCGCAACCAAGCATTCATCGGCGCTCCCCAAACCGATAACCGATCCCTCGCACGGTGAAGATATACTGTGGTCGGTTCGGATTATCACCTAGCTTTTTGCGCAAATTTGCAATATGAACTTCAACAACGTGTTCATCGCCGAAATAGTCATTACCCCATATCCGGTCGAGCAATTGCGTGCGCGAAAACACCCGTCCGGGTGCGGCAGCCATCACTGAGAGCAACGTATACTCGATTGGTGTCAGGGTAAGCAACTGTCCATCCAATGCTACCGTATGCGCCACCGGATCGATCACCAAACCACCATAGTGAATCAACGACGATGGAGTCGACACCTGTGTATGCCGTGGTCGTCGCAACAAGGCTCGTACCCGTGCAACCAACTCGCGGGGGGCGAAGGGTTTAGTAAGATAATCATCGGCTCCTGTTTCCAACCCGGTAACCCGATCAGCCTCCTCGGCCCGAGCCGTCAACATGAGAATGTAGGCATCGGAAAAGGTACGTAAACGCCGGCACACCGCAAGACCATCCAACACCGGCAACATAATGTCGAGGATCACGACATCAGGATTCCAAGCGCGCACCTGATCGAGCGCACTTATTCCATCGGCAGATTGCATAACCTGAAAGCCGGCCTGCTCGAGATAGCGTCGCACCAACTCGGGCAAGCGCGCTTCATCATCAACAATCAGAATCGTCGGTGTGGGCATACGTCAGGGTGTGTCTCGTAGCGGTGGCAGCACAATCCACCGCTACTATCATCATATCACCATATCACCGACCAAACTCGGTCAGCCATTGTTTCATCTGGGCAATTTCAGCCTCTTGGGCCGTGATAATTGCTTGGGCCAGCTCACGAATCTCGGCATGCTCAGCCTTTTGCAACGCATCGCGCGCCATCGCCACTGCCCCCTCGTGGTGGGGGATCATCGCCTCGAGAAAGCGCCGATCAAATGGTTCATCACCATCAGGTACCGCCATTGGCCCCATCTCCATCCCCATCCCGCCGGTCGGCGGCACATCTGGGTACCACGCCTGTCGCCATTGACGCATTTGGTCAATTTCAGCCGCTTGCGTCGCCAGAATCGCTTCGGCCAGTTGACGAATTCGCTCGTCACGGCTCTCTTGCAACACCTGTTGCGCCATCCTGATCGCACCCTCGTGATGCTCAATCATGCTGTCAATAAAGAGCGCATCATACGGAGCCTCACTTCCATGCCCCATCGCATGATCCATACCCGCCATCGGTGTTGGCGCTGCCGGTTGGCTACAGGCTACCAATATCAAAAGCCACAACAAAACAACACGCTGCATACCCTTCCTCCATATCGAACTGACACGGTAGGAAGGATACAGCGTGTAACTCAAGATTTGCTCAAGCCAAGCTGAGAGTCGACTTAGAAATCTTCCGGTGCAACGTAAGGCATACTCCAGAGCGCTACTTGCATCACCACCGACTTAAACCATGCCTGATACATAGCCTCCACTTCTTCAGGCGAGTGTCCCTTCTTTGCGAGAAACGGCCGGATCGTCGCCGTAATCGGATAAATGAAGGCGACCATATAGCGGAAGTGAATGTGCGGAACAGCCTGCACATGATCGGTCTGATTCTTCTTGCGGCGATGATGGCGCAACCGGATTTCATAGGCATAATCTAGCCACACCTGATCGTAAGGTCGCCGACATGTATCGAGGATCCACTGCCCAAAGCGGCGACGCACCGCAGCCAGGTATTCACTCTGCGCATGGCCTTGCCCATCGGTGAAATAGTAGAGCAGGTGCGGATGCGAGCCAACAAACCCATACCAGAGATCAAGCACATCATCAATCTGATCGGCCAGTACGTCACCGGCCATCCGCAAATAACGCTCGTCTTCAGGCCCAAACATAACCGCCTGTTTCAGCAGGTCAAAATCGGCCAAGCTAAACGGTGCGTGTGCGACCTGCGCCGTTCCGTAGTCATACCCAGGAATCGACATCATTGTCATGGCTGCCTCCTGCTCGTCAATGAGCCGGCGGTAAACCGGCAGCGATCTGCAATGCCGTTTCCAGCTCAGCTTCGGTCGGTTCGGTTACCACCAACTTAAACCGCCCTGCAGCAAAGACTAATGTCGGCGTGCTACGATAGCCTCCGTTGATAAACACGACAAACTGTTCGGCCACCGGATCATGGTCGATCGAATGCTCATGGAACACGATCTGACGCTCGTGCAGCAATGCCCGAGTCTGAGCTGTATCGTCGCAATCGGCTGCACTGTAGAGCGTCAATTGCCACGCCATACCCTCACCTCCTTTCAGGCATCGGCACAAAATCAGGACACTCAAACCGCGTCTCATTATCGGCGAGCGGTGCATCAACAAAGGCGCAATGATGCGGCGCTGCTGGATTATCGGGATGCGCATACGCCCGGAAAAACTGGCAGCCCCAACACATCTCGTACACGTGAACGGCACCGATCCGTTGCAACGAACGTACCACTGTCCGCAGCATACTATCTAGATACGCCTGCTCGTTCGGGGTCAACTCTGTTAATGCCGCCTGTAAACCATCGAGCGCCCCTTCAATCTCGGCCAATTGCGCTTCACCCTTTTCGGTCAACCGTAACCGAACTACGCGCAGATCGTTCTGCAAGCCGTGACGGGCTACCAACTCGCGCCGCTCAAGCCCATCCACCACCACACTCGCCGTCGCATACGACACCCCCAACCGTTGCGCCAATCCACCTACCGTCCGCACACCCGGACGTGCATATTTCAAAAACAGGAGGGTATCGATTTGAGTTGTTGTCAACCGTACCGCTTTGCCACGTTGGCGCAGCAACACTTCGATGGCATGGGCAATTCGGTACAGCGCAATCACGCTACGTTCGGTTGGTGTACGTCGGTGGGAGGGATCGAAAGGTGACATAGTATTTAGTGTTTCTACATATCTTAGAAGTATAAAATTAAGGCTATTGATCTATTTAGTTATTCTAAACAAATTATACGACGGCTGTCAAGTGGGGGGAAGCCCTGTTCAATTGCTCAATTCGATCACCTGGTCGGTCCAAACGAGATGGTTTTCACCCTCAATCAAACACAAAAAGCGCACCGGAGCGCGCTCTCACCGAAAACAAACGACGATTGTACCCTACACACTCACTACTTCATCCGGTAGGGTATCGCTATGACGACCCGCGTTCCTTCCCTCAGCCGACTCGTTATCGTAACCTCGCCACCATGAGCACGGGCAACGCTCTGCACCAGCGTTAAGCCCAAACCGGTACCACCGGTGCGCCGTGAACGCGAACGGTCGCCCCGATAAAAGGGCGTAAATACGTGCGGCAGATCGGCTTCAGCAATGCCTTCCCCGTTGTCGGCTACCCAAAACTGCACCACCCCTCGCTCAACCGACCAGCCCAGTCTAATTTCGCCCTGCGGCGTGGTATGCTGAATTGCATTATCGATCAGGTGAAATAACGCTTGCTTGATCCCATCCACATCGAGCATAACTTCTACTACCGGCCCAGGTTCAAGCACCAATGTCCGTTCACCGGCCAGTAACCGCGCTTGGGCAACAAACTCGGCCATAACGTCGGCAATCGCGACTGCTTGGAAAGAGAGTGCCCGTCCCGATTCGTAGCGTGCTTGATCGAGCAGTTGCTCACTTACGTTACATAAACGAACAACATCGCGATGCATATTCTGAATCAGGCAAAAAGCCGTCTGTGGATCATCCTGCGCACCGCGGAGTAACACCTCTAGCCCGCTTCGTAATGCCGTCAGCGGTGTACGCATCTCATGCGCGGCATCGGCAATAAATCGCCGTTGGGCTTGAAAATTTTGTTCTAATTGCTCGACCATCTCATCAAACGCCGCCGTCAGTTGCCCGACTTCATCGTATGGTGAGATCACTGAAACACGCTGACGAAGATTACCACGCGCAATATTGCGACAGGCGTCGATCAGATCACGTAATGGCCGTAAGGTTGAACTGGTAAGCCAATAGCCGATGATGCTGCCTACAACGAGAATGACCATCTCGCTGGCTACGATGATGACGGACTGGCGCTGTAACATTTCTTCAATCGGTGCGAGTGGTGTGCTCATCTGTACCACGCCGAATACTTCTGCCGCTCCCGGTTCCGACCGTAACGGAATGAGCAGACTGAACATACGCTGTTCGCCAACCAGTTGAATGACGGTTATGTCATTGTGGCCGGCAAGGGCCTGGACAAGATAGTCGGGGTCAACCGGCATCGCTGCCGGTTCCTCCGGCAAACGCCGGCCATCGGCCAGCAAGTGGCCTTCCCGATCAAAGACCAACGCTGTGGTATCACGTGAGGTGAGATCGCGACTCAACTGAACGGCAATTTGCGGTAACACTGTCACCGGATCGGTCTGCGCAAATATGTATTGCTCAATGACCGGCTTGGCTTGTGCCCGAATCCGTAGTTCGGTGCTGCTCACCAGAAACCGCCGAATATCAATGTAGAACCCAAACCCCAGCACGCCAAGCAAGAGCGCCAGCAAACTGCTGTAGAGTAGGGCTAGCCGCTGTCGCAACGATAGCCTATTCCACCATTGTTTCATCGTCAGGCCGTAAGCTGTAGCCGACACCGTAGACGGTACGAATAAGTTTGCGTTCATGATCTCCGATTTTCTCACGAAGATTGCTGATATGGACTTCAACGATATTCGAATCACCGACGTAAGTAAACCCCCACACCCGACTCAGTAAGGTCTGGCGGGTGAAGACACGTCGTGGATGACGCATAAACTGTTCGAGTAATGCAAACTCGGTCGGCGTCAATTCGATGGAGCGACCATGCAGTGTTACTTCGCGTGTCTCCGGATTCAGGCTCAGTCCGGCTACCTGCAATACCGTTACCGGACGTGAGATGCCTACCCGCCGGAGAATGGCATACACCCGAGCAAGTAGTTCATCGAAGCTAAACGGTTTGACGATGTAGTCATCGGCACCCATCTGTAGCCCTTGTACCCGTTCCTGTACGTCGCCCCGCGCGGTGAGCATAATGATCGGTAAGACACTCGACCGTGCCCGCAAGCGTCGGCAAACGACGATGCCGTCAATATCAGGTAGCATCAGATCGAGAATGACCAGATCGGCACCTTGCTCTTCGATGATCTGAAGACCACTGCGCCCTTCACCGGTCACTGTTACGCGCATGCCTTCGTAAGTAAGACCGATCCGCAGCGACTCGGCAATGGTCGGTTCATCTTCGATGACCACGACATGCAGCTCGCGCCTCTCGTTGCTCAAGTGTACGGTTTCATCGGTTGTGTGCACTGTTCACCTCCCGCATACAGGAATGTGGATGCGACGCGAATGTCGCACCCACACCATACCGGCAAATGATCTGACACGAGCCGATTGTTATGGGATAACGAATACCTCACCGGTAGTGAGATTGGTTATTGTATCGGGCTTGATATGCACATCACCCCACTTGCCGGTTTTACGGACGCCATCGACTTGTACCGGTGTTCCAATCGGCAAGCTACTACTGATATAAGCGCTCATATGCCTTGGTATTTTCACTGTATCACCGGTGCTAAGGATGAGACCGTCTATCCGACCGCTACGGCTATACGTGTAGTTCTCGATTTGACCGCGAACCGACACCACCTCTTCGATGACTACCTGGGCCTTAGTCGTCAGATTGGTAATGACCTGCGCTTTCACGTGAATGTCGCCCCGTCGCCCAAAACGCTGGATGCCATCGACTTGCACAGATGATCCAATCGCTACTACTTGCGTTACTTCCCATGCCCGGTGCTTGGGAAAACGTACTTCCGTGCCATCGTTAAGGTAGAACCCATCTACTTCGCCTCGTCGCGTGTACTTAAACGCTGTCACGTTGCCGATCACTGTCACTGGTGTCTCGGAAAAAGCTGGGGGCTGAGCCGGGGGCCGCCCCGGCTGCGCGTGTGCAGCCCTTGGCGAGATAGCCCACATTCCGAACATTGTTATACATAGTATTACTAGGATTACTCGCATAGGTTCTCCTTTGTGCTGATGCGATGCCTGACTACATCATTGCCGGCAATGGTAGCGTAGCAGACCAGTCTTAATCAAATCCAAAGAAAAACTGAAGAAAAGCTAAAGAAGTTGGCCTCCGGGCACATCTATTGTGCTTACCGCCGTAGCCGATGCGTAGATCGGACAACTCGCACCGCACGTTCGGACTACTGTACGCCACGCCGCCGGTTAAAAGGTTTTTACAGTAAATGGTTTACAAAATCATTTTATTGCAGTATACTACGTCTGCGCGAGTTAGTATATACGTAATTAGATCATAAGCACTGTCTTATCCAAGGAGATACCATTATGGAAATGGCCGGCTTGATCGCGCTTATCCAGGGTCTTGGGGTTCTCATCATCGCCGGCTTGGTCTGGCCTCTCGTGGCCCTGACTATGCGCACCCGCCAACGTCGTCATCGGCGCGCACTACCACCACGTACAACCCGCCGACCTGCTCCGTTCTGGTCTCATCACGAAAGTTGATCCCCTCCTGCCTACGGCTGGTACGAGGGAGGTTTCTTTCCTTACAGTAGCTGAATGTTTCGCCACACACCACTTTGCCGGTGCTATGCTGGCTCTGTATATTGATATTGGGCCGCGTAAGGAACAAACCAATGCGCCGGTATCGAATCGCAATTATTGTTGGTATTAGTCTCGTCTTGCTCACCACTGTGCTGATAGTTGGTCGGCAATGGTTCAATCGGACACTGCTTCATTGGTATTTTTCATCAACGTATGAACCACAACCGTTAACCACAGCCACGCTTGTTCCCGCCCCCGATTCGTGGATGTTGGTTGATACCCCGTGGATTGCTGCCGATTTGCCGGTTTGTCAATCAACAAGTTTGCAGATGATGGCTGCCCACCACGGTAATCTCCAACCTCGTCCGGCCATTGATTGGTTGATGGCATTTACGTATGGTTTCTCCGCTCTGCCCGATAGTACCGAGGTGACTCCTTTCGGTCAAGACCCCGAAATCGGTCTGCAGGTAGCTGCACCTTACCTTGGCTTGCAACGTCGTTATTACACCACCGATGACCCCAATCTCTGGCTCACGGCTGCCCGCTCGTTCATCGCTCAGGGTCATCCGGTACGGGTAGCCCTCGATATGGGGCAGCTCTATGGCGCTAACGAACTCATTCCGCATAGCGATGTCCTTGCCGGTTACGATCAACAAGGGTTTTTTGTCTACGAAACGGTTTGCGTCGCGCCCGCTAATTGCCAACCCGGTCACCATCGAGCCGGTGAGACCGGTCTTTATGTCACCAACGAGCAGGTACTGGCGGCAATGGAGGCACACGCGGCGGCGTTTGGGTATCCGTGGCGGTACAACCTGACCATCTTTCTGCCGACTACTCCATCAACCGATATAGAGCCAGTGTGGCAGCAAATTGCTCGCGTTACGCTCGGCAATCAGCAGTACGGTCCACCAACCGGTCTGGCCGCCCTTGAGCAACTCATCGTGGCGCTTGAACGCGGCCACATTGCTCCACAGCGGATCCGAGAAACGTTAGCCTTAACCGCTCGCTTACGTCGTGAGAATGCCACCTTCCTCCGTGAATCTTTTGCTGCCGAACCGGATATTGTGCAGGCAGCGACGTATCTTGCCGAAGCCGCAACTTACTATGAACAGGCATCAACTGCAACCGAGCCGAGTCAGATCGCGGCATTGCTCCGTCACGCTGCCACCGCCGAGCGCGCTTTTGGAGAGACGATTCAGGCCTACGTACCCTGACTGACAACTTCGCTATCAATGATCTGCCCCTCCTTATTGACGAGGAGGGGTAGATCGGTCACATACACCGCTTATCGTATCTGCACCGGCGCATACACCTGCTGCATCGCCGGCGTCGCCATCGTCCATTGCCGGTAGCCAACTGTCCAAAGTGCTACATTCAGGCTAGCCAACAACCCGCCCAGAATGATCGCAAAGATCATGTTAAACAACACGGTGATGATGTCCCACGCACCGAAACTCGTCACCGAATTGGCGCCGGTTGCAAACGACAACGCCCCCAATCGCCCCCACCGGCAAGCTATAGACCAGCCCGATCCCAAATGTCACCAACCAAACCACAACCGCCTGCCCCAAATTGCGCCGCAAGACCTGCCAGCCACGCTTGATGCCGGCCACCGGCCCTTGCCCCTCCAGCACGCCCGCCCGCGCCGCCAGCGGGCGGAAGACGGCAAAGAAGAGGCTCCATAGCAGGATCGGAATCGCCAGACAAATTATGAGACCCAAGATTGTGAGCACCCCCAGTCCCAGCATCGAAGCTGACAGCCCATCGCTCGCCATAGTCAAGACACTGGCAACCACGGCGCCAAACGCCACCAGAATGCCAATCCATACCACCAGAACGGGCAGCACCAACAGCAAATCCATCAGCGCCAACGACGTCATCCGGCTGACCCCAACCGCAAAGCTGTTGCTCAGATCAAACTGCCCGCGCTGATCGAGCAGAACAGTCTGCACGATTGCCGCCCCTTCCACAATGCTCCCGATAAACAGCATCACGAGTCAACCCACCAGCACAATCAGCCCTAACGACAACACCCAGCCGGTCGCCGCCTCTGGGGTTAAGTCTTCTGGGATAAAGGCCAGCAGTATCCAGCTCACGGCTTCATCCGGCGGCTGGCCCGGATCGCTCACGCCAAAATTGATCGTCACACCGTATCCGCTCCGCCCTACTAACGCCAACAAAATTCCCAGCCCCCACAACACCTTGTACCGCCACCAAACCGCGCCCCCGCTTGAGCAGCGCGCCGATCGCCGTGATGACCTCTCTTGCTTCAACGATAGCCTTCGGCCTGCATATTGAACAAACGGGCATACATCCCACCGCGGGCTAACAACTCCTCATGCGTACCCATTTCGGTGATCCGGCCATGTTCGAGCACCACAATCCGGTCGGCCATGCGCACGGTCGAGAAGCGGTGGCTGATCAGCACCGCAATCCTCCCCGCGGTCAAATCCCGAAACCGCTGAAAGATTTCGTATTCGCGCTCAGCATCGAGCGCCGCCGTTGGCTCATCGAGCACCAGTACTTCGCTCTCGCGCATAAACGCTCTGGCTAACGCAATCTTCTGCCATTGCCCACCCGACAGCTCGGCCCCGTTCTCAAACCAGCGCCCCAGCATCGTATCATAACCGTGGGGGAGTTGTGCCAACACCTCATCGGCCCCGCCTCGCACCGCCGCCGAGCGAATGCGCGGTTCGTTCGCTAGTTCGTCGATCTGACCAAACCCGATATTTTCACGGGCAGTCGTCTGATAGCGTACAAAATCTTGAAAAATGACGCCAATTCGTTGCCTCAGGTCATCAACATTGTAATCGCGCAGATCAACCCTGTCGAGCAAAATCTGGCCTTCGGTCGGGTCGTACAACCGGGTCAGCAGCTTGATCAACGTCGTCTTGCCGGCCCCGTTCGCCCCCACCAGCGCGATCTTTTCTCCCGGCTCTATCCGCAGATTGATCTCGCGCAACGCCCACTCGTCACGATCAGGGTAACGAAAGCTCACATTCCGAAACTCAATTCCCCGCCGAATCGGGCGTGGCACTGGAAGATTACGGCCCTCTTTCATCCGCGGCTCAATCGCCAAAAAATCAAAGAGATTCGTCAAAAACAGTCCACCTTCATACAGTTGGCTCAGATTAGCAAACAGCGTCTGCACCACCGATTGGCTCTGGCGGAAGAGGGTGAGATAAAAGGTCATACCGCCAATCGTGATCACGCCGGCCACCGTCTGCCAGATGATCCAACCGTAAGCGGCGTAATAGCCGGCGCTCGCCACAATCCCCCACAAGGTGCTGATCAGCGAACGCCGCCGGGCCAGCGCTGCATCTTCGTGGAAGAAACGGTGAAACTGCTCTTGATGGCGCTCGATTAGCGGCCCGCCCAGCGCAAACAACTTGACCTCTTTCACGGCCGTATCCACCGTCAAGAGGTGTTCAAGGTACTGCATCCGACGAAACTCCGGCGCCCGCCATGTCAAGAGCCGGAACCGCAGCCGGCTGAAGTGGGTTTGGGCCAGAAACGCCGGGATGGTCGCGCCAAACAGCAACAGCGCAATCAGTGGACTCAACCAGAGCAGGCTGGCCGCAAACGAGATCAAGGTCAACACTTGTTGGATGGCGCTAAACACGGTGTTGACCATCGCCATCGTCCGCCAATTGGTCTCGCGTCGCGCATTTTGCAATTTGTCGTAGTACTGCGCATCTTCAAAATAATGCAGATCGAGCAACAGTGCCTTGCGCATGATCATCAAATTGACCAGATTGCTCAGGCGGGCATGCAAGATGTGTTCGCTCAACGACCGACCCTGCGCCAACACCGCCCCCAGCGTGATCAAGCCAAACTCGCTCAAAAGCCACAGCAACGCCTGTTGCAAGCCAGTCAGCGCACCCACCTTGTCTTGAACCGCCGCCACTACCGTATCCACGATCAGCTTACCGATGTACGCCTGCACCAGCGGCAACCCCGCCGCCAGCAACGTAATCATCGCCATCACCACGGTATGTCGACGATCGGCCTGCCACACCAGCCGGAACGCCGCCGGCACATTGCGCAACACTCGCCGCGTCTCAACCACCCACTGCCGCAGCGTCTGCGGGCGCGACAGCGACGGGATCAGACGCGGACGACCACGCGGAGGTTCTGTCATACCCTGTCCTTACAATATGCTACCGGAACGTAGTAGCATGATATGCTATCAGATATGCAACTCTGTAGAGAGATTGCGCGTCTGATAGGAAAAAGGAGTAGAATCCTACCGCAGTTAGGCATTCGTTTCGCGCACGGCGCAAGAGGATCGAACGCGGTTGTTCCGCAATTCACCCGCCACCGGAGTACTGTCATGGAGACAATCATCGCACTGGCAAGCTCGCTTGGCCTCGCCACCGCCACCGGCCTCAACGCATACCTACCCCTGCTCACCGTCAGTGTGCTTTCCCGCCTCGGTCTCATTCAACTCAGCGAACCGTTCGATCTGCTCGCCCACCCGATCACCATGATCGTCCTTGCCGTCCTTGCCATCCTCGACTTCATCGGCGACAAAGTACCGGCGGTTGACAGCGTCTTCCACATCATTGGGCTTGTCATCAGTCCGATCGCCGGGGCAATCGTTGCCCTTGCTGCCGCCCAAGATGTTGTCGCCATCCACCCGGCAGTCGTTGCCATCGCCGCCATCATCGCCGCCGCCGGCACCCAAAGTGCCCGCGCTAGCATCCGACCTGCCGTTACCGTTGCCACCGGCGGCACCGCCAACTCACTCCTCAGTTTCTTTGAAGACGCACTCTCGTTTGTGCTCAGTCTTCTCGCTATCTTCCTCCCGGTCATAGCCTTCATTATCACGTTAATCCTTGCCTTCGTTGCCTACCGCCTCATCCGCGGCGCGGTTCGCGTCTGGCGCGAAGCGAAGCTCAACCGTAATGGCATTACACGTCCACTCTAATGTAGCCTGCGGCAGGCTTACTATGGAGCCAAACCGTTCCACAACTACGCACACGTATAACAGTATGAACGATATGTCAACACCGCAACCGCTCACCGATTTGCGCAAACGAGTACCGGAAGCCAAAAAACTGATCGCCGAGCTGCTCACCGGTCGGCTTGGCCCGGTTGAACTCAGCTACGACTTCTACCGCGAATGGAACGGTTGCTGGAAGGTACGGGTCACCGTGCAGGGCAAAACCACCGGTACCCTCGATTTCACCCTACTCAGCACGCCGTCTGGTGGGATGCTGGCAATACCGCGCCCCCTGCCCGAACGCTGGCGCACCCAAACCGGCATCACCGCCAATGACGGCACCGTCTGGACACTGGACGACGCCGGGAATTTGATTCCGTTTACCAGCATGCAGTGATGTTGCACTCGAACCCAGCAATTGAGCAATCACACGAACTATGATGTATTCAAACGAACGTCAACAATCACCAGCCCGTAATGTCCTTGGCAATGCACTCACGCCGTGCAGTATGCAGCCGCTGACCGGCTTTTATCGCAACGGCTGCTGCGATACCGGCCCGCACGATGCTGGTCTCCACGTCGTCTGCGCTCAAGTCACCGCTGAATTTCTTGCCTTCAGCCGATCACGCGGCAACGACCTCATAACGCCGCGGCCCGAATATAGCTTCCCCGGCCTCAAACCGGGCGACCGTTGGTGCCTCTGCGCACTCCGTTGGCTCGAAGCCTACGACGCCGGCGTCGCTCCACCGGTGATCCTCGCTGCCACCCACGAAGCCGCACTGACGGTCATTCCGCGCGAAACGTTGCTGCGCTACGCCCTCGACGTGGCCGACGCCGGAGAAACGGGGTAACACTGGCTAGATTGCCGGCTCTTGGATACCAGAGCGCACATACCCGATGATGTCGTTTGCCGGAAAGCAACCATGATGACCAAAAAACCACAACCCGTCTTACCAAGTGTGCCAGATCTTCGCTAGGCAGCTTAAATCGGCAAACCTATCACCTGCACCGGCTAATGACGTATGCCTGACCAACAAACCATTCGCACCTACGACGAACTGGCCCGCCAACAGGCTGCATTCCAGCGCAACCGGCGCCCGGAATCGATCTACCGCCTGATCAAAACATTCTTCCATCCGGGGCGCCCCACCGCTGACATTGGCAGCGGCAGCGGGCGCGATGTGGCATGGCTCGAACAGCACGGCTACCCCACCATTGGCTTTGAACCATCGCAGGGCATGATCAACGAAGCCCGGGCCGCCTACGCCGGCATCAACGTCCAACAAGCCGCTCTCCCCGACCTCGCCGGCATCGCCGACGCCAGCTTCGACAACGTCCTCTGCGTCGCCGTGCTCATGCATCTCCCCGCCGCCGAACTCATCGGCGCTGCCGTCAACCTCGCCCGCATCCTCCGTCCCGGCGGGCGCCTGATCGTCTCGTATCGCACCCCGCTCCCCGACGGCGAACGCACCCCCGATGGCCGCTTGTATACCGATATTCCCCTTACCCACCTCATCCTCCTGCTCGAATCGGTGGGCATGCGGGTACTGTTGGTGGAGGAGACGCCTGATACTAGCCGGCCCGGCATCCAATGGATCAATGTAGTGGGGGAGCGAGTTTAACGGTACATGTCTAACAACCGCATTAGCTCCTCTTCATCCATAAACGGTGCCTGCAAGCGCAGAATTCGGCCATCTGGCCGGCGGAAGAGCATATCGCCTTGACCGAGAAGATGTTCGGCTCCGGTCGTATCTAATACTACTCGCGAATTTACCTGAGAGGCTACGCGCAACGCTACCCGAGCATCTAAATTGGCTTTGATAATCGGGGTAATGACCTCAGCACTCGGATGCTGGGTAGCCAAAATGATATGAATGCCAACCGCACGCGCGGCTGCGGCTAGCTCACCTAAGCTTTGCTCAAATGCCTCTCGCTCTTTTTTGCTCATGTGACTTGTTAATAGGCCATATTCATCGATCAAAGCGATAATCGGCGGCAATGCCTCTTCGGGATACCGTTGATTAAACGCTTTAATATTCATGCTCCGATTGGCCATAATCTTTTGCCGGCGCGGCATTTCGGTGCGCGCTAAGTCAAGCAATGCTTCTTGTACTGCCTTGCGATCAACGATGACCTTACCCCCTCGCAAATAGGGCAGCTTATTGAATAAAGTAAAGTCTGTTTGTTTCGGATCGATGATCAGCAGCTCCAATGCTCCCGGACGATAGACCGTTAACAGACTGAGCAACAGATTACGTAAGAAGACTGACTTACCCGACTTGGTAGCACCGGCTACTAACAGATGAGGAAATTCCGCGAAATCTTCAATAATTGGTTGGCCATCCGGTGCAATCCCTATCACAATCGGCAGTTCTGCTGGCTTTGGCAAAGGTAATCGCTTAAGGAATGGACGTAAATAGATCGTTTCACGCCGTGGCCGTGGAATGTCTATTCCGACAAAGTCTGTTTCCGGCACATTGTCGATATACGGTGGTGCAGATAGTTTCAAATCGCGTGCCAGATCTTCGGCCATTGCCTGCACTCGTTTCAACTGCTGATTTGGCTTTAGCCGAAACTTGAACCGCACAATACTCGGTCCGTGATCCGCATCATTGGCATTGATGGAATAGAGTTGGACACCGCGCTGGCGGAGGGCACGCTCGATATCGCGCGCTTTTTGTTCAAGCCATGCGGTCTCGACCGGTGGGATAGGGGCTAGCGGTTCCTCGTTGGATTGAACACTTGGACTATTATTTTGACCTTCGGCAATCGCGAACTGCTGTACCTGAGGTGTGACACGAGGTGATGAGAGATAGATTTGTTCACCCGGCGTGTTTGATATCGGCGAGAGCACTCGGGAATGAGAGGCGGGCACATTTGCGGTCAGACCCACCGCCTCCGCAGCGACATCGTGCGAACGTTTAGCCGGATCAGGCGTCCAATCAAATATCTGTTGCGGATCAAGCGCACTCGTCTGCTGCACAAGCTGGCGCAGCGCCGCTATCAACTCATTGCGCCCATAGCGATGTTCAGTCAATGATGCCGCTGGGGCGTCAGCAGCCGTTTCGGTAAATGGACGAATGTCTGGACCATTGAAAATTCCTACTTGATCATCATAACAGAAAACATAACTAGCGCCACTAATGACGAAATCATACTCACCACGATGGATCTGTTCAGAAACTACCTCCCAAACCTCAAACTGCTCATCATTAAATTGGACATTGCCGGCAATAGCACGATAGAGTTGATCGTACCAGAATGGCGCATCGAGATGGCGGCCGCCGGGGGCAAAGATGCTGGCTAATCGGCTTACCCCGCTCCGCACTTGCAAACACGCATCTTTTGCTTCTCGCTCGAATGCGGTCGCGTTAACGCATTTTGCTTCCACGAGCTGTAAATGAACTAGAGCCCGTTCATCCACTTTCTGCAATCCAATCAAGAGTAAATCAGGCATTTTGCCGCTTCGGAACCAATGCTTATAATCATCAAGCAAGATCCATACACTAAGCGCCTGCGTATATTGGCGCTGAAACGCCTGCTCAGCTTGAAACATTGCCACAACGAGACCGATCAACTCATTGAGAAACAATCCCGGCCCGGCGGCCCGCAACACAATATTACCTGAAATCCGATTGGCCATTTCAGCTAAATGAGCCGCAATCTGTTGGCACTGGCTTCGCTCGATGCGCGGCACCATGTTAGCTAGCCTGTTGGCGAGACGTTTGACCACAATCTCTTGGGTTCGACTAGCAGAAGAGACCGTCAAATGATGCAGCCGTTGTACGCCTAGCCCTAGCGCATAGCGAACGATTTGGATGCGATTATGGCACGCCGCTTTGAGCAAGAAGCGATCAATAACTTGATCGTAGCACACCACCCAATTGAAGTGATGATGCAACCGTTCAAGATCGGCTTGCCATGCATTGAGCGAGAGCACTTGCGCTAACTCCAGATCATTCATTACCGCTGGCATTTCAGCTCCCGGCTGCAGATTGCCGGCATACTGGCAGAGCAGGAAGAGGCGCAATACATCCGGTTTATTGTTCGGGATTAACTGCAACAACCGTTCAATTGCACCTTCTCGGAACGGTTCCGGTCGCGCGGGATAGAAGTCAATGATTGTATTGCCTGCATCCCACTGGGTGAGCCCATTAAGCTTTGTTTTGAGCGGTTGATTCGCCCGATTGAACAGATCGACCAATACAACGACATCTGACCTTTTCACTGACTGTAAGAGTTCATTAAGCGCGCACTCGCGTACTTCAACCACAATGCGCGGCAAATAGGCCGCCCCTTCACGCTTGGTTCCCGGGGGCTCGCTAGCAAGCCACTCATCTAGCCGCCGGTAGATCGATCCCCCGTAAGTGGATGTATGCACAATAAGATGAATTCGCTCAGGATTACGCTCTGTTGCTTTACTTAAGCGTTTGAGCATCAATACCGGCAGAGCGCTGTTATGGCATTCGAGGAGTACGACCGTGATGCCCTCTCGCGCAAAGGGGTATGTTTCAATATAGTCTTGCAGAATCCCAACCAGTGTTTCGACGGCCTGACTTTCCATCAACTCTTGTTCATCTGTGGCTAGCTCGTGAACATTAGTGCCGGTAATGTTGTCAGCCTCGCGTACCCCACGGAAGAGCGTGTACCCCTGCACATCTTCATGCGCTACATACCAATACCCTTGATGCAGATCATTGGCCAGCGCAATAACCGGCGGAGTCGCTAATGCGCTGTCGATGAGACTCATTTCCCGCCGAAACCGTTTGTCGTCAATGGCGCGCGCTGGTGTTGAATCACGAAACATCTGGGTAATAATATCGTGATAATATATTGCCCGTTTATACCACCAATCTAATTTCAACGGATGGATGAGCGGTATTACTGCCCAATCTGTTTGCGAAGATTCGCTTATGATCCAAGCTTTATTGATAGTTTGATAAATTTCTTTATATTGCTTTTTTGACAAATATTCGAGAGTTTTCGCTAGAAATTGTTGGTATGCCTGTATAAATTGAATAATCGGTGCATCAAACAATCCTTTCAATGCCGCTTGCACAACGTTAGCCCATGCCTGTTCAAGACTATCGAGGGCGTTCATCAGGGCAGATCCCGCTTCAGCGGGCACTCGTAGATCGCGGAAGTTTTTTTCGAGCGCGTACCGCAGGTTATTGCGTTCAACATCCGCTTGTTGGTGCCAATTGCCGAATGTATACAAAGGACGATGAAGATCAAGATCGACAGTGTTAGCCGGAAGCTTACAAGAAGTGTAGAATGGAATCCGTAACGATGGCGATGCAGCGGCAAATAGAGGGCTGTGGAGAGACGATTGAAATAAACTGTTCTCGTATGCTAGCGCTTGATAGGTCGCTGCTGCTAGACTATTTGAGCGATATTCCCAGATCAATGTGGTTGACGCGATTGTCCGATTCTTACGCTGAAGCAGAACATTGAAGGCCAGCTTACCCGTTTTCACCCGTTCGGTCTCATCACTACCTAGATCCTCTTCTTCGGTTTGATCCACAGCTAACTTCCATAACTCAGCTAATTCCCACCGAATGGAGCTCATGACTGTCTCAATACCGCCGTATAAACAGCGAAACACTTGCACGGCCTCCGTCAACGCTTGCTCTTCTTTCGACGGCTGAAATTGCACCACTACTTGTGCGCCAGCAGCCTCGTTATCCTCACGCAAATGGCGCAGATCTATCAATGCTGATAGCAAGCCGGTCAAAAAATCAGCACTTCTAACTTCATGCGGTCGTATAGTCGCGCGGAGTACCTTTCGACTCTCGTCCGACAGTATCCCACCGTAATTTGCCAATATCTGCTCGATCAGCGATCGCTCAACCTCAGACCCATTCTGGAGTTGGATGATTAATTCTTGCACAGACTTATCATCTGTATCGAGTTCTTGAATAACCTGCTCAAGACTCGCTTTCTTGCGGCGCGGCTTGATGATCTGTTGCACCTCGGCCCAATCAAGCGCAAGGGCTTGGCGAAGCTGAGCCGGATCATCAAGTTCACCCAATATAAAAGTGCGGAGCAACTGCTTTTTCTGCGCAGATGATAAACCGTCGGGTTCCTCCTCGTCACTCAGTTCGGCCCGCTCAAGATTGCTAAGGTACTGTTCTCTTCGTTGCTTATCAATGATCTCAAAACCGATCCGTGCTGCATCCCGCACGTCACACAGCAGCTTATGGGCGCGTGCGGTATGAAAGTGTTTGGCTAATTCAGCACAACGGAATAAGCGCAGATGGGGTAAAGTTTGGGCAATTGCCTCCTCGATGGTGACGTGATCATTTAATAATCGATCGATTTCGATAAAAAACGATACTATATGTTCAAGTGACGATTCGATTCCTAACTGATGCAAGCGAACACGCACGAAGTTGCTCAATACTTTTTGTTCATCTCGACTTACTTGATAATACTGAAGACTGGCTTCGATTAATTCATCTACATAGTCACGCAGCAGAGCTGTGCTATTAAGCACATACATATCTTTTAGGCTTTGCGCATCGCTCGCACGCCGGTTAAAAATCAGTAGGAGCATGTGTCCTGCTTTCAAGTTGTTGCGATACCAGGTGGCTGATTTGTCAGATTCGATTTGAAATTGTTCAAAACCCTTAATCGGACCAACCGTCCGCACTGTCACGGGGCGACCCTTCAGGGTGGACCGGATCGTTTCGAGCACGTGACGATACACGTCGACTGAAAAATCTTCTAAGCGCACAAATACCCGGCTAGTTTGATCATGCGCAACAAAACGATCTAAGCAGTGCATAATTGCATTGGCAATAATCTGATTAGGACTCGTTATCATAGCGCCTCCGCTACCTACGCTCGATGCACCATTGCCGTCGCATCAGAATAGATGGTTGCCAAACCAGCAAATTTCATCCGCTCAAGTAGCCGCTCACGATTACGGGCAAACACACCTTCATTTACCCCAGCCCGCTCTAGCAATCTTGAAGCACGCGCTTCCCCCGGCCCAATGATAATGCCGTACTGTTCATATAATCGGGTTAGAAATTCGCCAAAGCTTATGGCCTGCTCAAGCGGCTTGATAACGGTCATCGTCAATGTCTTGAGTAACGTATCACCCAACACAAACCGTGGCTGCGGGCCGCGCTGTGGTGCGATCAAGCCAATTGACCGGCCAAGCCGGCGATGGATGGGAATAAAATGCTGACGGAAGTTATGTTCTGTCACTTCATACATCATCTGGCTATAGTGTTCGATGATCGTATCCGTATTGTTTTTAAGTTGGAGCGCTTGCCAACGAAATTGGGTAATGCGGTCCTGAAAGGCTTGGGGAGTAACCTTACGTTTACCCTTGACACGTTGTTCTGCTCGATCAACAAGTGCATTTATCAATGCTTCGGCGGTTTTATGCTGTGCTATCGCCACAGCATCACTGCGGAACCATGTCCGAATTCGATGAATCTGCCATTGTTCGTGCCGTAATAGTTGGCTGGCCGATATTTGCCGGATAACCCGGCTATCCTCATCACCGGGAATATCAATCAGGAGCTCAGGCCGGCACTGATCAAGACATTGTCCTGTGTGATGAATGTGATCGTTATGATTGGGATGCGCACGATGGTAAATATAAATAATGATATGAAATCCAATCAGGTGAGCTAGCAGTTCAAGGCTCTCTAGCGCATCAAGCCTGTTATCGAGCAAATGATCAACATCCTTCGCACATTGCCGGTACAACGAACAAGTCGGATCAGGCAGCCATCCCGGTTCCGTTTTAACGACCTGCTCTTCACCGATCAATGCCGAATAACAGGCGTTGATCATCTGCGCAAATCGCCCTAGCGTCTGATTGCGCTCGACTAAGAGTTCGCGCAATCGATGACCGATACGCTGGCGCTGCTCCGGCGATTGTTCAGTTCCGGCTGAAATCATCAAGTAGTACAACTCACCGCCGCGCGCAAAAAAATTTCTCGGCAAAAACTCAATCCCCGCATCCAATAGTTCGATTGTCAGACTATCAACCTGAGCCCGGTAAACGTTTTTGGTTGACCCCTTGCGCAACGCTTCCCATAGCAACAATTCTTCATGCACAGGGAACAAGCTTTTGGCAAACCAAGAACGATTCGCTTCAATCACGGAAAATGAACGCAGTAATGTGCGCAACTGCTCCAAGACTGCTTCAGGTTGATGGCCATTGGCTTGCACATGCTTCGCTAGCTCTTGCCGCAATAAATCGACCGCCTTTCGATCACGCGGATCTTGGGTCTTTTCGTATTCATCGTAGAACACAAACCGCTTCAACCCTAACCGCGCTGGCACCCGGTAATCATCGGTACGGCCAAACTGATAGCCATATCCCGCTAGTACGCTCAAAAACTCCAGCAAATACTCCATCCAGTGCTGGCCCTCTCGCAACCGGTGGCCCCAAACCATGACCTCAGGTTGATATTCATCACCTTTATCATTCTTAAAATTACCGTATGTATTCATACCATCACCAGCCTGAGCGGTCAGCTAATAGCCAGCCGTCCTTGTTCGTCGATCCGTAACCGGCGCAACTCGTAACGGTGGCGCGCCGGCACAAAAAATGCCACTTCGTTGGCCGAAGTATCAACCGTAGTGAATTGTTGAATCAAGACGTTCTTCAGCCGACGTACCTCGAGTTCGCATTCGTCAGCCAAGATCGAGATGTGACAGCCGTCGGCAATACGCATCAGGTGCTCGAAGAGCAAGATGTTTAATGGCCACTCTACTGGCTCAGCATGACGCTGGATCGGTGGCGGCGTAATATGGAGATAGAGGGAGCGCTCTGGTAGATCAAGGTGTTGATCACTAGTTGTGTTCACAGTAAGCCTAATATTTTCAATCGGCAACGTCAGTAACACGATCGGATGCGGTTGATTGACGCTATGAACATATTGGGTAGTAATGTACAGTCTTTCATTGGCCCGAAGTTGCTCGGTCTGCGTCAAATAGAGGCGTGAGAATGCCCGATTGAGACCTTTGATCAACTGGCTAACGATACCTTCGTGTGTGCCTTGCCGTTGATCGAGCAGTCGTTGATAGATGGAAAAGTAGCGAAACGGTAATAGCTGCTGATCATCTGGATGATTGCGCTCGAAGAACAGTTTACGCCGACAATGCGGCAGCCACCGTAACAACGCTTGGTCACGTTCGCTCTCAATGCCTTCGGTATAAGCCCAGCGCGCCTGATGAAACGCTTTGAAGTGCAGATCAACCGTCTCGCCAAATATTGCTTGGTGTTGTTGCTCCGCAATCGTTTCGCCGCCGTTAATAATAAACTCGTCAATGGCAAAGATCGATTGCGAACCAATGTTGAACCGATGCAGCAAGCGCGCAACATGCGATTTTTGGCGAAAGCTTACATCGTCGTCACGCCCAAAGATATTCTCATAGTATGCAAGACGCGACATATACATATCTTCGCGCTCTTGCACCTGTTGTTGCACTTGAGAGCAATCAAACCCACCGCTAATGGTGTACGCCAAGTGAACGAGCATATCCCGAATAGTGACATGCTCGTTGCTTCGCTCAAGCAACTCGTACAACATCTTGATACGTTGTTGCACCGATTGCGCAGTTAATCGGGTCACATTGAAGCGAATAGGACATTTCTCTCGGACAGGGCATTCGTCGCAGTCCTGCCAATTGCGCTGATTAGTCATCCACGCCAACGCTGCCGGCACAAAGGTCGAAGTTGCAACGCGATTCAAATTGAGGACAATGAGAGACTGATGATAAGCCGGCCCTTGATCAAGCTGAGTTTGAACGGCCTCCTTTAGCTCCTTGTGACCGGCAATAGTGCTGATCAGATCCCGCAATCGACCTTCATTTGCCGCTATCAGATACCGATCACGCAGATCCGAGGTTTGCAACGTCTGACTCAGACGTTGCAGAATTTCTTTACCCTTCTCCTCGCTCAATTCCGATAAATCTTTTACAATGAAAAACCGCATGGTATTGTATTCAATCGGCTGATCGATCAACACCTCCCATTGTTCTGGTTCTTTTCCCCGTAATACGTTCACGATTTGCCGACATAAATATGTTTTCCCATCGCCAGCATTACCGGTTAGGATCACTGAGGGTGGGTGGGGTTGGCGAAACCGGTTGGTCAGAAACTGTTCAATTTTGGTTGTCAGCCGCAACGATCCTGCCGGCGGCTCCGGTCCGTTGGAAACGTATTCATCAAACGCCGCTTCGTGATCGGGCGATGCAGTGGTATAGCGATTGAGCAAGGCGACAAAGCGATTGCTAACCCAACCCATAAGCCGTCCTCACAGATGACAGATATCACAACCTCGTTCATCATCTTCAGCATCCAACACAGCGCCAAGCAACTCGATCAACGGGCGATTCGGGCGCTTTTTGCGCTCTTGCTCAAGGCGCAGTGCATACTCGCGCTTAATCTGCGCAATCCGTTCCGGTCGTTCGAGTTCGGCTAAGCTTTCTCGCTGTCGCCAATAAAAGTGCTCACCGCCGCGCTCCGTCTCGTAGCGCTTTGCTTGCTCAAATAACTCAGAATGATGCTCTTTGAGACCGACCCACTCGCCGGTGCGCTGGAAGAAGCAGAAGAAACAACCACTCCGTTGTCGCCACGAGTAGTACGCCGGCAACCCTAACCCGCTCGTTTCGAGAATACGTTCAATGTCGGCAATGGTCATCCCCAATTCTTTAAAAGGATACACCGGGTGAACGTTCGGCTTGGTCGAAATATACCCGCTACGCCCTTCATCGGCGCGAATACCGATATAGCTCCATACCGTATCATCACCGACAAACGCTTCAAACGGCTCAATCTTCAGCTTGCGCGTACACCAGCGCACTTGGGCTGACGGCAACATCCCGCCGTACATAGTAAGCCAGTGATCAAAGCCACGCTGCGCGTTTAGGCGAGTGATGGGTCGCTGCAAGAACGCTTCGAGCCGGTCAAGATACTCATACGTCTCCGGTAATTCTTTATGGGTGTCGCAAAACACATATTCAATGCACGGAATTTTGTCGTGTAAAAAGATGGCAAGCGCGGTGCTGTCTTTCCCGCCACTTAAATTGACAATATGGCGTCCGGGGCGCGCTGCCCATTCGTCAATCACGTCGGATTTCATCAGCATAAAGACTCCTTAGGCTACCTGTTGCTCATTGAGCAGCAATTGCTGCAATACTTCCGCAAGTGCGCCGAGCTGTTGCTCCGTACTGAGATGCGCATAACGGTGTAAAAGTGCTTGCACCTCGCTGCGCAAGCGTTGGACATCGCTCTGCGCGGAGAGATGGATCACACGGCTCATTTCGCCATTGCCGTTCGTAATGCCGACTCGCATCACTTCACGAGAAGACGATGGCAACATTGGCGCAGTCACACTGAGTTCTTCCGCAGCGTGGAAACGGCGGGCGAGATCGGCAATTACCGCGTGAAACACCGGTACATCAGCATCGTGCCACTGATCAGGTGGTCGCTTTACGACCAGCGCGGCTACACTCAATGCCCACGCTTCACCATCAGGCACGGCTGTCTCAAGTCGGGCGCCGAGCGCGTGCAATTGGGTATCGTTGGTGAAAGCAGCAATGCGCTGGTATCGTTGCAGTAATTCACGGTGCGCTACGACGCCATCATCGCTAAGCCCGAATACGCGCATGGTACGCGCCAGAAGAGTGCGTCGCAATCTTGGAAAGGCTTCTTGCAGCTCACGCATGCTCTGCCGGAGCTGTTCGATGAACGTATGCATCTGCTCCAACGACACGGACGCATGCTCGGAAACTGGCGGTACATCAAACGCTAGCGGCAGCAGTTCAAACAACAATTCATCAGGTGCGCGCGCCTCGCGCAGCGCTTGCCGCACCGCTTGAGTTTGCGGACTAAGCTGCTTCGTTTGCTTGCTGTACGCCGGCAATTGATGATAGGTACGAAGCAAAGGCAACGCCACCGCTAGCAGCGCCGGTTGCACCTGATGCGTTAACGCTTGTGGCGCAAACGTCTCGGCAAGTTGGCGGTAGAAGACGAAACGCATGCCTTCGGCTCGGCAAAGACGAACGGCGAAATAGTCAGGCCGCGCTAAGAGACGCTCAAACATCGCCATATCAGGAACCGGAACATAGTTCCCGTGTTCGTAGAAGACCATCTCACCGGCGCGTGCAACATAGAAGGCGACAAATAAGATTGGGATGATACCGGCTTTGATGCCATAGGGAGGCTGCTGAAGCAACGTATACAACGCCGCAAGCGCCAATGACTGCGTACCAGCCTCCATCAATTTGGCTTCAATGGCGTGCCATACCGGTAATAGACGAAGCGGATCGGAGGGCGGTGGCGGGCCAATTTCCCATGTACCTTGCTCATTTTGGCGATGCAACCCACCACGCTGCAAAATGCTGGCATACATTGCCCGTTCCGGCGGATACCCTTGAATGCCGAGCAACGCTTGGTCTGCCTGCTCGAGCATTGCTACCACAACATTCCGGCGCGCTTTGGCCGCCGCTGAGGAAATGGCATCTCGCCCGACCAACTCATTCCATATGTGCGGCGCTAGCCGATAGGTTTCGTCAGCCACCTTGGAAAGCAGATCATCGATCTGCCGCGCATTTGCCACCGGTACGTGCTGGCCGCCGTAAAACCAGCGACTCTGCACGCCATACGCTTCGGCCAGCGTATCGCGCAATATCTGTTCAGCTTCGATCAACCGGCTATGGATCTCACGCCGTGCTACCCGATCGTGCTCGAGCGCTTCATGTTCCTCGGTGAGCATTCGTAATGCTGCTACATCTAGTGCCATTTCCCGCATTTCGTGAACATGGCACGGCAAAACAATAATCCGGGCCGTTTCCTGTCGCCGGTCAGGATGGCACGCCCAATGCTCTGCTCGGCTCAATTCTTCTTCATCAGATGGTACGACGCACAGCAATTCGCCGGCCAACCCTGCTGGTACGGTCATCGTATCGGCGAGCTGTTGCACATCAACATAGCGTACTGCAAAGGCGCGAGTAGCACCGGTGCGATAACTATGACGGTATGCAATCCGTGGCGTGGTATCGGCATACCGCATCAAAAGCTGGCACAGCGAATACCGCTCAGCGAGCGTGCGGCGCGCTTGTTGTGTCAGCAGCTCAAGATCAAGATCACTCCCTTCCCAAAGCACAAAACTATCGCGGAAACGCCGGTAGATAATATGCTGGCGCTTCTGCAACGTTGCCAACGCAGCAGCTACTGTTGGATCAGATGGATCATCGGTAAGCGCAAACGCAACGTGTGATTGGCAGGCACGCATGCCGGCAGCGCGTTCGAGCACCCCTAACACTCCTACCACCGTTAATGTATCAAGCAGCAGCGGATCAACGCCTGTCAAATCTGCACGCGCCTCTACCAACTCAGCCCAACGTCGCCCAAGGCTGCGGGCAAAGAGACGAGCACCCAGGTTTGTTTCAACATAATTGAACAAATGACTGAGACGGTATATCGGCACGGTACCATCCGGCGCCTGCCTCGTGACATCGCGCAAACCCCATGGCTCATCAGAAGCGAGAAACGCGAATAATGACCGTTCATTCTGCGCTAATTGGCGCACAATGCCGGGTAGAGCCAGCATCGTCATCGGGTGCAAGGGAAAACTGTCGGCCACGATCTGGCGCCATTCGTGGCTGCCGATTTCGGCTGGACGCAGCCCCAAAGCTTCTGTCAGCGGTACCATTCGCTCGGCCCACTGCAAGCGTTGCTCACGGAGCGGATCAGTCCCCGCCGGACGCAGCGCCGCCGCAATCAGACGCACCATCCGACTGAGCGGTTCTTGAAACGCGAGATCAACAAACCGGCCTTGCACCTTAGCCCACTCGATCCGGCGCTGCGCACCGGCATACACCGTGTAGTGCTCAAATGCTTGGTGCAGCATTGTTACCACGAGCACCGGCGCATCGCCGCTCCGCGCCGCCATTTCGGCGAGCGTTTGCAGGACAAACAAATCGCGCTCATCATCGTGGCGAGCGGCATAGTCAAGGTACTGCCCAAGTTCGTCAATGATGAGCACAAGGCCGGCATAATCACTGTGTGCCCGTAGATACTGAGCCGTCTGCTCAACGAGCATCGCTGTCTGCACCGGATCGAGCGCCGGTTCATGGAGCGCTTCCGCAATGTGTTGGCTCAGTTGCTCAGACACGTTGGGGTGCCATGTACGCAACGCATCGACGAGCGCTTGCACCAATGCACGCCGCAACGAGCTATTGTTGCCCGGAACTAACACCGGTACCAACGACGGTACATCAAGCGGCAATGGATGTTCATCAACATGCAGCGAACGAAGCAGCGTGCGGCGCGAGCTGGAATTACGCACCAAAAAATGCGTGAGAAATACGCCAAACGCCGACTTACCAGCCCCGAACGGGCCAGTAATCGAGAACGCGCGTTCACGGCTCTCAGGGTGCAAGCCACCAACAATACGTGCGGTTGTTTGCAAAACCAATGGTGTGACAATATAACCATCAAGCCGATGGCGTAGATCACGGAAATCATGGCGAATATGAACAGACCGCGTAAAACGCGCTGCAACTGAAATCAGATTAGGCATAGGTGTTTTCTGAGGCAAAGGCAGACTCGATCAGCTTGAACGCAAGTTGAGATTGACTCAAATCACGCCAGATGACTTGGCGAATACCGCCGCTGTCGCTATACGACGCGATACCGCCTGTAACCTCTTCTAACAGGAAGAGGCGACTGAGTAAACTATCCTCATCAAGCCGAAAGATGCGTCCGGGTGAACGCTCGCCATACGCCAGATCATTGAACGAGAGCGTTGCTCGTTGGTGCCAACGTGCTTGCCGGAACGCAGCAAGCGCTACAAGCGCGTTAGGCAGGTCAGGCCGCGCGCCGCTCGCCAATCGATAGCCTGACTGTTCGGGCAATGCCTGTATCAGGTTCAAATCCAAGAGCGGGCAATGCAATACCTCTTCGAGCGGTTGCGCACGTGATCGGGCCGGTGTGCGCACATAACAACGCACCATGCATTCAATATCTCTATTTAATGTATTTTCTGATGGTATTTTATTTATTTTCTGGTTTATGAAATCAATAATATTTGAATGAAGTGATTTGACCGTAAAATCTCCTCTTTTTAAGAGATTAAACGTGTAATACCATGTAAATGCCCGATCAGGGTTAGAAACGATTTGATAGTGCAACAGCCACCGCCCCGCTGCCGTAACCAGAAACGGATCCCATCCGTTATCCGCTAACAGCGCTGCACCCAATTCAGTCGCCCGCATATCGCCCGTCTCGGTGCGCTCGAAGAGATCGGTGGCTCGACCCCAAAAGCGGATTGACTGCGCCATATTTTTGCCAACACCGAGCAATATAAACGCATCATCCCGACGAAATAGATCGGGAATGTCTTGGAGGAGATCAAAAGCTTTCTTGAGCCAATTGCTGCGCGGGGTAAAGGTTTCATGACCGCTGAACGTTATGTTGGGCCAATCTTGGGAAGACGAAGACATATTTGGATCCTATAGCTTCAGCAGAAATAATGAACACCCATGATATTTTATCATCATATACTGCACCATTGCAACCCAATGTCACTGGATTCAGACGCCCTGCCCCCGCAGCAATCCCCTCCTTCAGTGCGAACCATGCTGAGCTTATCCCTCCCGCCCGCACCACAGCTCGCTCCACCACTGCCAACGACGCGCCATCACACCCCCATCTGTCACTGCTTCGGTTGGGCAGCATCCAGCAGGGCTGGCACCGCCCAACCGAAGCAATCTCCCTCTTCAGCACAACGCCTCGCAACAGAGGTTGAGGGATGAAAAAAACATGTAGCCGAGCACAACCATTGATTGATCGCTGTGCGATGCCGCAACGCCCGGCGCTACGCTCCCCTCTTTCGCGCCAGTAGGAGAGAAGCCGGGAGTGAAGGCAAAACGACGCTTTCCAAAGCCATCAACCACATCTGCGCTCATACGTTCTGTTTACCCTTGAAGGTCATCGCAAGGGTAGGGCCACCCCGCGCAGTGGGAAGCAGCCCATCTGTCACTGCAAGGGTAGGGCCACCCCGCGCAGTGGCGCGCCCCGCCCCTGAAGCAATCTCCCCCTTCAGCGAAAACGATGCCTTTCAGCAATAGCGTCCCGCCTTGACACCGCTCCGCTCGCCGTCTATACTCTCTGCGCTATGCGTACTGCACTGACCCGCTTTAGCTGGCTTGCTCTTCTCAATGCGCTGCTTGTCGCTGTGCTCGGCGTTGCCGTCTGGGTTGACAATGCCTCCTTGCGCGGTGTCGCCGAACGTTCGCCTATCGCGGCCCCCTTCCCATACAGCAACGGCCCCACCCTCGGTGTCAATCTGTTCAACCTTCATCTCGAACCCGATCCCGCCACTATTGACCGAACCTTCGCCTTTGCCCGCGATCTCGGTGCACGCTATGCCCGTATGCAGGTACCGTGGGATGACATCGAGATTCACGGCCGCGGTGATTTTACCGACCACCGTAACGCGGCGACGATCGGTGTGGTGTCGAGTTGGGCGAAGTATGACCGGATCGTTGCTTCGGCGGTGGCCCACGATATCGAGTTGATTATGCGCGTCGACCGGCCTCCCCTGTGGGCTTGCGCCGCTGCATGCTCGACCCCGGAATTTCAGGCCGGCCTGGCCATCGATGGCAACTCGATGGCTCCACCCGATGATCTGGCCGATTATGCCCGCTTTCTCGCCATCCTCGTTGAGCGTTATCGCGGACAAGTACGCTATTTTCAGATTTGGAATGAGCCGAATCTCAAGAATGAATGGGGTTGGCAAACACCCAAACCTGCCGATTTTCTCGCGCTGCTCCGCCTTGCTTACGAAGCAGTGAAGACGGCTAACCCCGATGCAGTCGTGATCTTCCCCGGTCTAGCTCCCACCGATGGCCTTGATCCGCGGGCGCCAATGACCGAGTTGGAGTACCTCGATGAAATCTATCGGCTTGGCGGCGAAGCCTATTTCGATATTATGGCTGCACAGAATTATGGCCTCGGCCAACCACCGAGTGAACATCGCTACGTCTTTTTGCGCGGACGCGACAATTGGCGCTGGGATCGTCCCATCGATACCCGCAACGATGTCAGCCGGGTAGTGCTGCTGCGCGAGGTGATGGAGCGCCACGGCGATCTGGCAACACCGGTTTGGGTCACCGAGTTTGGTTATAACGCTGCGCCGGATCGAATACCGCCTGAGCGTCGCTTTGTCTGGGGACCGCCGGTGGATGAAGCGACTAAGGGCGCCTATCTCACAGCCCAAATCGAGCGCGCCCGCCGCGAGTGGCCGTGGATGGGGGTGATGAATGTCTGGATGTTGCGCTACGGCGGCTATGCCGAGCCGCATCCTGATGATCCCACCCCGTACTTTGCGCTGGTGAGCCGCGATTGGCAGCCCTTGCCTTCGTATGCCATTCTGCGCGATTATGTCAAATCTCCCGCGGTTGCTGCCGTTGGCGTGCATCGCTGGGATCACCCCGCTGTGACGAGCACTGCTGATGGCTGGCAGGTGCGATTTGCCGGCACCGACATCGAGTTGCGTGGCGGCGCGCCGGCAGCGGCATTGCTCGATGGTGCACCGGTAGAACTAGCGGGGCACGCGCTGCGCGGTTTACCCGATGCGGTGCATACCCTCGAACTGCGTGGCGGTATGCCGCCAACCGAGTTTGTCGTGGTGCGGAGCTTGCCATGGCGTCCGCTTGCCGATTACGGGCCGTTGGTGCTAATTGTGGCTTTAGCGGCGACTGCTGCGCTGACAATGCGCACGGCCTTGCACGTGCTCGATCATCTGCTGATGCGTTGGCAAACGCTCCCTGCCCATTGGCGCGAATGGATCATCTTTCTCGCCCAAGGTCTCACCCTCGCAGTGGCCTATCGCGCTTCGGCACAACTCCCGCTCACGATGCTTGGTCTCCTACCGTTTATCGGTTTAGCTATTGCCTATCCTGCACTTACCGTGCGTTGGGTAGCTATAACGGTGCCACTCTACTTTTTGCCGAAAGGTCTGTTTGACGCCAGATTTGGCATTCGTGAGAGCGGCATCTATCTGCCACTCCACGAAGTAGTCTTGCTCATTGCCGCCATTGCGACGGTGGTACGCGACCGGTCACATCTCCTGTACCTTAATCCTACCATCCTCCGCTCGCGAACCACCCTCATCGCACTCACACCTGCGTTGCTCGTCTTGCTCGCCGGCGTATGGGGTGTGCTGATTGCCGAAGCACGCGGCCCCGCTCTGCGTGAGCTGCGCTGGATGATCGTCGAACCGCTGCTGTTTGCTGTCCTCCTCTGGTGGCACGAACGGCAAGGTCGCGCCGTTATTACGCCAACTCTTATCGGCTGGATCGCTGCCGGCGCCATCTCGGCACTGGTAGCGCTTGCTCAAGCCGGCGGGATCAATCTTGTACCGTTGTTCGGTGTCAAAATCGGGTATAGCGAAGACCTGATTGCCACCGAAGGTGTGATACGCGCCACCGGTTTCTACGGTCATCCCAACAACCTCGGTCTGGCGATGGGTCGGGTCTGGCCGTTAGCGGCAGCACTGGCGTGGGCTGCATGGCAGCGGCAACGACGTTGGTTGGCAATGGTGTTGGCATCCTGCGCAATCCTTAGCCTCGCTGCCCTTGGCGTTTCATTTTCCCGTGGGGCATATCTCGGCGCAATCGTCGCCGGCGGGGTACTACTCTTTTTCGCCACACCCCCGCGCTATCGTCGCCTGTCGCTGATCGCCGGTGGCGTCGTCATCGTTCTCGCAGCCGGAGCTGGCCTTACCATTGGTATCGAACGGCTTAGTCTCATGACCGGTAGCAGCACTATTCGCCTCGCCACATGGCGTGCTGCGTTCGCAATGTTGGTCGATCATCCGCTGGGGATAGGACTCGATCAGTTTCTCGTTGTCTATCCTCGTTACATCGATCCGACCCTGACGAATACCAACGAGATCTACACTCCCCATCCGCACAATCTGATCCTCGATCTCCTCTTGCGAGGCGGCCCCCTGCTGCTCATCGGGTTAGGCTGGGCTACGTGGTGTATGATCCGTACCGCAGTTCGCTACCCTACCCTACCACTCGCTATTGGGATTACCGCAACAATGACCGGGGCACTCGTGCATGGATCGGTCGATGCGTTCTATTTCTGGCCTGATTTGGCGATGAGCTTCTGGCTCCTCGCAATGAGTAGCCGAATCGGGCTAAGTTCATTAGCGCTTGCTCAATCATCGCCGGCTCAAACATAATGTACCAAGACCGTTCCGCCACCGGAAGCCCCCATTACCTGGACATGCCATCGGTGAGCAAGCGCGGTGGTATAATGAATATATGGCAAAAATACGTACTATCTTCGTCTGTCAACAGTGTGGTGCTCAGCAGAGTCGCTGGATGGGCAGATGCCCAGAATGCGGTGCATGGGATAGTTTGGTTGAGCAATTGATCGCTCCTGCGCGCGCAACCGGTACCGGTCGCCCGACTGTTCTCGGCCAGAACCAACCCACGCGCCTACGCGATATTCCACTGGCCGATTTTCAACGATTACCTGTTTACGCTGAAGAGTTCGCCCGCGTCCTCGGTGGTGGGTTAGTTCCCGGTTCAGTCGTCTTAATCGGTGGTGATCCCGGTGTTGGAAAATCGACGTTACTCGGCCAAGTGGCCGCCCATTTTGCCGCCAGTGT
Organism: Chloroflexus sp.; assembly: GCF_049970315.1. Lineage (GTDB taxonomy): Bacteria > Chloroflexota > Chloroflexia > Chloroflexales > Chloroflexaceae > Chloroflexus. Next base: position 50,661 of record NZ_JBMFNE010000024.1, read on the forward strand.
TGGCCCGGCCCTGTACGTCAGCGCCGAAGAGTCGGCTCAACAGATCCGTATGCGGGCCGAACGCCTTGGTCTTACCGCTGATGACCTCTTCGTATTGGCCGAAACATCGCTTGATTTGATTATCGAGCACATCCGTACCTTGCGCCCACGTCTGGTGATCGTCGACTCGATCCAGACCATCTACCTGCCCGAATTGACAAGCGCTGCCGGCAGTGTCTCGCAAGTCCGCGAAGGTGCGCTGCGCCTTATGCAACTGGCGAAAGAGACGGCGATTCCGATAGTGCTAGTCGGTCATGTTACTAAAGAAGGGGCAATTGCCGGCCCGCGCGTACTGGAGCATATTGTCGACGTCGTGCTCTACCTCGAAGGTGATCGATTTCACCAATTTCGTCTCTTGCGCGGCGTGAAGAATCGCTTCGGGAGCACCAACGAGGTTGGAGTGTTTGAAATGGCCGGTGATGGGTTGCGCGAAGTACGCAACCCATCACAAGTCTTTCTTGCCGAACGCAATACCCACAGTCCCGGCTCCACCGTCGCCGTGACCCTCGAAGGGACTCGCCCATTGCTGGTTGAAGTGCAGGCCCTCACTTCTCATACAGCCAATTCCCAACCTCGCCGCACGACCAATGGCTTTGATCTGAATCGGTTGCTGATGCTGACCGCCGTGTTGATGAAGCGGGTTGGCTTACCACTGTTTAATCAAGACCTGTACGTCAATATTGTCGGTGGACTACGGATTAGTGAACCGGCTGCCGATCTCGCCGTGGCATTGGCAATTGCCTCTTCATACCGCAATCAGCGCATCGATCCCGACGTGGTCTGTCTTGGTGAAGTTGGGCTATCGGGAGAATTGCGTAGCGTGAGCCAGATCGATCGTCGCCTCAGCGAAGCGGCCAAACTCGGCTTCCGCCACGCAGTGGTACCGTCCCATACGACGCTCGAAACACCCCCCGGCTTGACAATCACGCTGGTGCGCTCGCTGACTGAAGCCGTTGAACTCCTCACCCGCAAACCTAATGCATCGCAGACTGAAACCGATTAAGGGTGAGCCATGCGACTGAGTCTCGACTTTATCGTGCGTTGGCTCGGCTTCGGCTGGATGGCCTATCTCGGTTTTTTGCTAGGCCGTACTCTTTCAGGCCCCAATCCGAATGCAGAGCAGGTTTGGGCAACGGCACTCCTCACGATCGCCGGTGGTTCGATTGGCCTCATTCTCACCCAGCGCTTAATTATCAATCCGCTTCGCTCACTTTTTCGCCAAGCCCGCACGGTGCCACTCAGCGACGTTATATTGGTGATCATGGGGTGTATGTTCGGTCTATTCGCCGGCGTCTTTGCAACTGTTCCATTATCTACATTGCCCGCACCTTACGGTAACGTTTTACCCACTATCGTTACTGCGATCTTTGTCTACTTTGGTGCATCGATTTTGTATTTGCGTAAACGTGACCTGATGGAGTTGATCGCTCTCTTCCGTCAACAACGCGCGGCTTCCACTCCACTAGCGAAACCTTCGCCTGAAGCGGTATCGCCGATAGCGCCAGAAACACCTCAACGTCGGTACTTGCTCGATACGAGCGCAATCATTGACGGTCGCATCGCTGCTGTCGCCCGTACCGGATTTTTAGAGGGAATGTTCTTGGTGCCTTCGTTTGTTCTTACCGAACTTCAGATATTGGCCGACTCGAACGACGATCTCCGCCGCCAAAAGGGACGTCGTGGGCTTGAGTTGCTTAATCAGATGCAGCAATCGTCACCTCTGCCTATCGAGATTATCAACCACGATCTACCCGATGCCCTGCGGGTTGACGACAAACTGATCGAATTGGCGCGCCAATATCACTGCCCGATTATCACCAACGATTACAATCTCAATCGGGTCGCCGGTCTGCAAGGGATAACTGTCCTGAATATGAATCAGTTGAGTGATGCCCTCCGCCCACCGGTTATGCAAGACCAACGACTGCACGTGCTGATTCGCAACGAAGGTAATACGCGCCAGCAAGGGGTTGGTTATCTCGATGATGGTACCCCGGTGATCGTAGAAAATGCCCGTCATCTGATCGGGCAAACGATTGAAGTGATTGTGACCCGCATTCACCAAACCCAGACCGGTCGCCTGGTGTTTGCCGTCCCAGTTGAGGAGGAATAATGCGTGCCGTCATTCAGCGCGTCACTGAAGCATCGGTGACGGTAGCCGGTCAAGTTGTCGGAGCGATTGGCCCCGGTCTCCTGATTCTATTAGGTGTCAACCAGACCGATACGCGCGACGATGTTGCGCTCCTTGCCGAAAAAATTGCCCATCTTCGTATTTTTAGCGATGAAGAAGGCAAATTTAATCTCTCGCTGCTCGATACCGGTGGCGCTGCACTGGTCGTGTCACAGTTTACCCTCTATGCCGACACCCGCAAGGGCCGCCGTCCGAGTTTTACCGCTGCTGCTCGACCCGAAATCGCTGCCCCTCTGGTCGATGCGTTCACCACAGCGCTACGTACATACGGCATCCCGGTTGCTACCGGCGTCTTTGGTGCTATGATGCAGGTTGCCCTCGTCAACGATGGCCCGGTCACGATCGTGATGGATAGTGCCGAATTACGCTTACCACGTCGGGTAAAGTAGTTGTATGGTTACACCCCCTTTCTCCAATTCCGGTATAATGAAGGGTATGGAATCGATAACGTTTCGCGTTCAGCGTGAAGCAGATATCTATGTTGCGCTGAGTGCCGGTCGCCGACTCGCTAACGAACTACAATTTAGTGAGACCGACCGTACTCGGATCGAAATCTGCATTCTCGAACTGGCGCACAATCTGATTCGTCACGCCGGTGGCGGGGAGATCACGCTTGCCCAGGTTCATCGTGATCCCGCCAAGATCGGGCTGGCCGTAGAGTCACGCGATACCGGTCCCGGTATCCCCGATGTCGAGCTGGCCTTGCGTGATGGCTTTAGCACAACCAACTCGCTCGGTGCAGGCTTGCCCGGAGTACGCCGGTTGATGGATGATTTTTATATTGATTCGACACCCGGCGTTGGAACAACGGTCCGGGCGGTGAAATGGCGAACAAGCCACCGTTGATGAGGCAGTATGACGATTACCTGGGGAGCGGCGCTGCGCCCAAAACTAGGCCAGCATGTGAGCGGTGACGCCTATCTTGTCTTACCATACGATACCGATCAGGTGCTTGTGTCGGTGATCGACGGGTTGGGTGGTGGTGAAGCGGCTGCCGACGCAGCCCGCCGTGCAGTCACCGTATTAGAGAGCCATCCAAACCTTGATCTAAATGACTTGATGCAACGTGTCGATCGCGCCCTCTCCGGTAGCCGTGGTGCGGTGATGGCGCTGCTGAGACTCGACGACCGTAACCGCACGGCAGAATTCGTCGGTGTCGGTAATATCGGCGTCCACGTGCATAGCAACCTCGTGATTAAACCGATCTCGAAAAATGGCATTGTTGGTTATCGTTTACCCCAACTCCTACGGCTCACGTACACCTACAATTCGGGAGACATTTTCGTTTTATACAGTGATGGCATCACCAGTCGGTTTGTTACCGAACCGCTACCCGATCTACACCAACCGCCACAGCAGATTGCTGAAGAAATCCTGACCCGCTTCGGCAAAGAGAACGATGACGCAACCGTTGTGGTGGTACGCTGTGAATAACGGAAGCCTCCTGGCGCACATATGAAACACGTCTTAAGCCACTGGTTACAAATGCAGCAGAACAATCTGTTGCAATGGTGGTCTCATCTACACGATGTCACAACAGGTTCAGTGGCGATTCTGTCCTACCTTGATCCTCAACGGTTTGCTAGTGCGCTCACTGCTGCGGCGAATGGCGATGACCAATCGCTCCGTGCGTTGTTCAGCGAGTTGATCGCCGATCAAAGCGATGCTGATTTGCCCACGCTTGTGCGCCATCTCAATCAGTTGCATCGGATTGCACGCACAGCCCTGCTGCACGATAATGCCGATCCGGCTACGATCGATTCGCTCGCCCAGTTGTTTGAGCACGCACTTGTAATCCTGGCCGAGGTGTGGTCGGAACACACGAACCAATTGATCCATGAGCGCGAATTTATTGCCGCTAGTCTCGATGCTGCCTCAGCCGCCGCCGACCATCGTGCCCTGCAACTCAAGGCGCTGAACGATATTTCACAACGTCTTTCGGCAACGCTCGACCATGATGCATTGATCGAGATCGTGATCGATAGCCTACACCGCCTCACCGATGCTTATCACGTTGCCCTTTGGCTGACCGATAGCGACCGGCGGTTCCGAGTAGTTGCCTGTCGTGGGAGCACCGAAGGGCCTTCAATCGGGTATGTCTTACCGGAGACCAACCCGGTGATCCAGGCTGCATTTACCGGTACGTCTGGCATGTTTTGGCCGACTGCACCAACCGATCCCAGCCATCAATGGCTTTTAGCCGGATGTAGCGTGCTGGTGATTCCAATGACCGGTGGCGAAGGGGTGATCGGTGCAGTGACCCTGCAAGAGCGGCATAATCCGCTCGATCTACGCTTTATGCAGGATTTGGCGCAGAGCATCGCCAGCCAAGCTGCAATTGCATTGCAGAATGCCGATTTGTACCATACGATCCGGACCCTCAACGCCGAACTTGAGCAGCGCGTTACCGAACGAACACGCGAATTGGAGGAGGAGAAAGATCGCCTCGCGACCCTCCACGCGATTGCCTCTGAAGTAAATCGCTCGCTTGATCTTGACCTTATTTTGAATAATTCGCTCGAAATGCTGGCACATATTGTGCAAGCTGAACATGCCTCGATCTTACTCACCGAGGAGGAATCACCGAGCTTGCTGGCAACACGGGCTATTTTGGGACGGAAAGTCACCCCGGATAATACGGTTCGTTTTGCAATTGGACAGGGAATTGCCGGCTGGGCCGCTCAACACGGGCAGACGGTGTTGGTGAACGATGTGCAACAAGACGATCGGTGGGTAACGATACCCGGTAGTAACCGCAAGCGTGAAGGCTCGATGATCGCGGTCCCACTCTTCGTGCAGGGTGAGGTGCTCGGTGTGATGACCCTCTCCCATTCGCGCCCCAACTTTTTTCACGAAGGGCACGTGCGGTTGCTCAACGCCTGCGCCGGTACCATCGCGATTGGGATCAACAACGCGAAGCTGTACCGGATGATTATCGATGAGTCGAACCGGCGCTCTGAATTGCTCGAACGTCAACAGCGTGAGACGAGCCAGATTACGGCCATCCTGCAAAGCCTGCTCGATGGTGTACTGGTATGCGACATCAACGGTAGTATCCTCAGTGTGAATCAGGCAGCCGGTCGCATTTTGCACCGTCCGATGGAAGAACTCCTGCTCTGGAATATGCACGATCTGATTCAGCATTGCCTCAGCACCCACGCCGCGGACTTGCCGCTCGAGGAACTCTTTCGTCGGCCGTTGACCACCGATGGCACACCGCGCACCTTTTCGACGACTACGACAATTGGGAATGCGACGATCAATGTTTCACTGAGTCCGGTGCTCAACGAAAATGACCGTACCCTCGGTGCGTTGCTGGTACTGCGTGATATTACCCGCGAGGTCGAGGCCGACCGGATGAAAAATGAGTTTATCGGCACGATGTCGCACGAACTACGTACCCCAATGACAGCCATCAAAGGGTTTACCCAGTTGTTGGCGATGGGTGGTCTTGGTCAGTTGAATGACACCCAACGCGAGTTTGTGAATACGATTTACAATAATACCGAGCGCATGATCAACCTTATCAACGATGTGCTCGAAATTACCAAGATCGAGTCGGGTAGTATTCACCTCGAATGGCGCTCACTCCATCTTGCCGAGGCGCTAAGTGGTGTGATTGCCGAATTACAATCGCACATTAGCCAACGCCAGCATCAATTGACTATTTCGATTCCGCCCGGTTTACCACTCATCCGGGCCGACGCAATGCGCTTACACCAAATCCTCTATCACGTGCTACTCAATGCCGTAAAGTACACTCCTGCCGGTGGCAAAATCACCATTGCCGTCCGCGAAATTCTGAATGTTGATTTTCCTGAACCGGTGCGCAGTACCCTGAATACGAATCACCGCTATTTGTTGCTCAGTATCAGTGATACCGGTGTGGGGATTCGCCCTGAAGATCTCCCGCGCATTTTCGACCGCTTCTTCCGCGCCGAAAACCCGCTTAAAGTAGAAGCCGGTGGAACGGGTCTCGGTCTGTCGATTGTTAAACCACTGGTGCAGTTGCTCGGTGGGCACATCTGGGTTGAGAGTACAGTTGGTCAAGGGAGTACCTTCTCTATTGCGCTCCCGGTTGCTGCCGAACGGGCTTAATCAACCTCTCGACCGATGATTCACAAGCGTCTTGTGTTATAATGCGCACTCATAATAACGAATCGCTACGATGGAGGAAGCGCGCATGACGCCTCTGATTGGAATATCGTGCGGTACTTTCCACGACCGCGACTGGTGCCCACCTTCTTATGGTCACCGCAAAACCTACGTTGATGCTGTGCTGCGCGCCGGTGGCGTACCATTACTCATCCCACCACTGCTCGACGCAACTGCGCTGCGCACCATTTACGACCGTCTGGATGGGTTGCTCCTCGCCGGTGGTGGCGATATATCGCCTAATCACTACGGTGACCAACCTCACGAGCGACTAGGTGTGATCGATCTGCCTCGTGATATGGCCGAATTGCGCCTTGCACGCTGGGCCACCGCCGATCATAAACCGTTGCTCGGTATCTGTCGTGGTGTCCAGTTGATTAATGTCGCACTCGGCGGCTCGCTCTATCAGGATATTCCTTCGCAAATCGGATCAACCATCGACCATAACGAGTCGTATGCGCGCGAGGATTGGACGTTTCTGGCCCATACAATGACCATCGCTCCCGATGCCCGCCTCGCCTGCTTCTTGGGGACAACCGACCTGATGATCAATTCGCTCCACCACCAGGCAGTCCGCCGCGTGGCCCCCGGACTACGCGCCGTCGCGTGGGCGCCAGATGGCGTGATTGAAGCCCTTGAAAGCGAAGATACTCGGTTTATTGTCGGTGTGCAATGCCATCCTGAAGCCCTCCAAGCTGAGACCGATCCACGTTGGCAGGGCCTCTTTGCGGCTTTCGTTGAAAGTTGCCGTGATATGCACCGCCAAAGCCGAGCAGCCTGAACAGATAACCAAATGATGATACACTCACAACGTCCCCTCATCGGTATCACGCTCATGTCGAGCAGTGTAGGCGCTGATGACCGCGAGTTGCAGGCAGTACGTCCTACGTACTTGCGTGTCCTTGAAGCAGCCGGCGCCGTTCCACTGATTATCTACCTTACCGATGACCTCGACGTAATCCGATTCCTGTATGATCGCTGCGCCGGTATTCTGTTGCCCGGCGGCGATGATGTCGATCCGGCCTATTACGGTGAAGAACCACATCCGCACCTCGGCACAGTTGATCGACAACGCGATACGGTTGAGTTGGCGCTCGCACGCTGGGCCACTACTGACGGTAAACCGCTGCTCGGTATTTGCCGTGGCTTGCAAGTGATTAATGTTGCACTCGGTGGCTCACTCTACCAGGATATTCCTTCTCAGGTCGCTACCACACTCGATCATCGCGCCAATACCCGTACTCGTGCCTGGACCGAACTCACCCATCCGTTGACTATCGTCCCCGACTCACGCTTGGCAACCATCTTGACCACCGAACACATTGGCTGTAATACGATGCACCATCAGGCGGTCAAGACTCTCGCTCCCGGTTTGCGCCCCGTCGCTTATGCCCCTGATGGAATTATTGAGGCATTTGAGACGACCGACGATCATTACTTGTTGGCCGTTCAGTGTCACCCTGAACATCTCTGGGATACTAGTGAACCGCGCTGGCGCGCCCTCTTTACCGATTTTGTTGCTGCGTGCCGGCAATGGCAGCGAGCTTGATGTCGTATGATTGGCATTTTCGATTCCGGTCTCGGTGGACTAACGGTAACACGGGCTATCCGTGAACGATTGCCAACCACCGATCTCCTCTATCTGGCCGATAGCGCCTATTGCCCGTATGGTCCACGTCCGGTTGAGGAGATACGTGCGCGTACTCTTGCCTGTGGACAATGGCTGGTCGAACAGGGTTCACAGATCGTGGTGGTCGCTTGTAATACAGCGACGGCCGCCGCGATTGAAGTGTTGCGCAGTACGTTGCCGGTGCCGGTAGTAGGGATGGAACCGGGCGTCAAACCAGCGGTCGCTGCTACGCGCCGCGGCAAAGTGGCGGTAATGGCGACCAGCGGTACTTTAGCCAGCGACCGCTTTCGTGCGCTGGTCAATGCCTATGCCGCTGAGGTCGAAGTCTATGCGCTGGCTTGCCCTGATTTAGTCGAGCAGGTTGAGGCCGGTGCAGTTGCTGATGAATACACTAAAACGCTCATCGCTAACCACCTTGCCGCTGCCACTGATGCAGATGTGATCGTGTTGGGATGTACCCATTTCCCCCCACTGACCCAACTTATTAGAGCGTGCGCCGGTCCAGAGGTAACGATTATCGATACCGGACCGGCCGTTGCTGCCCAAACTGCTCGCATCGCCGAACGAATTGGGCTTCCCCACGGTGAGGGAACGCTACGCTGCTTCACGACCGGTGATCCGGAAGCAATTGCGGAAGCGCTCGTTCATGTATGGGGTGAACCGCTCTCCTTAACCGCAGTGCAGATTGAGTCTGGTTCGACCGCACCGTCGCTTGTCACCCTGTTGAGATAACCGTATCAAAAGTAATCAGTTGGGGCAACCATCTTGATGATTGCCCCAACTGGCGTTTTACTCGGTTACGCTTGGTGCCGGCTCAACCGGTGGCTGTTCTGGCGGTGGTAACTCTTCAGGTGGTGGGGTTGGTGTCGGCAACGGTTTGCCATCTGGCCCTAGATCCGCCGGATTGTACTCAAAGATATTCGGCCACGGTTTAAATCGCGTCACAAACTGGCGACGCTCGATCTCCTTGCCATCGGGGCCGAGCACAATTCGCGTAAAGAGAATATCCATACCACCGCGAGCTGTATCACTTTGCCGTGGTTGACCGACCGGCCGATTCGGTGACGCAACGTAGACCGGTTCTTCCGGTGGTGGCGTGCGATTGGTGATAATCGGACCTTCTAGCAACACCTTTCGGCCTGTGTCCGGGCCATACAATCGCACCTCAGCCAAATGCCGGTGCGTATCTACGAGCGTCTGGATCAAAATCCATCCGCCGGTATCGTTGAGAAACTTCAGATCGGGGCCACCGGTAAAAATGGTTGCATCCATACCCGGCCCATCGCCATAGGGTCCAAACGCATAGCGATCGTACCAACTTATGTAAAATGAGTGCCCCCACCGTTCGGTAATCGGTAAACCGGCCCAAAATGCCGCCCGAAACATGGTGGTGCTATCTTGACAAATCCCGCCACCCCACTCCAATTGGGTACGATTTTGGATAATCGCGTACCCTTCGACAAAACCGTTTGAACTATCGATCCGACCAACTGTCTGATTGAACGAGAATTCTTCACCCGGGGCAATTAACACACCATGCAATAAGCGCATCCCGGCCTGAATATTAGTAACGCGATAGGCCGCCGAACCGGTAAAATCACTGCGACCAACACCGATCAAGGTGGTAATCCCCAACTGATCGAGATTCGCAGCGGTAATCGGCGGTGCGATCTCACGGAATGCCACAGTGACCGTGCGCTGTTCGGCCGGTTTTGTCAGGGCGTCCAACACGGCGGCAAACACTTGCTCTTCATCGATCCGTCGTCCTGGTTTCCCCTCTTGAAAGATCTCTAAACGCCCATCGTTCCAGTTCAACCGAGGATACGTACCTTTTACTTCAGTAGCATCACCGATCTCACGGATTTTGGCCCGTACTAGTTCGTGATCGATGCCCACCACCAGTCGATCACCGGCCGGATCGGGAATGCGCTCAACTCGCACTATCCGCGCCAACTCATCAAGTGACCACACAAATGGCCGACCATCGATGAGCAGCGTGATCGGCCCGGCCAGCAACGCTGCAATGCGATCTTGAGCTACAATCGCCGCATCGTCACGCAATGCCGGTTCTAACGTGCGCGTGCGCAACGCTATCGTATCGGGATTGAGATCTTGGAGAGCAGCTACTATCTCGTGGAGTGTGTCATTAACCAACACTTGCCGACCGACGGCACTTGGCTCCACCCGCACCGTTGTCTCGTGCAGCACGAGTCGCGCATCCACCGCCGGACGTTCAACCTCGGCAACCCGCTCGAGTAGGTAGCGTTGGAGGGCATCTTGGTCGATGGAGAGATGTAAAGGTAACTCCAGTCCACGCTGCCACACTGCACCGATCTGCTGTAGATTGGTGAACAGATCGTGACCACGACCAACGGCAACGGCTTTGTCAACCGCCTCATCAATCGCTAGTTCGGCACCCAACTCGGCAAGTGTCGGTGTCCATGTACGACCACTGTAGGTCAACATGACCGGCTGGGCCAAGAACGGTGCAAAATGAGCTTCAATTTTTGCCCGAGCTTCTTCACGGGTGAGACTTCCAACGGGTACACCATGCACGGTAACATTCGGGAGGATGCGACCGGTATAGTTGCGTTCAAAGTACAGCATCCCACCGATGACACCCCCCCCACTCAAAAGGGCTATCAAGAGCAACCATTTTACAATCTGCCATGCGCTGTGCTGCGCCCGTTTGAACGCACGCCGTGATGATACCGGTGGTTGAACTGCTTGATCTGGCCAGTCCACAGCATCGGGCATCGCTGATGCCAAAACTTCTTTTGAACCGTGTTCGTGTGCTGGATTGAAAGGCTGCTGGACCGACACCCAAACCTCCTCCCCTACCATCTTTCTTTTGTCTGACACTTTACTATACCGTTGCCACCAAGACATGTCAATAAACGTCATCTGATAAATTGCTAGCATCTCTGTTTTCTCAATAACTCGGCCCGGATCTCGATCAATCGCTGCACCACCGACCATAACTCCTGTGCCCGAAACGGCTTTTGTAACGTTGCAGCCACCGATACCTCACCAATACTCGCTGCTTCCACCGGATACCCACTGATCAATGCTAAGGGGATGCATGGGTTGCGTTCGGCAATCTGACGACAAACTTCATAACCACTGATGTCGGCGAGCGTAATATCAACTAAAGCACACGCAATTGCCTGCCCTTGTGTCACGAGTTGCAGCGCTTCACTGCCATTGACCACCGCCTGCACACGATACCCGGCATGACGCAACAGCCGTTCGATGAGTGAGTGAACATCGTTGTTATCGTCAACTACCAAGACGCACGGTGGCTCGCTACTAGCAACAGGTATCGGTAGCACCCCTTGTGCGGTGCGTGGCTGCCAAGGTGGGAACAACACGGTGAACGTACTCCCTTCTCCGGGTCGGCTCTTGACTTCAATCGCACCGCCATGCTGGCGAACAATATTCAGGACACTCGGTAATCCCAATCCATGCCCACGCACTTTTGTAGTAAAAAATGGTTCAAAAATCCGCTGCCGCAGTGCTGGATTAATTCCACACCCGTTATCGTGTACTGCCATTGTCACATACTCACCAGAAGTGAGCTGGTGGGGAGAGATGAAATTGGTGAATTCACTTACCCCTATCTCTCGCAAGGCTGTCTGTATGCAAATGTCACCGTTACGCTCCGGTAATACATCAACTGCATTCATAACGAGATTCAACAGCACTTGTCGAATCTGTACCGGGTCGGCCCGAATTGGTGGCAAGGCCGGATCGAGATCGAGCCGTATCACAGCGGGACGGTTCAGCATAGTTTGCAAGACCGGTATCGCTTCCTCAATCAACCGGTTCAGATCAAGTTGCTGTAATTCAACTGGATCGGCAGCCGCAAACCGTAACAATTGCTGCACTAATTCGCCGGCTTGCTGCGTTGCCGTAAGGAGATTTTGCAAATAGTGATCGGCTGAATTCGGTACTGCCGCGGTATCTTTAAGAAGATGAGCATTACCTTGAATCACACTGAGAAGATTGTTAAAATCGTGTGCGATCCCACCCGCCATTATCGCCAAGCTCTCTAACCGCTCAAGGTCTTGCAAACGGCGCTCATACCGCAGCAACTCCTCTGTCATCTCCCGCTGCTCGGTCAAGTCTTGGCAGACCAGTAACAATTCGGCAAGTTCACCGTTCAACTGTCGTCGACATGTCACCGTCCACTTCAAATAACGTTCGCCATCTGCCGTGCAAAAGGTTGTTTCAAACGATTGAGTACTCTCACCCTGCTTAACTTCACGCACCAACGCTACAAACAGCGGTCGTTCGGCTTCCGACAAGAGGGTTGTTACAAAATCGGCTCCGATCATTTCACTGCGCATGCGCCCAAAGAGCTGTTCCGCCATACGATTGAATTCGGTGATGTGCAACTGCGGATTGAGGCAAATGATCGCGTTACCGGCCAGTTCGATCAGAGAGCGAAACCGCTCAAACGTTTCTATCATGCGGGCAAACAACATCGTATTGATCAGAGCTATGCTAATCTGATCGGCCAGTAATGAGAGCAAAAAGAAGTCTTCGTTATCAAGTGCAGGATTGCCGAGTGACTCGACAATAATCACACCGACAAGCTTCGCCTCACCGTGGCGCAACGGTACCACAATACATTGGGTTGTTCCCGGACACATCTCAATAAAATCAGGGTCACCCGTTGCATCACGCACAAACTCAGCTTGACCGGTGCGCATTACTCGCCCGGCTACCCCTTCATGCAACTGGATGACCGGCAATACCTGATCGTAACCGACCACCGCTTGCAGCCGTAATACACCGTCTTGGAGCAGGTAAATACTTACCAGATGATACCCAAAGGTACCGTGCAACTGCTGGACGACTAACTGGCAGAGCTTTTCGGTATGCAATACTGAATTGACTAAACCGGCAACCCGTTGCACGAGCAACAATTGGTCGAGACGACGCTGCATTGAGCGATAGAGGAAGAGATTCTCTACGGCCAGTGCTAGCCGTTTAGCTATCTCAGTAGCTAAGATGAGATCATCTTGCGTAAAGTGCCGCTGCGAGGGGGCGGTAATGAGCAAAACCAATACTCCTACCACCCGATCTCGTACCCATATCGGCAGGGTCAACAATTGGCGAGGCTTGATTTGTCGTACAAGCTCGCGGTAAGCTGGCGAAAAATTCGGATTCTCACTATAATCGTCCGGGAGATCGAGCAGCAAAAGCGGTTGTCCGGTAGTCAATACCTGTACCGGCGGCGAGTACGTCTCTTGAAGAACTGCCTCTTGGATAAGTCGAGCAGCTAACGCCTGCTTGCTTGGATCGGCACAGACTACGGCAACGCGACGCGGTTGGTGGTGTTCATCACGGATGATGATAATGCACCAATCACCTAACAAGGGGACAAGACGACGGGCAATCTGTTGAAACGCCTCAGACCGACTTAACGAGACGAGCAATGAGCCGATATCGGCGAGTAAACGAGCCTGAGTTGCGTTCCATCGTTCTCGCATCATTCAACCGTAACATGTACATTATATGCCCGATAGGAGTAAGTATACTCTTTATTCGTTATCACTTCAATCATTCAGCTATTGTTTGATGATACAATGTTGATAGGATGAAAAGTAGTTTGTGGAGTTCAGTGATGAATCGCGCTCAATCCTTAGAGTCGGCAATAACGACTGCTCCGGCTGGCATACTCGACTGGCTTACTTTCAGTTGTCGCCATATCGCGCTCCTGGCAGCAATGATTGCGACCACAGGTAGTTTGTTTTTTAGTGAAGTGTTGCGCTGGATTCCATGTGAATTGTGCTGGTATCAGCGGATTCTGATGTATCCGCTGACGGTTATTCTTTTTGTTGGGATTTGGCGTGACGACCGTAAGGTCTATCTCTATGTATTGCCGTTGGCCCTCGGTGGGATTGCGGTTTCGCTCTACCATTACCTGATGGTGATGTTGATCATTCCGCCAGCCCCTTGCGCCGGTGCGGTACCGTGTGCTTTCGATTATATTAATATTCCCGGTGTCTTGAGTTTTCTCAAGATTCCATTTTTGGCTCTCGTTGCTTTCATGATTATCAGTGTGATGATGGCTAATCTGGCCCTCGCCGATCTACCCCCTGCGCATGGGCGTGCGGCCCGTATCGCCGCTGTGGCGATTGTAATGGTGACGAGTGCTGTCTTTGTTGGGTTAGGCATGATGATCTAACATTCTGCACACTGTTTCAGAACTCGCTTGTCATTCTATGAATGACAAGCGGTTTTTTTATTATTTACCATAAAATTCCTACCCGTCATACGACCCCATTGTCATTTCGAGGGCGCGCCAGCCCCCGAGAAATCCTGTGTGTGGGGAAGAATGACGAAGATTTCTCGCTACGCTCGAACTGACAAAGATGTCTCGCTG
>NZ_JBMFNE010000025.1:0-61535 GCF_049970315.1 Chloroflexus sp.
GCGGCTGGATCACCTCCTTTCTAGGGAGTGTCTCCCAACAATACACCATGCAGCTACGGCGCGTCATGTTCACCACGCTTGCGTGTCAGGGTGAGAACGTCAGTGCCGGTCGCGGTCGGGGGTATTGCCCACCGCGACCGGCGCTGTGTTTATACCGGATGATTTGCCCTGCTGCGCCCGCGAAATGACAATAGGGAGTGGGTGAGCGCAGTATCATCTGTCATTGCGAGCGCAGCGAGCAATCTGCCGCACGGTAAGATTTCGCGGGCGCTGGTGCGCCCTTGAAATGACAATAGGGAGTGGGTGAGCGCAGTATCATCTGTCATTGCGAGTGCAGCGAGCAATCTGCCCCCGCTAGAGCACATGGTGTCCCACATTAATGCTCCATCTATCGTCGCCGTACCGCCTGCGGGAATCAAAGCTGTATACCCTTATCCGCTAAGCCCAATGTTCCCCCTTCTGCGGATCGCAGTCAGGCAATCATTTCAAGCGCTATCACTTGCTTACAAAATACTCATCTCATTGCTCGCTTTTGGTTGAAAGTATGTTCATAGAACATGTTGTCTTCTCACTATAAATCTCCATTTTTTGTTATTCCTATCACAAAAATAGTACCTTTAGGCGATACTACTATGTACACTCGCAAGATTATGATACTGTCAACAAAATGTTCATCTTTCGACAACCCACCGTCAACGGTGACCGCACAACATCGTTGCGATTGCTGTTAGAACTGATACCCGGAGGAAGCTCATACATGGAACTCACTCGCCGGAATCTTCTTGAGGGAGGAGTTGCACTGATGGCCGGGTTAGCAGCCGCCGGTTTTGCTGCTGTAGGTAGCCCTGCTACCCCGGCTACCGCTTGTCAATACATACCCCCCTCGCTACGTACCATTGCAATGCGGCGTTTAGCATTCGGCCCTAGCCCTGAACTGATGGCGATGTACGATGCGACGCCGGGAGCAAGCGACGAAGAGCGATTCGACAACTGGGTGCGCCAGCAACTGAACCCTACAGCTATTGATGATACCCCCTGCACTAACCGGATCGCTGCAACTCAACTTAAGATTCGTTACACCCGCAACAACCAAACTGTCAACGAAGTCCGCTCACTGAGCTGGCTTAATGCTGCGCGTGAAACACTGTGGCAGCAACGTGTCGTACCAGATTTAGATTGGTCTGAACGGATACGTCCCTATGTCGAAGTACGGGTGGCAACGTGGTTGCGGGCCTTGTATAGTCGCCGGCAGCTTTTTGAGGTATTGGTCGATTTCTGGCACAATCACTTCAATGTGCGCGCAGATGCCGACTCACGGATTGCGGCGACATGGCCAGATTATGACCGCATCATTCGCACCCACGCGCTTGGCAATTTTAATGCTATGCTCCTTGATGTGACCAAGAGCGTGGCAATGATGTACTACCTCAACAACGTCAGCAATAAAGCCGGTGGTGGCGAAGGGGGTAATGAAAACTTTGCCCGTGAACTCTTCGAGTTACATACGCTCGGCAGCGATAACTATCTCAAATTTTACGATCAGCGCGGGGATATTCCGGTCGTTGAGTATGGTAATGAACGTTATGCTTCTGCTTATATCGATTACGATGTGTACGAGACGGCACGCTGCTTGACCGGTTGGACGATTGCCAACGGACGCGACGGACTACCCAACACCGGTGCATTTTATCTCTTGGAAGCTTGGCACGATAACTTCCCAAAAACCGTACTCGCTCCGGCTCCCTTACCCGGAGTTCCGCCAGCGCCTAATTTCTCATATAACAGAGGTGCGCAGGAAGACGGTGAAAAGGTCTTGCGCCTGGTGGCTCGCCACCCCGGAACAGGACGCAACCTGTGCAAGAAACTTTGCCGGCGACTCGTAGCCGATGATCCACCTGAGTCGTTGATCGATCGCGCAACCATAGTCTGGATGGAACATCGTGACTCGCCCGATCAGATCCGAAGAGTGGTGGAAACGATTTTGTTGTCACCAGAAGCCAAAAACACTTTCGGGCGAAAGGTGCGTCGTCCGTTGGAAGCAATCTGGGCCTTCTTGCGTGCTACGAATGCCACTGCACCTAACGACGTCCCTTCTGTCAATGGCGACGAGACGAAGGGAAATTATTGGCAGAGCCTCTTCTGGAGTGTCGATCAGACCGGTCACCGTTTATTTGGGTGGGATACGCCGACCGGTCACCCTGAGCGTGCTGAGTATTGGGCTAACACGAATGCGCTCACCAGGACATGGAGTATCTTCTACACGATCACGCAATCGTGGGGAGGTAACTTCGCGATTGACATCGTTGGTCAAACTCCAGCCAGTCTCTCGTGTGTCGGCATTGTTGATTTTTGGCTGCAACGGATGTTGTCCTATACACCAAGCGGCGATCTACGGACGCTACTGATCAACTTTTTGGCGCAAGGTGGTGATCCAAATCAGCCACCGCAGCCGTTGCGCGGTGCGCCGGATTGGGGAAGTGCAGACGCGGTACGTGACCGCATCAATGTTATGGTGCAATTATTGGCGATGAGTCCTGAGTTCTGGTTGCGGTAAGCGGCGCCTCACCAAAGGAGAGACTGACATGCAGTGGACACGCCGTGAGTTTCTGATGGGTTGTAGCGCCGCGATTGCCGCTATGGCAGCGGCCCGGATCGGCCACTTGGCCTTTGCTGAGCCGGCACAGCCGCAGGCCACCAATGAGATTTTTGTGCAGATCTTCTTGCGTGGTGGTTGCGATGGCCTTAGCCTGCTTAGCCCCTACGATGATACCCACTACCGTTCGGCAAGGGGGGTGTTGGCCTTGCCATTAAGCGGCCCCAACGCGCCGTTGCGGATTGATACATACAACCCTTCGTATAACACGAACAGCTTTGGCCTTAATAGCAAGATGGTGCATGTACGCGACCTCTACAACAGTGGTCATCTTGCGTTCATTCATGCCTGTGGTCTTACCGATGATACGCGCAGCCACTTCGACGCGATGGATTATATTGAGCGCGGGACACCGGGCAATAAAACCACAAACAGCGGCTGGCTCACCCGTCATTTGCAGTCGCAGGGAGGAAGCAGTAGTTTACTACCGGCAGTTGCAGCAAATACCGCCGTGCCGGCCTCACTGCTCAATCACCCGCCGGCAGTAGCACTGTCGTCGCCGAGCGGTTTCACGGTGAGCACACATTGGCGATACAACCGCGAACAAGATAATTTTCCGTTCCTGAGTACACTGCGCGAGATGTACAACCGCAGCACAGTCTATCCGTTGGCATCGGCCGGTCGGCGAGTGGCACAGGTGTTTGATCTGATGCGTACTATGGGGAGCTACACACCCGCTTCAAGTATCGCTTATCCTTCCGGTACATTTGGCGATGCGCTGAAGACGGTAGCTCAGTTGATCAAAGCTGAGATTGGTTTGCAAGTAGCGACCGTTGACTTCGGTGGCTGGGATACACACGAAGCACAGGCAAACAGTGATGGTAGTGGCTACTTACCCGATCGACTCGGTGTGCTTTCGCAGGGATTGGGCGCGTTTTACAATGATCTTGCAGCATATCACAACCGCTTGACCATCGTTGTTCTGAGCGAATTTGGTCGTCGCTTGGGACGTAACCAGTCGAACGGTACCGATCACGGACACGGAAATGTGATGATGGTACTGGGCGGCAATGTTAATGGACGCAAAGTGTATGGTACGTGGCCGGGGTTGCATCCCGATCAGCTTGATAAACGGCAAGATTTGCAGATTACAACTGACTTCCGACAAGTGCTGAGCGAGATCTTGATCCGTCGGTTGGGCAACCCTCGGCTTGGAGTGATCTTCCCTGGCTTGACGTCGTATACGCCGCTCGGCATTGTGCGTGGAGCCGATTTGCCGCCGGTACTTTCGGCGGAAACGGTAGCACCTACTACTACGGAGCATCGTATTTTCGTGCCGGTGATTCAGCACTGTCGGTAGTAGTGAGGAAGGTTCGGTGGTACAGCGTATACACATACAATGGTGTGCGATCCTCTTATTGATGATCACGGTATCATTGAGCGCATGTGCTGCACCAACACCGGTAGCCGATCTCACCCTGAATACTGGCGGTTGCATGCCAAGCAGCATCACGTTGCCACCAACACACGAACCGATGCTTACCATCCACAACACAGCGCACGAGGCGATGGTGGTGAGTATTCCTGTTATGGATCTCTGGATTGAAGTTGCACCGAGAGACAGCGGAGTCCTGGAATTACCACGCTACATTATGGGTACGTTCGATCTCTTTTGCCTCAGCGCTGCCGATCACCGCGCCCTTGGCGGCGACAACCCATTTCTCTGCGTACTTGAACCAGATGAGTTACGGCCGGTGTCACGTTCGAGTGGCAAACTGATCATCGAGCCGCACGACCGCATCCGGGAGGTGCTTGAACAGGGGCGGTAGGGTTGGCGGAAGAATGCATGCGTTCCGGTCGTGATTTACTTTGGAATGCGGCAAAATAACTGCCGCATTCCATACGTTGCTCGGCGAGAACTACCTCACGGCGGGCACTTGCTGACTGAGACAATGCCACGCACCTAATCCCCACACCACGTCGGTGGCATCAATCCCAACGATGCGCCGGTCGGGGAAACAGCGCTGCAAGACCTCACATGCTCGTTGATCGTTAGGATGATTGAAAACCGGTACAATCACCGCATGATTCGCAATGTAAAAATTAGCATACGAGGCGGGTAGCCGCTGCCCCTGATAATACACCGGTGGCGGCATCGGAATGGTAAGAATCGTCAGTGGTTTACCGGCAGCATCGTGCATATGTTGCAGACGCTGCAAATTGTCTTGGAGCACGTGATAATTTTCGTCGGTAGAATCTTCTTCGACGACCGTAACCACTGTACTTGGGGCGACAAAGCGGGCCAGATCATCGACATGACCATCGGTATCATCACCGACAATACCCTCACCAAGCCAGAGAATGGTATGGACGCCGAGCATATCGCGGAGACGTTGTTCAATCTCTGCTCGGGTCATGTGTGGGTTGCGGTTAGAGTTGAGTAAACATTGTTCGGATGTGAGCAACAACCCATTACCGTCAACCTCAATCGAGCCACCTTCGAGCACCATTCCACCGCAGAAGCGGGGCACCCCAAGATACTCGGCCATACGAGCCGGTATCTGGTTGTCAAGATCGTAGGGTGGATACTTATTGCCCCACGCATTGAACTCCCAATCAGTCGCCGCCAGTTCACGACCATGCGGGCCATCACGCACAATAAAAATAGCCCCGTGGTCACGGCACCAGGCGTCATTGGTCGGGAACTCGTGCAAGCGAATATCACCCGTAGCACCGACCTCGGCCAAAAATGCACGGGCTTGCGCAGCCATCGCTGCATCATTCACGTTGATGTGTACGGTCTCGCTGCAGGCCAGTTCGGCGACAAAACGCGCATAGACCGGCCAGATCCGTTCGATCAGCCCCGGCCAGCTCGCCTCTTTATGCGGCCACGATAGCCACGTTGCTTGATGCGGCGCCCATTCTGCGGGCATGAAGTAACCTAATTCAGCAGGCGTCGGCATCGGCTTACTCCTCATCGATATAGCGACGGGTAATCTCGCCATAAGCGTCGATACGGCGATCACGTAGGAACGGCCAGTGGGTACGTTGCACATCGATCTTGTCTAGATCGACCGGTGCAACCAACACAGCCGGTTCATCAACCGGCGCACGGGCAATCACCATTCCCGCCGGGTCGGAGATAAAACTCTGTCCCCAAAACTCAATGCCGCCATCGGGATCGCCTTCGTGTCCGGTACGGTTGATACTCACCACATAGCAGCCGTTAGCAATTCCGTGTGAACGCTGAATGATCTCCCAACTTTGATGCTGGGTGACTCCGTATTCGGCTTTTTCTGAGGGATGCCAGCCAATCGCAGTGGGATAACAGAGAATATCAGCCCCACGCAACGCCGTCAGGCGCGCCGCTTCAGGATACCACTGATCCCAGCAGATAAGCACACCAATGCGAGCGTAGCGTGTCTGGAATACTTTAAAACCAAGATCACCTGGCGTAAAATAGAACTTCTCGTAAAACAGTGGGTCGTCGGGTATGTGCATCTTGCGATATTTGCCCAGATAACGACCATCGGCATCGATTACCGCCGCCGTATTGTGGTAGAGACCTTCGGCCCGTTTCTCAAACAGACTCGCGACGATCACGATACCCAACTCAGCCGCCAACGCACTAAAACGTTCGGTACTTGGACCGGGAACCGGCTCAGCCAGCGCGAAATTGGCGTGATCCTCGCTCTGGCAAAAATACAGTGAACGAAACAGTTCCGGTAAGCAGACGATCTGCGCCCCTTGAGCCGCAGCAGTCCGAATACCGGCTTCCGCTTGCGCAAGATTAGTATCTGGATCGGCAGTACAGCGCATCTGCACTAACCCAACATTGACGATACGTTTGCTCATTTGCTTACTCCGTAACGGCTCATGACCACTCGCCGCTGTCGATCAACCATAATTCACCACGTCGAATAGCTGCTTCTACAACAGCTCCGGCAATGTACACCCATGCCTCACACGATGCGGTAGCCGTCTGAACCGTCCTGATAACCCGCTCGTAGAGATTACCGACACGACCGGGGACAAAATCCTCTAACTCATCGAGCAGCGCCAACGTTTGCCGATACTGGTTCACTGCCACTGTCATGAGTTCACCAAAAACGGTCGCGCCGGGTGGCGCCAGATCAACCGCTTCGATCAGAAATGGATATGGACCGGCGGTATAGAGCGCAGCGTTGGGCAACCAAGCCCGCATTTCACTCACCGTCCGCCCGGCCAATAGGCGAGCATAATTTGATTGTCCCCGCTTCAACGTTCCGTAGACAAAAAATGGACGCATCAACTATTTTTTGCGGTATACTAGCATTTAAGCCGCAATGTGGCCCACAGATACTATACCATCATTGTACGGGTACAGCGCTACGATCAACCAAACAAGGGTAGCGCTACTACACACCAACAAGGAGCAGCACCATGCCGATTGAAATCGCTCTCATGATCGAAGGTCAAAACAGGTTGACATGGCCACGTTGGCAGCGCCTGGCTCAAGCGGCAGAAGATCTCGGCTTTGTCGGATTGTACCGATCTGACCATTTCACCAATGCCAACCCCCCGGAAAAAGAATCGCTCGAGCTGTGGGTTTCACTGACGTGGCTGGCTTCGCACACCAAACGGATCGAATTCGGCCCACTCGTCTCACCGGTCTCGTTCCGCCATCCGGCACTCACGGCACGAATGGCAGCCGCCGTCGATGATTTGGCGGGTGGTAGATTACAGCTCGGCTTAGGCGCAGGTTGGCAAGAGCGCGAACATACCATGTTTGGCTTTGATCTCCTTCAGGTTCAGGAGCGGTTTCACCGTTTTGCCGAGGGGCTTGAGGTGGTCACACGCCTATTGCGCAGCGAGACACCAATCACGTGGATCGGGGAATACTACCAATTACGCGACGCCATCTTGCTCCCGCGTCCACAACGTCCAGGCGGTCCACCGATTGTAATCGGTGGCAACGGCGAAAAGCGCACCCTTCCGCTCACTGCCCGCTACGCCGATGAGTGGAATGCCGTGTTCGTGCCACCGGATCGCTTTGCCCAACTCAACACTAAACTCGACGAACTGTTGGTGGCAGCCGGGCGTCCTCGTGCGGCTGTCCGACGGTCGCTGATGACCGGGTCGGTCTTTGGGCGTGATGACGCTGAAGTCAAACGGATGCTCACCGGACGTGACCGGGCGACACTACGCGCACGCGGGGTGCTGGTAGGTACAGCCGGTGAAGTGATCGAACAGATTCATACCTTCGCGGCGGTAGGTGTTGAGCGGCTGATGGTGCAGTGGCTCGATTTAGATGATCTCAACCGGTTAGAAGCATTTGCTACACAGGTGTTACCGCATGTCGGTTGAGAACGGCGAAGCTCAGATCATGAACTTTTAGGCATCGTGGAATAGCTCTATCGAGTCAGGATAAGGACCACACGGTAGCAACAGCAACCATCTGATCGATATTCGTTGTACCAATTTCAGACCTCCACACGGCTGTTTAGACCTACTCGAAGCGTATCGCATTCATCAAAAACTTATGCAAACACGTTGGCAAACAACTTTATGGATCATGTTCGTTGCGCAATTCCTTTCGGCAATCGGATTTTCAATTATTTTCCCTTTTTTACCACTCTACGTCGCTTATCTCGGTGTCGCTACGGTCGGTGATATTGCCTTATGGTCTGGGTTAGTCTTCTCATTGCAAGCCCTCACCATGGCCATTGCTGCACCGATTTGGGGATCGTTGGCCGACCGGTTCGGCTACAAGTTGATGGTCGAACGAGCAATGTACGGTGGTGCAATAATTCTGTTGCTGATGGGATTTGCACGGTCGGCTGAGGAGTTAACGCTCCTACGGGCAATTCAGGGGATGATTACCGGCACGATTTCGGCAGCGAATGCGCTGGTAGCAACTGTTACCCCGCGCGAACGAATGGGGTTTGCAATGGGAACGTTGCAGATGGGACTATGGAGCGGCACAGCTACCGGCCCACTGATTGGCGGACTGATGGCCGAGACGCTGGGATTTCGGGCCACATTTATCGCAACTGCAGCGCTCTTACTTGTATCAGGTATACTGGTAACGGTAGGAGTGCGTGATGGTCGGCCAGCACCGGTAAAGCCCAAACAACAACCAACCGGAATGCTACGCGGTTGGTTGACGATTCTGCGAACTCCCGGCATCGGCCCTGCATATGGTATGCGCTTTCTGAGCAGTTTGGCGCAGACGATTTTGCTGCCGTTTGCGCCACTCTTCATCGCCAGCCTGCTCAGTGCCAACGACCCGGTGAGCGCTTATACCGGCCTGATCGTCGGGGTTTCATCTGCTGCCGGTACGGCCACAGCGATCTGGCTTGGTCGCCTCGGTGACCGGATCGGGCATCGACACGTGTTAATGGGTAGCGCACTCCTTGCCGCTCTGACCTTTGCACCACAAGGTTTGGTGAGCAATGTCTGGCAACTTCTCATCTTACAGGTGCTCAGCGGAGCAGCAATCGGCGGGATTACCCCTTCGTTAAGTGCATTGCTTGGCCGATACACGGCAACCGGCAATGAAGGGGCCGTGTATGGCCTTGATAGTTCGATTGTATCGGCAGCACGAGCAGTTGCACCCTTGATCGGCGCGTTGGTAGTAGGACCGTTCGGCTACGGAGCAGCGTTTGCGGTGAGTAGTTTAGCATGTTTCGCCATCAGTATTGGCGCAGCACGGTTGCCTATCGAAGAACGGCAGATTGTATCAAAACCGACATAGCAGCGGAGATGACCGTACTGTAAGGAGGCATTGATTTGGATCGTCGCCTTGTTTGGATTGTTGGGATCGTCACATCAGGCACGGTCCTTGTCGCCGGTTTCTTGGGTTGGCAACGGGCATTTCAATATGAACGCCTTTTTCACCTTGTCCGTCTTGATCCGCTTGGCCTCAACACGGTTCGCAGTACACCAACAATGCCAGCAACGATAGTCTTCGTTGGCGATTCACGAGCAGCAGCATGGCCAGCGCCTACCGGCGTTACGATTGACAACTGCGGTGTACCCGGTCATACGACTATGCAAACGCGGCTCAGCTACCCCCTGCTGGTGAGTCCACTCAAACCGCAATGGGTTATCATCCAAGTTGGGGTTAATGATCTGACAGCGCTCGAGGTATTTCCCCACGACACCGAGATGATCATCCAAAACACGATCACCAACGTGCGCGCAATTATCGAACTCGCCCGCGCCGATGGTAGTCGCGTTATCCTCACGACCATCTTTCCGCTCGGCCCAAATCCCTTCGAACGGATCAATCCGGGAACCGGCTTAATTGCTACCGGTATTGAGCGCGTCAATACCGCTATACGAGCAATGGCAGCACCTGATGTGCTCATCTTCGATAGTAGCGCGGTATTAGCCGGAAATGACGGTTTTGTCGCTGAAGGTTACCGTCTTGACTTGCTACACATTAATCGGGCTGGGTATCGAGCATTGAACGAAGCACTTGGTCCATTGTTAACCGCACACATCGGCCCATGAACCAAGAGCTTGCCACCACAATCTCACATGCGACGGCGTAATTCGTTGGGAACTGCACCGAGCGACATGAATACCGGGACTTCATGCCCAAGTGTGATACCGGTTGGTGTAACCGGGCAAAGATAGGCGTATATCTCAACCCCAAGTGTGCGTGCGGTACGTAACGCTCGGCTAAATGCCCGATCAATTGTCTCATCAGGAGCAAAGGCAACCCCTTGAGACCGCTGGATGATAAACACTACTGCTGCTCGTTGACCGTTACGCGCTGCGTTGGTCAATAATTCGAGATGCTGACTACCACGTTCGGTCGGAGCATCAGGAAAGACTGCAACCCCATCGATCAAACGAGTAACCGACTTGACTTCGAGCAAGCAGGTATCCAACCCTTCGCTTAGGCGAAAATCGATCCGGTGCGGGCCGAGCTGTACCTCGCGCTGAATGTTACCATAACGTGCAAACTGAGGTAATGCTCCCAACGACAGCGCAGCAGCGATTAGACGATTGGGTAGTTGGGTGTCAAGTGAGACTAAATCGTTGTCTTGATAGACCGCCACCACTTGAAACGCTGTTTTGCGACCAACTTCTTCGCGCGGAGCAAGCAACAGACGAGCGCCGGGGACGAGGAGATCAACCAGACGGCCACGGTCGGCTAAATGTGCCCGCACCATGCGTCCGCCCATCTGCGCTTCAACCAAAAATTGGCCAGACCGTGCAGCAAATGTCGCCTCGATTAACGGTACGCCGGCCGAGAACGGTACGCGCACAATAGGGTGAATCTGCTGACCGGTTCCATGTCCTGTATTCATACCTTTTAGTATATCACATTAGTATATCACAGCGAGTATCATGCCTTGACCTAACCGATGCCACCACCATCCGATACTCATAATGGTACAATAAGGTGGGAGCACGGCTAAGAGGAAGCGTAATGCTGACCCACGACGATATTGCCCGCGTATTGGCATACTACGACGTCGGCGAGTTACGGTCGAGCCGTCCGGCAAGTCACGGTGCGATCAACGAGACAGCATTTATCGAAACAACCGTTGGCAGGTTCGTCATCCGACGTAACCGTCGTCAGCACGGTTTGCAAGCCGTCCGCTTACGCCATCGCCTACTCGAGTGGCTGCATCAGCGCGGTTTTCCCGCACCAAGGGTGTTACCGGCTCGTAACGGCGAGCCGGTAGTCATCCTTAACGACCGGGTGTACGAACTGAGCGTCTTTATTATCGGTGATGAGTTCAACCCCAACCGACCACGCCAACTAAGTGACATTGGCCGCGTGCTGGCCAGTTATCATCGGGCGGTGAGCGACTTTCCCGATCCGCCACCTGCACCGCTACCCCGCTATCTCCCATCGAGCCTTGGTAGCTTAACCGAACGCCTGATCACGCGTGACATTCTCGGTGATTTGACAAATGCTTTGCACTGGTACGAACGACGGATCGCCGAACTACGTCGCCAGTTAAGAGATGAAGCGTATGCGGCGTTACCGCATTTACTTATCCACGGCGATATTCATCGCGATAACCTGATCTTTCGTGGCGATGCGGTGGCAGCATTAATCGATTACGATCAAATTGGCATTGATGCCCGCCTTGTCGATCTGGTTGACGGTCTGGTTGATATGGCTATCGGCGCACCGCCGCCCAACTGGTCAATGTGGGGAGTGTATCGAGCGCCGCTTGACATCGAGCGGGTAAAATTGTTGCTGAGCGCATATAATGCGATTGCACCCTTGTCGACGCGTGAAGTGAACGCCCTCCCGGCAATGCTCGAAACGGTGTGGCTGCAAGGTAATCTTCGACGTGTCTTAAGCACGCCCGATGCCGACCCTGATTATCATCTTGAGCTACTCGGGCAAGGCCGGTGGTTGTCCGAATGGATGGATCGTTATCGTGAGCAAGTGATCGCTGCGGCAATGGTATACTAACACCATACGAAACGTGGCGCTCGCACCGTACAATCTGATGGAAGACACTCGTTCGCTTTGCGTCATCCACTATCATCAACAAGAGGCATGATCACACGTATACAGCACTGGCTGGGCGTTCTGGCCCGTCTTTGGACAATCATGCTGTTCGGCGTAGTGATAAGCTTACTTGGGGGGCTGGCCATTCGCTGGTTAGTGCCGGTATTACCGTGGGCTGAAACGCCAACTGCGCAATTGCGTGATCCCTTACCGCAAAGTCAAGTTGTACCGCCGCGTAGTACCATCACGCTCGTCTTTAGCACGCCGATGAACCCGTTTACGGTTGTGCGGGCGTTACGCATCGATCCGCCAATCGCCGGCAAGCTGGAATGGTCGGAAGACCGACGTAGTGTGCGCTTGATCCCGGATCAACCGCTGCAACCGGCTACAACGTACCGTGTACAGGTGATGACCAACGCGCAGAGCCAATGGTGGCGGCCCTTGGCTCGGTCACTTGACGTTGAGTTTACCACTGCTGCCCAACCTACCGTTACCGCGGCATTGGCCCCGCAGTCGCGTACAGCCCCAATTGCGCTTATCTTTAGCCAGCCAATGGTTGAACCAGACGCAATCGGTCAGCCTGCATCGCTGGAACAGATCCGAATATCACCACCGCTACAACTGAATGGCGAATGGCTTGATCGGCAAACGTTGTTGTTGCAGCCGATAACTGCCTTTACGGCCATCACCACCTACACTCTCACCCTCGATGCGAATCTCCGTGATGCACGTGGGATTGAACTTGGTCAACCGTTCCAATGGCAATTCACAACGCCATGGCCAATTCTACTCGAACATACACCATTGCCCAACGAGCAATGGGTAAATCCGCAACAGCCTCTGACCTTGGTGTTTGATGCCCCAATTGATACTCGTCTGCTCAGCTCAGCGTTAACTATTACTCCGGCTGTCAGCGGCAATTTTAGCAGTTTCATCGATGGCAATCGCTATATCACTATCTTTACCCCCTATAACGGTTGGTCACCCGGCCAAACCTATCAGATCCGCCTCCAACCCGACCCAAGTGGCGAACCGGTAGCTGCATGGAGCTTCACCGTCGAAACTGAACCGCTCCTTATCGCATCATTTCCGGGGCAAGGCCAGACGCTCGCTCCAGGTCAAGCGATTCGCTTGATCTTCAGTACCCCAATGGACGAAGCTGAGATACGTGCCGGTTTGCACGTTGATCCGCCGGTGGCAAGCCTCGAACTGGAAGTGGACGAGAATCGAATCACCTTGCAACCGCTCGTACAGGCAGCAACGACGTATACCATCACCATTGCTGCCGGTACACGTGATCGCAGTGGGGTGCCACTTGCCCGTGATGTGTCGCTCACCATTCGTACCGCCAGTGCACCACCGCAGTTACAGGTCATCGGCGAGACCATTCTCTCGTTTCTCGCCAATGTGCAACCGGTAGTAACTATCGAGCGAATGAATCTATCGGTGATCGACAGCCAATTGTACCAACTCGATCCGTCAACCCTGATCCGAGCGCTCTCACTCCGACCGACCGAATGGGCTAGCTTCGTTCCCGAACGGTATGGGCAACCGCTCGTGCGTGCATGGCGTGAGCTACTGAACGATCCGGCCGATACCCTTGTGCGTAGTTTGCTCCCGATCACGACCAACAGTGCCGGTGATCCCTTGCCGCCGGGAGCATACTATCTACGGATGACCGGTAGTGCCGGTTTGCGGGCTGACCGATTATTGCTCATCTCATCGCTGAATTTGTCGCTGTTGGTGAACAATGATGAACTGCTACTTTGGGTGACAACCGGTGGAACCGGGACACCTGCCGGCAATATTCCGTTGACGGTTTATATCGGAGAGACAGTACTGGCGCGCGGTACAAGTGACGATCAGGGGCTGTGGCGGGTACCGTTGACTGGTCTGTCAACCGGGAATAGTAGTTTGCCACTCCCGATAATTGCTTTGGCCGAAGGCAATGGCTTGGCGCTAGCCCGTACCGAACTAAGAACGACACAACCACGAATACAAGCCCTGCTTGCCCCTGATCGGTTGAGCTATCGTCCGGGTGGCGTCGTGCGAATCAACGGCTTGGTTCGTGCTCAACAACCTGATGGTCGGCTGGGGATGCCAACGAGCAGCAATTGTACCGTTCAACTCGACGGCCCAAACCTGATCGACCAACCACCCGCAGTGGCCTGTACGGTGAGTGATACCGGTATTGTTAACGGCAGTCTACAATTGAATGCCCGTACTCCACCCGGCCTCTATACAGCAACCGTCGTTATCGGCGATAGCGTCTACCGTTTGCCAATTCGAGTTAGGGAACCGTCTACCGTTACGGCCGTTCAAATCACGCCCGCACGCCCGGCCGGTCTGGCGGTTGATGTGACCCGTGCTGGACTACCGGTGAGCGGTGCAACCATCAGTTGGACACTCCGCCTCGAAACCCTCGCGGTCGCCGAACTTGACGGAGTCAACGGCGTGGTGATCGGTGGGGTGAGCGAAAACCAAGCCGGTGCCACCACCGACGCCAGCGGTCGGGCGATGATCAATCTGCCGGCCGATGAAAACCTGCTACGCCCACTACGCTATCAACTCGCTCTCACCGTCCTTCTCCCCGATGGCGAACAGCTCTCACGTGAAACAGAGGGGGTAATTACACCTCGTAGTTCGCGGTTGGTGATCGACGCTCCGGCGATCATTGAGCGCAACGAACGGGCCACCATCACGATGTGGTTGCACACAGCCGATGGTGCAGCGATTGAGAATACGTTGGTTGAACTTGAAGTGCGCCGTAACCCAACCGAACCGCCGCTGATCGTGCGTCGTGTTCGTACCAACAATGATGGTCAGGCAAGCGCCGATCTCGTACCACTCGCACCGGGCCGCTACGAACTCACCGCCCGCGCAGGCATGGCTCTCAGCCGTCGGCCCTTGTGGGTCGCCGGATTCGGTCTATCTACTGCCGAACCGCAAATCATCCCCGATCGCTCGTCCTATACAGTGGGCGAAACGGCTCGTGTCTTGATCACCGGACCGGCCGGCAGTCGAACGCTCCTCCTCATTATCGGTCAAGGCGCTCATGCCCAAACCCTCATCACTACTGCGCAGTCTGGTACGGTGCTCGATCTACCGATAAGCACTGATCTGGCGCCAATGACCCTACTCACCGCCCTGATTGATGATGGAGTACGGCATTGGATGACATCTACCACGATCTCCATCGATCCTCCACCGCCACCAG
The DNA here is from genome assembly GCF_049970315.1 of Chloroflexus sp. Lineage (GTDB taxonomy): Bacteria > Chloroflexota > Chloroflexia > Chloroflexales > Chloroflexaceae > Chloroflexus. The sequence goes on from NZ_JBMFNE010000025.1 coordinate 15,280, forward strand.
AACTGAACATCAGCCAGTCCGATGTCTTACCTGGCACAACGGTCACGTTCACGGCAACGGCAGCAACCGACACCCTACTGGTTGTGCTCACGTCGCTCCATTCGCCGCCAGTTGACCTGACGCACTGGAATCAACCTCTCGCACCTTTAACCCGCGCACCAAAGCAACAGACCGATTTTGACGGGATTATCCTGCCGGCGAGTATTCAATCCAACCAAAACCAACACACGATCAGTGTGACCCTGCCAAATCAACTCGGCCGCTGGCGACTCAGCGTGATTGCGGTTTATCCAAACGGTATCGCTACCATCGCCAGTGCTATGCTCGATACCAACCAACTCCTTGAAGCGATTGCCATTCCTCTCCCGGCCCTACGCCCAGCCGACACGGTGACGGCAACCCTCATCCTGCGCAATCTCGGTGGACAAGACCGCACGGTGCGCAGTCGGCTTTGGCTCAATGATGGTATCCTCCTCGATCCGCTTGAACAGACCACCACCGTACCAGCCGGCACAACCGTCCCAATCGCCTGGCGCTTACAACCACAACCCGATGCCAAGCTCGTAAGTTTGCGCTATGAAGTGTTCGATACGATCAGCTTGCCACCAATTGAATACTCCATACCGGTATGGCGTGACCCTCCACTGTATACTACCGGCCAGACATACCTCGCCGCCGACCCAATCACCATCACCCTTCCCGATGGTGACAACGAAGTCGTCATTGCAGCAAGTGTCCGTGCCGCTTTGGCCGACCAAGCCCAACGGTTGTTGCAAACTACGCCCCCAACCGCGGAAACGCTGGCCGCTGCCATTGTGATCGGTCGTGAACTCGAACGTACCGCTACCACAACTGCCGAAGCCGACCGGTGGCGAACAGCTATCGAGAACGTGTTACCACAACTGCGCAGCCTTCGTAACCCCGATGGCGGATGGGGCTGGTGGCCCAATACGGCCTCCGATCCCTTCGTGACCGCCTTTGTGCTCGAAGCAATAGGCCGACTTCCTTCACCGTCTGACGAGCATCGTGAATTGAGCGAACCGGCTCTAAGCTATCTACGCCGTACACGGTTGATGCAACCGGCCGATGCTCAGGCTTATATTAATTATGTCATGTCGCTCCACGGTGCTAACTCGGCGCCGGCCCTCCCCACCGGTGCCGGACCGGCCGGACGTGCGTTTACCGCCCTGCAATTGCCAAACGAGCGTGGTACACTGCTCAATCCCTTACAAGTTACTGTGAACAGTCATTTGCTGTGGTCCGGCGCCGAAGGATTACCACCGAGCACTCTCGCCGTCAGTGCGAGCGTCATTCAGGCATTAGCGCAAGATCGTCCCTCCGATCCACGTCTTACCCAATGGCGCACGGCTCTCATACAGCACTGGCAGATCGATGGTTGGGCAACGCCGTATGAAGTGGCACGAGTTGCCCTTGCCCTTAACACCACATTATTGGCCGACGATGGCGAGGTGCAGGTCTTCCACAACAATATGTTGACAACCGACCGGCCACTAGGTGAAGTGGCACGTTTCCGGCTCAACGGCGGCACCCTGCGGATCGAACCGGCTCAGACAGCCGCACTCATCACGGTGCGTCGTCCAGCACCTCCTGCGCAGCCAAACGAAGTGCGTGCTCGCCTGCAATACCTCACCAGTACCAACTCGCTCACCGTTGATCGGCCGGTGCAGATCGAACTCATCCTGCTCACCACTCAGCCACTCTTCCGGCTTGATGTTGCCGTACCTCTCCCGGCCGGTCTGACTCCGCTCGCAGTTGACGCCGGTACTGAACTTACCGTTCAACCGATCGATCGTGAACGACGGCAAGTGCGGCTCGGCGGTGTACGATTAGCCCGTGGCGTGTATCGCATTCTCATCACGGCACAGACCACCGCAACCGGTAGCTTTACTGTGCCACCGGCATTCATCAGCATGCCGGGGAGTGATTTAGCTCCGGTCGTAGCAGAATGGCAAACGATGATTGCGATTACGCCAAAAATTGACGAATAATAGTATGGTGAAACCCGATTCAACCACTGCTAGCACTGTCGTGACATCGATGGACAAGACGATTCTCACTACGCCGCGCCTCTGGCTGCGCGTGATGGCACCGTGCGATAACGAGGCAGTTCGCGGCTATTTTTATCGAGCCTGGACGTTTGGCGAAGACTGGTTGCCAATTCCACCTGCCGATTTTTTTACCTTACAAGGGCAGCGACGCCAATTGGCTGCGGAAGAAACGATGCGCGCCACCGGCCGCAACGTGCGCCTCTTCCTCGTGCAACAGGACGACCCTTTTGAACGGATTTGCGGCGATATTTGGATCGACTGCATTGATCGTCTCGTATACCATACTGCCCTGATCGAGTGTCGCATGGAGGAACGGTCAAGCCGGAAGGGGCTGATGAGCGAAGCGTTAGCCTCCGTTATTGATTACGCCGGGCAAGTACTTGGACTTCATCGCCTCGAAGCATTGATCGCACCGCAACACATCGCTGCACGCCGCTTGGTCGAACGATGCGGATTCGCGCCGTTGCCGAACGTAACCTGTTGGCGGCAGATCGGGCAGGGCTGGGTTGAACATCAGGTATATACAATGACGCTAGCATCCTCACTTCTTGAATGCGACCACGACAGATGAGATTACTCCTCGATCTGACATTACTGCTCACCACTACTGTAATGTTCGTCGCCGATGCACCTGCTCCACACCGGCTCATCACCCAACCAATCGCGATTCGCAGCCCAACTGGGCCACTGGCTATTGGTATCAACAGTCATCTGGCAACTCGTTATCCCGACGCTGCCACGATGAAAATCCCGGCGGCGATTATCTCCGACCTGGGAGTGCAGTGGGTGCGTGAAGACCTGCATTGGTATCGCATCCAACCTCAACCCGATGTCTGGGATTGGGTATTTACCGATGCCGCTCTCCATGCGCTCAGCCGTCAGTATGTACAGATTCTGGGTGTGTTCGGCCCATCCGTTGGCTGGGCTACCGCCGATCCGACCGATCATCCCAACCTGATTTCGTTTGCCCCACCTGAAGAAGCTGCATTTGTTACCTACGTTGGGGCTGTCGTCCAACGTTATCACCATTTGATCAAGCACTGGCAGATTTGGAACGAACCGGATCAGGCCTTGTTTTGGCGACCCGCACCCGATCCCGAACGGTATACTCGTCTGTTGATCGCGACTGCGCGTGTGATCCGCACCATCGACCCAACGGCCACCATTGTGCTTGGTGGTATCAATCCCTTTGACACGACCTTTCTACGCGCTATCGCCGAGTACGGCGGCTGGGACGCCTTCGATGTAATTGCTATTCACCCCTACGTCGATCCACTCAGTCCAGAAGAGGGAAATCTTATCGCTGCTGCTGATGGTGTGCGCGCCGTGGCTGCCCGATACGGTATGAAACCGATTTGGGCTACCGAAGTTGGGTGGGCGAGTGGCCCCGGCGACCGCGATGCCCTCGGCTTGACGAATGCTGCTTATCAAGCTGCGTACCTCGCCCGTGCCTACTGTGCGCTTTGGTACGGTGGCGTGGCTGTCGTCTTTTGGTATATGCTCAAAGACGATCCACACAATCCGTATGGGCTGTTTGCGTATGGGAGCGGACGAGCCGATTTCAGCATACCCAAACCGGCAGCGACAGCGATGCGTAAACTAGCCAACACACTTGCCTCGTGTCGCCCAGAACCACCTACTACTACCGTTCCACTCCTTACCGGCAGCCAGCCTGTGCAATGGCAACGTCCCAGCCAGCCCAACGGTTCACTCCGATTGATCGAAGACGGTAGCGTCTTCCGCATCAGCTACCGCTTTACCACCCGGACAAATGATTACGTGGCCTTTGAGCTGAGCGATCCCATCCCGCTGCCCAACGACACGACCGCCATCACCGTTCAGCTTTTCGGCGACGGCAACGGAAACCGACTCCGACTTTGGTTGCGTGACAGCGAAGGTGAAACCTTCGCACTGACTGCCGGCATTATCGGCCCAACCGCCTGGCAAACCATCAATACTCCCGTGAGCCGTCGACCGATTCAGGATAAACTGATTGCCGGGAACGGCAACAAGCGACCTGACGCTCCACTCGCATTAGCGGCCATCGTTATCGATGACGAAGATGATGCCTGGACCGGAATGGGTGAAGTGCTGATCGAGCGCATCGTCGCGGTACGCACCACACTTGACGCAGCATCACTCTCGACGTATACTGTCACTCAATGGCGATGACGGGGACGAGTAGCTACCGTCTGCCCGCCAGCGAGCCCGGGATGGTGGAAGCCGGGTGGAGCCAGCGGTAGTGAATATCACCCCTGAGCCGGCAGGTGAACCGTGTGATCATCGTCACGCCTAGTAACTGCGCCCGGAATGCCCACCGTTACCAGGGCAGAGCGTTGATCGACACGCACTGTGTGCGATACGTGCATTTGATGTCCATACATTCTTCGCACCTTTGCCCGAGACGCTCACCGAGTGCGATGGCTACGTTGTTGGCGTACCATCGAAGAGGGGTGGTACCGCGGGGTTGATCAGCCTCGTCCCCACGTGGGACGGGGTATTTTGTTTTGGCGTGTATGGAGGTTGCATGTTCAAACCGGTTGATCCAAACGTTAAGTTCCCCCAACTCGAAGAAGAAGTACTGGCATGGTGGGAAGCCAACAATATCGTTGCCAAATCACTGACTGCCGGCGAAAAGCCGTTTGTCTTCTATGAGGGACCGCCAACGGCTAACGGTCGCCCTGGTCTTCACCATACCATCTCGCGCAGTTTCAAAGATGTGATTTTGCGCTATCGCTCGATGCAGGGCTATCGCATTATTGGCCGCCGTGAGGGATGGGATACCCACGGTCTGCCGGTTGAGATCGAGATCGAGAAGAAGCTCGGTTTTAGCGGCAAGCCCGACATCGAGCGGTTTGGCATCGCTGAATTTAATCGCCTCTGCCGCGAGAGCGTCTGGGAGTATATCCAAGAGTGGAAGGCGTTTACCAAACGGATCGCGTTCTGGCTGAGCGAAGACGCTTATATCACCTACGAGAATGACTATATCGAATCGACGTGGTGGATCTTCCGTCAGTTGTGGGATCGCGGCCTGCTCTTCCGTGACTATAAGGTGACCATGCACTGCCCGCGCTGTGGCACCAGCCTCAGTGACCACGAGGTGAGCCTTGGCGCGCGCGATGATGTCGATGATCCGAGCGTCTATATTAAGTTTCGCGTGAAAGGCACGACATTACCACCACCGGCAGTTGATGGTACGCTCGAAGGTGCCTTCCTGGTGGCGTGGACAACCACACCATGGACATTACCGGCCAACGTCGCTCTCGCTGTGAAGCACGATGCCGAGTATGTTGAAGTTGAACACAACGGCGAGCGGTTGGTGATGGCAGCAGCGTTGGTCAATCATGTCTTACCCGCCGAAAGTTTTACCGTGATCCGCCATTTCCGCGGTAACGATCTGGTCGGTCTTCGCTACGAACCCCTCTTCCGCGGTGTGCCCGGTACCGGCGATACCGTCGATTGGGAGACAGCCTACCGCGTGATCGCCGACGAAATTGTCAGCCTTGAGGACGGTACCGGTATCGTGCATATCGCGCCGGCCTACGGAGACCTCGACGTCGGGCGCAAGCACGGCTTACCTACCCTGTTTTCGGTTAGTCTCGACGGTCGGGTATTGCCGGAGTTTGCCGACCTTGGTTTTGCCGGTAAGTTCTTCAAAGAGGCCGATCCCGACATTATCCGCAATCTCAAGGTCCGTGGCCTCCTGTTACGGAGTGGCCGGGTGCGTCACTACTATCCATTCTGTTGGCGCTGCGGTACGCCACTCCTTTACTACGCTAAGCGTTCGTGGTACATCCGCACCACTGCATTCAAAGACGATCTCGTCGCTAACAATCAGCAAATCCATTGGGTGCCCGAACACATCCGCGATGGTCGCTTCGGCAATTGGCTTGAAAATAACATTGACTGGGCGATCAGTCGCGAACGCTATTGGGGAACACCTATTCCGATCTGGACGAACGCCGATGGCTCGCATATGGTCTGTATTGGCTCGCTTGCCGAACTCGAAGCGAAGGTAGGCCGTTCGCTCCGTGATATTGACCTCCATCGGCCCTATATTGACGAAGTAGTGTGGGAAGACCCCGAACATGGGTTGATGCGTCGGATTCCCGATGTGGCCGACTGCTGGTTCGATAGTGGTTCGATGCCGGTCGCGCAATGGCATTATCCATTCGAGAATCGTGATGTGTTCGAGATGGCCCATCCCGCCGACTATATCTGTGAGGCGGTAGACCAGACCCGCGGTTGGTTCTATACACTGCATGCGGTAAGCACGTTACTTTTCGACCGGCCGGCGTTTAAACATGTGATCTGTCTCGGCCACATTCTCGATAAAGATGGTCAAAAGATGAGCAAGAGCCGGGGCAATGTGATCGAACCCCAAGAAGTAATCAACGCTTACGGTGTTGATGCCCTGCGCTGGTACCTGTTTACCGCTGCCCCTCCCGGTAATGCCCGTCGCTTTAGCATGGATCTCGTGAGCGAGAGCATGCGTAAGTTCTTGCTTACACTCTGGAATACGTATGCGTTCTTCGTCACCTATGCCAATCTCGACCGATGGCAGCCTAACAGTGAACGTACCGCTGAGTTCCAGCCAATCGATCGCTGGGCTTTGGCCGCACTTAATCAACTTGTCCAAAAAGCAACCGCTGCCTTCGAGGATTACGATGTCTACTCGGCAGCTAACGCAATCGAGCACTTCGTTGATGAGTTGTCGAACTGGTATGTGCGCCGCAACCGTCGTCGCTTCTGGAAGAGCGAAGGCGACGCAGATAAGGAAGCTGCCTACCAGACCCTCTATACCTGTCTGGTCACCGTTGCTAAGTTAGCAGCGCCGTTTATCCCGTTTGTCAGCGAGGAGATGTATCGCAATCTGGTCGCCGAACGGGACGCTTCCGCTCCCGAAAGTGTTCATCTCGCTCGTTGGCCAGAAGTCGATCAAGCACTGCTCGATGACCAACTGGTGGCCGATACCGAAGCATTACTGACAGCAGTATCACTCGGACGAGCCGCGCGCAAACAGGCTAATATCAAGGTTCGTCAGCCCCTCAGTGAGCTGTGGCTGCGGGCTAGTACACCGACACTGCTCAACGGTGTCCGCCGTTTTGAGACGGAATTGCGCGATGAGTTGAACGTCAAAGCGGTACGTTACCTCGATGCGCAGAGCGCTGTCGTCGAGTATCGGCTGAAGCCTAATTTGCGCCTCGTCGGCAAGAAGTTCGGTAAATTGGTGCCGGCGCTCACCGCAGCATTACGCGATCTCACCGGTGATGACGCACGAGCCGCAGCGCAGGCCGTTGAAGCCGGTCAGCCGGTACACCTATCGGTTGACGGCCAAACGATTGAGCTGCTCGCCGAAGAGGTGCTAGTCGAGAGCAGTGCGCCCGCAGGGTACGCGGTTGCCGAAGCCGATGGTATGCTGGTCGCATTGAATACCACCGTGACGGAAGAACTACGTCTCGAAGGGGCCGCTCGCGATCTGGTCCGCTACGTGCAAGATGCGCGTAAGAGTGCCGGACTGGCAATCAGTGACCGCATCCGACTCTTCCTGTCCAGTCCCGATGAAACTGAACTCTTGGCGACGACACTGGCTCAATACGAGCAGTATATTAAAACCGAGACCCTCGCTGTTGAGTTGACCGTAGGCACACCGCCAGACGGTGCGCACGTTGCGACCGATGAGTTCGGCAATAGTACGATAACAATTGGGGTGGTGAAGGCCGGCTGACGCCAACAATACACTGCTGCGAGACTAAAAGAGCTGTAGGCTTGGTCCCGAGGTCCAGACGAACGGCAGCGCCTGCCTGCATCAACAATCGCAAGAAGACTATTACGGCCTTGGCACGGTTACCTACGAGCATTGCCACTCTCGCGTGGATCGCGTGCATACGATCACACCTCGGCTCTACCATGAAACCCAAACGGTAGGTGTCGAGGACGGGTACGTCCAAAGGATGCCGGCAACCCGGAAGCTGGTTTGGGCCATCAGCGACGTGGGGATGGGTACACACGCGGATGGTGTGCCAAGCCCAACGTTTTGGCATGCAGCCGATCAAGTGCCGAGTGCCGGCATCCACATCATCGCCGCTGTGCGGTCAGTGGGTGGTCCATTGTGATCACGCGTAGACGTGTCAACACTGTGGCACGCACCACAGCGGTGCCGTGAATGCAGTACTCAATCACAACCGGCCGGCAACCGCACACCTGCCCGCCCTATGACAAGTCCATTCGGCAATGGCGGTGCTGTGACATAAAGGATTCCTGCTACAGTCGGTGACGTGACGCCTGTGGAGCGATGAGCTGATATGAGTCACGCGGCTTAGCCAGAGAACGTGCACACGTTCTCGATAGCGGGAGATCCACGTATCAGATGAGAACAGTTATCACATTCGCGATCACACGGTATGGCATCGCTTCCGCTCCTCCCGCGCTGTAGCGGTGGGGCAGGTGTGGTTCGGCTCGCCAGCGGGTTTCGCCTGATCCGTCCCCCCGGCCCCGCCAATCGCTACCGTAATGCGCAACTCGATAATGTAGGGCGCCGACCTAACGCTGTGCGAGCACTGCGGCCACCATTGACGATCCGCCTCGTCGCCCGCGCGTCACATCCGGTCGGCCACTTAGTCGGTACTGCCGGTTTTGGCCTCTGGAGCTACCCGTGGGCCTGGCCCCCGCGTATGCCACAGGCAATCTGGTTCTTCTTCGGCGCACCACCACACGATATGCCGCTTGCCCTTGGCATCCCCGGTTATGGCTGGAAGGCAGCCACCATCGACACCGGACGACCAGCAGCATTGGGTTGGTTACCGGCGGCACCCCTGATCGTACCTCTGCTGAACGTACCACCGCTCTACCGCCGTCTCTGGCCCCGTATCCAACGCGCAGTCGGTGTCGCTGAAGCGGTCGTCAATGTTGACCTCACCCGGTGGCACGAGTACGAGATTCGTTGGGGAACGACTCTGAGCGAACTCCTGGTTGATGGAGTTGTCGTCTTACGGGCACCGTCACCACGCGGCCCCCTCAGTACCGTCATTTGGATCGACAACCAATACACAATCGTCCGTCCAACCGGTCGCCTCGGTTGGGGGTTGCAGGCGTGTAACGAAGCACAATGGTTGGAAGTCAATCTGTTATCTTAAATCACCAACACGACCCTTACAACTCCCACTTACGCAACTCTTCCAGCCAACGATGACTGGTCAAATCCATATGCACCGGTGTGAGGCTCGCGTAGCCTTCACTAATCGCCGCAATATCGGTCCCCTCTTCATAATGGTCTTCTGGCTCGGCACCGTCGATCCAATAGTAAGGCCGCCCACGCGGATCGTAGCGTACCACCAGCTCATCGCGATACACACGACGCCCCAACCGACCAACTTTGATCCCACGAAGCGTTTCGGGCGTCACCACCGGGATATTCAGGTTCAGTAACAACTCCGGCGGCAAACCCCGTTCGCGAATGAGCATCACCAGACGACGCACTGCCACTTGCGCCGCCCGAAAATCCCACTGCCCATCCTTTGGTCGTATTTGCGACACCGCCAACCCTGGCACACCAAACACAATCCCTTCCATCGCAGCGGCAACCGTACCAGAATAGAGCAGATCGGTGCCGAGGTTCGCGCCTAGATTGATCCCCGACACCACCAAATCAGGTTTGCGGTCGAGGAGACCCAAGATGGCCAACGCCACACAATCGGCCGGTGTCCCATCACAGATCAATGCCGGCGAACCATCACTTAACGTCCCTTCCCACGCCCGCAGCGGATCGAACAGCTTGCGGTAATGACCGGCGGCGCTCCAGTTGCGGTCAGGGGCAACCACCGCCACCTCGCCGATTTCGCTCAACACGGCGCGCAATGCCGCTAATCCCGGACTTTGGTAGCCATCGTCGTTGGTGACAAGAATGTACATACGTGGTGTCCTTATGTGAAATGCCTACGGTATGCCGATGCACACGTAGTAGAGGACGTAAACGCAAAGACGCAGAGGACGCAGAGGGTTGTGGGATAATTCGCAGAACCGCACGGCTGTGCGGCTCTACCCCCCAGCGGGGGGATGCTAGGAGGAGCATTCTGATCACTCCTTCGGCAATTCGATGTCGGTCAAGCGTACCGTCTTACGCCCTTGAAACTTAATCGTCTTTTGGCCCTCGCTCGACATTTGGCCATGCTGTTCGAGGTTGGCAATCTCTTGCTGCATCGTCGCCGCTAACTCCACTTCTCCCTGATTGAGCAGGCGCGTCACCGCACTCTTCAGCTTCTGGGTTGCACCACTCACATCGCCGGCAGCCAAATCTTGCAAGGCGCGCGTCTGTAGCTTAAATGCACTCACCTTCTCGACGATGTTCATCACCGTTGGATTAAGCTGCTGCAACTGAGCTGGATCATTGGTAAAGGTCAGCATAATATCCAACTTGGCTTTTTCTCCCACCAACTGCAATGCGGGCACGTCGTAGCTCAACTCGGCTTGCCCGATCCGGTAGGTGCCGAGCGGGCGGGGATCGATCAACAGTTCGATCAGGAGTATCCGGAGTTGCGAACTTTCGAGTTCACCGAGTTTCACACTCACCGCCCGATCACTGATCGGTTGGTAGCCGAGATTGTCGATCAGCGGTGTCACTTGCCAGACGGCGCGCGGCGTTACGCCTTGCACTAACCGCAAGGTAAGCACACTGTTCTGAATGACGGTCTGTTGGGCGCGTTGGACGGTGTGCTGGAAGTAGTTGACGATTTCGCTCGGTTGGGCGATGTAGTCGGCCACGCCCTTCGAGCGATTCGCCATCTCGATCAAAAGATCTTCGTTCCAATCTTTACCGATCCCAAGGGCAGTAATCGGCACACCCAGCCGTCCGGCATCGTCGGCCCGCAAGAGGCACTCTTTTTCGTGCTCGGTTTGGCCGTCGGTAAGTAATATGAGACGGCGTACACCCGGTGGCATCTTCTGCAACTCCTGCAACCCTTTTTCGACCGCAGGTGCAATCCGCGTCCCACCGGCATCATGAATACGGTGAACGAGATCGAGGATCATCGCGCGGTTACGCACCGGCTGAGCCGGAACCAATACTTCGGTACGATGATCGAAAATCACAATCGCAATAGAGTCCTGCTGATCGAGCAGCTCAATCGCCTTCACCACTGCTTGTCGCAATCGCTCGATCTTCTCACCCTTCATCGAACCGCTCCGGTCAAGCACAAAACAGACATTGACCGGCATTCGCACCTGTATCATCTGCGAGGCCGGCTGCGTCTCGAGCAGCACGTAGGCCACTTGTGGCGTGGTTGTGGCTGCTAAAAAGGGACGCGCTAACACGGCGCGCAGAGAAACTTCTCCAGCCATAGCACACTCCTCGTCTCAAGGCACTCGCCATCTGGCGAGAAGGCTTCGACGTATGCGACGATGCAAGGTCAGCAGTGGTTGCAATCAGGTGTATTGTATCACGAGCTTATCAGCAGATGATGAATACAAAATGAGGTAGATGCACATACCATCACTAGGAGGCAACGTGATGATGTACGCCGAGGGTACCGGTCACGAGATCGATCTTACCGCCGATACCGCATCACTCGTCCATGAAGCAGACTCGCCAACAAAAGTCGGTCAATCAATGGATCGCGTTGCATCAACAGATCAACCTCTGACCGACAATACGGACACGAAGCAACATGGTGCGCAATCCGTGCTTGCTGCGCCGGTGGGAGTAATCCTTGACAGTAATCAACTAACAGATCGGTGCTTGGGCAAAGAACGCGATACAAACGATAGCGCAACGCATGTTGCAGATTCCGCAGGGTCGCGACGCGCTGACGACAAAGAGGGCATTCGTTGAGATGGGCGAGGATCGTTTCATCGGCTTCACCATCAACAGCAGCTATCAGCTCCAGACCGGAAAGATGGGTTGCGCCGTCACTCAATTGTTCTTCCTCCATACCGGCGCACCTCCGTGAGCAACCAGTTCAGCAGGTGAACCTGCAAGCGTTTCCTGTTGAAAGAAACGCAAACGGGAACGTTTTTCACGTTCCCGCTCACACAAGATTTTAGGTATTGACTCTGTAGGTGCTCTGTATGGTTCAAAACCGCTGCTCGATCCGTGTCGCTCCGTCGCACTCGCGCCCCATGCCCTTGCGTCACCGTCTCAATCGCGCTTCATCGGTAGAGCCGCACAGCCGTGCAACTCTACCGATGACCCTAAACCTTCTGCGCCTTTGCGCCCTCTGCGCCTTTGCGCTTGAACCCTCTGCGCCTTTGCGTTTGAACCCTCTGCGCCTTTGCGCTTGAACCCTCTGCGCCTTTGCGCTTGAACCCTCTGCGCCTTTGCGTTTGAACCCTCTGCGCCTTTGCGTTTGAACCCTCTGCGCCTTTGCGTTTGAACCCTCTGCACCTTTGCGTTCACACCTGCGCAAACAATGCCCGCAGATGGCTATTGCGGCTCAGCCGGCTCAATACGTTGCGTTTGACGTTGTACACGTCGTAGACGCTCTCGAAGAGGGAAGCGTAGCGTTCGAAGATAGCGCGCGGCGTCAGGCCGAGCACAAACGAACCGTAGACCACCACTCGCTCGCTCTCGTTGTGCAATTGACTATCAATAAAGCGCCAAAACTCTTGTCGATCAACCCGCCGCATCGCCTCTTCATCGGGCATCGTGCGTGGTGTACGGTGGATGTCGATCCGGTCTTCCGTCACCATTTCTGCCCATGATTGAGCACGTACTGCATCGATCACCACACTCGACGCGCACAGTTGCAGATATTGCAACAGTGAGGCCAGATTCGGGAACGACGCAAACCGTTCGGGAGTCACGGCACGCCAAAACTTAGCAAATGCTCCCACCACAAAATATTCGCTGCTCTCACCACTACTGGCAAATGCGCCACTGCGGCGGATCCAGCCCTCGACCAGGGCACTGTACTGCTGAAACAGATAGCTCCACGCCGTTTCATCACGCTCGACGAGGGCACGCCGGAAGAGTTCAAAGCTGTACCGTGAGTCGTGCGGCTGACCACGATAGAAACGCTCACTCTCGATCACACATCGGTGTGCCAGCTCATCTACTTCCATTGCAGCGATGTTGTCTGCTACATCCTCAATTCCAACTGATATAGGTAACGGTGTCGGTGGATCGAAAGTGGTCATTGTAGGCGCAATCATTGACTTCCTCGCTGCATTGTCGTGCACTATCCTCCGCTGCCCAACGTTGATTCGCTGCGACTGACGGAGTTGCGCGGCTTGCGATAAACCTTCTGCGCTGCATTGTAGGAAGTTGTGCGCCTGACGAGAAGTAGTGTAGATGAGCAGGAGATGACAAATACGGTAAAAAAAAGGTTGAATTGGGAAATCGTGGACGAAAGAAGAGCGTTATCACCCACGAACAACAATGGAGGGTGAGAAGCAGACCTACTGCGCGCTTCTACCTCTATCTACCCCACTGACATCCGGTCATACCTCGCGCAAACGTGCGGCTGCTTGTTCGGGGGTTAAATCACGTTGTGGTTGACCGAGCATCTCGTAGCCGACCATAAACTTTCTCACCGTTGCCGAGCGCAGCAACGGCGGGTAAAAATGGGCATGAACGTGCCAACCGTCGTGCGGTAAGCCATCGGTAGGACGTTGATGAAAGCCCATACTATAGGGAAACGTAACATTAAAGAGCCGATCGTAGCGAGCCGTCAATTCACGCAAGATGGCGGCCAAACCTGCCCGTCCTTCATCGGCAAGATCACCAATCGCACCAACATGTGCGCGTGGCAATACCAACGTCTCAAACGGCCAAACTGCCCAAAATGGCGTCAGCGCAACCCATGTCTCATTGGCGCAGACGATCCGCTCACCCAACGACAACTCGAGCGCCAGATAATCGCAGAGGAGGCAGCGATCGTGTTCTTGCCAGTAGGCAGTTTGGGTTGCCAACTCTTTTCGCATCTCGTTGGGTAACTGCTCGTTCGCCCAAATCTGGCCGTGCGGATGCGGGTTTGACGCCCCCATCATCGCACCACGATTTTCAAAGATCAGTACGACTGGACCCAATCAATCGCCGCCAACTCGTTATACTGCTCGACCCATACCTCAACCACCTGCTGCACTTCGTTTTGGGTCATCTGGGCCAATGTCAGATCGTGACGTGGTGAAAAGCAGACCACCCGGCAGATACCACGCTCAGCTTCAGCGTGCAGCAAGATCGGTCCGCTTGCATCACCTCCGGCCCGGACACACACCCGTTCAAAGGGAACATCGGGAAGCAGCGCGGCAAAATCGTTCTCAAACACAAACGTTGTGGTATAAGCCGGATTCCGGATTCCGTTAGCACGGGTATTGCCCGGACACAGATAGCAGGTTGGATCGTAGGTCGGTAACTCCATCGGTGGCAATTGCTCAACCTGACCCAGCCATGGCCGCTGCGTGCGATGTGGCGACACCAATACCCACTCGCCGGTAAGCAGGTTGAGACGCCGGTGTGGCCGGCTAAAGAGATCGGGCATAGACGATTCTCCCGTTCAGCGTCCGGCCAACCCGGACGTAGCAATGCCTTCGATAAAGTAGCGTTGGGCAAAGAGAAAGGCGATCAAGGTCGGTAATACGGCCAATGTCGAGCCGGCCATAATCAGATCAACGCGCGCCGCGTAGAGGGCTTGCAGATCCACCAGCCCTTGCGTTACCACCTTCCGCGTCGGGCTACTGATAATAATGAGCGGCCAGAGAAAACTGTTCCACGCATACAGAAAGGCAAACGTCGCCAGTGTCGCGATTGCCGGGCGAGCCAGCGGTAGAAAGATACGGAAGAGGATCCCCCAATGGGAAGCGCCATCGATCAGGGCGGCATCTTCAAGGTCTTTCGGGATACTCATAAAAAACTGGCGCAACAAGAAGGTACCGTAGGCGGTGAATAGCCATGGAATAATCAACGCCTCCAGCCGATCAACCCAGCCGAACACGAGCATCAGCCGATACATCGGCACAATCAAGACGGCAAACGGTACCATCAATGTAGCTAAGTACGCGCCAAATAGCCAATCGCGACCGGGGAACTCGAGGCGTGCGAAGGCATAACCGGCCAGAACAGAGGTAATCACCCAACCCAACACCACAAAGACGGTCACGATCACCGTATTGATCAACTGCGTGCCAAGCGGGACGATATTTAGTACTTCTAAATAATTCGTCCAACGGATCTCACTCGGCCACAGGGTCGGCGGCACCTGCACCACTTCGGTCGAGGGCTTCAGCGAGGAAAGCAGCATATAGATAAACGGAAAGACCATGACAAAGCCGGTCACACTCAACACGGCATACGCCAACACGCGCTCCCATGGTCGCCGTAAGATTACATTCGCCATCGCACTGCCTCGCTACTCGTAATGCACCCAGCGCCGTGACACCCGGAACTGAATGAGCGTCAACACCATAATAATCACAAACAGGAGCCACGCCAACGCTGAAGCGTAGCCCATCCGTCCACCGATAAATGCCTCGCGCCAGAGCAACGGAACAATCGTCAACATTGAATCGGCCGGTCCAACCGTATTCGAGCGGGTAAGACCGAGCGCAATTGGCACGTCAAAGATTTGCAAACAGTTGATCAGCGTTGTGACCAGCACAAAGAACGTCGTCGGCGAGAGCATCGGCACGGTAATGAAGAGAAACTGCTGCCAACGGCTGGCCCCATCAAGACTGGCCGCCTCGTAAAGTTGTGGCGGTACGCCCTGCAAACCGGCGAGAAAGATAACCATATTGTAGCCAATCGTCTTCCACGAGAAGACTAAAATCACGCTGGCTAACCCCCATTCTGGCCGGGTCAGCCATGGGATTGGCTCGAAGCCGAGCAAGCGGATCGCATAGTTGACGAAACCAAAATCGACATTCAGCAAGTAGCGCCAAAGTAAGGTCACCCCAACGACCGAAGCCACGACCGGAATGAAGAACACGGCGCGAAAGAATGTTCGTCCGATAATTCGCTCATTCAGTATCACCGCCAGCAACAACGCCGGTACCGTTGATACAATCAACGTGACCAGCGAAAACGCGGCCGTATTCCACATCGCCCGATAGAAAGTCGGGTCCGACAACGCACGTTGATAATTATTCAGCCCAACGAGATTGGGATCACCAAAAAGCCGTGCATCGGTAAAGCTCAGATAAAACGAGATGGAGAGTGGGACGAGAAAAAAGATCAATACGCCTACTATCGTTGGCAGCAACATGCCGAACGCATCGAGCCATTGTCTGACCTGCCTTCCACTCAGACGGCGTGCCGACAAGGTAGGCAGAGCGGCCGGCGCTTGTTTGGCCATTGGACCACCTCCCCACGAAATCAAGTGCATACCCGTATGTAGGTGGCGCGATGCACGCCCACCGCCCACCTACTCCTCGGCCTACTTAAACGTGCTGGCCGTCTGTTCACATGCCTGCTGACCAAACTGCTCAGGCGTGATTTGTCCGGCGATCATCTGGTCCCAGAGGCTCTGGACAATACCACTGAAATCTGCCCAGCTTCCATCCCACACCGGTGCCTCCAGTGCTGCGTAGGGGATCCCATCAAGGAAGGCTTGATTATTGGCCGGTGGAGTCGAGGCGAGAAATGCATTGACCGCCTCTTGATCGCTGCGTGGCGGGATGTTTGTCCCTAACGCCGCGACCTTAGCCGTGGCCTCGGCGCTGGTCAGTACCTTCAGCACCTCCCAAGCTGCCTGCGGGTTAGCCGTCTTCGCATTCACCAGGTACGGCCCCCAGAAGAGCCAGGTACTCTTCACCTTACCCTCCGGCATCACCGCTACATCCCAATTAAAGGTTGCATTGGTGCGAACACCAGGGGTAAACCAGCGACCGTTGAAATACATCGCTACCTTACCAGCATTAAAGAGTGCCTCACCATCCGCATCACCGGCCGGCAGGAGCTTCTCATCGTAGAGCATCCGCACCATCTTGGCGCCGTTAATCGCTTCTGGTGAATTCAACGCACACCCGCGACGGTCAGACGTGAAGGGGCTACCACCCGCAGCGTTAATAAAGTAACCCCAAGCCGGTCCCCACCAGTTACCAAACCCGAGACCGTACTGCTGCTTCGCCGGATCGGTCAGTTTGCGTGCCGCTTCGAGCATGGTATCCCAGTTCCAGTTACCCTCGGCCGCCAACTCTTTCGGTGTCTTCAAGCCTGCGGCTTTGAACAGGTCTTCGTTGTAATACACGACCATCGTCGAGATGTCGCGCGGCAGACCGTAGATTTTCCCATCGCGCGTCAATTGCTCGATCACGTTCGGGTAAAAGTTGCTCAACTGGAAGCTGCTATCGGCATCAATCAGTGGCTTCAGATCGAGAATCTGACCGGTATTGACAAAATCTGCTAACTCGACACCACCGATCCAGAAGATGTCAGGGGCATTGCCGGCTGCCAACTCGGTCTTCAGCTTCTCGAAATAGCCCTGATTTGGCGCCGGATCGTACACTGCGGTGATCCCTTTATCCTTGAGTTTTTCGTTGACAAGGGCATTTAACTCTTCATAGACACGCTGCTCGGCAGCATCACCGGGACGAGTCCGCCAGCGAATTGTCACCGCTTGGCTGCTGCCACCGGTATTCGCACTGTTGCCGCTTTGCCCACCGCTGCTGCCACCACCAGTGGTAGGCTGACCACCGCCACACGCCGCTAGCATCACGATAAACAGGGCAATCAGCGCAATCCACGACAGGGTGTGTTTCCGAAGCATCATTGCTCATCCTTTCTACACAGAACCTGTAATACCACGCTGGCCATGCACTACCCTTGCACGCACAACGATGGGGCGTGCCATCGGTGAACACAGCGCTGCAGAGTACAAATACAATGCGTGGTGCGGGTCATTATATAGTTGTTATCGAAACCATGCAAGTATCGTAACTGTACGCTGCATAGCAACACGGCGCTCTTGGCAACCTCACGTTGCAGCATACCTCCCTAAAACGCGGTACAATGTATCCATCTACGTGCTATTATGGAGATCCTAAACACCGGAAAGGAGTGAGTTGTATGCAACCTGAGTGGAGTGGCGATCCCGAGGTCAAGCCGGTCTTATTCGCAGTAACGCTGACCGGAGCGGTCGCATTTCTCCTCATGGTGTGGCTGTTCGCATTTTACTGGTAAGGATCCGTGCGCCCGCCCTCATCACACTGAGGACGGGCGCAACCGTGTACTACTTGCTAAATCCACAATTACTGCTAAAATAGTTGATAAATCTAGGAATAAACTATGCCCGAAATCAGTACCTGCGACTCTCCACAAATCGAAGCGTACCGTCTCTTCCTGAAGCTCCACCGTCGCTTTCAGGAGCTTAACCGTGAAGAGTTTCGTCCGTATGACCTGTCAACACCGCAATACGCGATTTTGTTCTACGCAACCGAAGAGGGGGTACCGCTGAGTTATATCTGCAACGAAATGTTAGCCGACAACTCAAATCTCACCCGCTTGGTCGACCGTCTCGAGCGGCGCGGTTTGGTGCGGCGGGCAACTGATCCACGTGACCGACGGGTGACGCTCGTGCAACTGACGTCAGCCGGTAAGGCATTGATCGATGAATTACGCCCGCGTCATCGTCGACTTGTTGAACAACGGCTAAGTTATCTCTCTCCTGAAGAATTAGCGGCCTTCCACCAGGCCATGCAGCATTTGTACGATGCGCTGCAAACGCATCAAGATCAGGATAACCAACCAATACAATGAGAAGTAGCCCTGCCCTCAGCTCACCTCATCATCGTGCAGCCATATTCCGGGCCTTACGCCATCGAAATTATCGTCTCTTCTTTATCGGGCAACTGATCTCACTAACCGGGACGTGGATGCAGAGCGTTGCACAGGGCTGGCTAGTCCTCCGACTTTCCGACTCACCTTTCTTACTCGGTGCAACGGCAGCGGCCAATTCGCTGCCGGTATTGTTGTTCTCCCTGTTCGCCGGCACTGTAGCCGACCGCTTTCCAAAACGCCGCATTTTACTCGTCACTCAATCGACGGCGATGGTATTGGCGGCGATATTGGCCTTCCTAACGTTCAGTGGTGTTGTACAAATTTGGCATGTGATGATCTTGGCACTCCTGTTAGGGATCGTCAATGCATTTGATGCACCGGCTCGACAGGCCTTCACCGTTGAGATGGTGGGACGCGAAGATCTGCTCAATGCCATCGCACTCAATTCGTCAATCTTCAATGGGGCACGCACCGTCGGGCCGGCGTTGGCCGGTATGGTGGTAGCTTGGATTGGTGAAGGACCTACATTCCTGTTTAATACGCTGAGCTTTGGAGCCGTTCTCACCAGTCTTCTCTTGATGCGTCTTGATACGCAATTGCACCGCGGACCGCATCGGGGTGGAATGTTACGCGCCGGATTGGCGTATATTGCCGGTGAACCGCATGTTCGCGCCCTATTATTACGGGCCGGCGCCGTTAGTTTCTTCTGTTTCGTTCATATTCCGCTTTTGCCAATATTTGCCCGTGACATTCTTCAGATCGGAGCTACAGGTCTTGGATGGCTATCGGCAGCCAGCGGTTGTGGTTCGCTGGTCGCAGCACTCATCCTCGCCCAACTCCGCGATGATGCACCGCGCGGTAAGTTGCTATCAATCGCAGCTACCATTTATGCGCCTCTCCTTATGATGTTTACCCAAGTTCGTAGCCTACCGCTCGCATTGCTCTTCATCAGTCTCTGCGGCTGGGCCGGGGTCACCACAATGGCGCTCACCAACACACTGATTCAACTTACTGTACCCGATGAACTGCGCGGGCGGGTTATGAGCGTCTTTACCCTGCTTTTGATGGGGCTTAGCCCCTTGGGTGGTATGCTGGCCGGCAGTATCGCTGAACTGGTTGGGAGTGTACCTACCGTAGTAGCTGGCAGTGCTGTTATCGGTTGGCTCCTTGTGCTGCTCGTCGAATGGCAAACACCGCAATTACGCCGGTTATGAATGCTATTGCACCGGTGCACACGACGGTGATGATGTTAACCACGGTGCAAAGGTAATATTGCTTCCTACTGCATCACCGCTTCCCAGCGGATTACTATCCGGTTCATATGGTCCAGAAGCATGTCCCCACCAGTTATTGCGCATATCGAGCGCAATCTCACTGGCTGCACCGCGTCCGATCCCAAACGTCAGATATGTCGGACGAATCACCGGTGTGTGCCCTTCGATTCGGTTCTGTTCGATCCGCAATGGCATGAGAAACGTACCGTCGGGTTTAACTTGCAACGTTTCGGTACGCACACTCAGCCCAAGATTATCGCCGACCAGCGCATTACAGACGACACTACCCTGTAGTATGCCATTCGTCGTTAATTGCAGATTTGCACTACCACCTCGGAAAAGATTACCCTCGACTGTCAAGTTCAGCGTCTCGCGGGCATTCTGATTAGCCAGTCGCACCATTGGTGCACCGGTGCTGAGACGGTTACCGGCAATCCGATTACCGATCAGTTTCACACTATTCCCGCGGCTGTACGAGACCTCGAGGGCGGCACCGAACGGTATATCGTTACCGGCAATCTCGCTGTGACTCAACTCGAACTGAGAGTCGACGACAAGCACGCCACCGCCGTTGTCGGTTATCCGGCTAAAGCGAACAACCAAACCACCCTCTTCACCGACCAAAACAACCCCGCCGAGACCACCACCGCGAATGTCGGTATGTTCAAGCGCGATAAAACCACCGGTCCGACCAAAAATACCACTCCAGCGCGTACCGGTCGCGGCCACAAACCGTACCGGCTGGTCGGGTTGACCGAGGGCAATCATCCGTCCACCATCAACATAGATTGCCACACCCGGCGCAAGCCGCACCTCGACTCCCGGCTCGATGATCAGTTCGCTGCCGGCAGGAATTTGAACATCACGGTTCAGCACGATCGGCCCCTGCCCGGCAGCCCAGCGTGTACTGCCTCGCAATACCAGCGCCGGGATTGGCGTCGGAGCCGGTGTGGCAGTCGGAACTGGAGTTGCCGTCGGCGGCGGTGGCACGGTCGGGCTGTCATCGATCACGAGATCGGAACTGGTTGGAGTTGGCGGTGGTGGTACCGTTGGGGGGCGAATCGTCGGTGGCGGAGCTGAAGGAGTAAACGTAGCCGTCGGCGGAATCGTTGACAAGACCGGCGGCGTACCTTCCGGCACCGGATACGCTGGCACCGTCGTGGCCGTTACCACACTTTCAGCCTGCACCGTCGCAGCGAGGGCGGTAATTTCTACCACCACACTCGTCTGCGTTTGGGCAAGATTAGACACCAAGGTAGTCGGCTGACCTACCGGATAGGCAGTACTCGGCGTGACTGCGCCACCGGCAGGTACGGTCGTTGCTATGCCGGGATATACCCCAACCTGTGTCGGCGGGCGCGTACCTATCACTGAAGGCGCCGGTGAGGGAGTACTTACATCGTTAATGCCAGGCGAAAAGACAAACGTAAGCGCAACTCCCAACCCCAACAACGCCAATGCTCCCAGCAAAAGCAAGGTGTCGCGATTCAAGCGTGGCGTCGGCGGCAAAGGATTCGGTGACGGTTCAGTCTCTGACACAGAAAAGCCTCCGCTACAATGCAGGCATCCCTCGCTATCTTAACATATCGCTGCAAGAGACGCCTATAGGGGCAGAATCGCCAACTCGGTCAACATTTCAGCCGGCGTCAAACCACCATGCAATCCGCGAAGTGTAAACGGACGAGCACGTGGATGCTCCCAACTCAAAGCCTTCCCGGGAGCAGGCAAGACGGTCAGTTCACCTAAACGGGCAAGCAACCGTTCACCCGGTTGCGGACCAAAATAGCCCGACGTCACCAATTCGGTAGTCGTCACTACCGTCGCCTGTTCACCAAGACGCAGTTGCAATTGGACTTGCACCTCAGCCACCGTTTCCGGTTGCAAGTGGAGCACCATCACCCGCGGCGAACCGGATGGTGGCAGCGGTTGGCGATCACCGCCACGGCGCAAGTAGCGGGTCAGGTCTGGCCACAACCGATTAAGCACAATGGCGTGTTGTGGATCGACCGACACCTGACCGTGATCGGCAGTCAACAACAAAAGGGCAGGTTTTGGCACCGACTGCAATACCGGCATCAGATGCCGTTCGAGCTGATCGAGTGTTGCGGTAATTTCAGCGGTGACCGCTGCTGAATCTGGTCCGTGCAAATGCATCACCGCATCAATCGTATCAAGGTAAAGATGGTAGAATGCCGGCTCTTGTTGGCGAGCGAACAACGCATGCAATCGGGTCGCAGCATCGGCAATCGTGTGAAAGGGCGTCACTAACGCGCCTTGGCACAACGTGCGCGTATAGACAGAGTGCGTAAGCGCCATCGGCAACAATACGGTACTCGTCACACCGGCGTCTTGCAAACGCCGATACCAGCGTTCGGTCGGATAAATCTGCTGCGGATCGACCCCGTAAGTCGCCAGTATATCGGATGTATGTTCAAACACCGGTGAGAAGAGTAACGAGCCGATAACCGCTTGCAAATCGGGTTCAAAGATATACCACTCATAAATCCCACTCCGATCGGCGGCCAGGCCGGTATGGAGTAACGTCACGTGAACAGCCGTGGTCGAGGGAAAAGCGCTGGTCAATTGGAGGATCAGACCATCGGTACTAAACCGGCGTAGAAACGGAGCCTGGTCAACAAACCGACTAAAAAACTGCCACCCAAACGAGTCGAGCATCAGTAAGATGACGGTCTGCGGTTGCGACGGCAAGCCGGTAAGGGCCGTTGGTGGCAAACCTGCCGAAGCTGCCCCGGTAAACCAACCCTCAATCGTGGCCGGAATACGCGCAAAACCAAAGGTGTCATAGAGCGGAACCACGTGATCAGGCCTCCGCACGGCCGCTGTTACCGCAGAGGTTGATTCGGTAATCAACATAATCCACTCCTCAGGTATAGCGACAAGCTAACCACACTGTACCATAATCTACAGTGCTACCACCAAGCAATTGTCAGACAATACTCACCATGTTCTTGACAAGTCATCAATTGACGATTTGCCTACCTGAGGATAGAATAGAGGCAAGTCTCGCCATCAAGAATACGGCGCCATTACATTATGAGCACACGCGATCTCGTAGGACTTATTGCTTCGTTCGGTTACGCATTTAGTTTGCTCATTATTGCCGAAGTTATTCGCCGTTGGCGCGGGTACCCTCAAGACTTTACGCGCAAATTTGTCCATATCGGCGCCGGTATGTGGGTCTTTGGTGTACTGGCGCTCTTTGAGAACTGGACAATCGGGATTATTCCTTTTGCCACATTCATTGTGCTCAACTACATTTTTTACCGTTTTCGGCTACTCGAGTCGGTTGATTCGCCTGACAGTAGCCCCGGAACGGTATATTTTGCCCTATCTATCACCCTTCTGTTTCTGGCGTTCTGGCGTACTAATTCGGCCGATGATCGCGGCTCCATCGCGGCTGCCGGCACGATGGCGATGACATGGGGCGATGCACTGGCAGCGATTGTCGGTAGACGCTGGGGGCGTCACCATTACCAAATCGGGCGTGGACGGCGTTCAGTTGAAGGCTCGGTGGCGATGTTCATCGCCAGCCTCATTGCAATGCTGCTGACTCTCCTATACGTACCGGGTTCAGCACTTAGTCCCCTCAGCACACCGATCAGCTTCACTGCGGCGCTATTGTCGAGTATTGTTGCAGCAATCGTCGCAACGCTTGCTGAAGGGGTCTCACCGCACGGAACAGATAACATTAGCGTACCATTACTAGCGGCTGCCGTGATTGCCGGAATGCTGGCAGTTGTGCAATAATATGTGGAGCGAATACCCACGCTCGCTGGAATGGTAGAGGAGCGCGTCTTGGACAATCTTCGCATTCCTATCTTGAAAATCGGAGACATCCTGATCGCCTCAATTCAGGTGGCGCTCCACGATGCCTCCGCAGTTCAATTCAAAGACGATCTCTTGCAAAAGATTCACGATACCCGCGCCCGTGGTGTTATTATCGATCTGACCGCGCTCGACGTGGTCGATAGTTTCATTGGTCGCCTGATTGCCGACATTGCTGCGATGGCCGGGTTAATGGGAGCACGAGTGGTACTGACGGGCCTCCAACCGGCGGTTGCTATTACACTCGTCGAATTAGGGCTTGAACTACCGCGTGTGCTCACAGCGCTCAACCTCGAAAAGGGGTTGGCTATGATGCAGCGGATGACCGCCGAGGAGAGCGACGATGGCGCAGAGTAAGACTGCTGTCATTCGGAGTGACCTTGATATTGTCATCGCGCGCACCATGGCTCGCGATATGGCCAAGGCGCTCGGTTTCGGACCAATCGATCAAGCGCGCATCGCGACGGCAGTGAGCGAGTTGGCCCGCAATATTTTTCTCTACGCTGGGACGGGCAATGTGACCGTGCGCAATATTGAGAAGGGATCACGTAAGGGCATCGAGATTATTTGCGAAGATCAAGGACCGGGTATCCCCAATATCGATCTGGTGATGCAAGACGGCTACAGCACCTCGCGTGGGATGGGGATGGGTCTACCCGGCGCTAAACGCCTGATGGATGAGTTCGACATTAAGTCGCAAGAAGGCGTAGGTACAACGATTATTTGCCGGAAGTGGCGCACGTAGAAACCTTACTGCACACGCAGTGTTGGAAGAGGGGCACAACGATACGGTGCCCCATAATGATGCTGCTTACCCAACCATTCGCTCACCTTCGTCATACGCCTTAGCGTACAACTCAATAATCTCTTGCTTGGTCGGCTTGCGTGGGTTATTCGCTGGGCTGCCACTGTCAATGGCTGCATCGGCCATCGATGGGGCAAGTTCCATCAACCGTTCACGTTCAACCCCCAACTGACGAAGCGAGGGAATGTTGATGTCCCGTACCAAACGCCGAATCGCGACCACGGCACGATCGGCGGCTTCCATCAGTGATAACCCCTCAATCGGTTCTCCCATCGCGCGGGCAATATCGGCATACCGCTTCGGATCACCAACCAGACTAAACTCGGTCACGACGGCCAACAACGCTGCATTCGAGACACCATGCGCGATGTGGAAGTGCGCACCGATCGGGCGCGACATCCCATGAACCAGTGCTACCGATGAGTTGCTAAACGCAATCCCGGCTTGGGTTGCGCCCAGCATCATCTTTTCGCGCGCTTCGATATTATTACCGTTGGCCCACGCCTGGCGGATATTGCTCGAAATTAGCTCAATCGCCGACAAACACAACACATCGGTCATCGGTTGCCGCTTTACCGAGACGTAGGCCTCAATCGCATGCACCAACGCATCAACTCCGGTCGCAGCGGTCACGCTCGGCGGTGATGAGATGGTCAGCATCGGATCGACAATCGCAATTGTCGGCATCAAGTAAGGGCTACCGATCAACATCTTGACATCAGTCTTTTGATCGGTAATCACCGTATAGATCGTCGCTTCACTACCGGTACCTGCTGTGGTTGGAATTGCCACCAACGGTACGCCAGGGCTGGCAATCTTACCAATCCCCTTGTACTGCTCAATTGAACCACCATTGGTGACCAATACCGCTACTGCTTTGGCCGTATCAATCGGGCTACCACCACCGACGGCAACGACAAAATCACAACCGCCCTCGTGGTAGCTGGCAAGCGCCTCTTGCACATACTCAACCACCGGTTCAGTATTGACACCGGCATACACGACACCGGCAATGCCGTGATTCGCCAGATTCTGCTCAACCTGCCCGACAATACCGAGCTTCTGCATAATCTGATCGGTCACGATGAGTGCCTTCCGCCAGCCCCGCTTCGCACACTGCGCGCCGACCTGCTCAACCGCACCGGAACCGATCACCATCTGGGCCGGCATAATAAACTCACGTGGTGGCATCATACGCCCCTCCTTTCTGCTATGGAAGCTGTTCACATCGTTGCGCGGTGAGGAATAATTGGCTTGAAGTGTAATACAATTTGCACGCTGCGTCAAAGAAAGACCAAACGAGCGACATACCACAATTCAGCACAGTCAAGGTATAATCAAGACGCTCGTGCTGCGGCAAGCATAACCTGCTCTGCCCGATACAAAGGAGTATCGCAATGGATCTGACCGCCAACTATGACATGTTTCTCGGCCCCGAACACGACCTCCTGCGCCAAACGGTGCGTAACTTCGCCGAACGTGAAGTTGCTCCGTACATCCGCGAATGGGATCGGAGTGGCGCAAAAGCTGAAGGGCCAGAAGATCGCCCGCACTTGCGCCCGATCCTCAAACGGATGGGCGAACTAGGCTTCCTCGGCATCTGTATTCCACAGCGGTACGGTGGTGCCGGGATGGATTATCTGGCGCTCGCAGTAGTCTGCGAAGAGCTGGAACGGGTTGACAGCTTTCTGCGGGTTGTCATGAGCGTGCATACCGGCCTCAATTCGCTCTCGCTCCTGCAATGGGGCACGGAAGAGCAGAAACAGCGCTTCCTGGTACCGCAGGCACGTGGCGAGAAGCTGGCCGCCTACTGCTTGACCGAGCCTAACAGCGGCACCGATGCCGCCGCCATGCAGGCTACTGCGCGCCGCGATGGTGATGTCTATATCCTCAACGGCGAGAAGATTTGGATTAGTCTCGCCGATCTGGCCGACAACTTTCTCGTCTTTGCCAAAACCGACCCCGCTGCCGGACCACGCGGTATTACGGCGTTCATTGTTGAACGCACTATGCCCGGTGTAAGCAGCTACCCAATTCACGGTAAATTGGGAGTACGGGCCGGCAACACCGGTGGTGTTGTGTTCCAAGATGTCCGTGTACCACTCTCACATCGGCTAGGCGAAGAGGGTGAAGGTTTCAAGATTGCGATGGCCGCGCTCGACAATGGCCGTTACACCGTCGCTGCCGGTGCTACCGGCCTGATCCAAGCCAGTCTTGAAGCGAGCATCCGTTATGCCCGCGAACGACAAACCTTCGGTGTGCCTATCGGCGAACACCAACTGGTCAAGCGAATGATCAGTCATATGGTGCGAAAACTCGACACCTCGCGCTTGCTCGTCTACCGAGCCGGTTGGATGAAGAATAAAGGCATTCGCAACACCCGCGAAACCACCCTCGCGAAATGGCACGCGACGGTAAGCAGTTTTGAAGCCGCTGATGATGCGCTCCAGATTCACGGTGCGTATGGTTATGCCGACGAGTATCCGGTTGAGCGTTATTTACGCAACGCCCGTGGTGCGATCATCTATGAGGGGACACGCGAGTTACAAGAGCTGCTACAGGCCGATTTTGTGATGGGCTACCGCAAATATCCAACCCTGCGGTGTGAATTACCGGCCTACGACCCGGAGCTTTGGGAGGGCGAAGCGTAGCCTACAGGGAGCTGGGTAGAACACGCAGGGATATCAGCCTTCCGTGCGAATACTGGAAGGAGAAACGGAGCGGGGTGGTAGAAGCGCAGTAGCATCCATCCCGTTCCTATCTTTTACCGCAAGTTCTTTCACTCGGTGTGGATCGCTCTATCGAACGGCATCACTGCTCTTCATTCAAGATCGCTAACATCTCCTGTGTATCGATCAGATGGTTATTAAAAATTTGCCGAGCCACATCGAGCAATTGGAAGATCATCGGATCACGGACACGGTAGTAGACCGTCGTACCCTCCTTACGAGAATCGACGATATTCTTGTTGCGCAGCACAGCCAACTGCTGCGAGACACTCGATTGCTCAATCGCCAGTGCCTGCTGCAACTCCTGCACACTCCGCTCACCGGCGCGCAACTGATCGAGAATAGCGAGCCGGGTAGGATGCCCAAGGGCTTTAAAGAACTCGGCTTTGAACCGATGGAGAGGCATAGGAATCTCCTTTGAATATTCTAATATTTTGATACTTTTAACACGAATCGACCGAACTGTCAACCTACGTGTATGAACTCACCAAGCATACATTGGTTGTTTTGGTGTTACCGAGCATAGGTTCCATAACCACGTGCTTGGCAGGTTTCGACAACTTTGACGCATCTCCCGGTGAGCATCCGGCGCTCAACTGTTACGTTTGCCGAACGGTCAAAGCGCACGTTACCTATCTCAACATCCACCATACGGCGGATTGACATCAGACTACGAGTGTGTTACAATTCTTTAAGTTATTAAAATATGAAATTATTATCATATTATGATTAAGGAAAATCCCTATGAACAACTTGCTCGGTCGCTTACCCATCCTCTCCACTTGGCAACACGAATTTGCCGGTTATTCACTCAAGCACCTGCGCTCAGACATACTGGCCGGTTTGACAACCGGCGCCGTTGCGTTGCCTCTCGCACTTGCCTTCGGTGTCGCATCCGGCGCCGATGCTCCCGCCGGTTTAATCACCGCCATTCTAGCCGGATTGATCATCGGTGGTCTTGGTGGCGCCGCTTATCAGATTAGTGGTCCGACCGGTGCAATGTCGGCCATTCTGATCGCGATCTCGGCGCGCTATGGTATCGAAGGTGTGTGGGTTGCAACGCTCCTGGCCGGCCTGATAATGATCGGTCTTGGGCTAGCCCGACTCGGTCGCTATATCGCATTTATCCCCTCACCGGTCATTGCCGGTTTTACCAGTGGGATTGCCCTTATTATCGCCATCGGTCAGCTTGATAACGTGCTCGGTATTCAAACTCCGAAAGCTGAAAACGCACTTGAGAAGTTACTCCACTACTTCACCCATCCCCTGTTTCCCGACTGGCATACGCTGGTCATTGCCGGTATCGTGATCGCGATCATGATCCTCCTGCCACGTTTTCACAAAGGTATCCCTGCCTCGCTGGTTGGGATTATTGTAGCAACGGCGATCAGTGTCGGTCTAGGGTGGAATGTACCGATCATCGGTGATATTCCACAAACGATTTTGCTCGACCATCGCCTGACATGGCAAACCATTCCATGGGATCATCTTAGTGACCTATTAACACCGGCCGTCTCGATTGCTGCACTCGGCGCAATCGAGAGTCTGCTATGCGGTGCGGTTGGCTCAACGATGAGCGGTAAACCGTTTGAGAGCAATCAAGAATTGGTGGCTCAAGGGATCGGAAACCTACTCATACCGTTCTTTGGTGGAGTGCCGGCTACCGCTGCGATTGCCCGTACCAGCGTAGCAATCAAGAGCGGAGCGGTAACCCGACTAACCAGTATTGTCCATGCCTTACTGCTGCTCCTCAGCGCACTGGCCCTGGGGCCGATTCTGCGCTACGTTCCCCTTGCTGCGCTTGGCGGTGTCCTTCTGATGACTGCATGGCGCATGAATGAGTGGGAGAGCATTCACTTCTTCGTCAATGCACGTCTCCGCCACGCGCTCATCGGCTTCTTCATCACGATGCTGGCGACTGCTGCGCTTGATCTCACGCAAGCGATCTTGATCGGAATTGCGATCTCGGCAGTAATCTATCTCCGCCAATCAGCCACCAGTACGGTAGTGACCAGTTCGCCTATCAATCCACAGCAACTGCAAGGGCAAGGTTCGCCGATTACTGCAACGTGCCCCAGCATTCACGTCTACTACTTGACCGGTCCTCTCTTTTTTGGTAGTGTCACCACGGTGCTAGAAGCGTTTGAAACCGCCGGCGATTATCACACGATTATCATCAGTATGCGCGGCGTACCCCTGATCGATGCAATGGGTATTCAGGCCCTCCATCAGATCGTCGAAGAACATCATGCACGCGGTGGTGAAGTCATTTTCACCGCGTTGCAACCAAACGCACTGGAGATGTTCAAACGCACCGGTCTCTTCGAGCTTGTCGGAGCACGGAATATCTACTGGAGTTCGGCCCACGCGATTGTCGAACTGCACGAAAAACGGCTGGTTGCCGGTTGCCCACGCTGCCATGCACACGGTGATAGTTGTCACGTCTTGCAGATGGCTCGTGAACGACTCGGTAACCAACCGACACCGCCCTCCCTGCCTACAGCTTCTCCATCAACGCATACGAGCTAACCCAACCGATTGAGCGGTGAGTGGACAAGGCGGCCTGAGTGGCCGCCTTTTGGTATACTAAGATTGGACAAATACCACTTAGCGGCAACGGATGCATGATGGCAGCTTCACCAACGTTCTGTATTATCACGCCTAATCCGGCCCTCGATCACATCTTACTCGCCCCATCGTTACGACTCGGTACCATTCAGCGGGTACCCCAAACTCATCTGGCAGCCGGCGGCAAGGGGTTGAACGTCGCTCGAGTAGCGCGAGCGCTAGGGATGAACGTCACCGTATGTGCGCCGCTCGGCGGATTTACCGGACAACACGTAGCCAGACTCGCCGCGCGTGAAGGTATTAACCTCACCGCTGTCCCGATTGACGGCGAGACACGCATCTGCACGCTCATCGTCGATCCGACGACCGACACAATCACGGTGCTCAACGAACAAGGGCCATTCCTGACCGATCGCCATTGGCAGGCATTTATCGATCGCGTTTTGGATGTTCAGGCAACGTGGAATCTCATTTGTGGTAGTTTACCACCGGGAATTGCGCCTACCGTCCTCACCGATCTCATTCGTGAACTGTGCCGGCAGAACCGCTATGTACTGGTTGACACCAGTGGGCCGGCGCTAGCCGCAGCGATAGCAGGCAAGCCCGACGTGGTCAAAATCAACGGTGATGAGTCCGGCGAACTCCTCGGTATGTCGGTGACAAGCATTGTGACCGCACAACAGGCGGCAAGCGAACTCGTTCGACGCGGGATCGACACCGCCGTTATTACCCTCGGTGCTCAAGGAGCGGTCGGTATCGGACGACGACATCGGCCGGCCGGCGTGATCGCCATTCCACCACCTATAACTGCCCGCAGTCCGATCGGCTGTGGCGATTCGTTTTTTGCCGGCCTTGCCATAGCACTCGCCGACGACAGATCACTGGCGGAAGCGTTACAAATCGCTACTGCCTGTGGTGTGGCTGATGCCCAAACGATCGAGCCGGGCCGGATCGACCCACACATCATCAATACGCTCGCTCAACAGATAGCCATCAGCTATTGGTGAACTTCAGCTTCTGTCAGGTGCGGCGGTGTCGCACCGATCAAGCGAGCAAGTAAGCGCATCTGGTCAGCGGTCAGATACGCACTACGCTGTCCATTTGCGGTATAAAAGGTCAGATCACCTCCTGCACCGAGGATCAACCGATAATGCCCCACCTCACGGATACGCTTCTGCACCACGCTAAGCAATTCGCGCAAAACCACCACCTCATCGGCGTTGAGTACTACTGCATCGTACCCACGGATCAGGTGGTGCAAAATCAGCGCCGGCGTCGCATCAGGATGGTACGACACTTCAAACTCACCGATGAGCGTGATCGGCATCCTCTGCCTCCATCCTCACCGTCCGGTCGCGAGTTGCGATCACCACCTGCCAGACACTCTCTTCGGTAAAGGGTACTGGTGGCAACGCTGCATCACCGAATACGCTCAGCGGACGTAAACCGGCAGCACGCAGCATTGCCGTTAATTCCGGGAAACCGTAGAGCCGAATCTGGTCACCGGGATGAGTGACATCAATTCCGCGACTGGCATCGATATAACGATAATCAATTTCGAGAGTTGCTCGTCGAGGGTCAAAACGCGCTTCACGCAACACAAATCCGCTACCGATTGGATACCAACCACTGCGAAAATCTCGCAAGTAGCGCTCAATTTGGTATGGATTGAGACATTGGATCAGAACTTTACCCCCGGGAACCAACGCTCGCGCGATACCGTGTAACACTGCCTGATTCGTCGCATCATCGAAAAAACCGAGACTGCTGTTCATCAGCAGCACAACATCGAACCGTTCGTGATAGGGCAGATCACGCATATCGCCGATAACAAACTCCACGCTTAGCCCTTGTTCGGCAGCAGCAGCGCGCGCATGGTCCAATACCGACGCTGCGGCATCTAACCCCACCACCGTCCAACCACGGGCTGCCAAGGCCAAGCTGTGGCGTCCACCGCCACATGCCAGATCGAGGATCGTCTCCACACCGCGTAACCCAAGGGCATCGATGAGAAAATCGACCTCACGGCGTGTCAACTCATCGGCATACTGGCGGTAGTGGGCGAACTCATAGACTTGGAGTAATTCTTCCCACCAATCACGTGACGCCTGCTCGGCCATACCACACCCCACCTGCTTACAAATCGACCGTGCGTGGCATAATGGGCAACTCATCAACCCGCAGGCTTGGCGGCAGCGTACAGACCCACAACAATGCCTGCGCCACGTCTTCGACGGTCATCAACCGTTTGCGCAACTCTTCAGCCGGGTTCAGCGGCGCAATATCGGCATCGATCATTCCGGAAAAGACGGTCGTCACAAAGACATTGTAAGGTCGCAACTCTTGGGCAAGCGCCTGCGACAACCCTGACAGCGCGAATTTAGCCGCGCAGAACGGTGCAATGTTGGCAACCCCGATCTTGCCCACCCGCGAACCGAGGTTCACAATCGTTCCGCTTCGCTGACGCTTCATATAGGGCACCACTGCGCGCATCAGGTAAAACACACCATTGAGATTGACATTCATGACCGACTGCCATTCGGCATCGCTAAACTGCTCAAGCGGTGCGATCTTCTCGACGTTACCGGCACAGTTGAGTAAAATATCGATCCGACCAAGCATTTGCACCGTTGTATCAACTAAATGCTGGACCTGTGCTGAGACTGTAATATCGGTGGGGATCGCAAAGGCGTGATACCCTTCCGTAGTTATCATACTGACCAAATGTTCGAGGCGATCACGTCGGCGGGCGGCAACAATGACGGTTGCCCCTTCACGAGCAAACAGACGGGCAGCCGCATAGCCAACTCCACTTGAAGCACCGGTAATAATTGCAACGCGCCCTTTCAATCGCATAGTGTCTTCTCCGATGATCAGTCACAATGGCTTCATGGGTATTATACCTGAGGAATATCTGAAGTATAGACCATTTTCGGCATGGTAATGTCACAGTAGGAGCAATACGCTACCATTGCGTTGACAAACAAGAAGTGGTATAACATAACAGGTAACACAACATTAGGAGAAGGGGCACAATGTACTGGGATACCATCGCTGATCTCCTGCATCATCCACGGGTTATTGAGACACGCTACCACATGCACCACAGTGTTCCAAAGCACGATCATTTGCTACGCTCAGTACATTTCTCGTACTACCTCGCGCCATTCTTTGGCGCCGATCGGGTAACGTGCGTGCGAGCAGCCCTTCTCCACGACCTCGATTCGCGGTATGGCACACTGACAACGCACGGCGCAATTGCTGCCCGTGTTGCCGCCGAACTTGGCGAATCGGAAGCCGTTTCGGCAGCAATTATCAGCCACATGTACCCTTTTGGGCCACGTCCAACCACACGCGAAGGATGGGTGTTAGCGGTTGCCGACAAGCTAGCATCTTTGGCCGATTTGGGGGCATTTGTCAGTGGGCTACTTTCCGGTCACAGCCTACGGGTACGCCGACAACTATGCCAAAGTGATCCGTTTTATGCTGCACGGTATGCACGTCGGCGCCATCGTCGTCTGATTAATTCACTTTGGCGACGGCTCGGACGGAACGGAGGATCGCGCTGGCGTTTCGGCAACCAAGCCCAACAGGTCTAGCTGATAAGCAATTCAGTGATCGGCACGGAAACGTTAAGGGTGCGGGAGACCGCGCCCTTAGCAGGTTTGTTATCATCGAGGTTCATCAAGTGGGCGTGTTCGGGGAACGTCTTCCGAGGTGGGCGGAGACGGCGCCGATTGATCGGTCATGGATTGGGCCACTACTTCGGTAAGAGCTGCTATCGGACGCAACCGTTCAGGCAGAACACCTGCCGGACGGGGCGGATCGCTCAAACGACCGTAGAGATAGAGGAACAGATCGCGGGCCATTGCACTCAGTGGCGCCGAAAGGATCGCTCCCAACAAACCAAAAACCTGCGAACACACGACCAGCACAACCATGAGGATCGCCGGATGGACCCCCACGCTTTCGCCGATAATGCGTGGCACAAGGATATGATTCTCGAGCTGCTGGATAGCAATGTAGAGAATAGTAACGGCCAGCGCAGTCGTCGGCGAATCGGCCAGACCCAACAAGATTGCCGGGATGGCACCGATAATTGGTCCGATCACCGGTACTAACTCGGTAACACCGGCTACGACCGCTAACAACACCGTATATGGTATCTTCATCCCCGCCATATTCAGCGCCGTGAGGCCGATCCACGCGGCCAAGCCAACGGACGTACCCAGAATCAACTGACCGCGCAGATAACCGCTCAGGTCGTAATCGATAATTGATATCATCGCCCAAAAATCGGCCCGTAAGCGGGGATGGATCAAGCGATTGAGATAATCGCGCCCGGTGCGCTGATCCATCAGCACGTAGAAGAGCCAAAATGGCACCAGAAAGAAACCTAGCAGAAAGGTGACCGTATTAACAACCGATAACACACTATTAATCAGAAACTGGCCGATTCCTTGCAAATAGTTGACGAAATTAGCCCGCAGGGTGCCCAAGCCCTCTGAGGTCGCCGATGCAATCGCGCTTTGCACCTCAGACTGTATAGCAGGTGGCAAGCTGGCAAGCAACTGCTCATACTCATCGAGTAACCGATTAGCCTCACGCTGGATCGTTGCAATATCAGGTAGGGCACGGATCAGTTCGGCGATCTGGGCAATCAGTGGTGGGATGACAAACGCAATCGCAGCCACCACTGTGCCAAAGGTCAGCAGATACACGGCCAGAATTGCTAACCAACGCGGCATCCAGCGCTCAAAGAAGTTGACTAGCGGTAAAAATAGATAGGCGAGCACACCGCCAAACACAAACGGCGTAATCGCCGAACTGGCATGACTAATCAGCCAGCCAACAAAATAAATTGACACCGCAACAAGCAACCAGCGCGCAATCCGGCGGATTTGAGCTGGGGTGAAGATGGTCATGCAACCTCGATCAAGGGTGGCACTGACTTGCCGTCAGTCAACGATCATCACGTAAATTTAACGTATTGACGGTCAACATTGTTGCAATCGAATTACCGACGTTTGTCCAGCTATAGGCAGTATCATCGTGGAAAAAGAGGGTATCGCCGCTTTCGAGATCGTACTGCTCTTCACCTAATGTATAGCGCACATGGCCTGACAGCACGAATACCATTTGACTACCACGTGACGAAAAGCCTTGCTGGCTACTACCGGGGTAGGCTTCGATCAGACGTGCGTCAAGATCGCTGTTCGGCGGTAGCAAGGAAAAAACTTGCACCGGTGCATCATCAAGGGAAAGCCGTACTCGTTCGGCGGGACGTACTACCTGACCAACCTGCTGATTATCTTCACCCTCAAAGAAATGGGTCATCTTCACGCTAAAAAATTGGGCCAGCTTGCGCAGGTTTGCCACTGATATATTCACTTTATCTCGCTCGAGGCGGCTGAGGAACGATGGTGTCAACCCCGACCCTTCAGACACCTCTTGCAAGGTTAGACCACGTTCCTGGCGTAACCGCCCGATCTTTTGTCCGAGTGACATACGCAAACTCGATAAATAAAAGCAAGTGCTGCACACACTTGCACGCTGACAATAGCCGTCACCTCAACAGTTCCAATTCGTCAGTTGTGATTATACGCCAACAGGAAACCAATGTCAAGGTGTTGCACAGGCTACGAAGAGCCTATTTAGATGATTGGGAGGCAGTCTGAAGTAAAAATTGCACATTTTTCATAAATGAAAAATGTCGCAAAGTTCATGCAGAGGAATATTAGATCATACGATCACGACGTCGCAAGATCCATGCAGCAATGAGCAGGCAGACCACGGCATACGTACCCAATGCCAGCCAACGCCCGATTAGATGAGCCGGATCATGGTTAAAGGCTGCTTCAGTTTCGAGAAAACCGGGGGAACAGCCGGGAGGAATACTTCCCTGATCATCGGTGTTAGGCAGGTTGCATAACCGATTAATATCAAGACTAGCACCGAGCGCATCCATCGCCCACCGACTGATCGTGAGCCATGAGAGCGGCGTAGCAAGACCCTCGATGGCAAAGATCAGCCCGGCAAATAAGATTTGAGGGATGAGAGCAAACGGTACCAGACTGATCGCCCGATCCGGTGTTGCCGACGCCGCGCTGATCGCCAACCCTAACGACATACCGGCACCTGATGAAAGTACCAGTGTGATGAATGTCTCGATAAGTGGTGGCAGGAAGATGCCGGTATCATCGGGAAACCTTACTTTGAGGAGCACGATGGCTAATAATACGATTGTCTGCACCACGATCAGGCCGCTAAGAACCGTTACCTTCGAGCACAAATATGGCCCGATCCGCAGATTGACTAACCGTTCTCGCCGATAGATCGCTTGCTCTTTAGTAATCTCACGAGCAGCGTTGATAATCCCAAACCAGACACTGACCGTCGCCAGCATAAATAGTACCTTTTTTGCTTCACTACGCTGGATCAGGTCTTGGGCTTGTGTCCCGGTCAGCGCATCGCTACGGACGACTAATACCAATAGTAAGGCGATGATCGGCGCTTGGAGGAGTAAGATCAGTACGTTACGCCGGTCCTGCCGCATGAGATCGAAGTAGCGGCGGGTCAAGAGACCAAACTGCCGCCATGCTGAGACACGCTGCGGTGCCTGCTTGACGGTAGGATTCTGTACCTGTGGCCCACTCGATGCACTAGCCAGTCGCTCTACCACGTACCGTTGGTAGAGTGATGATTGACGATAGCGCATTTCCCACAATTCGGCCAGTGTCGGCGAGCCATCCGCTTGAGGATGCGCCGAACACCACATGTCGTACTCGGTTTTCAGATCGCGTCGTACCACCGGATGATCAGGACCGGCTATGCCTTCAATTTTAGTGTAAATATCGGCAAAATCGCCGCTCGTAATCTGAAAGAACCGCAGCGCTTCGGCAGGCGGCCCGAAGAAGACCATGCGACCATTCCCTGCCATAAAGATAACGTGATCACATTGCGTGATGTTGGCCGTGGCATGCGTCACCAGCACTACTGTCCGCCCACTATCGGCGAGACGGCGCAGTGTATACATCATCTTCTTTTCGAGACCGGGATCAAGCCCGCTCGTTGGCTCATCGAGAAAGAACAGGCTGGGATCGGCCAACAATTCGGCACCGATACTGACACGTTTGCGTTGCCCACCCGAAAGGGTCTCAATCGGCTTATCACGGTGCGGTGTCATCTCGACATCGTCGAGCACTCGCTCGATCCGAGTTACTACTTCTTGGTCAGACGTATCGGCGGGTAAACGCAGCCGAGCAGCATATTCCAATGCCCGTTGTACCGGTAACTGTCGATGAAGAATATCATCTTGCGGCACGTAACCTAAAACCGTGCGGTAAGCGGCAAAATTGCGATAGAAATCGTCACCATTGACCAGCACGTGTCCTTGATCGGCCGGTGCATACCCGCAGAGTGCTTTCATCAGAGTACTTTTGCCGGTACCTGAACCGCCGACAATCGCAACAAATTCACGCGGTGCAATCGAGAGAGAGACATCGTTGAGAATAATCCGCCGAACACCGTTGCGCATAACCACACGCGACAAGTTGCGGGCATCGATCCGTAACGCGCCTTGCTGGTCGTAACGGTCAAGACGGGTAACGTTGTAGACGAGTTTAAACGCGCCGATCTGGATTACATCACCCGGTTTCAGCATTACCGGCGCTGTTACCCGCTGACCGTTGACGAATGTGCCGTTGGTACTACCCATATCCCGCAGCACTACTCCACCAGGAGTACGATCAATCTGTGCGTGGAAGCGT
The DNA here is from genome assembly GCF_049970315.1 of Chloroflexus sp. Classification (GTDB taxonomy): domain Bacteria; phylum Chloroflexota; class Chloroflexia; order Chloroflexales; family Chloroflexaceae; genus Chloroflexus. The sequence goes on from NZ_JBMFNE010000025.1 coordinate 53,045, forward strand.
GATACCTGCGGATTATTGAGAATAATGTCACAACCTACTCGTCCGATGGTGATTTCCGGATCGTTCGGATCGAGGGGGAATTGTTGTGGTACGGCTTGCCCTGCCGCCGTAGTAGTCAGCATTGGGTTGTGATATATTAACGAGACAAAGTTACCGGTGGCCGGATCACCGATGCGCAGAACATCACCATCCGCCAGCTCACGCTCGCTGACCCGCTGGCCGGCAAAGAGCAGACCATTACGACTGCCGACATCGACAATCCGATGCCCTTGACCACTCGGTTCGATGCGGGCATGTCGTCCGCTGACAAAGCGTGATTGCAACACAATATCGTTATCGGCAGCCCGCCCAATTGTTAACGGTCGACTACCGAGCAACACGTGACGTTCATTGCCGAGTTCGCTAATCTGCAAAACGGCATTACCAGTAGCAAGGATGGTAGTCGGGTCGTGAGGGGGGGAGGGGGACAACGCTCGCCCGCACGACGAACAAAAGCGGGCATCAGGCCGGGTAAGCGGGGCCTGGCAGAAGGGGCACAGCGGCGTTTCATCGGTCGCCACAACGGTAGCTCCTATGCTATAATGCGAGTTGCTTCTCGGGTTCCGTTCTTGTGATAGCATGGATCACTACGATTTGCAACCGCAATGCATCCAACATCCGTTGTGTGACGTCGTATGTGTTGCCTGACGCATAGGCGCTAACGCAAAGACGCGAAGGGCGCAAAGGAGCGAAGGGATGCATGCACCAAATCAACCGGTACGTTCGGCTCACACCAATACGCATCGCACCACGAGATAACATTACGCCAGTATATGTTCATTACGAGCGAGTGGAGTAAGATACCAGCAAAGTTGCTCCCATTCCGACCTACCATATGATGAAGGTAAGCGGTGGCAACACAAGAGTCTGGGCAATGCAGAGTGTGTGGCAACCCAATCGGAACGGCACAGCAAGTATGCCCTCACTGCGGATCATCACTTGCTACGCCATCCGAACAGGTGATTATTACCGGCGAACGCCAATTAGTACTCGTGGCCGACACGATTAGTTTACGTGATTTACTGGCGATTATCGAAACCAGCCTTGCGTTCTGGCGTCGGCGATACGAGAACGCAACCGGTGTCGCCCGTGACAAGGCTGCCGTAGCGTTACAAGAACTGTCACAAATTCTTGCTAGCCTGGGGCAGCAGATTGCCCAAGGGCGCGAGACTGTTCATATTACCACCCGCTTGCCCGCCCAACGACGCTATCCGCTCGCCTGTCCGTTCTGTGGCCGTGGGAACCGTGCGCAAGCTCGCTTTTGCGTCTCGTGTGGTTCTAGCCTCCAACCACCATTGCAGAAAACGTATCCACCGCCACCACTGCAACCACAAGTGGCCCTCCATAGCCACACCGGTCGTGTCCGCCAGATTAATGAAGATACCGTGTACGCCGGTACTTTTAGTCGTGGGAACGAGCATATCGGCACATTACTTATCGTCGCCGATGGCATGGGTGGTGCGTCAGCCGGTGAAGTGGCCTCACAATTGGCAGTAACGACGGTGAAGCATTTCTTACAACAGGCGCTGAACAAGAACCTCCCCGGCGACGACGAGGCGTGGCTTGCTTTGTTACAAGCCGCGATGCAGACCGCCCACGAACAAGTCGCTCATGCGGCCCACGCCGACCAACACCGAGCCGGCATGGGTACAACGCTCACCATCGCACTGACGGTTGATCGACGGGCCTACCTCGGCCACATTGGGGATAGTCGCGCATACCTCATTACTGCCGGAACTGACAATGAGGCGCCGTTGTGTCAGCAATTGACGACCGACCACACGATTGTTGCGCGGCTTGTCGATATTGGTCAGATCAGCCCGGAAGCAGCCCGCACCCATCCACAACGCCACATCCTCTATCGTTCATTGGGTACTGACCAGCCGTTTGTTGTTGACACCCGTGTACAGGCGCTAGCACCCGGCGATATACTGTTGTTATGCTCCGATGGATTGGTGAACCACGTCACCGATGAAGAGTTAGCCCAACTGGTCGTTACCAATCCACCGGTACGTGCTGCGATGGCGTTAGTCGATCTTGCCAACCAACGCGGCGGACACGATAACATTTCGATTATTATTGCGCATTTTAGCGCTCAATCTGCGATGTAGATGACATATGCGTTGTTCGTTATGTGGCACTGAAAATCGCCCACAAGCTCGCTGTTGCGCCATCTGCGGACAACCATTGCCGGGACGCCAACCGCTTGCGGTTAGTGGAGGATGGTTAAGCGACATGCTCGCTAGTCCGCTCGATCCACCCACACAACCGATCGCCGGTGAGGAGGAACTGATGGAACCCAACCTACCACTCTTTGCTAACCGGTTTGCGCCAACCCACCCACTTACCGAACCATGGTCGACCGGACCGCTCGAAGTACGTGATTTAGCACCGTGGCAACGCTGTTGGGCATGTGGTTCGACGGCCAACGAAGCGCACGAGTCGTACTGCATCGATTGCGGAGCTGCTCTCGAAACAAGGGTCTATCCCGCTTTCCTTTCCCCCCGTGATACTCCATCTGGCCCGGCCTTGATCGATCGCTTGGCCGATCCGCTAGCACGCGCTATTTTGCCTGAAGTTCTTGAACAGCATGATCTCGATGGCTGGCGCCTTACGGTCTTGAACGATAGTGAATTGCCCCCACTTAGCACACCGCTCGATGAGACAACAGCCCTGACCATCGGCGCCGCACTGGCCCAACTCCTGGTCAATCTTCACGGATCACACATCGCTCTTGGCAAATTGACCGTCGAGGATCTCGGTTTGAGTGGGCCACAACAGATTCGACTCCGTCAGGTAAATCAGTTGCGGCTGGTTAATGATGATGAACGCGAAACTGTGTTTTACGCCGATCTCGTTGTGCTTGCTGAGATATTGGAACGATTGATGGCCATCCCCCGCACAACGCAGCGCCTTGACGAACAGGCGTTGATTGAAGCAACGCAGATCACCGATAGTCTAGGAACCGTCCTGCGGCAAATCCGTACCGGTGAACTACGCGATGCAACCACGGTTGCTACACGCCTCAGTGCATTACGCGATGAACGCACCCATCCCATACCCCTCATCCAAATGGCCGGTTCGTATACCGATGTGGGCCGCGTGCGCGATCACAATGAAGATAGCCTATTTCGCCTAACCGTCTGCCTTGAAAATAACGGTCAACGACAGAGCTGTGGCATATATATCGTCGCCGATGGTATGGGTGGACACGCAGCCGGCGAAGTCGCCAGTGGCTTAGCCGTGAGGAATGCTGCTCGCCTACTGATCGATAACTACCTGCAACAAATGATAGCCGGATCACGTCTGTATCACGAGTCTGAGATGCGGGAATTGGTACGGCAAGCTGTATTATCCGCCAATGAAGCGATCTATCACGAAGGCCACGCGCAGGCCAATGATATGGGAGCAACCTTAACCATGGCGCTCGTGATCGGTGATCGAGCGGTAATTGCTAATGTTGGCGATAGTCGGACATACCTCTTTCGCAATGGCAAGCTCCGACGGATCAGTAAGGATCACTCCCTGGTGATGCGGTTGGTCGAGCTTGGTCATTTGCAAGAAGAGGATATTTACACTCATCCACAGCGCAATGCCGTACTTCGTTCGTTAGGTGATCGCACGAAGCCAGAGATTGATCTGTACAGTGTCCGTCTCTTTGCCGGTGACGCGCTCTTACTCTGCTCCGATGGACAATGGGAGATGACGCGCGATCCGGAGATGGAGCGGATTATTACCGAAATTGCCGATCCACAGCAGGCCTGTGAAGCGTTAGTCGCATCAGCCAATCAAGCCGGCGGTGAAGACAACATCGCTGTCATATTGGTGAGAATAATGCCATGAAATGTCCACAATGTGGGGCCAGCTTTAACAAAGACGTTATCTTTTGCCCCGAATGTGGAAACCGCATCCGCAGCACCGATCAACCGGTTGCAGCATCTGCCCCATTAGCAGTCTTGCAAGGCCGGTACGAATTACGTCGGTGCCTTGGTGCAGGTGGGATGGGGGCGGTCTATCTCGCGACCGATCGACGATTGGGTACAATCCAATGGGCAGTAAAAGAGATGAGTGATACCCTGATCACTTCGCCGATCGATCGCCAACTGGCCCAAGAGGCCTTTCGCCAAGAAGCAGAACTGCTGGCGAAACTAAACCATCCCTATCTCCCGCGCGTCACCGACCACTTTGAAGAGAATGGCCGCCACTATTTGGTGATGGAGTTCGTGCCTGGCGAGAATCTGAGAGATTATACCAATCGCGTTGGCCTGCCGCGTCCATTGCATGAGGTGTTACGATGGACCGCCCAGATTTGTGAGGTGCTTACCTATTTACACGCGCAACAACCGCCGATCATTTTCCGCGATCTGAAGCCGACCAACGTGATGATTACGCCAGAAGGTACGATCAAGCTGGTCGATTTCGGTATTGCCCGCTTGTTCAAACCGGGTAAGGAACGCGATACCCAAGTCTTTGGCACGCTCGGCTATAGCGCACCCGAACAGTACGGTCGTGGTCAAACCGATCCGCGCTCCGACATCTATAGCCTCGGTGTGCTGATGCACCATCTGCTCACCGGTCATGATCCGAGCACGACACCGTTCCGCTTGCCACCGGCCAACCAGCTCAATCCCGCCATCCCGCCATATATTGCCAATGTGATAACCCGCGCAACCGAGAGCGATCCATCGCGTCGCTTCGCCAACGTGATCGAGCTACAACAGGCACTGTTTGGGAATAGCGGTCAATTGGTCAACCCGCAGATGATGCAGGAGTCGGTACACCAAGCAGCCCGCAGTAACGCCATCGCTGTGAAACCGATAGTTGTGCATGCAAGCACCGGAATGGCGAGTGCGGCACGTTGGATCGGGATTATCGGTGCGGTGATGATGACAATCGCAACTGGATTGGTCGGTATCAATCTGGTGTATAACAATGATGCACCGGTATTGGCCGGTATCGGTATTCTCATGGCCTTGGGCGCACTTCTGTTTGCGCTCATCGGTGGCATCGTGAGTTTGATCGCACTGGCTAATCCCAAGACCGCCAACACGGAATATGGTCGCCGCGATACAATCATCGGTTTTGTGACAAGTTTAGCCGCCTTTCTGTTCTGTTGTGTGATAGCAGCACTGATCAACCAATGGCCTAGTTAGCCGCATAGTAAGGGTACGAGCATGCCTGAATCAGTTACTTTGACCTGCCAATGGGGACGCGCACCTATACCTGTAAGTAACACACCACAAGTTGGCTATCTCCTGGTTGAAGCAGTTGCCCCGGCTTCACCAACTGCGACATTGCCGCTCAATCTCTGCTTCGTCCTCGACCGTTCAGGGTCGATGCAAGGCGAGAAGCTCGCGAACCTAAAAATAGCTACTCGCCGAGTGATTGAGTTGTTGCGTCCACACGACGTAGCAGCCATTGTTATCTTTGACGACACGGTACAAACCCTCGTACCGGCAACTCCAGTTGGTGATCGGTCGACGCTCCTCGCAGCCGTTGCAACCATTACCGAAGCCGGTGGGACGGCAATGTCGCTCGGTATGAAAGCAGCGCAAACCGAACTCCAAAAATACCTTGGGCCTGATCGGATCAGCCGGATGCTGTTACTGACCGATGGGCAGACGTGGGGTGATGAGCCAATCTGTCGTGATCTGGCACGCACCCTTGGGCAAGCAGGTGTGCGCATTACCGCATTGGGACTAGGCACAGAATGGAATGAGCAGTTACTCGACGATATTGCTGCGGCGAGCGATGGGTATTCCGATTATATTGCCGATCCGGCACAGATTGAGACGTTTTTTCAGCAGGCAGTGAAAGAAGCACAGGCTGTCGTTGCTACCGATGCACGGCTGCTCCTCCGGCTTGTCCGTGATGTGACGCCGCGTGCCATCTATCGCGTCAAGCCGGTAATTGCGAACCTCGGCTATCAACCTATCGGCGATGCAGCGGTTGCAGTGCGGCTAGGCGATTTAGTCGGTGATCAACCGGCAGCCATCTTACTCGACCTGATGCTTCCTCCACGCACGCGAGGCCGGTTTCGGATTGCACAGGCTGAGTTACATTTGACACCGGTTGATCAACATAGTGAAACGGTGATCAAGCAAGATATCTTGCTCGATGTCGCCGATCAGGCCGGGCCAGAGAGTTATGTTCCCGCTGTCATGAATCTGGTCGAGCGGGTGACGGCGTTTAAGTTGCAGACTCGCGCCTTAAGTGAAGCAGCAAGCGGTAATACGGCGGGTGCAACCCAAAAACTCCGTGCAGCCGCAACTCGTTTGCTCGATCTGGGTGAACTAGAGCTTGCCGAGAAGATGAATCAACAAGCGGCAACGCTCGAACAGGGTCAACCGCTCGATCCGGCTACCCAAAAAGAGTTGCGTTATGCTACGCGACGACTGACCCAGCGACTAGAGAAAAACGAACAGGCATAGCAGTGGGATATTCTTGCAATCGCTCCATAAGATTGCTTGCAGCATGAGGAACAACTATGATCATCTGCCCTTCGTGTGGTGCCCAAAACGAACCAACCAACCGCTTCTGTGATCAGTGCGGAACCCGCTTGGTCAGTCCAACACCGATGACCGTCTCACCTGATCAGCCAACAGCTCTCGCACCGTCATGTCCGGTTTGCGGTGCAACGGTCTTGCCCGGTGAGCGTTTCTGCGATAACTGTGGTGCTGATCTGCTGAATACACCGGCTGCACCTTCAATTCCATCTGACCAAGCAACACTAATCGCCCCACCAGACGCCCCCCAACTTTTTTGTCCAAGCTGTGGCGATCCAGTCTTACCCGGTGAGCGCTTCTGCGACCATTGTGGCGCCGATCTTAGCCACCTAACGGCACCATCCTCGGATGCACTGACCGTCATCGCACCGCCCGCACCTGAACCGTCCGCGCCACCATCCGCCGATGCACCGACCATCATCGCGCCACCCGCACCCGAACCGTCCGCGCCACCATCCGCCGATGCACCGACCGTCATCGCGCCACCCGCACCCGAACTGCCGGCACCACCCATCGACACACCGACCGTCAATGGAACAGCCTCCATCGCCGAACCGGTTGCACCGGTAGTTGGGACCGCACCTTTCGCCTCGGCGGTACCACCGTCGCCCAGCGATTGGGCAGCCGAACGAGCGCGATTAGAAACCTTACTCGCCGCCCACCGTGACACCGTCGCTCAGTATGAGCAGATGGCTGCCCGCTATCCGGCAGGTAGCGTCCCGGCCTTCATCCTCGCCGGACTCGATGCGGCACGGGCGGAATTAGCTAAGACTGAGGCCGCACTGGCCGCTCTCCCAAGCGGCCCTGATCCGGCAGAGGTTGCCCGGCTCGAAGCGTTACTCGCTGCCCATCGTGACACCGTCGCTCAGTATGAGCAGATGGCTGCCCGCTATCCGGCAGGTAGCGTCCCGGCCTTCATCCTCGCCGGACTCGATGCGGCACGGGCGGAATTAGCTAAGACTGAGGCCGCACTGGCCGACCTGATCGGCAATGCTCCATCATCGAGCACACCGATTGCTACACCGAATGCCCACCCCTCAGCCCCAACACCGCTTGGGACACCTGTCGTAAACCTACCGCAAGAGGTTTCCTGTTTAGTGTTGGCTGATGGCAGTGAGATCATCTTGCCTCCCGGTAAAACGGAATACGTTATCGGTCGAGAAGACCCGGTGAGCAATATCTTCCCGGAAATCGACCTTACTCCCTACGGTGGAGAGCTAGGAGGTGTGAGCCGCCAACACGCCAAAATCGTCCACGTCGGCAATCAATGGAGTATCATCGACCTAAACAGCACAAATCATACGCGCGTGAATGGCAATCGCATTGAACCGCAAACGCCGGTGTCGATTAGCGACGGTACAAAATTGCAGTTTGGACGCTTGTTGGCAACTTTCCGGCTTAAAACCAGTTGATGTAGCCGTGAAACGCAAATAACTGGTAGGAAGACGTTGAGTTATTCCCTGCTATCAAGAACGTATGCTATCGTGGATACACTTCCTAAAACGAGTGACTTAGGTCAGTTCATCGCGCCATAGGCGTCATCTCCCCGCCTGTGGCCGAAACCCCTCTCCCGTTCTTCTCGCCACCGACCGCACAGCGTTAACGGCGAGAATACCAGCGCTCGGCAAGTATCGGCCGTGCGCTGGAGCGTTTGGTCCGATATGCCTGACCATCGAGTGCTCGTTTGGACGCGCCTCTGCCGACTGTTTGGAGACGAAGATGTCTCGCTTCGCTCGACATGACAACGAGGGCGGCGGTGATGCATAGCAATCACGATGACACGGGCAGGGTTCGCTCCCCCTTGTCATTTCGAGCGCAGCGAGCAATCTTACCCATTCATCACGCAGCACTCGCGATGACATTGAGAATGAAGATGTCTCGCTTCGCTCGACATGACAACGAGGGCGGCGGTGATGCATAGCAATCACGATGACACGGGCAGGGTT
>NZ_JBMFNE010000026.1:0-951 GCF_049970315.1 Chloroflexus sp.
GGGGAGCCGGCAGCCCCTGCGGAGCCGGAGCTGCAACCGTTCTCGCTGGAAGAGCTGGGGTTGTCGCCGGAGGAGATAGCACAGCTTGAGGCGGCGCAGCGTGGGGAGCCGGCAGCCCCTGCGGAGCCGGAGCTGCAACCGTTCTCGCTGGAAGAGCTGGGGTTGTCGCCGGAGGAGATTGCACAGCTTGAGGCGGCGCAGCGTGGGGAGCCGGCGGCACTGCCATCGGAACGAAAGACAGTACCGGTCGTCGATGAGCCGATTGAAAGCTTACTAACGACCGGTGATGCTGGTGATGTCTTTACGTCGACCGTAGCCGATTCATCGATCGGACTTACCGATTTAGAGCCTTTCTCGTTTGAAGAATTTGGCGATCTCGAACCTTTCTCGTTTGAGGATTTAGAGGGCGGTACAGTCGAGGGTGGTGAATTAGCTATTTCCCCTGAAGAGATTGATACTCTAAACATTGGCAACTTCGAGACGGTAGTCTTCTCGGATGATGAAGAGCCGATGATTGATACCGGCGATCCCGTACTTAACCGTCTGATCCAATTAGGCCATCGCCAAGGCTACGTCGATATTACTGACATCATCGCAGTGGTGCAGGACCCTGAACGAGAGGCTGAGCGAATTGAGCAAATTGGCTGGTCGCTTCATCGCGCAGGGATTCAGATCCGTGATGGTGACGAGATTATCGATATGGAAGCTGAGCTTGGTGAAGAGGACACATCGGCTATGCCGGTAGCTGATGCTGATTTGACACCTTTTGCCGAAGAGCTGCCGTCGGCTGTACTAGAAGCTGATCTAACGCCGTTTGCTGAGAAATTACCCTCGACACCGCCTGCGGAGCCGGAGCTGCAACCGTTCTCGCTGGAAGAGCTGGGGTTATCGCCGGAGGAGATTGCGCAGCTTGAGGCGGCGCAGCGTGGGGAGCCGGCAGCCCCTGCGGAG
>NZ_JBMFNE010000026.1:1050-57341 GCF_049970315.1 Chloroflexus sp.
GCCGGAGCTGCAACCGTTCTCGCTGGAAGAGCTGGGGTTATCGCCGGAGGAGATTGCACAGCTTGAGGCGGCGCAGCGTGGGGAGCCGGCAACCCCTGCAGAGCCGGAGCTGCAACCGTTCTCGCTGGAAGAGCTGGGGTTATCGCCGGAGGAGATTGCACAGCTTGAGGCGGCGCAGCGCAGCACACAATCCGAGCAGCCTGCTGAGACTACGGCTGAAGATGACTTGTTCGATTTCAGTATTGCGGAAACTGTTTCGGTCGCAAAGGCTGTACGTACAGCGCCACGGGTTGAGGAGCCGCAGCCAGTGCCAAAACCGGAAGATATGGGCTTTGTCCCTGAGCCACTCGATGCGCTTGACGATATTTGGCAGGCGCCACCTGAGCCGACGATGCCGGAGCCGGCACGAGTAGTGTTGCCGCCCTTAAGTGAACGTCCCAAGCCACAGCCGGTTGCACGTGCGGTGTCGGCTGAAGAGCGTCGCAGTGTTACTCCAACCCGTGATGATCTCCGCTTTGCGCGCCGTGAAGCAGCCAGTAGTGGTCGGGGACGCTCAGCGCGCGCACCACTTCGGCCCCGCGCGCCCGAAGACTTCATCCCAACGGGGAATGCAAAACTCGATGAATATTTACGGCAGTTAAGTGCGAATCCGACTAATCATGCGTTAGCCTTCACTATTGCGCGACTCTGTGCGCAGACCGGACAGGCCGAATTGATGGCAGTAGTCTATCGTCGCTTACTCAAGCAGCATACCCTGCTTGAGCGGATGGCCGAGGAGTTGGAGGATCTGATCAACACTGTTGACGATACGACCGTCCTCCGTCACCTACACCGGTTGCTTGGCGATGTCTACTCGCGGCAAGGTCGGTTGGATGAGGCAATTGCCGCGTACAGTGTAACTTTTGCTGAATAACAGGGATCCGTCTCTTTCTAGACGAAAGTAGTCTCTAAGATGGCACCACAAGAAAGGTTTAGCATGCGCCGTATCGTAGAAGATCTCATTCGGGTCGATGGGGTCATCGGTAGCCTATTGGTTGGCAAAGATGGTCTGGTTGTCGCCAGTACGCTGCTCGATGAAGAAGATGCTGAGATACTAGGCGCAATGTCGGCGGCTGTCTTCGGCGAAATCGACAAAGCGACCCGGCGGCTTGGTGTCGGTAATCTCGTCGACTCGATTATCGATGCGAAAGATGGTTCAATCTTACTGCTTGAAGCAAAAGATTTGATCCTTGTCGTGATCACGCAGCGTACCGTCAATCTCGGGTTGGTGAAGATGGAGATGCGTCGTGCAGCAAAGCGAATTAGTGAAGCAGTGCCGATCTAAATAAGTGTGAAGGCTGGATGATTTGGGGCAAAGGCAACGCTGTGCGTTGCCTTTATATTTTGCGTCTCAGGCGGCTTACGTAGTAGCGGCAATTGTTGGGAAATATCCGGCATATGGTATACTGACCAACGGAAACGGAATTCATTGTTTGATGCCATGAGGTATGCATGGAACGCGTATTACTGATTTTAAAACCTGATGCTGTCCAGCGCGGGCTGATCGGAACGATCATCAGCCGATTTGAACAGCGCGGGCTGAAGTTTCAAGGTCTCAAGCTGATGCAAGTTGATGAAGCGCTCGCTCGCCGTCACTATGCCGAGCACGAGGGCAAGAGCTTCTTTGAAGGTTTGGTGAAATACATCACGTCGGCGCCGGTGGTGGTAGCTGTTGTAGCCGGGAAGCCGGGCACAGTCGAGTTGGTGCGAACAATGGTTGGCGCAACTAATCCGGCGAAGGCAGCACCGGGTACGATCCGTGGCGATTTTGGTGTGGATATTGGTCGAAATCTGATCCATGCCTCTGATTCGCCGGAGAGTGGAGAACGAGAAACGGCCATTTTCTTTCAACCCCACGAACTCATCGGTGATTGGAACCGTACCCTTGATGGTTGGATCTACGAGTAATCGCGTTGTATACGGTGAACGGACCTTTAGGTCCGGCAATGCGGTTGGCACGGTCACGTGATTACTGCCAACCGCCAGCTTGTCTATGCTTGTCGTAATGGAAGCACACGCGACGGCGGAGCAGATCGAAGCTGTTTGCGCCGAGATTCGGGCGATGGGGTTTACGCCACACCCAATGCCCGGCCCGACCCGAACTGCCATCGGGATTACCGGTAACCAAGGCCCAATCGAGCAGGCCGGGCGGTTGCAGCGGTTGCCCGGTGTGAGTCAGTTGATACGGGTAACCGCACCCTACAAGCGCGTCAGTCGTGAGTTTAAAGAACTCGATACGGTGGTGGAGGTCAGTGGTGTACCGATCGGTGGGGCCAGTATTGCGGTAATCGCCGGTCCATGTACGGTAGAAAGTCGAGAACAGACCCTCAACGTTGCACGGGCAGTACGTGCGGCCGGTGCGATCATGCTACGCGGTGGAGCGTACAAGCCGCGCACCTCACCGTATTCTTTTCAGGGCTTAGGCGAAGCCGGCTTACGCATATTAGCCGAAGCGCGTGAACTGACCGGTCTGCCGGTGGTGACCGAGGTCATGGATACCGAGACGTTGCCGTTGGTGGTTGAATATGCCGACATGTTGCAGATCGGTGCGCGCAATATGCAAAATTATTCGCTGTTGCGGGCAGTTGGACGCACTCAGCGACCTGTCTTGCTGAAGCGTGGATTTGCCGCCACGGTGAAAGATTTGCTCTTAGCGGCAGAATACATTTTGGCCGAGGGGAATTCAAACGTCGTGCTGTGCGAGCGAGGCATTCGTACCTTCGACGACAGTTTGCGCTTTACCCTTGATTTGGGGGTCGTACCACTGATCAAACAGCTCTCGCATCTACCGGTGATCGTCGATCCATCACACGCGAGTGGGCGGGCCGATCTTGTCATTCCTATGGCGCGCGCCGCAATAGCAGCCGGCGCCGATGGATTGATCGTCGAAGTACACGATAATCCGGCCTACGCAGTCTGTGATGGGATACAGGCGCTTATACCGGACAGCTTTGCTGCGATGATGCATCAGCTTGCACGCATAGCGGCGGCAGTAGAACGTCCGCTGCTGAGTCGGGTTGAGGTGAACGGTGGACACACGACGTTGGCGTGATGTTGATTGGGCAATTATCGGTAGTGTCGTCGTCTTGCTGGTGTTCGGTGGTTTGGCTCTACATAGCGCCACCTTGAATGCCGTCGCCGGTAATGGCTTACCGTTGCGCCCTATCTTTGAACGTCAGCTCATTTACATCGTCGTCGGGTTAATCGCGATGGTCGCAATGATGGTATTCGACTATCGCCTGCTGTCGAGCCTTGCTCGTCCACTCTACATCGGCATCGTGTGCTTGCTGGCAGCAGTATTGGTCATCGGTCGGGTGAGTGAAGGTGCGCGAAGTTGGATCGCGATCGGCGAACGAACGTTTCAACCGGCAGAGCTAAGCAAATTGGTGTTGATCCTCGCGTTGGCTACCTACTGGCAACGCTACGCCGACCGCGGTGGTAGTTGGTTGGTGCAAGCCGGTGGGTTGGTGATAGCCGCTGTACCGATGGCACTGGTGTTTGTGCAGCCCGATTTGGGAACTTCCCTCGTGATGGCGAGTATTTGGTTGGCCATCGCTTGGGGTGGTGGGATGCGTCTGAGCCAACTGGGATTATTGTTTGCAGCGTTTATTCCGTTCGCATGGGTAGCCTGGCACTACGTTCTCGATGACTATCAGCAGATCCGGCTTAGCACCTTCTACTACCTGCTGACCAATCCGGCGGCGGTTGATTTTAATGCTGCCTACAACGTCATTCAAGCGCTCAATGCGATCGGCGCCGGGGGGCTAACCGGAGCTGGTCTGACACGTGGCCTCTTTAGTCAAGGCAATTATGTACCGGTACAGCATACCGACTTCATTTTTGCCGTCGTCGGTGAAGAATTAGGCTTTATCGGTGGAACTGTCTTGATCGTCTTTTTAGCCATCTTACTTTGGCAGACGTTAACAGTCGCTGCTAAGGCACGTGATCAGTTTGGGCGTTTGATCGCCTTGGGCGTTTTTGGCATGCTCTTCAGTCATACGTTGATCAACCTCGGCATGAATATGAGTCTGCTACCGGTGACCGGTCTGCCGTTGCCGTTTGTCTCGGCTGGTGGTAGTTTTATGGTCACGACACTTGCCGCCGTCGGTTTGGTGCAAAGTATTCATATGCGTCACCGGCAAATAGCATTCTAACTTCGCACCAATGCCTCAATTTCAGCCAGGGTTGGCAAAGCGCTGCGACCACCAAGACCGCGCGTCTTGAGGGCTGCAGCCGCACTGGCAAATCGCAATGCTATCGGTAATGGATCACCGCGGAGCAGTGCAAACAGCAATGCACCGTGAAATACGTCGCCACAGCCGGTCGTATCGATCGGTTGAGTTGGAAATGCCGGCGTGTATATCACTTCACCATCGTTACACGCCCAACTGCCCGCTTCACCGGCAGTGACGACAACGAGCCGTGCGTACCGTTCGGCCAACGCGCGAGTTGCCATCTCCAAATCTGACAAACCGGTCAACGCACGAGCAAAATTGGCCGAGACAACAATATCATCACACAGCGGGAGGAGTTCGATAACGGTAGGATTAACCCGTTCGGCGTCGATCATAATGCGCCCACCGGCGGCACGCACGTGTTGGGCTGCGGTCAGGGCTGCCGGCAGATGGCTATCAACCAGTAAGGCACGGGTCTGGGTGGCAAGTTCGATGGGAAATTCAAGATTGGCGAGGACTGTCGATTCGTTGTACCACCAGACCGTGCGGCGGTCGCTACCCGGTTCGGCCAGCACAATGGCCGCGTGTGATGAGCCGTGTCGGGTCGCCATCAGTGACGTGTTAACTCCGAAGTGGTGGAGTTCGGTGCGAATGGCAGTGCCGTAATGATCATCTCCGACAGCGCTAAACAATGCTACCCGTAATCCTAGGCGGGCGAGGGTAACTAGGGCTGTAGCGACCGGACCACCTCCCATCTCGGCCCATCCGGCTAACGGTTGCTTCTGCCCGATCACCGGTGGGGTAGCCGTAACTCCAATAATATCCCAACTTGCGACACCTACCCCTATCACATCAAACTGCATATTACCCGCTCCATGGTATATGCCTATCATCGCGATTTAGCGAATACCTTGACCGGCTGTGCTACAATAGCAACGTGAATAATGCCGGATCAATGAGTTATCCGTCAAGAGGAGCCTTGTCGTGGAAGACCTGATCGCGCAGGTGCGTGCGCAAGTCGATGCACTCGTCGGCTTACCAACCGGTACGCCGTTGCCGTACCAGCCACCACCTGCTTCAGACATACCTATTGCCAGCTTCATCGATCATACACTCTTAAAGCCTGAAGCAACGGTCGATCAGATTGATCGCCTCTGTAATGAAGCCGAACGGTATCGTTTTGCCAGTGTCTGCGTTAATCCGCGTTACGTCGAACGTTGTGCGCGCGCGTTGGCAGGGTCACCGGTGCGGGTAGGTACCGTCATCGGCTTTCCGTTGGGCGCTACCACCACGAAGGTGAAAGTGTTTGAGACGGTGCAAGCAATTGGGCATGGTGCGCGCGAAGTTGATATGGTGATGGCAATTGGTGCATTACGTGGGCGGGAATATCATGTCGTAGCTGACGATATTCGGGCGGTCACCGATGCAGCTCACGCGAGTGGAGTCCTGGTTAAGGTGATCATCGAAACCGGCCTCCTTACCGATCGCGAAAAAGTGATGGCTTGTCTGTTGGCAGTACGGGCCGGGGCCGATTTCGTCAAGACCAGTACCGGCTTTGGACCGAGTGGCGCAACCGTAGCTGATATTGCGCTGATGCGGGCGACGGTAGGGCCGACGATTGGCGTCAAGGCGTCGGGAGGAGTGCGCTCGCTAGCCGCAGCACAGGCACTGATTGCTGCCGGAGCAAACCGAATCGGGACCTCAGCAGGAGTGACAATTGTCCAAGAAGCGGAAGGGACGCCCTCAGACCGCTCAGCGCAAGATGCGTACTGAAGGTTAGTGACATGGTACAATGCGCGCCATAGCGAGGCAACGTCTTTTGCGACGGTAGCGATTGTTTGCATAGTAGTGATGATATAGTTGCATAGTGACGTACATGTGACCTAGCTCGTGTTCAGCTTTACCAAGGAGGCGTGCGTGAGCATCTTGATCGATGCCAACACCCGGTTGTTGGTACAAGGCATTACCGGCAAAGAGGGCGAATTTCACACCCGTCAAATGCTTGACTACGGCACGAACGTAGTAGCCGGAGTAGTACCGGGGCGAGGCGGCCAGATGGCGATTGATGGGCGAGTGCCGGTGTTTAATACGGTGTCGGAAGCCGTTGCGGCGACCGGAGCCAACACAGCGGTGATTTACGTTCCGGCCCCGTTTGCCCCTGATGCAATTCGGGAATCGGCGGCAGCGCGGATTCCCCTCATTGTCTGCATTACCGAAGGGATACCGGCGCTTGATATGGTCAGCACCTATGCGTTTGTCCAAGAGTGTGGTGTGCGGCTGATCGGGCCGAATTGTCCTGGGCTACTCACGCCGGGCGCAGCCAAAGTTGGGATCATTCCGGGGAACATCGCAATGCCGGGGCCGGTGGGTATTGTCAGCAAATCGGGCACCTTGACATACGAGGCCGTTGATGCACTTACCCGGATTGGAATCGGTCAGAGCACTATCGTCGGTATTGGAGGTGATCCGATTATCGGAACCAACTTTATCGATGTACTGGCGATGTTTGAAGCCGATCCGCAGACCGAGGCGATTGTGCTGATCGGTGAGATTGGTGGTACGGCCGAGCAAGAGGCTGCCGCGTATATCAAAGCACACGTAACTAAGCCGGTCGTTGGCTTCATTGCCGGGCAGACGGCCCCGCCCGGGAAGCGGATGGGTCATGCCGGCGCGATTATCAGCGGTGGCGAAGGCACTGCACAAGAGAAGATTGCAGCGCTGGAAAGCGTTGGGGTACGGGTTGCCCGCATGCCCACCGATATTGCCGGCCTGGTGAAGGATGCATTAGCTACCCGCGCCGTACAATAACGCAGGAGGACAGGTTGAAAACGCGGGGCAGGTATCAAACCTGCTCCGTCGTCGTTTTACGGAGTTTGATTGAGCGGGATCCGCAGCTCTACCGTCGTTCCTTGCCCAATCTCGCTCCGAATGCGGAGATCGGCGCCGATGAGGCGAGCACGCTCTTTCATATTGAGCAGACCGAGGCTACCGCGGTTGGTATAGCCACTCTCCACTGCAGCGACGTTAAATCCGCACCCACGGTCACGCACACTCGCCACAAGATGATCCTCTTCGACATACAGATAAATCGTGATCGAATCGCTGCGCGCATGCTTGCGGGCGTTATTAATAGCTTCCTGCAAAATGATAAAGATGGCACCCTCAATTTCAGGAGGGAGCCGTGGCACGTGAGCCGGCGCTTCGAGCCGCAGTTTCGTATCGTGACCCGAGGGATCACGCCAACGTTCAACGTACTGTTGGAGGGTTACTAACAAACCTTGTGTTTCGAGGCCAAGTGGTCGCAACTCAAAGAGCAAGTTACGAATATCGTGGGTCGTCTTTTGGACTAACTCGGCGAGCGTATCGAGTTCGGCGGGGACACGTTCCGGCATTGCCTTAAACAGACGCTTAATAAACTCGATATTCATCGCAATTGCGGCAATGCTCTGAGTCGGGCCATCGTGGAGATCGCGAGCGATTGCGTGCCGTACCTCGGCTTCTTTTTGCAGTAACCGGTCACGTTCTTCCTTTAACCGTTGGTACAGGCGTGCATTTTCGATGGCAATAGCCGCTTGGGCAGCAAGTGTAGTGAGCAGTTGCAAATCCTGCTCGCTAAACGGTTGACCATTAATCTTGTTGAGCAACTGCATTGCGCCGATGATCCGATCTTTCACCCGCATCGGCACACACACGATAGAACGGGTCACAAAATCGGCTTCACGGCTGATCGCATCATACCAGCGTGGATCATGCTCAACATCGTTGACGATCTGCCCGACCCCATGGGTCACGACCCAACCGGCGATCCCGCGGTCGGCCGGCATACGATACTGGCGCTGCTCACCGGGTATTTCCAGTACCAGCTCGTTGGTCTCTTCATCGAGAATGAAAATCGAACATCGTTCGGCTCCGACCACCTTCGGCGCCCGCAGTTTGATATCGTTGAGCAGGCTGTTCAGATCAAGGTTCACGGCGAGCGACTGCCCGATCTCGTAGAGTAAATGCAGTTCCCGCAGATCTCGCTCGGCACGCCGCAACATCGCAATCTTATCGGCTTCGCCACCGATGGCGCGCACCAGCAGCACGAGGAGTTCTTCGTCGAGTGGCTGTTGGTTGCCGGATTGTTGATCGGTGCGACTTACCACGAGATGGAGCAACCCAACCCCCTGACCACCACTCTGTAATGGCAACTCGATCAGATCGCGACTATCGTCAATCGAGTACGAACCAACAATCGGTTCGCCGTTATCATCGCGTCGAGCAAACCCTTCACGTGCCTGTTCGATCAACGAATTCGTTTCGGCGTCGAGCTGACCGCGGGTGACCTTAATCGTCTCACCGTAGGGAGAGATATAGAGCAAGGCGCCGGCTTGAGCCGGCCAGAAGGCAATCAAGCGGTCGAGCGATGACTGAAGCAAATCGGCCACTTCGTGATGACCGCCGGCAATAAGGAGCTGACTCAGCGTTTCCAGTTGGCGTTGATTAATTGCAAGCGGCGGCATAGGATCACCTCAAACTGTGGCAACAGGCGAAAAGCCAAACGTGTTAATAAGGGTTATTATAGCGTGTTGTTTGTACTGTACCGGATCGAGAAGATGACTGTCAATGGAAGAATGGTTATGGAACGGTTCAAAGTTTGTCATCGCAGTGAGCTGCTCCCCGGTCAGATGCGTTACGTTGAGATCGATGGCTTACCAATTGGGTTAGCGAATGTCGCCGGGACGATTTACGCTTTTAGCGACAGTTGCCGACACGAGGGTGGGCCACTGTCGGCAGGTGTGTTGATCGGTCATACGGTCACGTGTCCATGGCACGGTTGGACATACGACGTGCGTACCGGTAAGAGTCTTGTGCCGCCGGTTGGATTGCGGATCGCCACATATCCGGTTGAAGTGATCGATGATGATGTGTTTGTCATTATTGATTGGTCGTCAACGTAAATTCAGATATGCGATCATCATACTGATATTGTAATCGATTTGTAATAATGATCAAATACTACAATTTATCGTATTACTATTGATAATTTTACTGAAAAGAACACAGAGATACCTATACATATATGTACTAAACGGCAGCTATATTGTTTGGTATACAATGGTTCTATTGATTTAGATTGCCGGAACGCCGCTCCGAGATGTTGCAGCACAGTACACCAGAAAGCCGCAACCGGCACCGTACCGCTATCGTCATATACCCAGGTCAGAGTTGATAGAATATGAGGAGGTACTATGACCACGCAAACGCAACGGCTCTTACGTGTGCGGACCGAGCGTATGGTGGCCGGAGTAGCCGGTGGGTTAGCGCGTTATTTTGGGATTGATCCGATTATTGTGCGGTTGATCTTTGTCGGGTTGGGGTTGGTGAACGGAATTGGCGTGATCATCTACCTGGTGTTGTGGTTACTGATGCCGAACGAAGATGCGGCCCCAACCGACAACAATCTCGACGTAGCCATTGGTGAAATGCGGGCTATTGTTGAGCGGTTGTTAACCGAAATCCGTGACGTGTTTCACCGCCTATAAGCTCTATCGTAACGCTGCTCGAGTGGCGGCGTTACGAATCAAGCCCGCGGACGGCTACCGGTCCAAACCCCAGATAATCACATGCCGTCAATTGATAGTACACCCCATCGACTCGGCCTTGCACCGCGTTATCCCAATCGTACCGCCGGTGCAAATGACCGTAAATGCATGTCGTCGCATCGCTGGCAGCGATCATACGGGCGAACTCGGTCGGCTGGCGATTCACAAACGGTGGGAAGTGGATCATCACGATCAGCGGCTTGCCGATGGCAAGATGGCGTCCGGCGGTGAGGGCGCGAGCTAATAGCCCCAGTTCACGCTGATAGATCGGTTGATCCTTCTCACTGAAGCCGGGAGTTTCGGGGGTAATCCAACCGCGCGTACCACAGACCACGGCCTCGCCGATATCGAGAGCATCGGCGCCGATCAGGCGCAGGCTCGGCGGTAGATGGCGGCGGATCGAGTTGACACTGCGTGGGCACCAGTAGTCGTGATTCCCGCGGATCAATACCTTTGTGCCGGGCAAGGCGTCGATCCACTGTAAATCGATCAGTGCATCCGGTAATTTCATTGCCCACGAGATGTCACCGGCAATCAGAATCCAGTCGTCGGCGGCGACCCGATTGCGCCACGCTTGGGCGATCCGTTCGGGATGATCTTTCCAACCGGGACCGAAAATGTCCATCGGCTTAGGACGGGCAAACGAAAGATGGAGGTCAGAGATTGTCCAGATCATAGCGCCTGATGATAACAGGCTTGGCGGTGCAATGCAACTGCCGATATACTGAACGGTTCACTTCAACCCGACGGAGGCGTGAGCGGGCGATGGGTCAGTTTGCCAGAACCGAGATTAAACGTGACTTGCTCGGAACTTTGAACAACATTTGCCGCAATAACGTTGCCGTTTGGCGTGGCCAGCGTATATTCAACCGTACAGCCACCGACAAAGATCAGGAAGCCTGAGTTGAAAAAGTTTTTCTTCGCGATCAGATCACAACCCGATTGTGTCACTCGTGCGGCAAGTTGGTGAAAGCGTGGCTGACCGTTTTGGGTACTGTTCAAGAGGCGTTCGGCAAGGAGAACGCGGAAGAGAAGTGATTCGGTTGAGGTGTCTGCCGGTGGTGTAGTGACCGATTGCGAAGTGATCAGGAGATTGAAGAGCTGCTTCAGAATATGAGCATCGTTCTCTTTGGAATCATCGGGTGTTGATTTGTTTAGTAGTTCTAACAAAATTTCGCGCAGTGTATGTTCAATAGGAAACTGCTGGGTATCTGCCTCAAGCGGTGGGAAGGTATAGACACGCTGCTGCTGAGCGAGGAGGCTGTGGGCGAGCGCGGCATAGAGGGTCGCTTGGTCGATGGTAGTGTTGGTCGGGTAGAGTGTGTAATCGCTGCGCAAAAGAGCGACAAGTTTGGCCGTGTTCTCGGCAACGGCAGCGAGCGCCTGAATACTATTGCTAATACTGTCAAGCATCGCTGGAACCGGACTCATCATTGCCGCGAGCGAATTAGTCCCTAGAACCGGCACGTCTGGTTGGCGGGTTACCGGTTCTCTCGATCTGGGTTGTCTTGAAACGAATTGTCGCACCGTTTCGATCAACAATCGGTCATGTTCATCGATAAGGTGATGAACCAAGACAATTTCAAAACTTTTCTGACCGATACATGTGGCAATGTCGGAGGCTACCGTTTGAACACAGCGTTGTAAAGCTCGTAACACGGCAAGCTGGGCAATATGACTCAGATGGCTTTTTTGGTCTTCCACTAGGTTGATTGTCCTAGCAGTGGTCTTTGGATCAAGTATATTCTGATCGCTCATAACTGTCTCCTGTAACAATGAATATATTGTAGCACGGACAAGTAGAAATCTGCATTCGTGTAATCGGTGCATCCCATCGGTGCATCATTTTGCTGTGAGCTATAGCTCAGCATAATTGGCGGTATAATAGCCGTCGGCATTAGGCCAACCGGGTAAGGTGTATTATGGCCGTTAGCGATCGTTCAGTTATTGAGAAGCTGCACGTAACCGGAGACCGATACGTAGTCTGGGCGACGGTGCGCGCGCTGGTGTTGATTCTGACGCTCGCCCTGTTGGCCGGGGCGATGGCCTATCAAGCGCCACCACAAGGCCGCGTGGCAATCGGTTGGCTCGGTGATCGGCTCTTTTTCGGCGTGAGTCCGGGGTTGGGAGCAGCTCCGGTGCAGCGCGGTGAGTTGTTCGCCGATGAGCTAACCCCCGATTCGCCAACCGGACGGTCACGTTGGACACGCGAACGAGCGGTGTTGGTGTTGCCGAATGTTGGCGCCGGTTCACCGCTGCAAGTCACACTGACCGCACAGGGTTGGCCGGCGGAGATCGGTTGGCAACCGACGGTGACGGTCTGGATCGATGAGACGCCGGTCGGTGAGTTTACGCCGTCGGTACGTTGGGAGACGTACACGTTCACCGTGCCGGGCATTGCGCACCGCGCCGGTGATCTGACGATTACATTGCAAACCTCGGCGACGTTGGCCGATAGTCGTGATCCACGTCAGAAGGGGGTACGGCTGGCCGAGGTGCGGATTGAGCCGGCGAGCGAGCCGGCGCTATTCTTGCCGCCTGCATGGCCGGCAGTCGCCTTGCTCGGTTGGAATGCTGTGCTGCTCTACATCCTGTTAGCGCGGTTGCGGCTGAGTCCGCCGCTGGTCTATGGTGGTGCCGCGCTGGGTATCGGTGCGGCAGCAATCGGTTTGGCGTTGGCACGCATCTGGATGGCAGCGATCTTGCAGGTGGCGATGACCGGTTTGTTCGTATTGCTGGTGATTGCCTATCGTCAACCGTTAGTGTCCTTAATCCAGATGTTGGTACGGCGCTATAACCAGGGTCAGGCGCTTGGGTATGGGCTGGTCGGTGTTGCCTTGCTCTGTTTTGGCTATGTGCTCCTGCACGCCATCAATTGGTCAGCAGTGATCGGCGTGCGGTTATTCTGGCAGACCTTTCCTGATTCGCTCCTACTGGCGCTCTTGGGGACAGCATTGGTGGCGTTAGGGTTAACCTATGGCCGGGCCGGGTTGCCGCGTCTGAGCGATGCAATTGTCGATTGGTTTGCGGCCCGACGAGGTGCGTGGGTGGTGTTGGTAGGCTTTACCCTGCTCTGGTTGGGCTTTGAGGTAGTGGTCGCCGCTACGTTTCCCTACGTCGGACACGCCGATTACAGCGATAATGCCATCGTGGCCCGTAATTTAGTGCGTGGGCGGGGGTGGGTGGTCGATTACGTCAGCCAATTCTACACCGTGTACGAAGGTTTGACGCGCCCGCAAGAGACGTGGCCGTTGTTGCAGCCGGTCTGGATCGTGCCCTTCTTTGCGCTGTTCGGTCCAACGGCATGGGCGGCGAAGATTCCCAATTTTATCTTCGATCTCATCCTGGTGGGGCTGATGTACGCGGTTGGGAGCTGGCTCTGGGATCGGCGGGTCGGGGTAACGGCGGTCATTCTCGTGCTGACCAACTATCTCTTTTTTCGCCTGTCGATCTACGTGACCAACGATTTAGGCTTTGTCGTATTCAATATGGCAGCGCTGGCCGCTCTGTTGCGTAGCCATACCGATCAGGCGCGTCGGTGGCGTTGGTTGCTCATTTCAGCCGTTTCCACCGGGCTAATGATGTTGCAAAAACCGAGTGGTGCTATGTTTGCGCTGGGTATGGGTCTGTGGCAACTATCGTTGCTCACCCACGAGCTACGAACTCTCCCAACTTGGCCGCAACGCTGGCAACAGCTTCGCACACGGTTGACCCCGGTGGTGGTCTGGTCAGCGCTGGCGCTCCTTGTCCTCTCGCCCTATTTGGTGCGGAACATGATCCTGTTCGGCAAACCGGTCTACAGCACCGAAAGCCACGATGCGTGGGTGCTGGATTACCGTGGTGTGAGTGGCGATGCGTGGTCGGAAATTTACCGCGTCTTTGCCCCGGCATGGGGAGGACCGGGAGTGCCTGACCGCAGTTGGATCTTGCGCTGGGGGTTCGATGCCACGCTGACCAAGTTTATGACGCAGGTGCGCGAGTTACGGGCGTATCTGATGCCGGCGTGGCCGGGGTTGCCGGAACCGTTGGCGGTACTGTTTAGTCATGACGCGCGCAAAAATATTCTCACCCCGCTAGGTGCGTGGTTAGCGCTGGCCGGTGTGTTTGCTGCGGTGGTCTTCCGACGGCAATGGTTGAGCCTCATGCTCTTTGCCTACACACCGTACATTGCCTTCATGCTCACCTACTGGCGTACCAACGAAGAACGGTACTGGGTGATGATCATTCCGTGGCTGGCACTTTTGGCGGCGTGGATGATCTGGGCCGGTTACGACCGGTTGGCGGCAATCGGCGATCGGCGTTGGGCACCGCTGGGGCTGGTGTTGGCGTTGGTAGCGATTGGAACCATTGTGGCCGGATCGCAGGCCGATATTGACGACAAAATACGGAACGAACCGCGTATTTGGCAGCAAGACCTCGCTGCCTACGAATGGGTGCAGGCCAATACGCCGCCTGATGCGGTGATTATGACCCGCTTGCCGTGGCAGGTTAATTGGCATACCGAGCGGCCGGCAGTCATGATTCCGAATACCGATGATCGGGCTTTGTTGCTCCAGATTGCTCGTCATTACGGTGCGCGCTATTTGGTACTCGAAAATCAGATGCGGGTAAAGGGTGATGCCGGACGCTTGCTGGCACCGTTGATGGATCATAGCAACCAGCCTGGCATGGTGATTGATGGGTTTGAATTGCTCTATGCTAGCCCGACGCCCGATTTTCGCGCCTTTATCTATCGCATTCCCGATTCATAAACAGATTGTCGTATGCGTATCCTCATGTTGGCTTCTTCATTACCGAAATACCCGCGCGAGACTACCGCTCCGTTTATCGAAGAGATTGCAGCCGGTATCGTGGCTCGTGGTCATCAGGTGACGCTGATTGCGCCGTGGCATCCCGATCTGCGGCGCAATGCGCGTGAGCGGGGGATTGAGCTACGCTTTTTTCGTTATGCTCCGCATCCAGCATTGAATATCTGGGGGTATGCGCAATCGTTGCAGAGCGATACGCAGGTGCGTGAACGGGCATGGTTGGCCGCACCCTTTGCCTTGACGGCGTCGTGGTGGGCGTTGCGACGGGAATTGCGGCGAGCACAGGCTGTTGGTCAGCCGTTTGATCTGGTACAAGCGCATTGGGTGTTGCCCAACGGTCCACCGGCAGCCTTGGCAGCGCTGTCAGCCCAATTGCCGCTGGTGGTGAGCTTACACGGCAGCGACATCTATCTGGCCGAGACGCAGCCGGTGATGGGGAAGTTTGCCGGCTTGGTGTTCCGACAGGCGGCAGTGGTAACGGCGTGTAGCGCCGATCTGAGTATGCGCGGGGTACGTTTGGGGGCCAATCCCGCGCGCACGTTTGTCATTCCGTATGGTGTTGACCCCATACAGTTTCGGCCCGATCCAGCGGCCGCACAGCGTTTTCGGGATGTGTGGCACATTCCTGCCGATGCGCCGCTCGTGTTGGGTTTGGGCCGGTTGGTGGCGAAAAAGGGGTTTAGCGTTCTACTCGATGCGTGGCCGGCAGTGTTACGTATGCATCCAACAGCGCGGTTAGTGATTGCCGGTTACGGCGATCTGCGTCCGGCGCTCGAAGCACAAGCCGCTCGCTTGGGTATTGCACCGATGGTTATCTTTACCGGCCAGCTTGATCGGGCATGGGCAGCGATGGCGATGGCAGCGGCCGATGTGTTTGCGCTCCCGATTATCCGTGATGGGGTGGATGGGCTGCCCAACGTCTTGCTGGAAGCGATGGGTGCAGCGCGACCGATTGTGGCTGCGCGGGTGGCCGGTGTACCTGATGTGATCAGCGATGGGGTACATGGCTTGATCGTTCCTGAACGTGATCCGGCAGCGCTCGCCGCTGCGATTGGCCGATTGATCGCCGATCGGGCGCTGGCCGAGCGGTTAGGTGCCGCAGCACGCCAGCGGATTATCGAAGAATTGACGTGGGCGAATACCGCGGCTCGCTACGAAGCAGCCTTTGTGGCGGCAGTACGCGGTAGGAGTTGGGCATGACGATAGTACAGTTGGAGATCGATTGTCTCGCCTATCGATGCACATACGCCGACTATGCGTTGCTCCACCATCAGCAGGAGGTTGGGTAATGAGATGGAGCTGGTCGGTGTTCTTTATCCTCAGTGGTTTGGCTGCGCTAGTTCTCCGCCTCTACCGGCTTGATGCTCAGAGCCTCTGGCTTGATGAGGGCAACAGTTGGGCTATGGCGATGCAGCCGTGGTCGGTACTGTTGCTTGATTTGGTGCGACCCAATGCGGCCTATCCGCTCTACCACCTCTTACTCAAGGCGTGGATGGTTGTAGCCGGGACAAGCGAATGGGCATTACGGCTGCCCTCGGCGCTGGCCGGTGCGCTCAGTGTGCCGCTGCTGGCGTTGGCAGCACGGGCAGCGGTGCCCACCGACCGGCGGCGCGCTATTGTCACTGTGGCGGCAATGCTGATCAGTATGTGGTCGCCTTTTGCCCTATGGTACGCACAAGAGGCAAAGGTCTATGCGCTCGTTTTGTTGGTCAGCGCGGCAATGCTCTGGTTGACATTGCGTGCGGTGCAGCACGATCGGACCGCAGATTGGGGATGGCTGTTCGGATTGGCGATTGTTGCCTTCTTTATCCACCGTTTAACGGCACTATTGACCTTGAGTGCGGCACTGATATGGCTGTTCAGCCGTCCACGCCGTTACGCATGGCTTATCGCGGCCGGTCTTCTGCTCATTGGGGTGGGGATGATTGCGGCAATGGTAGCCGGGATCGGTAGTGACCGTGCTACCAGCGGTGCGTCAATTGCGGCCGATCCGCTACGAGCGTTGTGGCTGACCTTTACCCGCTTTAGCCTCGACCGTTGGCCGGGCGATGTGCCGTGGGTGTGGTTCGTTCCGTGGCTGGTGCTGATGGTCTTGGGCTTGATTGTAGTATGTACTATCTCGCATCGGACGGCACTGGTCTTGGGGATAATGGGTGGGGTACCGTTGTTGCTCTTCGCACTTCAGTTGGTACTCACCCGTCTCTACGAAGCGCGCTATCTGATGATCATCTTTCCGGTGTGGGTGGTGGTGTTGGCGCTAGGGTTGGCGCCACAGCGTGACGGTGGGTCGGGTTGGCGGTTAGCGACGGTGATCGGGTCATTGACTCTCGGCGGAGTGCTGATCACCGGTGGTTGGTCGCTCTTTCAGCCGCGGTTCGGTCTCTTCTCAGGCGACCCGGTCAAAGAACAGTACCGTGAAGCCATCACCGAATTGGCCCGTCGGCTCCATCCCGATGATGCAGTCGTCGTCCATCCCGGCTATCTACGACCGTTGTACGACTACTACATGGCGCGCTTGAGTGCCGATCCTGCCCCGTCGCCCCTAACCTTCGCCAATTTCTGGATGGGCGAAACCAGCTATAGTCAGCGTGATTGGGATGCCGAGCGACGGGTCGCGTTAGCCGGCTATACCCGCAGCTTTTTGGTGATTGCGCCAGACCATGCTCGTACTGTTGATCCGCCATTGCCCGGCGATGAGTACGGACTCGTCGGCAATTTCTGGGCTTTTAGCCGTGAGCAGCGGACATGGCCGTGCGGGATTTGGCGTTTTCAAGGCGTCCACCTCTTTTGCCAGGAAGCACCGGAAGCCTATATCACCGGTGCGGTGATTGAGCCGGCCACGCCCGTGACGGCGACATTTGGCGATGATCTGATCCTGTTGGGGTATACGCTGAAGGCCACCACACTGGCCGGGCCGGGGGTATACCGTGCCGGCGGCAACATCCCGTTGAGTCTGTTCTGGGATGTCCGCCGGCCGTTGGCGGAAGACTACAGTCTGTTCATTCATCTCTGCCGCGATTGCGAACAGCCACCGGTAGCGGGTGATGATGGGCAACCGTTAGCCGGCTACCTACCGACGAGCACATGGTTGCCGGGCAAGCCGGCTCGTGACGACCGTGCCGTTCATGTGCCGCACGATCTACCGCCGGGCGAGTATCAGCTTCTGATCGGCTGGTACCGACCGACCGATCCATCACCGGAAGGACGTTTGTCGGTGCGCGGTGATGGTGCGCTTGGGGTGGGTCGGCTTTGGTTGGCAACGATTGAGATTATCGGCGATGATGAGGGGGGACGGGGTGATACCGACGCGCTTTCCGAACTTCCCTATCGCAGCTCGGAGTTTCATCTCGGTACAAGATAGTTGCAGACGTGTGGCATCATCAACGTGCGTATCTTTCACGATAATCGCTATACTCGACACTGGCCGTTGCTGGTGGCAATCCTGATTGGTATTGCCCTCCGGGTAGCACTGTGGGGCAATCTGCCACGGCTCGGTTTGATCTCCGACGAAGCTGAGTATCTGGCTGCTGCCGATTGGCTGGCCCACGGACGTGGTTTTGCGTGGCATAGCGGCTATCTCTGGACGCGGGCACCGCTCTATCCACTGTTTTTAGCAGCACATATCGTACTGTTCGGTCGGAACCTTGCGCCGATCTTTGTCAGTCAAACCTTGCTAAGCCTCCTGAACGTGGGGTTGGTCTATGTCCTCTCCCGGAAGCTCGGCGCTACACCGCTCGTGGCCGGTGGTGCCGCGTTCTTCAGCGCAATCGCGTTACCGCTGGTGATGTACCCGCAGTTTTTATTGAGTGAGACGCTGTTTATCAGTTTGTTGCTGATAGCGTTCTCCTTCTTAGCCGATCCACAGCGTCGACAGCGTGTGCTCATTGGTGGACTATTGCTGGGCTTGGCGACCCTAACGCGCGGCCTCCTACTCGGCTTTTTGCCACTGGCTGCGCTCTGGATCGGCTGGCGTGCCGGCGGCAACTGGCGTGAACGATTCATAGGAGCGCTACTGCCACTGCTAGCAGCAAGTATCCTCATTGGGCCGTGGGCACTCTACGCCTCGCGCACGTATGGCGGCTTGATCGTGATCGATACTACCGGTGCGTACAATCTGGCACTGGGTGGACGTACCGCTTACGACGGTGGTCGGAGCGATGCGCCCACGCGCAACTTTACCTTGGCCCTGCTCGATCCGTCACTCGATGACGCAACGCGCGCCACGCTGAGCGCCGGTTCGTGTCTCGCCCAAACCGGCGATCCACGCCTCAGCGCCGCATTGGCGAGACCGGTCACCGCGATCACGCAAGCCGAACGGCAACAACTGCTCAGTGCCGAAGGGTGGTGTCTGATCCGGGCAAAGCCGGCAGCATTTGTTAGAAAGACCCTGATCGAATTAGTTGATCTGTTTCAAATCAACTTTAGTGGCGATGAACGCCTCGCCGAAGGCTTTGCGTTAGGGCGGTTACCACGCTGGTATACGCTAGCGATGCTGTTGCTCGATGACACGCTCTACATCATCACTCTGCCACTGGCAGTGTTGGGATGGGCGGTGGTACGCCGGACCAATACCGGCGGGCCATTACTGGGCTTAATCGGGCTGTGGCTACTCTATAATCTGGCTGCTGCCCCGCTGTTATTTGCAATCAACCGCTTTCGCACCCCCTTGCTCCCATTCCTCTTTATCTTGGCCGCATTCGCGTGGGCGGCGCTCCCGCAGTGGCGACAATGGTTAAAAAGCCGGCAAACGCAATTGTACGCGGTGTTAGCGCTTGTCTTGTGGTTGGTTGCCGCTACGCCGTATGCCTACCTTGAACCTCGGTTACCGGACGCACCCTCACGCTGGGCGTCGTATTTTGGCCCATACCCATCGGCGATAGCAGCGGCGCAGATCGCGTGGCAACGCCGTCCACAGTATGAAGCAGTATCCCGCTTGGAGGCAGCGGTTGCTCACAATGATCTAACGGCGTGGACGCAAGCGCTGACCGATCCGGCGGTGCCGGCGTATGCACGAGCCGTAGCCGAGCCGTTGTTGGCGGCTCGCCTTGGGCAGCCTGAGCGGGGATTGGAACTCTTAGATCGGCGTCAGCCACTCTACCCATGGCAAGCTGCGATTATACGCGGCGAGTTATTGCGCCAGATGGGTGATTTGGCCGGCGCACGGCAGTGGCTCGGCCTGACTTTGGTCGATGACTGGAACCCGACGGCGTGGGCGTGGCGCTGGTTGCATCCACCCCGCTTGCCCGGCGACCGGATCGATCTGGCCGATGATAACGATCTTGGCTACATCGATGGTTTCTTTCTAGGTGAATACGATCCGGTGCTCGGTGCAACGGTGCGGTGGGCGAGCGAGACGAGCCGATTACGCTTTCCGGCAGCGGCTACCGGTCAGCCCCGCCAACTTTGCTTACGCGCAGCGGCGAACTGGCCACTCGATCTGCCGTTACCAACCGTGCAGGTGATGATCGGTGAGATGACAGTGGGTACGTTCATACCCAATCGTTCCTTGTACGAGTATTGTCTGCCGCTACCGGCGTTGCCGGCCGGTGACGAGTACGTAATCACGCTACTCAGCCCCGGCTTTGTGCCCGATGCGCTCGATCTGGTGCGCCGGCAAGGGCCGCAAGTGGGTCAGGTGCGGATTCTAGCTTTTCAGCTTGATTGGGCCGAGGTGCGGTGAGGGTACATTTGCAGGCCGCGATAGATTGCTCTTGGCTGTGGACGAGCAGATAGATTGCCCGTCATCATTGCCGGCGACTATAGGCAACGTCTTCGGATGAGTCACAGCCGATTATCAAGAGAAATGGTAATCCTTGCATGGACATCGACCGACAACCTGATCGTCGCTGGTGGGTAGCGGTAGCCTCACTCACAGCGCTGGCGCTGGTGATACGCCTGTTCGTTTGGCGCTGGCGCGAATTCTACCCATTGGGCGGCGATGAAGCTGAATACCTGGCGCAGGCCATCACCTTGTTGCAAGAGCGGCGCTACGTCGAGTTGCGTCTGATGCGGCCACCACTCTACCCGCTCTTCCTCGCCGCAACGATTGTGGTCGTCGACTCGTTGGTGCAAAACTTGCGGTTAGTACAGGCGCTGATCAGTACATTGACTGTGCCCCTGATCGCGCTGCTAGCGCGGACGCTCGCTCAGCGTAGTGCGCCGCAGATGCCACCCGCGTTTGCCCGCCGGGCCGGGCTGCTGGCCGGATTGCTGGCCGCCTTCAACTATACGCTGGCGGCCAACGCCACCGAATTATTGACCGAGACCCTCTTTTTGGCCGGCTTGAGTCTCCTATTCTGGCTAGTGCTCCGGCCAGCTCTGTCTTACCGTTTGGCGCTGATCGCCGGTCTGATCCTCGGTGCGCTCTGCCTGCTTCGCTCGGTAGCGTTGCCGCTGTTGCCACTAACAATGGGCTGGTGGTTGGTCAACGCCATACGTGCCGAGCACGTGCGCCGTGGATTTGGTCAAGCAGCACTGCTTTTGCTCGGATGTGCGCTGATGATCGGGCCTTGGACGGTACGCAACACGCTGACGTATGGCGGCGTGATCCTCATCGACACCACCGGAGCAGAAAATCTGTGGCTCGATAACGACCCTGCTGGGCGTGAAGCGGTAAAAGCACAGCTCTACGCACTCGGCGAAGACCGACTACTGCGGCAGCGTCTTGCCACCGAGCGCGGGATCGCGGTCATTACCGCCGATCCAGGCCGGTTCATCGCCAAAATGAGCCGCGAGCTGCGCCTCTTCTTTGCACTCGAACAGGTTGACGACATGCGGGCGCGTCCGGCAATTTGGGTATCGCCCGGAGAGATGGTGGCGCGGTTGGTGTTGGGGGATGGAATATGGGTACTCATGCTACTGACCGGCAGCTACGGGTTGGTGCGATGCTGGCAACCTACTTCGGCCACTCCAGAGGGTTTCTGGCGCTCACTGTGGCGCATCTTCGCCGATCCGCGTTGGCTGCTGGGCACGTGGGCAGCATATGTCCTGCTCACCACCTTAATCTTTCATGTCGAACTGCGTTATCGCTTACCGCTCTATCCGGTATTGCTGGCTTACAGCGGGATGGTCGGGGCGGCGCAATGGCCGATACCGTCGCGCATGTTGCCCCGATCACAGCCGGTAGCCTTGCTGATGCCCATACTGGCGCTGGCAATCACCCTCTGGCATGCCCCCTACCCCTGGCTCGGATGGCAGTTAGCCGCCAAGCATTGGTTACTCCGACAGGCGGAACAAGCGTTAGAACGGGGTGACTCGCGGACTGCGATTGCTGCGGCGCAACAGGCACTCTATCGCGATCAGCAGTCGGTCTTGGCGAGAGTAGCCCTCGCGCGGGCCGCTCTGCTTGACGGCGACCAACCAACCGCTTTACGCTGGCTCGATGAGGCAATCGCGGTGTTACCATCCCATCCCTATCCACACTTACTCCGCGGCGATCTCTTGCGGCAACAAGGTGATCTGATCACGGCTCGTGCTGAGTTAACTGCCTTTGCCACCACTTCACGCGAGGATTTGGCGACATGGCTCTGGGAACGGAGTGTCACGCCGCCACCGACAGTCTTGAATCTTGGTGACGGGCTTGATCTCGGTTTCATCCGCGGTATGCACCAACCCGCTGCCAATGAACACGGTTGGCGCTGGACAGGCGGGTGGGCACAGGTTCGGTTGACAGTACCGACCGGCGCGGAGACCATCGCCCTGACGGTGCGCAGTGGCCGACCTGACGGCAAGCCGGTGCGGATGTGGATCACCTTCACCAACGGCGCACAATATCCGTTTGTGGTAGGAGCGGATTGGCAGACGGTCACCATACCGCTCGTTTCGCGCGATCAACCGCGCACGGTCGTGGTATCGATCACATCACCAACCTTCTGGCCGCGCACCTACGATCCGGCAAGTCCTGATGGTCGTCGGCTAGGCGTGCAGGTGCGGCAGGTTGTAGTGCGTTAGACCGCGATAAGGGACGTTCGATTATACAACCTTCTCAGTTACCCTATGAAACGTGACACTCGGTGGATTATCGGGATTCTGGTACTGGCGGCGCTGATTCGCATCGCGCTCTGGTTGCAACCACTTCACTTGCCGGCTAACGATGAGGTCGAGTATCTCACCGTGGCTCGTGATCTGTTAAGCGGGAAGGGATGGAGCTTCTACGAACGTTACCACTGGTTACGGGCACCGCTCTACCCGCTCTGGCTAGCCGGATCGCTCTGGCTGGCCGGTGGTGACGTATGGTTAGCCGCACTTCCCAACATTGCGCTAAGTGTGCTCAACGTCTACCTCGTCTACCGTCTCTCCCAGGCAATTGGTGATACCCTCAACCCAGTCGTTCATCGTCTGGCCGCTTTCATTACCGCGATCCTGCTCACGAATGCCACCTTTGCCGCGCTATACATGAGCGAAACCCTCTTCACCACTCTCTTCAGCGCAGCGCTGTGGCTCCTCTTAGCGTGGCGACAGCGTGGCGCACGGTGGCCCGACTGGCGCATCTTCGTCGCCGGTGGGCTGTGGGGTTTAGCCCTCCTGACCCGCTCAATGCCGCTCTACTTCACACTCGTCGTCGTTGGATGGATTGGGGTAGTCGCTGCCGGGCATTGGCATACCCTATTGCGTCGCCCGGCCACCATCCTGATCGGGGTCATCTTTGCCATCACCGCCCTTGCCGTGGTTGCGCCGTGGACAATCCGCAACTGCCTCAGTTACCGTAGTTGCATTCTGATCGAGACCGGTCTCTCGTACAACCTGTGGGCATTCAACGAGCCACGTGAGGATATGGCAACCATCTTTCGGGTCCTCGAACAGATTCCCGACCCATCAGAGCGGGCAGCTTATGCGACTGCGCGTGGGCTTGAGCGGTTACGCGAAGACCCGGCGATTATGCTGCGTAAGCTGTGGCCGAATTGGCTGGCGATTTGGCGTGTCAAAGCTATTCAAGACCGCTTTCTGCTCACAGACTACCGCGCCGATCCACCACCATTGCTCTTCCTCACTGCCCTGATGTTCGATGATCTGCTCTACGGATGTATCGCAGTGGGGGGAGTTGCGGCGATGGTCTATGCGGCAATCCGTAAACGAGCACCGGCCATCTTGTTCGTGCTTTGGCTTAGCTATTTCATTGCGGTATCGTTGGTCACCCACGGCGAAGGAAGGTACCGCCACTTCATCTTTTGCGCGCTCATTCCCTACGCGGCACGGGCGTGGCTGGTACTGCCCAACCTGCGCCGCTTGTCCCGGCCTGCATTGGCTGGAAGCTTGGTCGTTGCCGCTATCGTTGGTCTGTCGATCCTCATTGCTTATCACTGGGAATACGCTTGGCACGGTGCCGGGCGCAGCGTATGGCGTCTCCAAGGCGATCTCGCCCGTGCCACCGGTGATCTGTCACGGGCGATTGCGGCGTACCGGCAAGCATTAGCAGTGCAACCAACCCCCGACGGCTATCTAGCTCTTGGGCATGTCTTACGTGCGCAGGGTGACAGTGATGGCGCTATCGCTGCCTATCGAGCCGCCGTGCGCAGCAACATCCTCTATCCGTTGCCCTACGTCCATCTCGGCGACATCTTGCGTGAACGGGGTGATGAGAGTGCAGCACGGCAAAGCTACCGTCCGCAATACGTCAGTGAACAAACCTTACTCGATCTCGCATGGCGCGAGACTAGCCCGGTGGCGCAACCGGTGATTGATGTCGGCGGCGGGCTGGACTTCGGCTACCTGCATGGCTTCTATCCAGCCGAATCGTTAGCCGGTTCATCAGCACGCTGGACGGGAGCGGTCGCGCGCATCCGGCTCCCGGCGACTGTGCGGATGGTACGGCTACGGGTGGCGGCCCTACGCCCCGATGCGCCGGTGAAGGGTCACATCTGTGTCGAAGGCAACTGTCAGGTGTTTCGGCTCGGTATTGAATGGCGCTGGCTGATCGTCTCCTTGCCGCCAGTGACAATGGGCGAAGGGTTGCGCGAAATTGAGCTACGAGTAGTGCCTTGGTCGGCCCCTGATGGGCGTGCGTTGGGAATGGTGGTGGATGTGGTGGAGACACGGTAACGCAAAGGACGGTAACGCAAAGACGCAGAGGGCGCAAAGACGCAGAGGGCGCAAAGACGCAGAGGGCGCAAAGACGCAGAGGGCGCAAAGACGCAATTGCACGGCGGTGCGACCCCGAACGCATATTCCTTGATCGGTCAAGCCGGCTCATACCGATGAGCACAAACGAGCTAGATGTCAAGGCGGTGATATGTTCTGATCAGGCTGCCGTCGGATGATGTGCCGTCGCTATTTAGCCGGCAGTCATGATCAGACGGTTGAACTCAGCGTTCAAAAAGATTGTACGGTTGGTCTGATCGCTTAACCGGTTGGCCCGTTCACGCACCACGTTGCGTGCTAGCTCGAGAACAGCCTCAGCCCGCGGGTCGTGATTAGCCACGAGTGCCTGATACGCCGTCCAATAGATCCGGAGTGTCTCTTCAGCACCGTAGAGATGGCCGCCGGCCAGCAGGTGTTCGACAATCGGTGTAGCGCGGCGTAATGCCTCTGCGGCATCGTTGCGGGTTAGCGCGACACGGGTCAGACCCGCCTGCGATTCGAGCACGAGTACAGGGTAGTTGATCTGTTGGCGAATCGTTTTGGCTTGATGGTAGGCCTGCTCAGCCTCATCGAGACGGCCCAGCGCAAGTAAGGCATGACCTTGAAAATCGTACCCGTAAGCTCGCAGATCGGGAAGATGTACGGCTTGTTCGGTGGCGCTGCGTGCGTAGGCAAGAGCTAGCTCATGGCGATGGTTGTGGTGCGCGTGCAAGCTTAAATTGGCCAGTATCACCGTGTGATGTTTGGTATTACCCACTTTGTCGCAAAGCGCCATTGCAATCTGCGTGTGGGTGAGTGCTTGTTCGTAGTGTCCCATCTGGTCGTAAGAAATACCGAGATTGATGTGCGCTACTAATTCAGCATCAAGATTACCGCATTCACGTGCCAGCACCAATTCTTGCCAATAGTAGCGTTGAGCTTGTTCATAATCGCCACGTGCATCAGCGTTTTGCGCCAGTAAATCAAGCACATTGGTTTGATGATACGTCAAACGAAGCTGCTGATAGATGGTCAGTGCCTGTTGTAGATAGTGCTCGGAGTCGGCAAAATTGCCTATCGTACTGAAGACCGCGCTGAGGGACTCGTAGCAATGAGCGATCATGACGTACTGATGAGCTTGTTCGGCCAGTTCCCGCGCCTGCTGGGCATACGCGATGGCCATCTCGTTCCGGCCAGCGTGAAGTTCAAGCCAACTCATCAGCCGCCAGTATGCGCTTTCCATCACGTACAGTTCGTTCAGCGGCATAGTAATCTGCTGATCGAGCACTTTACGGAGGCGGTCGAGTGTGGCACGACCGCTGGCGTTATATCTTCCGGTGCTCTGGAGCGTGCCAAGCCGTAAGAGTGCGTTCGCCAGGAGTTGTCGGTCGGCCAATTGCTCGGCCAGGGTAACTGCTTCCTGAAGCATCGCCTCGCTAGCCTGTCCACTGGTGCGTAAGCGTTGCAAAGTCGCTTGACCGATCAGCAATCTCACTCGTAGCCACTTGGTTTCCGGTTGGTCAGGCTGACTGACATAAGCCAGACTCTGCTGAAATCGCTCAAGACCATCAAAGAACCGTCCACTGAGGTAAAACAGAGCTTCGTAGGCGGGCACGGCAGCGCTGACTCGATCCCACGCCCCATGGGTTAACGCCCAGTACCATGCGGCTTCAATGTCCTTCGAGCTGGCGAGGAGTCGCTCACGGATGACAAAGCTATCGGCGCCTTGCATAGCGTGATATGCACCGGCCAGCCAATCCAGAAACCATTCAGCGTGGCGATGGTGGGCTATATCTGCAATGGTGGAATCAAAATTGCTCAGCAGCCGTTCGCCGGCCCATTGGCGCACATGCTCGTGGAGCCACACCGTTCCATCATCGAGCCGACGGGCCAAGGCGAGATCGAATAGTTCGACTAATGCCTCCTCGCTACCGATAATCGCTTGTGCTGCTGCCAGCGGGCATGGCGCATGCACTACACTCAACATCGCCAGTGCCTGCCGACTGGTTGCCGTCAAGGTTTGCCATGTCGAAGCCAGGATTGCAGAGAGGCTGCGGTGACGCGCCGCTGCATCGGCGAGAGGGTTGTGCAGCATCTTGATGCGCTGCTGCATTGTTTGCCGCAATTCGGGCAAATTCATGGTGTGCAGCGCAGCCGCGGCTAGCTCAATTCCCAACGGCATCCCATCGAGATCGGCGCAGATATGTTCAATATCGGCTAGCGCCAACTGACCTTCGCCGGTGACGCCGCTGCGTTGGGCTAATGCGATAAACATCTGCGCACTCGGACTCGGTTCTGCCGTAGTAGTTTTGGTAGAAAGTGGCCCGAGCTTAAGTATCTGCTCGCGGCGTAGGTGCAGCGGCTGGCGGGATGTCACCAACACGACGCAGTCGGGTGCGGCAGTGAGCAGTTCGTTGATAAATAAATTGGCAGCGGCGACGTGCTCGAAACTGTCGCAGACCAGCAGATAGGCGCGTGATTGTAATGCAGCAATGATCTGCACCGGCAGCGGATAATGGTCATTGACTTCGATATGACAGGCAGTGGCGATAGCGCGGGCCAATGACGCGGTTGCATCGTTGTTGGTCATCTCCGCACCATCCTCTGGATGCAAAAAGATATATCGTGCGCCATCGCGAAATGCATACTGCATCAGATGGGCGGCCCGCAGTGCCAGTCGGGTTTTGCCGATCCCACCGGCCCCAATAATGGTGATCAGTTGGAGACCGGCTTGATTCAGCCAGTCGATCAGGGTGGCGACCTCCCGTTCTCGTCCGATGAGTGGCAATCGATTGATAGCATCGGCTTGGTGTTGTGACGGTAGAATCGGCTCAATAAAATGAGCGAGTTGGCCGGTACGAATGGATTCCGCGAGCTGTTTGGTCTCGTCCTCTGGTTCGATGCCGAATTCGTGTTGCAAAAGATTGCAGCAGTTCTGATACTGTGCTAGCGCCGCCGTGCGCTTCCCTTGACGGGCGAGGGCAACCATCAGTTGACGATGTGCCGCTTCACACCATGGTTCAAGCTGTAATTGCCGGCCAGCGTAGTCCTGCGCAGCCCTCCAATCACCTACACGTAGGGCATATTCGGCCAGATGTCCATCCACCTCGATGGCGGCTCGATGCATCGTTTCACTTTGATGGGTTATCCATGCGAGCAACGGTTCACTTTCAGGGGTCATTCCGGCCAGTAATGCACCTCGGTAGAGCATAGCAGCTCGGTGCAGATGCGCTTGACAGATTGGGCAGCCGGCGGCAGAGCGGTGAGGATGGTTGCGAACCGTTGTGACGGTCTGGAGAAACTCTAGTGCATCAATGTGCCAGTCGCTGGAGAGGTTGAGAGTGACGGTAGCAGGATCGGTAATCAGCGTGTTTAGGGTTGAACCTATGGCCTGCCGGATGCGGCTGAGCGTAACGCGCAACGCATTTTGCGCAGCGCTCTGCGGCTTGTCTGACCAGAGCAACGTAGCGAGGGTTTCACGGCGAACGGCTTGCTTTTGGTGAAAACACAGCCACGCAAAGAGAATTCGTGCACTGTCGGTTTGGAATGCCCCATTGAGTGAGACACCATTGCGCCGAACGTCGAAACCGCCAAGAAGTTGAACGTGCCATGTTGTCATGACGGTAACGGGATAGATCTTATCAACATAGCTTGATTATACAATCTATCGGTACGTATCGCCAATAGTTCCGCCTGTGTGGATGGGTCACCACCCGCCGGCCCCACCTTGGCGCTCTTTGCGTCTTTGCGTCTTTGCGTCTTTGCGTCTTTGCGTCTTTGCGTCTTTGCGTTACAGAAACACGACAACCACCAACGGCGCCACGCTGGGGCCGGCCCCACCTTGGTGATCTTTGCGTCTTTGCGTTAGCATCCGACGCTGTTGGGTCTGTGCTACAATTACTCACGCAGGCTATTGGCTAACCAAGAACAACGGCTATGATCCAAACGTCCTCTACCTCCGGCGGTAACCTACTCGGACACATTGTCAGCTTTGGCTATCTGCTGCGTGAAATGGGCATCCCGGTCAGCCCCGGCCAGATCGTCGAGCTAATCGAAGCTATCGAGCACGTCGGTTTGCTCCATCGCGAAGATTTGCGGGCTACAATGCGCTGCATGCTGGTGCTGCGCCGCGAAGATTTGCCGCTATTCGACGCAGCCTTCGAGTTTTTTTGGAAAAAAGCGCTCGGCATCGATCTCGAACGAGAGATGATGCAGATGCTGCTCCCGCAGGTTAAGATTCCGCGTCGTCAGCTTCGTTTACCACGCCGCCAACCCGTCGCCGATGATGCCGATGCAGCGGAGGGTCAAGAACGGGAAGAGATCGAGATCCAACTTACCTTTAGTCGGGATGAGGCGTTGCGTACCAAAGACTTTGCGCAGTGTACGTGGGAAGAGGTACAAGCCTGCAAAGAGCTGATCCGGCGAATGGAATGGCGGATTCAACCGCGCCGTACCCGGCGTCGTCGCCCAGCCCGCGCTGGTCGCTTGCTTGACATGCGCCGTACCCTGCGTCAGAGCTGGCGCTTTGGCGGTGAGCCGCTGACATTATCGTGGCATGATATTCGTACTGAGCCGCGTCCACTGGTGTTGATCTGCGACATCTCGGGCAGTATGGAACGCTACTCGCGCATTCTACTTCAGTTCGCGCATGCCATCTCGGCCGGTTTAGGCGATGTTGAAACGTTCGTGTTCGGGACACGGCTGACTCGCATTACTCGTCAGTTACGCCACAAGGATATTGATGATGCGATCGATGCGGTGAGCAAGCACGTGGTCGATTGGAGCGGTGGTACACGCATTGGCGAAGCTATTAAGGAGTTCAATTTTCGCTGGGGCCGACGGGTACTTGGACGTAGCCCGGTGGTGGTGTTGATCAGCGATGGCTGGGATCGTGGCGATCCTGAGCTGCTGGCACGTGAGATGGATCGGTTACAACGCTCGTGCCATCGGCTGATCTGGCTGAATCCACTCCTCGGGGCACCCGGCTATGAACCGTTGACGGTGGGGATGCAGGCTGCCCTCCCGTTCGTTGATGACTTTCTGCCGGTGCATAATTTGGTCAGTTTAGAGCAGCTCGGTGCGAAACTAGCGACGCTGGGTGCGCAGCGTCCACCGCGCCGACAGCGCATAACCACGACGCGAGGAGTGCAATGAGTGATCCTGATCAATTGAAGGCTGAAGCCGATGCTTTGATTGCTCGTGGCAAGGCTCTTATCGCTACCGACTTGCCACAAGCAACCGATTTGCTTAATCAGGCGGTCAGGCTCTATTGGGCGGCAGGCGAGTACTATAGTGCGGCAGCCCAGACCGGCAACTACGGTTGGGCCTTGCGGCGCATGGGTCGTCCCGATCTGGCCCGCCCCTACCTTGCGCGCGCCGCCGAGATCTTTGCCGATTTGGGATTGGCCGATTTCGCCGAGCGTCATCGTGCTGCGGCCGAAGATATCGCCGCCGATCTGACACCGGAGTTTCTTGCTAGTCTGCCCCTGGCAGTGCGCCAGGCGCTCGAGCAAGGAGATGGCGCACTGCTGCAATTTGCCATTAATACGCTGCCACCCGATCAGCAACAAATGGTCATCGACCGTTTGTCTGCCATTGGCCTGATCAGTCTCGCCGAGAGTGCAGAAGATGCAACCCACGCTGTGCAACAGTTTGAACCATTGTTACAAGCAATTGTGGCGGTGGCACGCGGTGATGAGAGCGAGCGACCTGATGTCGAGCGTGCGTTGGATGATCTTGAACGTAAGGGCTGGCGCATTCGTAAAGCTGTGCGTCAGATCTGGCAGGGTGAGCGTCGCCGGCAGCGCTTGACCTATGGCCTCGATGAGGTTGATACAGCGATTGTGCACCGAATACTTGATTTGCTGAATGTTCCGTAATCGTTCGCTACTGCTGATTGCTACTCGGCCAAAAATGACTGGAGCGCGGCGAGGGTTTCTGCCGGTGCCTCTTCAGGCAGAAAATGCCCACCGGGGACACTGTGACCCTGCACATCGACGGCATATTGGCGCCATACCTCAAGCACATTGTATTTTCGACCGACAAAGCCATCGGCTCCCCAGAGCACCAACAACGGACACCTTACCTTGCGTCCGGCGCGGACATCTTCGTCATCGTGCGTGAGATCGATGCTGGCTGCCGCCCGGTAATCGGCACAACTGGCAGCGATGGTGGCCGGATTACGAAAACAGCGCAGGTATTCAGCGACAGCCGTCGCAGTGAAGGCAGTCGGTGCGCGGCCCCAGTGTGCCAGCTTACTCCGCAACCAGAACTCGGGATCGGCACCGATCAGCCGTTCGGGGAGCGGTGCAGGTTGGATGAGAAAGAACCAATGGTAGTAGGCAGTGGCAAATTCGCGGTCGGCAGTCAGGTACATATGATGCGTCGGTACAATATCGAGCACGGCAGCGCGCATAATGCGATCGGGATGATCGAGACACATCCGATGCGTTACTCGTGCCCCGCGGTCGTGACCAACGACGGCAAAGTGGAGAAAACCCAACCGTTCCATTAACTCCACCATATCCGCCGCCATCGCTCGCTTGCTGTAGGTGAGATGTGCCGGATCATCAACCGGCTTATCGCTATCGCCGTAGCCACGCAGATCGGCTGCAACGACGGTAAACGATTCTGCCAATGCCGGTGCAATCGCATGCCACATGGCATGGGTTTGTGGGTAACCGTGCAAGAGCAGCAGTGGCGGCCCACTACCGCCAATCGCACCGGCAATCGTCATACCATCGGTGATTGTTTGGCGGAACGGCGCGTGTCCCTTAATGATTGTCATACCATACCCTTTATCATTGTCAAATTCTTCCCCACAATGGTTTTCATATCAGTTATAATCCATTTTATCTGACATCAGCTCGCTCGTTGATTACAAGCAAAGGAGGAAACGACGTGGTTTCTACTATGCGCGTGATCGGACTGCTACTCGTGGTGTTGCTGGTGAGTGCGTGTGGTACCTCATCGACAACCACTGCACCAACCGCAGCGCCTATCGAGCAGACACAAGCCACTGCTGCGGCACCTGCTCCTGCACAGACTCTTCGCTATGCCTTCGGTGGCGGACCGGTAGGTGGCGTGTTTCAAGTGTATGCCGACGTACTTTCGCTGATTATTAAAGAGAAAGTGCCCGGTGTTGATATTACGGCAGAAGGCACCGGTGGTTCAGCCGAGAATTTACGCTCGGTAAATGCAGGTGATCGCCAGTTTGGGATCGTCTATTCAGGAGATGTAGCTCTCGGTGCACTTGGCCAGTTACCCGACGATCCAACTGTCTACGATAAGGTGATGCCGGTAGCACCACTGTATGGCGGTGTCGCTCATTTGGTGGTATCGGAAGCCAGTGGCATTAACTCGGTGAACGATCTCGTCGGCAAGCGGATTGCGCTCGGTAATGCCGGTTCGGGAGCCGCCTTGAGTGCTGAACGCTATTTCAAAGCGCTCGGTTTGTTTGACAAGATCAAGATCGAATACCTCGGCTATTCGCAGGCAGCCGCGGCCATGGCTGACGGCCAACTGGATGGGTTCTGGGTGCTGGCTGGCTTCCCCAACGCTTCGGTGCGTGAGGCAGCGGCAGCAACCAAGATCAAATTGATCGATATCTACACGCCGGGTGTGGAAGGTGGTTTCTTCCAGCAGTATCCCTTCTACTCGCAACGTATGCTGACCGGTGGCGCGTATGATGGTGTTCCTAATGACGTGCCGAGTTTCCAAGATACAGCGTTGTGGGTGGCCAATGCCGATGTACCGGAAGACATCGTCTATCGGGCGCTGAAAGCAGTCTATCTCGAAGGCGGGTTGGATCGGCTGCGCGAGGCGCATCCTTCGGCTAAGGAGATGGGACTGGAAATAGGTATTACCGGTATTGCCAATAAACTGCATCCCGGTGCAGTCAAGTTCTGGACCGAACAAGGGGTGCAGATTCCCGATAATCTGAAGTAAGCCAATCGACAACGGGCGAGCTGATGGAGGGCAGGAGGGAGCACCGACATGACTCCCTCCGGTACCGTCTTATGGTAAAGAGGTTGATATGGCTGAAGTAAAACGATCCGAAGATGGCATACTGCCGACCGGCGACGAGATCGATCAGGAAAAGGTTCGTCAGTACCTCGAACAAGAAGAGAAACCCACACGGATGCTAGGCCGCTTTTGGAGCGCCGTTGTGGCGCTGATTGCGGTTGGAATGGCCGGTTTCTATATTTATACCGCTGGAACTCTCCCGGCGCCGGTACAGTGGCAGCGTGGTATCTATGTCATGCTGACCTACATTCTCGTGCTACTGCTCTACCCGGCCGTCGGCAAGAAGAGTCCGTTGCAACCGTGGCTGAACCGTTTGGCTGAGCGGATGCCGGCTCCGTTACGCACGATCATCATGGCGCGTGGTGGGCCAACGATTATCGATCTCGTGCTCATCGTGGTCACAGTTTTGGTCGTTGGCTATTTCATTCTGAACTATCCGGCGCTGCAACGGCGGGCCGGCGCGTATAATCCAACCGACTTTACCGTCAGCGTGATCGGGTTGATTATCTCGCTCGAAATTGCTCGGCGTGTCCTCGGTTGGTCGATGACGCTGATTGGTCTCTTTTTCATCCTTTATCTGCGGTTTGGTTTTGTGCTCTACGATATTCCCATTTTAGACACGTTTGCCCATCGTGGTCAGCCATGGCAACGGGTGGCGACGGTGCTGTTCCTCGACCAAGAGGGTGTATTCGGCGTGATGGCCAACGTGCTGGTCAGTTACGTCATTCTGTTCATCTTTTTTGGCGCTTTTCTCAATAAAGCCGGTGCCAGTCGCTTTTTCATCGATCTGCCGCTCGCTTTAGCTGGGCGGAGTACCGGTGGGCCGGCCAAGGTTGCTGTCCTTTCATCGGCGTTGTTTGGTTCAATTTCAGGGAGTGCAATTGCCAATACGGTCAGCACCGGTACCTTTACCATTCCGATGATGAAACGGGCCGGTTTCCGGCCTCACGTGGCCGGTGCGATTGAGCCGTCAGCTTCGATTGGTGGAGCGTTTATGCCCCCGGTCATGGGTGCCGGTGCGTTTTTGATGTCTGAATTGACTAATACACCCTATTCAGTGATTGTAGCGATTTCGATTGTACCGGCGATCCTCTACTTTCTCTCGGTCTTGACAATGGTGCATTTCGAGGCCAAGAAGTTCGGTCTTACCGGCATTAAAACCGAGCAGACCGCGTGGCAGATCATCCGCCACGAATGGTATCTGGCGCTGCCGTTGGTGGTCGTTATTGTGATGCTGGCTCGTGGCTTCTCGCCCGGCTATGCCGCGTTCTGGTCGATCTTGTCGTGTATTCCACTGATGTATCTGTTGCCGGAAAATGTGGCTGATTTTAAGAATCCGGCTGCTCAAGGTGGGACGCTCGTCAATGCGTTTTTGCGCAGTACGGTGCGTGTGATCAAGGCGATTAATGAGGCAATTCAAAAAGGTGTGCGCGATACGTTAGTGATCGGCGCGACGGTCGGCGTGATCGGGATGATCGTCGGGACGATTTACGCTACCGGTGTCGGTCAGCGCTTCGCTAACATTATCGTTAGTCTGAGCGGTGGCAATATTTTAGCTGCTGTGGCTTTGATCGGATTTGCCTCGTTATTGCTCGGTATGGGCGTACCGGTAACAGCATCGTACCTGATTACCGCCGTGATCGCGGTCCCGGCATTGACGAACCTCGGGGTCGCCCTGTTGGCTGCGCATATGATCGTCTACTGGTTTAGCCAAGACAGCAACATCACCCCACCGGTGTGTGTAGCAGCGTATGCTGGAGCAGCAATTGCCGGC
The DNA here is from genome assembly GCF_049970315.1 of Chloroflexus sp. GTDB lineage: Bacteria > Chloroflexota > Chloroflexia > Chloroflexales > Chloroflexaceae > Chloroflexus. The sequence goes on from NZ_JBMFNE010000026.1 coordinate 35,513, forward strand.
GCCGATCCGTGGAAGACGGGATGGACATCGTTTAAGTTTGCCAAGCTGCTCTATGTCATGCCCATTCTCTTTGCCTTTACCCCGGAAATACTGATAATCGGTTCGAGTGGTCAGCCGCTCGTCGATGTAGAATGGAGTAAAGTGGCGATGTCGTGGTTCTCGGCCACGCTTGGTACCATTGCCTTCTCGGCAGTATCGATGTTCTACCTTGTGCGTAAGACGAATTGGTGGGAATGGATTGTCGCCGCGGTTGGGACATTTCTCTGCTTCTGGCCGAGCTTACTGACCGATCTGGTCGGAGTGATGCTGGTCGGTGGGGTGTGGTTGTGGCAGTGGTACGATGTGCGCCGCCAGCGCCAGGCAAAGATGCAGTCAAGTATGGCTGATTAGTTTGCGGAGGGTGATGCACAATGCACGATATTATCGACGCAATTGATCGGTGGCTGGCCCGTGGCGAACGGGTAGCGATTGCGACGGTTGTGCGCACGATGGGGTCATCGCCACGGCAAGTGGGTGCGAAGATGGCGGTCTCGTCGAGTGGTGCAATGGTCGGTTCGGTCAGTGGTGGTTGTATCGAAGGTGCGGTGTTTGAGGCCTGCCAAGAGGCAATCGCGACCGGACAAGCGCGCTTACTCCATTTCGGTGTCACTGATGAGACGGCGTGGGATGTAGGGTTAGCTTGTGGTGGTACGATTGATGTGCTGGTCGAGCCGTTGCGTTAGCGCCGCGATCTCTACGATCACTATCGGAGCGAGAAAGCATGATGGGTACTATTTACGAACTAGTGCGTGATGCGGTGCGTAACGGTCGCTCGTTGGCGACGATTACGGTGCTGGCGGGAGGGCCGGTTGGCGCGAAGATGGCCTGCACCCCGGACGGACAGACGTTCGGTGATCTCGGCGATCCTACGCTCACGGCGCAGGCGGTGCAAGCAGCGTTACCGTTGCTGGCGCAAGGCGAAACTCAAACTGTCGCATTGTCGCCTGAGGTGATGATTTTTGTCGAGAGTTTTGCCCCACCACCGACGCTGTTTATGGTCGGAGGTGTGCATATCAGCATTGCTCTAGCCGCAATGGCGAAGGTAGTCGGTTTTCGGACCGTCGTGATCGATGCCCGTGAAGCATTTGCCACCGACGAGCGGTTTGGTCATGTTGATGAATTAATCATCGCATGGCCTGATGAGGCGTTAGCCGGGCGGCTCGATGCGCGTAGCAGTGTGGCAGTGCTCACCCACGATCCCAAGCTCGACGATCCGGCGTTGCGGGTTGCTTTACGCTCGCCGGCGCGCTACATTGGCGCATTGGGCAGCCCAAAAACGCATACTCGCCGCCTCGAACGGTTGGCTGCCGAGGGATTTACCCCGGAAGAGCTGGCCCGCATTCATGGCCCAATTGGGCTACCGATTGGAGCCAAGACGCCGGAAGAGATCGCGCTAAGTATACTTGCCGAGGTCGTGCAGGTTGCCCGCCAAGGTGGACGCAGATAGGTGATGGCCGGGGCAGATACGATCTCTGTCTCACCGAACAATTGTGGCAACGTGAGGAATAAACCATGCCAACCCTTGATCGGCATCAAGCGCGCCTGTTGTACGAAGGGGCACAAGCTCTGGTACGTGGTGATAAAGCGCGCGCCCGTGAACTGTTACTCGAATTGGTCGAGCTGAACGAACAGATCCCGGAAGCGTGGCTTTGGTTGAGCGGTGCAGTTGATGATCCTGAGGATCAGCGGGTAGCTCTCGAAAACGTATTGGCACTCGACCCCGATAATCCCTACGCGCAAGAAGGTCTAGCCTATCTCGATACCCAATCGCGTTAAGAAGTAGGGGCAAGGAGAGACAGCCGGCAAGGACGTGCTGCCTGTGAAGAAGCGCACGACCGGCGGGGATGCGGACAACCGACGGAGAGGCACAGCCGGCGGGGACGCGCACAGCCGTGCGTTCTCCCCTTGACATACTAGCTCAAATCTGTCCCACCCAATACGTATGCCGACTCACCGTCACCATCCCACGCACCGTAATACCATCAACCGGTACAACTTCGGCCTCGTTCACCAACACCAACGTTGGTTCTACCCCAGGGAAGCGAGCCTTGTAAGCGTTAATCGCCGCGGCAATCTTCTGCACTACCAGGGTTTTGGGATTGTCATCGTACCACATCAAAAAAGGTGGCTGCCAACGAAACGTGAATTCGCTCGATTGAGCAGGTGTTGCCGTTGAAGAGTTGATAGCAGCAGGTGATGGAGTAGCTGGAGTTAGTGATTTGCGCGCCATAACCGATCTCTCTTTCTGATAGCATTTCGACAATGGCAAACGATAATGTCGGCGGTGGAGGCTGCTCTCAGTGACACACCTCGGCGATCTTAGCGGCCTTTGCGTTAGTATACCAGAACATATGTTCAACGTCAAGCCGACTCTTCACGCTGCCAGTCGCCGCTGCGCCCACCTCGCTTGGCAATCAGCCGAATCCCGTCGATTTGCATGGTCTTATCAACAGCCTTGCACATATCGTAGATGGTCAGTGCCGCGACACTGACCGCCGTCAGCGCTTCCATTTCCACCCCGGTTTGACCGGTGCAACGGACCGTCGCTTCGATTTCCAACGCATTGCCTGCCGGATCAGGGGTAAAGTTGACGCTAGCATGGCTAAGGTTGAGAAGATGACATAAGGGAATCAGTTCGGCGGTGCGTTTTGCCGCCATAATACCGGCGACACGCGCTACCGCCAACACATCACCTTTTGGCGTACCCCCACTCACAATCAGTTGAAGTGTCGCCGGTTGCATAACGACCCGCCCACGGGCAATGGCTTCTCGCGCTGTAACCGCTTTGTTCCCAACATCAACCATCCGAGCCCGACCCGCAGCATCCAAATGGCTAAGTTGATCAAATGATTCGCTCATATGTTCCTCACTTTCTTCTCGTATTCGTACAAATATTCTACTCGATCTTGCCTTTTAGGCAGTTTGAAACCAAACTGTCATGATTAGTAGATACTTTCATGGCTTGAAGCCATGAGGTATGTCGGCTATAATGTGGTGGTAGGTGGGGAAAAGTGGGGAAAAGTGGGAGCTTTTCCTGCAAGTGGGAAAACTGCACCGTGTTTTTAGGTACCCACGAACATGCCATCGATGAAAAAGGCCGCCTGGCCATTCCGGCACGCTTTCGGGCAGAACTGGCCGGTGGCATGGTGCTTACCCGTGGTTTCGACCGGTGTCTGCTCATCTTTCCACTGCCGTTTTGGAGCGATCTCACCCGTCGGGTCAGCTCGTTGTCGTTGGTTGATGAAGATGCGCGCATGCTGCGCCGGTTACTCTTTGCCAATGCCTCGGAGCAAGAGATGGATCGGCAGGGGCGTATCCTTTTGCCCCAGAACCTGCGCGAAATTGGCGGGTTGGCCGATCAGGCGATACTGATCGGGCTTGATGCCTTTATCGAGGTGTGGTCACCGGAACGCTGGCGTGAGGTCGAAGAGCGGTTAGTAAGCCAGGGGCCGCGCTTTGATGAACAAATGCGGAAGTTGGGGATTTGATGGCGGTGACGTTCCAGCACATACCAGTAATGGTGGCCGAAGTGGTTGCCGCACTTGCACCACGGCCCGGTGGTCGCTATATCGACGCAACAGTCGGTGGTGGTGGCCATGCACTGGCAGTGCTGCAAGCAGCTCAGCCCGGTGGTCGGTTACTTGGTATTGATGCTGATCCGGCGGCACTGGTTGCTACCGCTGACCGTTTGGCTGAGGCAGGTCTGCGTGAGCACGCGGTATTGTGTCATGGTTCGTTCGCCGATTTGGCCGTGATCGCCGGTGAGGCCGGCTTTATCAACGTTGATGGTGTCTTGTTCGATCTTGGGGTGTCGTCGTATCAGCTTGATACACCGGAACGTGGGTTTTCGTTCGCCGCCGATGGTCCGCTTGATATGCGGCTTGATCCGACCCAAGGTTCGACTGCTGCCGATTTGGTCAATACCTTGAGTGAACGAGAATTAGCCGACATCATCTTTCAATACGGCGAAGAACACGCGGCTCGGCGGATTGCCCGTGCGATTGTCGAACGTCGTCGTACTCAGTTGTTTCAGCGTACTGCCGATCTGGCAGCCGTGATCACACGGGTTGTGGGTGAGCGCCGGGGGCGGATCCACCCGGCGACACGTACCTTTCAGGCCTTGCGGATTGCCGTTAACCGTGAACTCGACCGGCTGGCAGCGGCGTTACCGCAGGCGGTTCATCTGCTTGCACCGGGTGGCCGGTTGGCTGTGATAAGCTTTCATTCGCTCGAAGATCGGATAGTGAAGCAGTTTATGCGTGCTGAAGCCGAGGGTGCAACCCCCCGCTTGGTGATCAATACCAAGAAGCCGCTCATGGCAGCCGATGATGAAGTGGCGACCAATCCCCGCGCGCGCAGTGCAAAGCTGCGGGTTGCGACGCGGATTGCATAGGGGTATTGGGTTGGCAAGAGAGGAAGGTATGGCCGTCCGAAGCGAACAAATTCCTGCCATTCTGGGGCGTGTCCGGTTACGTCGGATCGATCTCTCACGTTATCTCCGCCTCGATGGGGCACGCTACATATTGCTCCTGGTATTGATCTGCTGCCTACTCAGTCTAATCACCCTTGTGCAGTCCGGGTTGGTGGTGCGGATGAATTATGAGTTGGTCGAGTTGCGTCAACAGCAGGTGCAGCTTACCCGCGAGTATTCGCGGTTGCAAGAACAGATGGCTCGCGTGCAATCGGTTGAAGCACGGCTGAAGCGGGCCACCGAATTGGGTTTTCGTCAGCCGACCCCTGATCAGATCCGTTACGTTCGTATTCCACAGTTACCCGATCTCGATGAGTAACGACGTATGGCTGCTACGACCCGCCGTTCAACATCATCTGCGCCAACCACCACCATCACACCACCAGTTGGTCGGTTGGCTAGCTGGCGGCTGCACGTGTTACTGCTGATCTGCCTCACCATGGTGGTCGTGATCGCGGTACGGTTGGTCGATCTGCAAGTTGTGCGCAGCTATGAGTTAGCAAGCAAAGCGCGACTTGAGGTCGAAACACCGACGCTGCTCGCACCGCGACGCGGTCAGATTACTGATGCAAAGGGCATTGTGTTGGCAATGGATGTGGAACGGCAGAGCCTATTTGCCGTTCCACCGCAGGTGCCGGTGGAACGAAAAGCGGAAATTGCACTGCTCGTGGCCGGCGCGACCGGTGTTCCCGCTGAATCGATTCTGTCGGCATTGCGCTCTGATCGCCAATGGGTGCGTTTGGTCCGTTGGCTTGAACCGGAGGTGGCAGAACAGCTTGCTGCCCTGGACCTACCCGGCCTCCGCTTAGTGTACGAGCCGATGCGGTTCTATCCGCAGGGTATGACTGCGGCGTATGTGGTCGGTGCGATTAACCTAAACGGTGAAGGTATTAGCGGGATCGAGGCGTTTTATGATCAGGTGTTACGGGGTTCTGAAGGAAAAATCGAAGGTGAGTTTGATCCTGCTCGGAATCCGATTGCGACCAGTCTTTCGCGCACCTTACCGCCACAAGATGGCGCCGATCTGCAACTGACCATCGATCCGTTTATTCAGCAGGTTGCCGAACGTGAACTCAAACAGGCCATTGATGAACAGAATGCCGATGGTGGTTCGATCTTGGTGCTCGACCCGCGAACCGGTGCTATCCTTGCGATGGCGAATTGGCCATTTTTTGATCCCAATCGTTGGCAAGACTATCCACCGGAAGTCTACGGTCGCAATCCGGCAATTGGGACAGTCTATGAGCCGGGGAGTACATTTAAGATGATCACCGCCAGCGCTGCACTCAGTTCAGGGGCAGTGACGACTACGACCACCGTTGATGATCCGGGATGGGTGGTACGTTACGGCAACACATTGCGGAATTTTGATGGTGCGCCCCACGGAGCACTCACGCTTGGTGGGATGCTCTACTATTCGAGCAATGTTGCGGCATTGCAGTTTAACGAACTGACCGGGCCGGAAGTCTTCTACCGCACCCTAACCCGCTTCGGTTTCGGTCAACCAACCGGAGTTGATTTGGCCGGCGAAGAGAGCGGTATTGTCAATTTCTACGGTAGCCCCGGCTACAACCCTCTGACCTTCTTGGTCAATGCCTACGGCCAGGCGATTTCGGTGACGCCCCTCCAGTTAGTGCAGGCGGCAGCAGCCATTGCAAACGATGGAGTGATGATGCAACCCTACGTGGTACAGCGAATATGCCGTAATGGTGATTGTGTGCAGACCACACCACGGGTCGCCGGGACACCGATTGAGCCGGAGGTAGCCCGTGCTGTACGTGAGATGTTGGTTGACTCGGCCAATCACTATGCACCGGTAATCTGGGGACCGCGTACCGGTAATTGGAGTGATCAATGGTTGGTTCCCGGTTATCGGGTTGCTGCCAAAACCGGTACCGCTTCCATTCCTTTGTCCGGTGGTGGTTACGACCCGACCTACACGATTGGTTCGGTGTTGGGGATTGCGCCGGTTGATGATCCACGGTTTGTCGTGCTGGTGAAGATTGACCGGCCCAAGAAGGATACGCTCGGTGTCTTGACCGCAATTCCGGTCTACTACAACGTCGTTGATCAATTACTGCGTTACATCCATCTCCCTCCGGATCGCACCTTAGTAAGTCCGGGGCAACCCTAGGAGGATAGCATGTTGGTCAACCCACTCTCATCCTGCTATCAGGTAGGACGATGGTGGCACAGCCGAAGAGGACAGAAGGGAGATGCTATAATGGCCTCCATAATGCGTGCAGCGCACATATTGGCTGTGGGAGGGTGTGTTGATCAGGCTCGACAACTTATTGTACGCAGTACAACCACGTGCGACGCGGCAAGTAGTCCACATACCACCGTCGTGGGCCGACCGGCAGATCGGGCCGGTCGTCGTCGATTCGCGCGAGGTGAGGCCAGGCTCTCTCTTCGTGGCGCTAACCGGCGAACGTACCGATGGACATTTATACTTACCCGATGTTGTGGCACGCGGTGCGGCTGCCGCACTCGTTTCGCCGGCGAAATTGGCCGCATTAGCACCGGATTTGTCGGCGGTGGCTCGGCCATGGCGGCTGATCGAGCCGAGTGACGGTAGCGCATTGGCGACTCTGACGCCAGAAGCGTGCCTCTTCATCGCTGTAGACGACCCGCTCTGTGCATTACAGCGTGCGGCTGTCTACCATCGGCGGATGTTCACGCCAACGGTGATCGGTATCACCGGTAGTGTGGGCAAGACCTCAACGAAAGAGGTCGTCGCGGCTGTGATAAGTCAGCGGCTACGTACCTTAAAAAGTCAACGGAGCTTTAATAGTGATATAACATTGCCGGCTACCTTGCTCGGGTTGACTGCCGACCATCAAGTCGTAGTGCTCGAAATGGGGATGTGGGCGGCGGGCGAGATCCGTTTTTTAGCGGCACTGGCCCGCCCTCACATCGGGATTGTGACGAATGTTGGCCCGTCGCATTTGGAGCGATTGGGCAGTATCGAGGCGATTGCCAACGCCAAAGCCGAATTGCCCGAATCGCTCCCACCCGATGGCTGGTGTATCCTCAATGCCGATGACCCGCGCGTCGCGGCGATGGCTACGCGCACGCCGGCGCATGTGGTCACCTACGGCTTTGCACTGCACGCCGATGTGCGTGCAGTAGAGGTTATCAGCCATGGCTTGTATGGGATCGAGCTGACCGTTGAGTACCAAGGTGAGCAGCACCATCTACAGACGCCACTGATTGGCCGTCACCATGCCTACACCGCGTTGGCTGCAATTGCCGCTGCATTGGTGTTAGGACTGGACTGGGAAGCGATTGCTACCGGCTTGCGCGATCCCGGTGAACGGTTGCGCTTGCGGATTGTGAACGGGCAACAAGGGGTGACGATTATCGATGATACCTACAACGCTGCGCCGCTTTCAACCATTGCTGCTCTCGAGGTATTAGCTGAGACACCTGGCCGCCGGATTGCCGTTTTGGGTGAAATGCTGGAGCTGGGTTCGGCTGCCGAAGAGGGACACCGACAGGTTGGTGCGGCGGCGGCGCGAACGGCCGATCTGTTGGTGGCGGTTGGGCGCCAAGCCCAGACGGTAGCTGCCGCAGCACGGGCAGCCGGTATGGTAGAGGCGCAGGTTATCGTGTGTGCCGATAACGATGCGGCGATAGACCGATTGCGCTCACTCATCCAAGCTGGTGATTGCCTACTTGTTAAGGGTTCGCGCGGGGTGCAGATGGAGACGATCGTCACCGCGCTGCAAGGCTAGCCGGTTATCGTATGGCGAAGGTGTTGCATCAGGCAAGGTAGTTCATCCGATCACCACAGGAGCAGTTGTGTGAGTGTTCTTCGTGCAGTACTCGTACAAGATATGGCGCGTGCCTTGTTGCTCGCTGCCGCAGCGTTTATCTTGACCTTGATCGTCGGTGGATGGTGGGTACGCTTTGCCCGCAAACATAAGTTGGGGAAGCGGATTCGACCCGATGGTCCCCAGAGCCATCTCGTGAAGGTGGGCACTCCAACAATGGGCGGCGTGATGATCGTAAGCACTGTGGTGGTCTTGACCGTCCTCTTTAATCTGGTCGATCGCTGGTCGATGCTACTACCACTAGGTGTTATGATCAGCTTCGCCGTGTTAGGCGCTATCGACGACTGGCTCTCGCTGACCGGTACCCGTTCTAAAACCCACGGTTTTACGGTACGGTTTAAGTTTTGGATAATGACGGCAGTGGCGTTTATGGCCAGTTTAGCCCTCTATCTTCCACAACCTTACGGTCTTGAGCACGAAGGTCTGGTACAGATACCCTTTGTCGGCGAGGTCAATATTGGGTTGTGGTTCATCCCAATCGCTGTCCTGATTATTGTGTTTATCTCCAATGCCGTCAATATTACCGATGGGTTGGATAGTCTGGCCGGTTGGAATCTGGCGCTTGCTTTTGGTGCCTACGGTGTGATCACCTTTCTTGCTGAGCCGCGTTTAACCAATCTCATGGCCTTCTGTTTTACCGTGGTCGGGGCGTGCGCCGCATTTCTCTGGTACAACGCTTATCCGGCGCAAGTATTTATGGGGGATTTAGGGGCGTTGTCGTTGGGGGCAACGTTGGCCGTTGTTGCGCTACAGTCGCAGCAGTGGATCCTCTTACCGGTCATTGGGATTGTCTTTGTGGTTGAAGCGCTCTCGACGCTCATCCAAACCGGTTACTTTAAATGGACAAAGTGGCGCTATGGCGAGGGTCGGCGGGTGTTTAAGATGGCGCCACTCCACCACCATTTTGAATTGCTCGGCTGGAGCCAACCACAGGTAACCCAACGTTTCGTTTTAATTGGGACGGTCGCGGCGATGGTGGGGATTTCATTGGCGTTGATCTTCGGTTCACCGCAGTCACAGACGCAGGTCGAGCTGCCGGCGATGATGGTGCAAGAGACCAATGGGGTTCGGTAATGAAAGCTGGAGCACGAGTACTGGTCATGGGCTTAGGCGTGCATGGCGGTGGGTTGGGGGTTGCTCGTTGGCTGTTGCGCCACGGAGCTGACGTAACGGTGACCGACCTCGCTTCGCCCGAGGCGCTGGCTGATTCAATTGCCCGCCTTAACGCTTTTGCCGCCGAATTGGGGAAACAGGTGCGGTATACCCTGGGTGAGCATCGGGCTGAAGACGTGTGTTCTGCCGATATGCTGGTGGTGAATCCGGCGGTACGCCCCGATTCGCCGTGGTTGGCGTTAGCACGTTCGTGCGACATCCCCATTGAAACGGAAATGACTCTCTTTTTTCGCGCATGTCCGGGTCCTATCCTCGGTGTGACCGGTACCAAAGGTAAGACGACCACTACTCTCCTGTTAGCCGAGATGATCCGACAACGCTACCCCGACACTGTTGTCGCAGGCAATTTACGGGTTTCGGCGCTTGAGACGCTCGATCAGATCGGGCCACAGACGCCGGTGGTGCTGGAACTGAGCAGTTTTCAGCTCGAACGGCTCGGTGAGGCACGATGCAGTCCATCGTATGCGCTGGTGACGAATGTGGGTGTAGATCATCTCAATTGGCACGGTTCGTTGACTGCCTATGTCAATGCCAAACGACAGATTATGGCTCATCAGGGACCGGATGGGGTGGCGGTGCTGCCGCCGGTACAGGCACGGGAGTGGGGACAGGGACGACCGGGAGTGATCAGTTATAGTCTCACCGACCCGGCTGCTGACGCGACGATGACCGACGATGGTGTGTTTCGCTATCGCGATGTCGAGTTGTTCCATCGCTCTGATCTACGGCTACCCGGCGATCATAATGCAGCGAATGCCTTGGCTGCCGCAGTACTCGCCTACCGGTTTGGGATCGATCCGGCAGCAATTGTAGCGGCACTGCACCGGGTGACCGGCGTTGAACATCGGCTCGAGCTGGTAGCGGTTATTGATGGTGTGCGATACATCAACGACACAACTGCTACCAACCCTGCGGCTACGGCTGCTGCATTGGCGACGGTACCGGGTCCGGTGGTACTCATTGCCGGCGGGGCTGATAAAGACCTCGATCTGCCGGCGTTGGCGACCACGATTGCCGAACGTGCAGCAAAAGTTGTTCTGTTGGACGGAAGTGCCACACCGCGCTTACAAACCTTGCTGAGATCGTACAAACCGACGTTACCGGTCCATGGGCCGTTTGATAATCTGAGTACAGCCGTACAGGCAGCACGCAGGTTGGCGCAACCCGGTGGTGCAGTGTTACTTTCGCCCGGATGCGCGAGTTTCGGAATGTTTCGGAACGAATTTCATCGTGGTGAAGCGTTTCGTCGTATCGTGCGCGAGTTAGCCGCCGCTCACGCCGGGGAGTAGGTTATGACCCGTCCACCTGATGAATCAGATGAGATCGAAGCCTTTTTACGCCGGGCTGAACGTGAATTTGGCCGTCGCCCCGACTTGGCGGAGAACACGCCACCACCACCGCCGCGTCCTGCGATCCCGCGACCGGTTGTCACCTACAGTCTGCTCTGGATAATCGGAATTGTCTATCTCTTGAGTTGTGTGCTCAGTGGTTCATTCTTTCAGCCTACGTTGTCGGTGCTGGTCGTTTTGGGGGCAAAGGTCAACGAACGGATCGCCACCGGTGAGGTATGGCGATTGCTGACGGCAACCGTTCTGCACGCTAACCTCATTCACATCTTTTTTAACGGCTATGCACTTTCCGTGTTGGGTCCGGAGACCGAGCGGTTTTACGGGCACGTCCGTTTTCTGGTGCTGTACTTCCTCAGTGGTGTGGGTGGTAGTATCGCATCGTATGCGTTCTCACCGGCACCGGCAGTTGGGGCAAGCGGGGCTATTTTCGGTCTGATCGGCGGCTTAGGCATGTTTTACTACCTCAACCGACAGGTATTAGGTCAGTTCGGTCAAGATCAGGTACGTGGGATTGTCGCCATTGCCGTCATCAACTTGCTGATCGGTTTTGCTGCCCAAGGCGTCATCGATAACTGGGGGCATCTGGGCGGATTGGTCAGTGGTGTGTTGGTGAGTCTTGCACTCTCTCCCCGGCTCACCATTGATTCGCGATTTTTTCCACCATTACTGATCCGTCGTTTTCCGCGGCAAGGCTGGCTCTGGGTAACGGCATTTACTTTGGGGATGATGGTGTTGGTGCGCTTGGTGCAGCCGGCCTAAGGGTGATGGTTGATCAGAGGAAGTTAGACGATGAGACTGAACCACAATGGAGCTGTTGCCAACCCATTGTTTGACCGTACCACACATTCACCGGATCGGGTGTTGTTAGCCGTAGTATGTGGTCTGACGGTGTTTGGCTTGGTGATGGTCTATAGCGCCAGTTTCGTTGAGGGAACAGTGCTGTACGCCAACCCGTTTTACTACCTCTTACGGCAAGCCACCGGGGCGATAATCGGGTTAGTTGCCATGTTGGTGGTTCAGCGGATCGATTATCGGGTCTGGCAACGCTACTCGATTCACCTCATGGCAGGAACATTGCTCTTGCTGGTATCCGTTCTTATCTTGCCGGCAAGTATGACCGAGGTGAACGGCTCGCGGTCGTGGATCCGTTTCGGTGAAGGGTGGCTTGGCATTTTTAGTGTCCAGCCCTCAGAATTTGCCAAGCTGGCGATGATCATTTACTTTGCCCACTGGCTGTCGCGGCGTAGCCATCGGCTCGGCAATGTGACGTATGGCTTGGCGCCCTTCGCCGTTATCCTTGGTTTTATCTGCGGGTTGGTTATGTTGCAGCCCGATTTAGGGACTACAATCGTGATGGTTTTGATCGGTGGTGCCATTTTCTTCGCGGCAGGAGCGAATCTGTGGCACGTTGGTGGGGCGGCGTTGCTGGCGATTACCGCGTTTTGGGGACTGATTATCACCTTCCGTAGTAGTCGATGGGAAGCCTTTCTTGATCCGTGGTCACGGGCGAGTACCGAAGGGTATCAGATCATTCATTCACTCTACGCTTTCGGCAGTGGCGGTGTCTTGGGGCAAGGTATCGGCATGAGCCGGCAAAAATACCTCTGGCTACCACAACCACACACTGATACCATTTATGCCATTATCGGTGAAGAGTTGGGATTGTGGGGAACAATCGCGGTTTTGCTGGTATTTGTCATCATTGCGGCTCGTGGGTATCGGATCGCTGCGCGCGCACCAACACCGTTCGCAGCGCTTGTCGCGGTAGGGATTACCTCGTGGTTGGTATTTCAGGCTTTTATTAATATTGCAGTGACGACCGGGTTGATTCCGTTTACTGGGTTGACATTACCGTTTCTGTCGTATGGAAGCTCGTCATTGATTAGTTGTCTGATCGCAATCGGGATCCTGTTAAACATTTCGCGCCATGTCGATCGGTCATCATCAGTTACTTCAACGGCAAAGTACCGTCAGCGTACCGAGCATGCCACGGCTTATCCTCTCGGGTGGCGGGACTGGCGGGCACGTCTATCCGGCGCTCGCAGTCGCCGAAGCCCTCGCTGAACGGGCACACGTGGTCTATGTGGGAAGTGTCGGGGGAATGGAAGAGCGGATTGTCACTCAGGAGAGTACACTTCCCTTCCGGTCATTACCGGCGGCTGCGGTTCGTGGGCGGGGCCCGGTGCAGGTCGCGCGATCGCTGCTGATCCTCATGCGTGGGATCGGAGCAGCAATCGCGTTATTACGACGTGAGCAACCGGCAGCCATTTTGGGTACCGGTGGTTATGTCTGTGTACCACTGTTCGTGGCTGCTAAGCTGCGGCGTGTGCCAACGATGATCTATTTACCCGATGTGGTGCCGGGGTTGGCCGTGAAGGTCCTAAGCCGAATCGCCGATGTCACGGCAGTCAATGTAAGTGATGCGCTGCCCCGCCTAGGGTTGTATGAAGGGCATCCCCGGGCGATTATTACCGGGTATCCGGTACGTACTGAGCTGTTTACTACCGACCGTGAAGCGGCACGAGGCGCGTTTGGGATCGCACCCGATCAACTCGTGTTGTTAGTGTACGGCGGGAGTCGGGGAGCACGGAGTGTCAATCGTGCGATTGCTGCCCTCTTGCCGTCGTTATTGCCGCTCTGCACAATCATTCATGTGTGTGGGCGCGAAGGCGATTACGTTTGGTTAGAGGCTACGGCTGCGCAGCTCGAACCGGCGCTACGGGCACGCTATCTCCTCTTCCCCTACCTTGCCGGTGGTAGTGCCCAGAGTATGACGGCGGCGTTGGTGGCGGCTGATGTGGCCGTCTGTCGGAGTGGCGCTTCGACTCTTGCCGAACTGCCGGCGGTTGGTTTACCGGCAGTTCTTGTGCCCTATCCGTATGTTCATCAAGATGAAAATGCCGATTATTTGGTGCAACGGGGGGCGGCGATGAAGGTCGCCGATCATGCGATGCTCGGGGATGGTGATCCGGCCAATGGGCCATTGGCACAAGCAATACATACTCTTCTAAGTGATGCGGTGATGCGGAAACAGATGGCAGCGCGAAGTCGCGTGCTCGCTCGTCCTGACGCGGCGCAACGATTGGCTGACGCACTGATTGATCTTGCGAGGAGTTCAGCATGATTGAGCAGTGGATAGTGCTCCCCCTTGCCCAGACTGCGATTACGGTCAATCTCAACGGTGTGGCACTCTTGCTGATTCTAATGGCGATTGGTGGTTATGCCGGTTATCAGCAAGGGATGCGTAATGTATTGACGGTGGCACTTTGGACGATCATTGCGTATGTGACGTGTGTGCAAGGTGGTACGTTTGTGGTTGATGTTATTAACCGGCTTTGGGTGAATGCACCGCGTTTTGTTGCATTTCTGATCGGGAATGACCCAACCTTGGTGCCACCGCTTGATCCTCTGATTACGCCGGGTTTTCAGGTACCGCTGTTCTTTCGGGCGATGGCGTTTATTGCCTTGATCCTATTAGGTAAGTATTTTGATAACAAAGCCGCATGGAAGGGACCGCCGAAGGAAAGGTTGGCGCGTCCGCTCGGTTTGTTCGTAGGGGCGCTGATTGCCTTACTGTGGACAAATGCAACGGTGGTGTTCTGGCGGGAATTTATCACCGGTGGCGGAACATTTGAGGGTCCAATTGCGACATTTCTTAATGTGTTGCCGGATGTTAGTCTACTGCTGCCATCGCTGATTGCAATCTTCTTTATGATTTTAGGGTTGTTGATCTTGTTTAACTTTCCAAAGGTCTGGAAGCCGTGAGTCATTATCACATTGTGGGTATTGCCGGGGCAGGGATGAGCGCGATTGCTCACCTCTTGCTCGATCAGGGGCATACGGTCAGCGGTTCGGATTTAACGACGAACCGAGCAACCACGGCACTCGCCGCACGCGGGGTACGCATTTGGCAAGGCCACGATCCGGCGTATGTCCGTGGGGCTGATGCGGTATTGGCGACCGCCGCTATTCGTGGTGAACATCCTGAACTGACAGCGGCGGCGGCGTTGGGTATTCCCCGCCTGAGCCGCGCCGATCTGTGGCAGGCATGGTCGGCCCAGCGACCGGTAATTGCCGTTGCCGGTACCCACGGGAAGACCACCACCAGCGCGATGACGGCGTTGGCGTTGCGGGGTGGTGGGGTGGCATGCGGTTTCTTGATCGGTGCCGATGTACCGGCATTGGGTGGTAGTGCGCAGTGGGGTGATCCGACGGCGCCGTTGGTGATCGAGGCCGATGAGTATGATCGGGTGTTTCTGGCGCTGACGCCGGCGATGGCAATCGTTACGAATGTCGAGTGGGATCATCCAGATATCTATCCGACGGCGGCCGACTATTCCGCCGCGTTTGCTGAGTTTGCCGGGCAGGTGCGTGATCGGCGCCGGTTGCTGCTGTGTGCCGATGATCCCGGTGCGGTGGCGCTCGATGTCGACGGTCAGGCCCGCCGGTATGGGATCGATGAGCAGCTTACCTGTGATCCGGTGTCGTGTCGGTTGGCGCCTCTCGACTGGACGGCCAGTCGTGTGACGGTAACTGCCGAGGGACAGCAATTTGATCTCTGGTATTACGACCGACAAACCTTTGCCCGTCGGTTCGCCCTGATGGTAACGCTGGCTGTGCCCGGTATCCACAATGTGCGGAATGCGACAGCGGCATTGGCGGCAGCGGCGATCTGGGGTGCCGATCTGCAAGCAGCCGGAACAGCGTTGGCTACCTATCGCGGGAGTAGCCGCCGGTTTGAGGTCTATGGCGAAGTGGCCGGAGTAACAGTGATCGATGATTATGCGCACCATCCTACGGAAGTGCAAGCAATAATCGCGGCAGCACAGCAACGCTACCCCGGTCGGCGGGTGGTTGTTTACATACAACCGCACACCTTTAGCCGCACCCGCAGTTTGTGGGAACAGTGGCCAGAGGCATGCCACGCTGCGGCAATCGTGTTGATCGGTGATGTTTATCCAGCTCGTGAACAGGGCGATCCGGCGGTGCTCGCTACCGAGTTGGTTGCCTATCTCGTGTCGCGGGGGGTGGTTGCGTACTATGGTGGGGGGATTGCCACCGCAGCAGAGCGATTGGTGGCGTTGGTCCAACCGGGTGATGTGGTGTTGACGCTCGGTGCAGGTGATAGTGATCGAGTGGCAGCGATGGTGATTGCGCAGCTTCAGCGTATGCATGCGGAGGCATAGATGAACAAATCCTTGCCAATCGCCCTCCGCCCCAATGAACCAATGTCGCGCCATACCTCGTGGCGGGTTGGTGGGCCGGCGCAGTATTATGCCGAACCAACCACGCCCGATGAGGCGATGGTGTTGGCGGCATGGGCTATGACCCACCGGTTGCCACTGATTTGGGTTGGGCGTGGTACTAATCTGTTGGTACGTGACGAAGGGTTTGCTGGAGTGATCGCTTCCTATCGCGGCCAACGTTGGGCGTTGCACGAGCACGGTGAGACGGCGGAATTGTGGGTCGAAGCCGGGACCTCGATGGCCGGTACTGCCCGTCGGTTGGCGGCGATGGGGTGGGCCGGGCTTGAGTGGGCCGAGGGTTTGCCCGGTGCGATTGGTGGTGCGATTGTGGGGAATGCGGGGTGTTATGGTGGTGATACGGCAAGTGTGCTGATCGATGCCGAGCTGTTGCTCAACGGCAGCGAGCGAGTAGTCTGGCCGGTAACCGAGCTGGGCTATGCCTATCGGGAGAGTATTCTTAAACGGCGAGGGGCTGATGGTGTCCCGCCACTCGTGTTAGCCGGGCGCTTCCGTCTGCATCGTGCCGATCCGAATGTATTGATGGCGCGGATAGGCGCGATTGCCGCCGAACGGAAACGGAAAACACCGGCAGGAAGTTCGTGTGGTAGCGTGTTCAAAAATCCGCCCGGCGATAGTGCCGGTCGCTTGATCGAGGCGGCAGGCTTGAAAGGGACACGTGTTGGTGATGCCGAGATTAGCCCGATCCATGCTAACTATATCGTTAATCGTGGTCAGGCACGGGCCGCCGATATTTTGACATTGATCGAACTCGCGCGCACGACGGTAGCCGAACGGTTTGGGGTGACGTTACAGTTGGAAGTACGTGTTATCTAGGTTTTGACAGATTAGACGGCGCAGAAAAAAGGTGTCAAAAACGATTATCACGAACAAAATAATACGAAAAATTGTTGATACAGGATCGTTTTTTAATAACGATCATTATCACGATCGCTATACGTAGGTGGAGAAGTCACCAATGAGCAAGCCAATCACGATTGCCGTCATTTTTGGTGGTCAAAGTGGCGAACACGAAGTATCGCTCGTGTCGGCGCACGCTGTGATGAGCAATCTCGATCCGGATCGCTACCAGATCGAAGCGCTTGGGATCGGTAAAGATGGCCGCTGGTGGCATGGTCCCGGTGCATTGGCGATGCTTATGGCAGCGGCCGATCCGTCCCGTTTACCGGCCAGCGCGACAATGGTTGCTCCCGGCCCGGTGCGCGAACTTGGCCGTGTAGGCGAACCGGGTTGGTTGTTACCCCCCGCTGATGTCATCTTTCCGGTGCTGCATGGTCCCTATGGTGAAGATGGGACTATCCAAGGCCTCTTTGAACTGGCCGGGCGTCCTTACGTTGGGTGTGGAGTGGCGGCGAGCGCGGTAGGGATGGATAAGGCATTGATGAAGGCTGCGTTTGCGGCTGCCGATTTGCCGATCTTACCGTGGGTGCTAGTACGTCGTCATGAATTGGCCGCTCTTGAGATGGTCTGTGAGCGGATAGAGGCAACGTTGCGCTTCCCGTTGTTTGTTAAACCGGCCAATTTGGGTAGCAGTGTGGGGGTGAGTAAAGTCCGTGATCGAGCTGAACTGATCACCGGCTTGCACGAAGCTGCCCGTTATGACCGACGGATTGTCGTTGAGCAGGGCATTCCGGCGCGCGAAATAGAGATCTCGGTATTAGGAAACGAACACGTTGACGTGAGTATTCCCGGTGAAATTATTCCTGCCGGTGAGTGGTACGACTACCACGCGAAGTATATCGCCGGTGGTTCACAGACAATAGTACCGGCGGCATTAACCGAAATGCAGATTGCACAGGTGCAAACGCTCGCCAAGCGCGCGTTTCAAGCGATCGACGGGGCTGGGCTGGCCCGAGTTGATTTTCTCCTTGACCGTGAACAAGGCACGCTCTGGTTGAACGAGGTCAATACCATGCCTGGCTTCACGCCGATCAGTATGTACGCCAAAATGTGGGCGGCTAGCGGTTTACCCTATCCACAGTTGCTCGACCGACTAGTTGAGTTGGCATTGGCCCGGTCGGCGCGTGCCGGCTACGTAAAGGGGTGACGATGGAATACAATCCGCCAAATACACGCGAACGGGTTGCTGCACGCCGGCAGCGGTTACGCCGGTCTTCGTCTGAACCGGCAATTCCCGGGTGGCGGCGACGGTTCATTGACGGCTTGCAGAGTGGGCGGATCGTCAGCGGTGCCGTGTTTATAGTTAGCTGCCTAGCACTCTTCTACGTCCTCTTTAGCAGTCAATTCCGTGTGCAAACGGTCGAGGTGGTTGGGGTTGAGTTTCTCAGCCCAGAACGCATTGTCGATGCTGTCCCGTTGCGCGGGTGGCCAATCTGGCTGATCGATGAAGAACAGGCGGTGGCCCCGTTGCTCCGCAGTCCATTTGTCGAACATGCTCGGCTCAGCCTGATCTTACCCAATCGAGCACGGATCGTGATTGTCGAGCGCCAGCCGGTGATCTATTGGCGGAGCGGTGGGGTCGATTATCTAGTAGACCGCCAGGGGTTTGTGATTGAATCGGCTACAGTCGCGCCACCGGCAGATGCTTTGGTGATTGTCGATAGCTCCAATCTGCCGGTTGAGCCGCAGATGCAGCTCGACCCTGATGCGTTAGCGTTAGCCCGCGAGCTGGCGTGGCGCTTACCAAACGAACTAGGCCTTCGTCCGGCTCAGATCGGCTGGGATTTTGGCTTGGGCGTCTTTATTCGTACCGAACAAGATCAAATGATTGTTTTTGGACGGAGCGAGCACCTTACCCGTAAATTAATGATCTTGGCGTATCTGCTCACCGACGGTACGCCGTTTACCTATTTGGATTTACGACCGATGAACCCTTTCTATCAGAACCGCACCGACGGTAGGTCGTAAGCTGCGGCTCCGGTAGGCAGTGAGGCAATTATGGCACGTACCATGGCACGAACCATTGTCGGTATAGATGTTGGCACAAGCAAAATCTGTACCATTGTCGGCCAAGCCGGCGATGGTCGGCGACTGAATATTCTCGGTGTGGGGACGGTGCCTAGCCGAGGGATTGATAAAGGTGTAGTGGTGAATATTGATGACGCAGCTTCGGCCATCGAAACGAGTATCGAAAAGGCTGAGCGTGCGAGTGGTTTTCGGATCAACCATGCCTTTGTCGGCATTGCCGGTCGCCATATTTCATCGCTGAACAGCCGTGGGGTTGCAGCGGTGCAGAATCCCGATGGTATATCGCGGCAAGATGTGGCCCGCGCTATCGAAGCGGCGCAGGCGGTAGCATTGCCGACTCAGCGGGAAATCATTCATATCATTCCGCGCGCTTATGTCATCGATGGCAACGAAGGTATTCGCGACCCGATAGGGATGAGCGGGTTACGACTGGAAGTGGAAACACATATCATCACCGGCGAGGCAATGGCAATTCAAAACCTGATCCGCAGCGTTGAACGGGTCGGTGTGCAGATTGATGATCTTGTGTTGCAACCGTTGGCAGCAGCGGAAGCCGTGCTTAGCGATGAAGATAAAGAGCAAGGAGTTATGCTGATTGACATCGGTGGAGCGACGACCGATCTCGCGATCTTTGCCCATGGCGGGGTTTGGCATACCGGTGTGATACCGGTTGGTGGGCAGCACTTTACCAACGATATCGTCTATGTGCTGCACACACCTCCCAACACCGCCGAGTATCTCAAACTGCGCTACGGCAGTGCGCTGGCCGGCAACCCACCGGCGCCGGATGATGAAAGTGACCTGATCGACGCTGACACGCTGACGGTAGGCGAAAAACAGCGGATCAGTGCGCATTTACTCAAACAAGTGTTGCAGGCACGTGCCGAGGAATTGATCGAGCTGATCGTCGCCGAAGCGCGACGGAGTGGGTACGATGGGATGTTGCCGGCCGGGATTGTTTTGACCGGTGGCGGTGCGCAGCTCAACCGGTTTGATGAGCTACTCCGCGAAGATTTGGGTTTGCCAGTCCGAATCGGGATTCCCGGTGGTTTGGGTGGCGTTCACGACGCACTCGACTCACCGGCATATGCGACGGCAGTAGGGCTTTTGCGGTGGGGAATGCGGTATGGTGGGCGGCCACCTGAGCAAACTCCATCTGATGATATGTCATTGTACGAGCGCTTCCGCCGCTGGGTGCGCGAATTGTTGCCATAATCACCACCAAGGAGGTTCGCACATGGTTGACCGAAGCAGTAATGGCTTCTCACTCGAAGATTTTGCTCAGATCAAAGTTGTTGGTGTTGGCGGCGGCGGCAGCAATGCAGTAGATCGCATGATTGCCGCCGGGGTGCAGGGGGTTGAATTCATTACCGTTAATACCGATGTGCAGGCGTTGATGCACTCGTTAGCACCGGTGCGCATCCGGATCGGTGACAAACTAACCCGCGGTCTTGGCAGTGGTGGTAATCCGGTTATCGGTCAAAAAGCTGCGGAGGAAAATCAAGAAGACATTTACGAGCAGTTGAAGGGCGCCGATATGGTCTTTGTCGCCGCCGGTATGGGGGGCGGCACCGGCACCGGTGCCTCGCCGATTATTGCCGGTATTGCCCACGATCTTGGTGCATTGACGGTTGGTGTTGTGACCCGTCCCTTTACGTTTGAGGGGAATCATCGGCGTAAAGTGGCCGAAGCCGGGATTGAGCAGTTGCGCCCGGTGGTTGATACATTAATCGTTATTCCGAATGATCGCCTGTTGCAGACGGCCAGTAAGAATACGACGTTCCAGCAGGCTTTCATGATGGCCGATGATGTATTGCGCCAAGGCATTCAGGGCATCTCCGACCTGATCACGCAGCGTGGTCTGATTAACGTTGATTTCGCCGATGTTAAGACCATTATGGCGCAGCAGGGTTCGGCGTTGATGGCAGTTGGGTATGGGAAAGGTGATACTCGTGCGCTTGATGCGGTGAATCAGGCGATTGCCAGCCCCTTGCTCGAGGTAAGTATTGATGGTGCGAAGGGCGTTCTCTTCAACATCACCGGTGGTGAAGATTTGGGGATTATGGAGGTCTACGAGGCGGCTGATATTGTGGCGAAGCAGGTCGATCCTGATGCCAACATTATTATCGGTGCGGTGATCGATCCGAACTTCCCACCCGGCGAGATCAAGATTACGCTGATCGCCACCGGTTTTGATGTCAACCGCAATAGCAACGTGCAACGCACCCGTTCGTACCCGACGGCAGCGACGAGTACCGGCCAAGCGACGGGCCAGATCGGTGGGCCGTCGGCGCAGCGGCCCAAGCAGCCGACACCGGCACCGACGCAGCCACCGGTGCAACCGGTGCGTCCGGCTATTTCAAACGATGATCTCGATATCCCACCTTTCTTGCGTGGGCGCGACCGCAATCGGCAACGGTAAAAAATGCACGGCACGAACCGGCGTCAAGGATGGTGCATATGTCGGTCACAGGGGGTAGGGGCACGGTATCCGCCGTGCGAGTGTGTCGATGACGTAGGGGCACGGTGTCACCGTGCGGGTGTGGGGCGATGACGTAGGGGCACGGCGTCGCCGTGCGGGTGTGGGGCGATGACGTAGGGGCACGGTGTCACCGTGCGGGTGTGGGGCGATGACGTAGGGGCACGGTATCCGCCGTGCGGGTGTGTCGATGACGTAGGGGCACGGTATCCGCCGTGCGGGTGTGGGGCGATGACGTAGGGGCACGGTATCCGCCGTGCGGGTGTGTCGATGACGTAGGGGCACGGTAT
>NZ_JBMFNE010000027.1:0-54987 GCF_049970315.1 Chloroflexus sp.
CCCCCCTGTCATTGCGAGGGAGCGTCAGCGACCGAGAAATCTTACCACAGGAGCGTAGACAAGGCAGATTTCTCGCTACGCTCGAAATGACAGTCATTTACTCGCAACAACGGTGCTCTCTCGCAAAGACAGCCCCCCCTGTCATTGCGAGGGAGCGTCAGCGACCGAGAAATCTTACCACAGGAGCGTAGAAAAGACAGCCCCCCCTGTCATTGCGAGGGAGCGTCAGCGACCGAGAAATCTTACCACAGGAGCGTAGACAAGGAAGATTTCTCGCTGCGCTTCGTGGAGCCACGCCGGTGACCGATCAAGGGCTAACCGGTACCAGCCGATCGGAGTTCCCGCACGCGCAGCAAGGCATACTCGATCACGTTCCAGCGCTTCCGGGGTGATGATGGGGGTCGTTGCCCATTGGACAATGAGCGAAGCAGGGTACCCCCAATAGCTTTTCGCCGCGATTGCAATCTGTCGTAACAATGGCGTATCACCGGGTTGTGCCAATCGGAGTTCAATAGGTTGCATTGGATGTTCTCAACTCGTAGCGTATGTGTAGCGAACCTGATGCATGATAAAGGCGTTCGACCATCTGCACAATAGCAACCGCTGTTGGATACAGACCGTCAGTGGCGCCGACGATTGGTCAGTGCGATTGCGCCGGCGTCTTCACCAAACCATTGCGTAAACGATGATTGACTTGTCAAAAACCACGAAAACCGTGATAATGGAGCGTAATGCAATGTCTCATCGATCAGGTCATGCCGAATATGTCAACGTTACCATCTCAATCTAGCCCACGGATGGGGGAATTCATCGCGATGATGGCACTGATGACTTCGCTGGTGGCGATGTCGATTGATCTGATGTTACCGGCACTGAGTAGTATCGGGCACGAACTCGGTGCACCTCACGCCAATGCCAATCAGTTGGTGGTAACGATGGTGTTTGTCGGCTTAGCGATCGGCCAACTGCTCTACGGTCCACTCTCTGACAGCATTGGCCGCAAAGCCGCCATCTATCTCGGCTTTACCGTCTTCATTATCGGCTCTGCGCTCACCATAATCGCTATCAACTTTCCGATGATGCTGGCCGGTCGCCTGTTACAAGGTCTAGGCGTGGCCGGGCCACGAGTCGTCTCAATGGCCCTGATCCGGGACTGTTTCAGCGGGCGCGCAATGGCGCGGGTAATGTCGTTCATTATGGTCGTGTTCATCATTGTACCGATCGTCGCGCCGGCAGTAGGTCAGGCTATCCTGCTTGTAGCGGCTTGGCGGATGCTCTTCGTCACGCTTCTCGTGTTAGGTATTGTTTCGTTGCTCTGGTTTGGTCTACGCC
This sequence comes from Chloroflexus sp., assembly GCF_049970315.1. GTDB lineage: Bacteria > Chloroflexota > Chloroflexia > Chloroflexales > Chloroflexaceae > Chloroflexus. The sequence continues at coordinate 1,333 of NZ_JBMFNE010000027.1, forward strand.
AACCGGAAACACTACCGGCAGCCCAACGGACACCGCTATCGCCGCAGCGAATTGGCCGAGCATTTCGCGCAGTGGTGAGTCACCCAATAGCGCTTGGGTATACGTTAATGGCCGGAGTTATTTCGGCGATTCTCCAAAGTTATCTAAGCTCTGCCCAGCAGATTTTTCAAGAACAGTACGCTTTAGGGACCCTCTTCCCGTTGTTTTTTGCCGGGAACGCGCTGGCCATCGGTTTAGCGTCATTCGTCAACGGGCGATTAGTGATGCGTTACGGGATGCGTTCGCTCATCGGCAATGCCTTGCTCGTCTTGATCGGGCTGACGCTCACGCTGGCAGGCATTGCCGTGGTGACGCACGGTCAACCCTCGCTCTGGGTATTGATGGCAGCACTGATGCCGAGTTTCTTTTGCCTTGGGATTTTGTTTGGCAATATGAATGCGATGGCGATGGAACCACTCGGTCATGTTGCCGGTACTGGCGCTGCGGTGGTCGGCTCACTCTCGACGTTTGTGGCCATTCCGATTGCCACCATCATCGGTCAGGCCTATAACGGTACGATTATCCCGCTGGCACTAGGTTTTGCGGTACTGGCGTTGAGCGCATTTGGTCTGATGCGGTGGGCTGATGGTCGGCAACATCGGGTGGTCGATCCCGAATCGGTGGCGTGATCGGACGACATTTCTAGGTGACACCTGACGTTACACCACTATTCGCTATTTCGTAGCGCATTCCTCCAGTGTCCCCAAAGATCCAATAACACCGCCATTGTTGACCATTTGCCGCGATTGTTCGATTTCCCAACAAATTTCGCTCTACAACTATTGACATTCCTGTACATAGATGCTATGATTAGTTGTGCAAAGTATTGACAAAACAGAGACAGGAGTTTTCCATGATTAAAGTAGGTCGCCGCTGTCACATAGAGGGTGTTACCCCAGAGCAAGTATTTACCACCTTAGCCAACCCCGAACTCATCAGCAAGATTTTGCCGCGCGTGCAAAAGACTGAGCTGCTTAATCGCGATGACATTGCCCGTCATGCTCGCCTTGTCACCTACATGTCGATGGGTGGTTTATTCGGTACCATTCGCTGCGAAGGTGACCTGACATGGCAAGACAACCGGGAAATTGTTTTTACCGTGCGCACACCATTGCCGGTTGAAACGCGCTGGGTTCTCAGCCAAGCGGTCAACGGCACCGACTTACAAGTGGTCATGGGTATTGATCTTACGCCGATGCTGGGCATGATGGCATCGTTTGTACCCGAGAAGACGGTCGCCGACATGCTGGGCGCCGATCTCGAGACTGCCCTCCGCGGTGTTGCTCGTCACACTCGGCAATCCATGTCGGCCCGAGCCGCTGCCTAACTCATCATCGCTCCTGTCTCTGGTATAATCGCAGAGCATCCCAGTGGGTGCTCTGCGATCTTTTTGCCGTCTAGGCGCTGAGGCGGGGAAGAGTATGATCGACCTTGTACAGATCGGCCTCGGGTTCGTGCTCAGTATCGTTATCGGTGGTGTGGCATTTGCCCGTCGTTCCCTGAGCGAAAGTGGTTGGGTAGGGGCTGTGTTAGTGGGTACGCTAACATTTGGTTTTGGGGGCTGGCCGTGGGGATTGACATTAATCGTGTTTTTTGTGACGAGTAGTGTCCTATCGCATTACAAAGAATCGATTAAAGAGCAGCGGGCTGCCGAGAAGTTTTCCAAAGGAGGCCGACGTGATTTCTTCCAGACCATCGCTAACGGTGGGTTGGGTGCAATCTGCGCTGTAGCATTTGCACTGAGCGGTCAGCCGTGGTGGTTATTGGCCGCTTTTGTTGGGTTGATGGCTACCGTTACTGCCGATACTTGGGCTACCGAGTTAGGTGTGCTGAGTCCTCATCAGCCACGTTTGATTACCACCGGCCAACCGGTGCCACCGGGCACATCGGGTGGCGTGACGCTCATGGGTACCTCAGCCGCAGCAGCCGGCGGGTTGTTGATCGGGACAACGATGTTTCTGTTCAATCTTCTGGCCACGCCGGATAGCGCTCCGCCATGGTGGATGATCATCGCCGGAGTCATCGGTGGTTTGGGCGGCGCCTTGTTCGATAGTCTGCTCGGTGCAACGGTACAGGCGATTTACATGTATCCTGACGGGCGTGAAACCGAGCGCCGCATTGCCCGTGATGGCACACCCAATCGCTTTTTGCGCGGCTGGCGCTGGATGGATAATGACCTGGTGAACTTGATCAGCTCGGTAGGGGGAGCGATCATCGCGATCACAATCGCGATGATCGCCGGGGGCGCGCAGTAGGGGCATTGCGGCGCAATGCCCCTACCGTGCCCGCCACAAAAGTACTAAACCCGCAATAACCATCAACATCGGGAAGAGTAACGAGAGATTGATCCCCATTTGCTCGAGCAGAATAATCCCTCCTACCCCCATCAGAATCATTCCTAACAAGCTCCAATTGCGCCGGCGCGGTGTCGGTGGTACTAATTGCACCGTTTCGCCAGTGGCCGGTCCTTCGATTGGTTTACCGGTGAGCGGATCGAACCGATAGCCAGGATCAGGCGCATAGCCTACCCGTGCTTGCCCACTCACTTGACCCTGACCGACAAACATCTCCTGCGGCTGCGGCGTTACCCCTGACGTGAAGGATGGATATTGTGGCGGGGTGTCTTTCGGCATAATGATCCATAACACCAGATAGACCGGCAAACTAATGCCGTTGATGAAAAAGACCAATACAAAGATGAGGCGAACGATAACCGGATCGACGCTAAAGTAGCGGGCTAATCCACCACACACGCCGCCGATCATTTTATCGGTGCTGCTGCGCGTTAGTCGAGTCTGCATAGAAAGCTCCTTCCGGCCGAGGTGTGGCCGATCCACCTACGCTTGCTCTGGTGTTTTGACGAAGGTTTTACCAAATTGTTGCAATTGGCTCCAGCGCCTAAACGGGTTTGCAGCAGACTGCTGCCGATCGGTGAACGTTACATCCCGGTGATGTGGTATGCTGACGAGTAACAGCTTAAGGCTTGCGTCAACACCGCCTAGACCCTCGCTAGCTTGTCGCCGCAAGCTGTGCCAATGCTGCGCGATACACCGGAAACGTATCGTGCCACAACACCATCCGCACTAATGCCGGTGACTGATGCACACGAAGTTCACCGACCAATGTACGTATCACTAATGGAGCCGCCCGTTCGACCGGAAAGCCATAAATACCGGTGGCGATGCTCGGAAAAGCGATGCTACGTACTCCATACTGACGAGCTAGCGCCAGACTCGCTCGATAAGCGCTGATCAACAACCGGTCGGCTTCAGTCGGCGAGTAACTATCAAAGATCGGGCCTACAGCGTGGATGACGTACCGAGCCGGCAAGGCAAAACCGGGCGTAATCCGTGCTTCGCCGGTTGGACAAGGGGCCACAGCGTCGCACGCCCGCTGCAACTCCGCAGCACCGGCGGCGCGAAAGATCGCTCCACATACACCACCACCCTGGCGCAATTGCTCATTGGCCGCATTGACAATCGCATCCACTGATTGGGTCACAATATCACCCTCGCAAAGCTCGATCCGAGCCTGACCAATCTGAAGTGCCGGAAGATCGGTCATACACTACCTCCTTGGGTTGAAATACCTAGATCGCGCAGATTTACCATAATATGTACCATCCGGTGCGGATTCTTGGGAAACCCTAGAACGACTGGTACTAAGGTAGTGCAGTATAGTGAATATGGTTCTCGTCTTATCAACGAAGACTCTTACGATTTTGCAACCTTTACCGGTTGGTTACGTAGATTCAGAGAGGCACGCCGATTTTGCACGCCTGGGGAATGATATGTCATCACTGCTATTATCATTCTTAACCCAACGATGCGTTCCACTGGTCAGAAACCTGCTGATGGCAATCTACGCACGTCGCCTTGCTGCCTACCGGAGCCACCGCATGCCGATCACCCACCGCACCTCGCCGCATTGCCCTCTTGGGTGAAAACTGTGCTGCCACCTATGCCGACCAAGTGATGGAATTAGCTCACAAGCAAGGCATGTTGGTCATACGCCGTGTCTATGCCAACTGGTCACTCTCTGCCCACCAAAAATGGATTGAAGCAGTCGCATGCTACGATTTGCGTCCGATCTACCATGCAGGGATAGCTCCGGGTAAAAGTACCATCGATATGGTACTGACTATTGATGCAATGGATCTGCATTACCGGCAAGTGTGCGATGATTTTTGTTTAGTAACCGGTGACGGTGATTATGCACCGCTGGTCAAACGACTCCGCGCCGGCGGCGCTAACGTGATTGTGATCGGGATGGAGCAGACGGCAATAGTCTTGAAAGAGGCATGCAGTACGTTCATCCCCTTGGCGAAACCCAACACCGGCACATCATCTGTTCCTCCAACCGTTGTCACGGAAAGAGAGCAAACCACCCAAAGTTCTAACACGCCTGCACCGACCCTCATCAGCACAACCGAAACAACTGCGGTGAGGAGCAGTTTACCACCAACAACCTCAGCAGGTGCCAACGGCGGTTCACCCATTCCCCAACCAACAGCCAAGCTTACCAACCGACCTCAACTCGATAGTCAAATAGTTATACCGCTGCGCGATGCCGTGAAACTCCTCAAAGACATACTGGCCGAGTCGGCGCAAGCTGATCCCGGTAAATGGGTTAGTGGGAGCGTCATCGGTTCACGCCTCCGTTCTATCGATCCTAGTTTTGACCATCGACGCTACGGGTATCAGACCCTATCGAAATTAATGGAAGCCTGTGTTACAGAAGCAAAAGGGATGTTTGAGATGTTCAGGCTCGACAACGGAGCTATCGCCATCCGCCTCAAACCGAGCACCCCCAAGCCGGCCAACGACGTATGATAAGCAACCGAATGAGTTGTTTGCACCGGTTTTGTGCCATGTACCGTTTTACAACATGCATCAAATATGATACGATCAGATTAACAGATAACGCACAGTGACAAAGGAGGATATGACTATCGAGACCGCAGTGATTGCCCGCCGTATTGTCGAGTTGGTCGAAGACAAGCAGGCTCATGACATCATCCTGCTCGACATTCGTCCGCAGACGACCATTGCCGACTATTTTATTATTTGCACCGCCGATAATGATCGACAAATGCGTGCGATTATCGACCATATCGACGAAAAGATTTCAACCGAGCATGGGTTAAACCCACGCATCGAAGGTAGCGCCGACACCGGCTGGATTGTACTCGACTATCGCGACATCGTGGTACACATCTTCAGTCAGAGCCAGCGTGAATACTATCGGCTTGAACGTCTTTGGAGTAAAGCAATGCCGGTAGTTGTCGTCCAGTGAGGAGTATTATGGGCAAGGAGACTACGCGGCGCAAAGCGGCGTCGCGACGCAAGCGGTTTGTATTGTTCGCCAGTGGAGCGGCTTTGGGTAGCGCACTTGGCTTCATCGTTGGCTCGGTACTGACGTTCTGGCTCGGTGAAGGTGCAGTGCGCGCAATTCAGCGTGGCCTCCGCCGACTCGGTGGCGACGATGGGCGACCGCACTTTGACCTGCTGATGCAGTAGGCCATACCGAATCGGGTGACGAGGGAGTTGCCTGCAACGAATGTTCTCCGTTTGTCTGAAGATATGGCGACTCTGGTGCTGTTGTGCGCCGGAGTCGCTTTCGTCACAAGGAGCCGAGTGTTATGGATCTCGTTAATAAGATTGCTATTGTTACCGGCGGCACCGGCGGATTAGGCGTAGCCGTTGTCGAACGTTTGCTTGCTGCCGGCGCTACTGTTGTAACGCCTTACGCTCAAGAAACCGCCTTTCACGCCTTACATGAACGCTTTCCCGCCGTGATCGGAATGCGGGTTGATCTGACCGACGAAGCGGCAACGAAAGCAGCCTACGATACCGTTGCCGCTATGCATGGCGGGATTGACATCGTGATCAACGCTGCCGGCGGCTTTGCTGGGGGGCAACCGGTTCATCAGACGCCATGGTCGCTCTGGCAAACGCAACTCGACATCAACCTCAAGACAGCAGTCATCTCATGCGCAGCGGCCATTCCCCACATGATCGAACGCAGTGGGGGCGCGATAGTCAACGTCAGCAGTCGTACCGCTACCCAAACCGGCGCCAACCTCGCCGCCTACGCCGCAGCCAAACGAGTCGTCTTGCAACTCACTGAAGCACTCGCCGCCGAGCTACTCCCGCACAACATCACTGTAAACGCCGTGCTCCCCAGTGTCATCGATACGCCGGCCAATCGTGCTGCCATGCCCAACGCCAACCACGAGCGCTGGGTCAAACCGGAAGAGATTGCGGCGGTGATACATTTTCTGGTCGGCCCCACCGCTCGTATCATTAGTGGCGCCGCGATTCCGGTGTATGGGAAGGCGTAGAAAGGAAGTGTTCGGCTCATCCCTACCTCAAACCCTAATCCAGATGATGTCTAGAATGCATGGCAGCGTTCATTCACCTTGACTACCCACCTCTTCCTACTTACAGTCGGATTAGCTATTTAAGACGTGTTTTCAGAGGAGCATGGTATGACTCCTGATCCCCAACAGATCCTCCGTGAACTCAACGATCTACGCCATCGTTACGCGATGCTGGTGCGTGCATTACGGCTCATGATCTATGACTACGATGTCGCAACCGGTGCAATTGTATGGAGCGGCGAAACCGTAGCGGTTTGCGGGCGAGAAGTGAATGAACTCGACGGTGGGATCGCGCAGTGGGAGGCTTTGATCCACCCCGATGACCGCGAACAGGCGTTAAAGCTACTCAACGAGGCAGAGGCCAATCTAAGCGAGTATGACGTTGAGTATCGCTTCCAACATAAAAACGGCTCGTATGTCTGGATCTTCGACCGTGGCTATTTCCTCGCCGGCCCCGATGGCAAAGCGGCACGGATGGTGGGGATGATGCAAAATATCAGCGAAATCAAGGCAATTGAATTTGAGCGCCTGCAAATGCAGGAAGAAATTATTGCTGCACAAGAGCGGGCCTTGCGCGAGCTGAGTACACCGTTGGTGCCGATCAGTGATCGGGCAGTTGCGTTACCACTCGTCGGGTCAATCGATCAGCGCCGGGCAAACTTGATTATCGAGACGTTGTTGGAAGGGGTAGCAAATCGCGGCGCCGAGATGGTGATTATCGATATTACCGGTGTGAATACGGTTGATACGTTTATCGCCGACGCCCTAATCCGGGCAGCGCGGGCGGTCCGGCTGCTCGGTGCGCATGTAATCTTGACCGGGATTAGTCCAGAAGTCGCGCAAACGTTGGTGAGTCTCGGCGCCGATCTGAGCGTATTTGAGACGAGAGCAACGCTGCAAGACGGGATCGCGCTGGTGATGAACAATCATCTCTCTCCCAGTGCTCGACGCAGCGATAATCCGATCAACCCGCTGATACGCAGACGCAAAGAGTGAGTGATAGGTGTCGTTTTACCTATCACTCTCTGCCTTCGCCCGGCAACCTGCGATTAGAAGAATAGCTTCGCCAGCCGCAAAATTCCTTGACTCCACGGCACCCGGTGCGAGACACCGGTCTGCTGACCGAATTTCTTGGCGTTTGCCACATACCACTGATAGTTGCGGACCAGCGCCTGTTTGTTGGAATACTTGGGCGTAAAGCCTAACACTCGCTCGGCCTTTTCCACCGACACAAACGAATCTTCGGTTACAGTACCATACGCCCACTTGTAGACCGGCGACAACTTCAGCTTTTCGAGGATCGCCAGTGCCCACACCATGGGCTTGGCCGGGAAGGTGATAATGCGCTTGCCATAGCCGGCTGCATCGAGCACCGCCTGAAAATCCTCTTTGATCGTGGTAAACTCTTTCGCGCCGATGTTGAAGGTATCATTGACCCGATCCCGATCCAACGTCAGACAAAGTACAATTGCCTCACAGAGGTCTTCGACATCGAGCAACTGGTAGCGATTCTTGCCGTTTCCGGGCAACGGGAAGTTGTGCCCTTCCATTGCCCAATCGTACAGCATCGCAAAGATACCGAGTCGCTCAGGGCCGACAAACGACTTTGGTCGCAAGATCGGTACGCACATCCCGGCCTTGCGGAATTCGAGACATAGCTCCTCAGCTCTGACTTTAGCCTCGCCATACGGACCCACACCACTAAGCGGGTCGGTTTCTACCAGTGGGTGATGGTCGGGAATACCGTACACTGCCGTTGACGAAATATGGACTACCCGCTCGACCCCGTGATCACGAGCCGATTCGAGGACGTTGCGCGTCCCGTCAATATCGGTTGAGAAGATGTCGGCCGGTGAATAGAGCGGAAGTGCCGCCGCTGTATGGACAACAAACTTCACCCCTTGCATTGCCCGGTCAACGGCAGCTCGATCACGAATATCGCCGGTATGCTCTTCAATTTGATTCCGCTCGGGATAGTCAAAAGGGGCAATATCAAGTGAACGCACGATATAGCCGCGCGCCAACAAATAACGCGCTAAATTAATGCCGAGAAATCCGGCACCACCGGTAATTAACACACGGTCAGCCATAGTCTTTTCCTCTATTCGTGTTGTAATAATGCGCGCACGAGGGCGCCACGTGCGATTATACCCGACAGTCGCCCTTCTGAGTCTACCACCGGCAACCGTTCGGTGTTTATCATGAGTAACTGACGAGCAGCAACTCCTAGCGAGGCATTGATCGCCAAGACCGGTGGTGGTGGTTCAAGAAAGGCGTCGATGGTGCGACGTGCCCCGGGCAACGCCGTCGGCTGTACTCGTTGAGTGCTTTGCAATGCAGTCAGTACGCTTGTTCGCTCGTCGTCTTGCAAGTTGGATAGCACCTTACTTAACCGCAAGATACCCACAACATGCCCATCGCCATCAACGACAAATAAACTTTGACCCGGTGTGGTGATCAGCAAGGCGAGTGCGGTTGCCAATGATTGGCCAAGCGTAGCTCGTGCTGTTGCCGCTTGCATCACCATCCCTACCTGCACCCCCAAACCGGCAGCATCCCCCGATTCGGATTGGTGTGCCACTGCCTGCAACACCTCGTGTTGCCCAAACATCCCGGCCAACCGCCCGAGTGGATCGAGCACCGGTAGTTGATTGTAGCCCCACTCGATCATTCGAGTCAGGGCTTGCGTAATCGGCATCGTCGCATGCACACCACGTATCTCACGATTAGCAATTGCACCGGCAGTTACTGCTTGGAGCGGTGTCAGAATTGCCGCTCGTTCTGCCGGCTCAAGCATGCTCAGCAGGTACGGTGGTACCCGTAAACCGGCACGCCACACTAATTCATGCAGCGAGATGGTTCCGATAACAGTATCATGCTCAACGACTGCCAATACTTCCACCCGACCGGTGACAAACGGTTCGAGGACATCGAGCAGTGGCGCAGCGGCATCAATCACCGGTGAGTCCGCTTGCATCAGATCGGCGACTAATTGGGTGGTACGGAACGGCCCCGTCGGACGCAGTACACCCTGCACGATGGTCACCGGCTCTAGCGTTACTAGCGCATCACCGATCAGGCGACTCAGCAACGGCAGTAATCGTTGGATACGCGTTGCATTGTCAACCCACTCAATCACAACCGGCTGCCGCATAGCGTCTGCTAACATCTGCCGACGTGGTCCGAAGCCGGTTAGAGCCAACAGAACTGTCGTACCAGTTGCACCACTCTGGCGTAATTCGTCTATTACCGCTTTATAGAGCGGTTGACCGTTTACGCTATCTTCGCCGTTCAAATAGATGCGTACCCGTTGCACCGTTGGTTCGGCCATACCATCACTCCCCGTCATTTCCGACAATGACACACGCACGAGGTAGATCACTTATGGATAGCGACCCCAACGTACTGCGCTATCGTATGCCGGTTATCGCTAGATAGTCCCAAGGTAAGGCTTGACAAAATGAGATGGTGATGAGAATCATATGTCTATATAGTTGTATCGCAATAGTTGTTTTCGCTGGAGGTTGTATGGGACGCGCATTGACCCTCGTCGGAGTGTCCGGTTCGTGTACCGGACAACAGATCGTCGTCAATCGGCGCAGTATGGTGATCGGAAGTACTCGTCAGTGTGATATTGTGATCTATGACCGGCAGGTACTTGATCGTCACGCCGAGATTGCCCAAACGCTTGATCGCTGGTTCATCACGCCGCTTGACGCGAGTGCGCTGGTCGCCCTCAATGGCCAAAGGATTAACAGCCGTCAACGTTTACAGCACGGTGATCTGCTCTCAATCGGTAGTGTCGCATTTAAGGTAGCCGATTATTAATCGATCCCCACCGTTACATCGCCTGCTACCGTCGCCACCAACTATTGGTGGCGACGGTATTTTGTTGTCTAAAATCCGACATCGATAATCGTGCGCCCGGTGCGATCTTGAAAAAAACCTACCCCATCTTGGATAAGACCAACATAGAAACCCATCCGTGTTTCCCGCTGCAAAATCCGCACGCGCCCAATAATTTCTGCTTCTTCACCGGGGTAAAGAAAATCTTCAACGAACGGTTGAGCCCACTCTTCAGGCGGGCGCGGCGAAATTGACCAGCGGTACGGGTAGCGCTTTGGCCCGCCACCACTGTTGGCATCCCAATCCATCCCAACGCGCCAAAAGCCACCGGCTTGCGCAGCGTAAGCACCATTTTCCACCGAAGAAAAGACCTCATCAGTGGTGTATTCATACCCGCTCGGTGGGCCATACGTGCGAATCGGCACGGTGCCGGTGTTACGCACCCGGATCGTAACCGTAATCACCTCGCCCAACATCACCCGCTGCGGGGCAATCATCGAATAGACAATCCGCGCTTCAGGTTGACCGACGTCGGCGAGGGTAATCTGGCCCTGCCGCTGCACCACATTCCCAAACGCATCTTCAGCCTGCACGGTATACGTATAGACGCCGGCCTCAAGGAGCGACCCATTCGGACGCTTACCGTTCCAAACGTGGCGCTGCTCGTAAGGCCCCTCTTCCTCACGGGTCACCACCGGAATCACTTCGCCGTTGGGCGCAGTCACATCGATATTCACCGTTGCGCTGACCGGCAGACGGTAGGTAAATTCAGCTACATCGTTAATAGCATCGGCATTCGGCGAGATGACCGGCGGCCAGACCATCAGGTTCTCGATCACCGGCGGTTCGATGGCGGTCCCCACAATTGTCAACGGTAAGCGGCGTTCAGCACTCGCATTAGCATCGATAGCCTGCACTGCGACAACAAGCGTGTACTGGCCAGGTGGGAGTAAACGCCGCAATACTTGCGGATCATCGGTTGGTACGCTCCCATCGAAACGCAACACATACGGATCACCGGACGCCGCCCGCGGCTGTGCTCGCCGGAGATGATAACGCCGGCCGGCAGCATCAAGGAGATAGATATCAACCAACGCTGGCCGACCAACCTCATATCTAATGGAAAGCGGCGGGCCAACTCCTAGCTCATACTGCTCGGCGCTCACCGACACCTCACCGAGCAACGGTGCAGTCGTGCAACCACTCAGGCTAAGCAACACTAGCCAGAGTATCCCTGTTCCAATCAGCACGACCGGCAGGCGGATAATACGCCATGCACTACGACTCATCGTACCTCCTCCACCCAGGTATCGTGTATCGTCCCCGTGATATCCAAGAGCAGCACCCACGGCTAAGTTCACCCTGCAACCGCACAACAACCCTTGGCACCGTTGCGGTATCCTCCCGAGGGCACCCTGCCGTATGCCCCTCTTCCATAGCGGTCTTTGCGTCTTTGCGTTGAAACCACTGCATCGCCACCACTAGCATTCTACCGCACTCTGACTTATGCGAAAGCGTTAGAGGCACAAAAATACTCCACCCAGCCGTTGCGACTGGGTGAAGTATTCAAACACTGGGTTTTGATGATTGTTCGGGGAACCGGGGTTGGAAGAATTAGTTACTTAATAGTATTGGACAGCTTATTAAACAGATTGGAAATGTTATTACCGAGCAGGGTCAACGCACCGATAACAACGACGGCGATCAGAACGAGGATGAGCGCGTACTCGACCAGACCCTGACCCTCTTCCTTGGCGAAAAAGCTGCGAAGCATTGTGTTCCTCCTAAAGACTAGTGCGGTTGAACTATATCGTGGAGTAACTCTCCACGGTTCTTAGTATAACCGTTAGGGGATGAAAAACCAATAGCCAGAGAGTACTATTATCTACCGGTACCTCTTTAGTCAAAAAATGCCTCTTAGCGAGACCTTTATCCTATGGAGAGATGATAATTTTGTCAAACTTTACCTCACAAAAAGTTTATCATTCAGAAATCTAACTGACTGACAACGATAATCCATGGCTAAGGACAACATTTCTACGATAGATTGTAGTTTGTTATCTCCATATCCTCGCACGTTATGCTTACGCTACCGGCTTTGTCCAGTACTGCGCAAGCCACACGGCAGCTCCGCTCTGCACGCATTGTGTCTATTGCGGTGAGACCGGTCTGGTAGGTAGGTCTTAACCGTTCAGAGAGAGCGCAAAGTTTTCGCTAATCAGTAAACACAGGCATTTAGTTTATTTTTCGGTCTTCAAAAAATTATTCACCAATTAGAAGATTGCTGAACAATGCTTAGTAGGGGGGTTGATCGGATTTTGGCAAAAAGATATGAGATATTTGATATTTATCCATTATCCTTTCCCATTCCCTACTGGCAATTGCATTCAAATAGTCATGCACCACATCGAGTGAGAACAAGTGAACTCTACCATCAATAAATGTATACTGTTGTGGCCACAACCGCCAAATAATATAGTCACCAAAATCTTGATGATGAAACATACATCCACTAATCCCGTGCTGTTCAAGATAGGCAAATGCTTTAAGTGGAATCTGATTATCGATAAGCGATGGACGCAGAACTGCGACGCCGAGATGAGGACGCACCCAAGGGCTGAACAGCACAGTTATAGCAACAAGTACGAAGAGCACACCGGCAGTAAAAGATGCCTCTACAGGCCGTAGGGAATTGGTCGCATGGCGTCGATAATCTATCAGCGGTACAGGGACGTGGGCAAGATGCCGCGCGGCAATCGGGGTCATGATAATGGTGAACCAGATCCCATTACGCACCGCAGTGAAGCCAAGAAGTATGAATACTCCGAAGAAAACGATCTCAGTCCAAGCCGGTTTGGAGTGGCTGTAGATAAAAATCAGAGTTGTAACCAAGAAAGGGGAGAAAAAAGACAAAACGTGTTGAATGTTAGTAATTTTTGGCGACTGCCATTCAGTAACAAACACTTGTGATGATGGATCAGAGCCTACTTGCTGTACATATCGGTATATGTCACCATCATACGGATTGATAAGCGTAGCAACAACAACGAGAAATAAAACTATAACTAGACGAGATATTGCTGATCGATCAAGCACATCGTGATCGTTCGTCCATCTGCGCACCACATAACGAAAACTTTCCCCAACCAAGAAGACGGCAACAACTCCCAGACCGATAATGTACGATCCATAGAATATTCACCCAAATGATCATAAGGATTGGCAGAACCCAGATATATTTTCTACCTTTTTGGAATCGATAATTCCATAAAACCAACATAAAAATGGCTAAAAACAAAAAAGCAAGTGTTTGAGTCCGAAGATTAGAATACATTATAAATAACATTGCAGAGATTAGCACAAACACAGCGAACAACCAAGGAGTCACCTTATCAACAAAGGCAGTTTTCAGAACTACGATAAACGTTAGGATAATAATAAGTGTGTTAAGTACAATCAACAATCCTAACCCACCAATGTTTAAAACAACAAAAAAGACAACTTCTGCCAACCAATTAGGATAAGTAAACTCCTTACTATATTCAGTAAACGAAAAACAGATCGGTTGTCAGTATTTGACCACTGTTAAAAATAATTTCGCCGACTTTGATATACCACCAAAGATCAAGTCGGCGTAGTGGATCGAGGAGTGTATTTCATAGTACCAAAAATATCGGTAATAAGATGTATATATTTGCCACCTTTAATCGTTCTTTAAGGACATTTTTTATTTTCATTTCACATCAACCCACCACGAATCCTCACTCCTCATGGCAACGGAATCGTCGCTGCGACCCGCGTTCCCCGACCGATCGTACTCTCAATACCAAATTCACCTTGCAGCAAGACTTCGATTTGCTGGCGCATATTGGCCAGACCCATATTCTTGCGTGTACCGGAGCTAGCAATTACGTCTTGCACAGCAAAGCCACTGCCGTTATCCTCGATCAGAATGTGCAAGATATTATCGCTGTTATCGAGCATGATCCGGGCTTGGGTCGCCCCAGAATGGCGCACTACGTTATTAATCGCTTCTTGAATGAAGCGGAAGATGGTTACTTCATAGTGGCCGGGCAGGCGTTGATCCAGATTTTGTGCCAACAAGTGCAGATCGATCTTGTGTTTCTCGGAGACTTGCGCAACGTAGCGACGCAACGTCGGCACCAGTCCAAGATCGTCGAGGGTCATTGGCCGCAGATCGAAGATAAATTTGCGCGTCTCTTGCAATGTGTTATTGACTGCATTTTTCAGCGCCACTAATTCAGCGCGCGCCTGATCGAGATCGCGGTCGAGTAGACGTTGGCAAATTTCGGCCCGCAACACAAGGTTACTCATTGCCTGGGCCGGGCCATCGTGCATTTGCAGGGAAATCCGGAGCCGTTCACTCTCTTGGGATTGGATGATGTTGGCGATCATCGTCTGTGGATCAAACGGTAGATCGGCGATTTTGGCGCTACGCTCTAACTGTGCCGCCGCTGCTTCGAGCAATTCAACAAATTCGCCGATCAAGCTTTGGCGTTCACGTAACGTCTCGCGTCGCGTTTGTAGTTGCTCGACCTGGGCCCGCATGGTTTGTAAGCGCATTTGTACTTCGATCAATGTAGTATAAAACGTCTTGATATCGGTCTTCTCATACCGTTCTAGATTGACATCGAGATCGCGCACGCGATTGGCAATCGACGTTTCGCGCATCGAGAGTTTGTCAACTTCAGCCATGCCTTGTCGCAGCAACGATTCAACCTCGTTAAGCTCACGGCGAATACGATCGATCTCTTCCCGGTACGTTTGGATTGCTGTAGTTATCTGCTGTTGAACTTCTTCGCCTGCCACGACTGAACTCTCCTGCGCTGCTGACGCTTCCGCTGCGAATCTGCTCTTCCGATTATAGTCGTTCGTGGATAATGCTGCAATGCATATCTTTGATACTCGTATCTGGTATGATACCATACAGGATGACGCGCCAAACAAGAGGGTTTTGCGATGGAACTTCGTCATTTACGTTATTTTGAGGCTGTGGCTCGCCATTCACACGTGACGCGCGCAGCGGCCGAACTACACATCGCCCAGCCGGCGTTGAGCAAGCAGATTAGCCAACTTGAACAGGAGTTAGGTATTACCCTGTTCGACCGAGTGGGGCGCAGCCTTCGTTTGACCGAAGCCGGTGAGGCATTGTTGCCGTATGCACGAGCGGTGTTGGCTCAGGTCGAAGAGGCACGCGCCGCGATGGCCGAACGAGTTGGCTTAAAGGCCGGACGAGTCGCGATTGGCGCACCGCCCACCGTCGGTGCGCATTTGTTACCACCGCTGTTGACTGCGTTCCATCAGCGGTATCCGGGAATTACCCTGCGCTTGCATGAGGCTGGGATTCAGTCGTTGCTCGATCTGCTTGAGTCGGGTTTGACCGATCTGGCAGTCGTGGCGTTACCGGTGAGCGATGAAGCGTTGACGGTGACACCGTTGCTCAATGAACCGCTGGTGTTGATTGTTAGCCCGCATCACCCGCTGGCCGGGCGCAACGAGGTGGCGATGACCGAGTTACGTAACGAGCGTTGGATTCTCTCGCCGGCAAGCTATGAGTTGCGCGAAGCGACGCTGAAGGCATGCCATGCGGCCGGTTTTACCCCGCATACAGTGATGGAGGGTGGTGAGACGGAAACACTGGTACGATTTGTTGCCGCCGGGTTGGGGATTGCTCTTGTGCCGGCGCTGGCAGTGGCCGGTTTTCACGGCGTGGTCAGTTTGCCTATCCGCGATCAGACCCTGACTCGCTCGTTGGGTCTGGTCTGGCGGAGCGATCGCACCGCTTCACCTGCTGCGCGCGCACTCCGTGAGTTTCTGGTGAGCGAACTACAGCAACGTCCGCTAGGAACGCTTATCCGTCCGTGAGCGGTTCGAGACGGGCAAAGCTGACCAGTAACCGCCGCTCACGATCGGCAAAGCGAACGGTCACTTCTTCATCACCTTCGATCAGGCGACTACTGACGACAATACCTTCACCAAAGGTTGCGTGATATACACGCTGACCGGGAACGAAGGCAGCTTGACGCGGTAGCAGCGGTGCCATGCGCTGATCCTGCTGATGAGGAGCCACCATGCGTTGGGTGAACATCGTAGTCTGGGGGACGGTCACAGCACGATAGCCACGGCGGCGCAACAGTTTGAGTGACGTTGAGGGAATATCGGCCAAAAAGCGGGAGCGGGTACAAACCGTTACACGGCCAAACATCGCACGTTGAGCCGCATAGCAGAGATACAACCGGCGTTGCGCCCGCGTCATTCCCACGTAGAGCAAGCGCCGTTCTTCTTCCAATTGGTTGCGATCATTGGTAGACCGACTGTGCGGAAGTAAGCCCTCTTCTACCCCAAGCACAAAGACATACGGAAACTCAAGACCCTTGGCCTGATGGAGGGTGATGCACGTCACCACATCATTGTTGCGGTCGAGCGTGTCGGTATCGGCGACCAACGCAATATCTTCGAGAAATGCTGCTAATTGATGTTCAATCGGTAGATTGGCGTAATTGATTGCTGCGTTGCGCAACTCTTGCACGTTGCGCCAGCGATCTTCGGCTTCCTCTGCTTCGTACTCTTGATACAATGTCGCTTGAGCTTCGATGCGCATCAATAGGTAATCGATCAGTTCGCCAAGCGGCATACTTTGGCGAAGGCTATGAAACTCGCCGATCAGTCGGTAAAAGTCAAGCAGTGCATTTCGTGCACGTGCAGCAAACGGGTGTTCGGTTGTCTCATCAACCAGCTCAGCGAGCGCCTGATACAGTGGGACACCAAGCCGGGTTGCCCACACGATTAATTCGTTGACCGTGCGTTCGCCAATCCCGCGTCCCGGCCAATTGATCACTCGTTGCAGACTCACACTATCGTAGGGATTCGCGACTAGGCGTAAGTAGGCGAGCACATCTTTCACCTCTTTACGCTCGTAGAAGCGCACCCCACCGATGACTTGATAAGGGAGGTGTGACTGGATTAACGCCTCTTCGACTTCGACCAGGCGCGATTGTGCGTTCATTCGGTACATAATTGCACAATCACCGGGCCGCGCTGTTCCTTCAGCAATGAGGCGCATTATTTCACCGACGGCGAACGCGGCTTCGTCTTCATCATTCGCTGCTTCATACAGCACGACCTGATCACCCGTTCCGTTTGTCGTCCAGAGCCGTTTCGCATACTTACGTTGTGGACTAGCGTTGATCAGCGCTTGGGCAGCGTCGAGGATTGCCTGCGTACTGCGATAATTTTGTTCGAGCATGATCACCGTTGCATCAGGGTAATCGTGCTCGAATTGCAAAATGTTGCGAATATCGGCCCCGCGCCACGCATAGATGCTCTGCGCCTCATCACCAACCACGAACAGATTACGGTCGCGTTCGGCCAATGCGCGTACCAGCAAATACTGGGCACGGTTGGTATCTTGATATTCATCAACCAGCAAAAAGCGGTAGCGTTTGTGATATTCGGCCAATACCGCCGGATAGTTGCTAAACAAACGCACCGTCTCGCCAAGGAGATCGTCAAAGTCGAGTGCGTTACTTTCGGAGAGGAGAGCTTGATAACGGGCGTAGCAACGTGCTACTATCTCGTCGAAATAGGTACGTGCGTGGCGGGCAAACTCCTCTGGATCAACTAGCTCGTTCTTGGCATGTGAAATAGCACTAAGAATGGCACGGGGTGGATGTTGTTTCTCACTGAGGTTTAGCTCTCGTAATACCCGTTTTAGCAGGCGTTCTTGATCATCGGTGTCATAGATGACAAAATCGCGTTCACGACCCAGATGAACAATATCACGGCGTAACCAGCGAGCGCAGATGGAATGGAAGGTCCCAACGGTCAGGTCGTGGGCGACGGCTTCGCCGAGCAGCGCTATCAGGCGCTCGCGCATTTCGCGGGCCGCTTTGTTGGTGAAGGTGACGGCCAAAATCTGGAGCGGATCAACGCCAACTTCGTCAATCAGGTAGGCGATGCGGTGGGTGAGCACGCGCGTTTTGCCACTACCTGGCCCGGCCAACACCAATACCGGCCCCGTAACAGTAGTTACGGCGCGTTGTTGTTGTGGGTTCAGGTTGGCCAGCAGGTCGGTGGTCGCCATACGTCGGTACAGTATACCATACCAGGGATTGGGATGACGCGCCGCCGTGCGGCGTAGCGGGGGCCGTACGGGTGATGGCGCGTCGCACGGCAGTGAGGCGTTACCGTTATGACGGGGATGATTGGCGGCGTTTCAATTCGTAACGGATTATGCCGGCTACGCTCATCCGTGACCAGCTCCGGGCGACGACGCCGGCGGGGCCGTTATCGGGGTAGGGTAACCAACGTGCCGCTAATGCCTCGACATCGGGATCGCCATCGGTAAGAGCGCGCTGGACGAGGTCGGCCAATTCTGCTATTCGTTCCGCCGCATAGCTTAATTGATGATCAACATCATCGTGGGGACCGTAGTGGGTGAGGTAGATGCGCGGCAGGTTGAGGGTCCGCAGCATCGTGATGGTCTGTAAGTGCGCTTCGAGGTTGTAGGTCGGTACCGGTGTGACCGGAAAGACAAGCCCCCAGCGTTCCATGATCAAACCTGCTGCGTCGCCGATGAAGAGGCCTCCGCTTTTGCGATCGCGATATGAGAGGTGATCGGGTGAATGGCCCGGTGTAGCGATAGCTTCCAACACAACATCCCGACCGAGATCGAGATGGAGGTGCTCAGCCGGACGGATCCGCTCGGCGGGAATGGGGAGCAATTCACCGTGTAATGGCCATGCCTCTTCACCCACGGCCCGGCGTACACTGGCCATCAGTTTAGTTGGATTGACCAAATGCTCGGCTACGCTGCTGTGAATGTACACAGTAGCATTCGGTAGCGCTGCAGCGAGATGCCCGGAACCACCACAGTGATCCATGTGGATGTGGGTGCAGAGAATATGGCGCACCGCTTCGCGGGGAATGTCCAAGGCGTCAAGTCCGGCCAGCGTCTGAGGTACGGTTAGTGCCGTGCCCGTTTCGACCAGCGCAATTTCTTCACCGCGCACAACATATGTCACGCCGACACCGGGAATGCCCAACAACTCGTGATCAATCGCCCAAATGTGATTGTCAACTGTGAAGACTTCCATTCTGCCCCCGTTGTTTAAACCGAATCAACCAATGACCATCAGCTCAGCGAGCGGCAGTTATCGCACATGTGCGACCCTGAGTGCACAGCCGGTAGTAGTCCTATTTACCGGTATTACGGCGACGACGGCGGCGTTTGGCATCGGTAGGAGCTGAAGGCGATTCTGAGGCTGGTTGTTTGGCTGGCGATGGTGCCGTTGGTGACTTCGCCTTCGCTGCGGGTGGCTGCTTCTGCTTCGCCGGTACCTGCTTTGCCGATGCCTCTTTCCTGTCGTTCCGATTCCGTTGACGTACACGTGGCTGTGCTGCCGGTTTCTGCTCTGGGTCACGGTTTGATTCTAGCGGCGGCGGTAACACCGGTATCATCAACCCTACCGAAGGTTCTTCATCTTCTAGCAGACTAAGATCATCGTTCCAGGCAAAAGCATCGATCTCATCACGCAGCATACGGCGTTCGCCACGTTCGGTTTTCTCCGAACGCGCCGGGGTAATCCCTTCTGCCGCCCGTTCCCTAGCCAACGCAATCACCTGTTCAGTCGCGAGGGTGATCTGCGGTAGATCGTAGGTTTCGATCATCCCGCTACTAGCCAACTGCACCAGTATTTGCTGTTTCAGCACGTTCTGCCCAACTACTTCGCCCGGCCCGTCCGGCGTTACCACCCACGTCCCACGTTTGGGCAACTGGCTGCGCATCTCGAGGTACTGTTCGTGTTCATACGCAAGACAGCAGAGCAAGCGACCACAGACCCCACTAATTTTGCTCGGATTGAGCGGCAGGTCTTGGTCTTTTGCCATCTTGATCGAGACGCGGGCATAATCGGGCAAGAATGAGGTACAACAGAGAATCCGGCCACAGGGACCGATGCCGCCGAGCATCTTTGCCTCATCACGCGGCCCAATCTGGCGTAGCTCGATCCGTGTTTTAAACGTGCGGGCTAAGTCACGCACTAACTGGCGAAAATCGACTCGCTGATCGGCGGTAAAGTAAAACGTTAGCCGCGAGCCATCGAATGAATACTCGGCCTTGACCAACTTCATCGGCAGCCCGTGCTCTTTCACCTTCTCGGCGCAACGAGCGAGCGCCTCATCGTGGTACTGCTGCAACTCAGCCATCCGCGCCAAATCGGCATCTTCAGCACGTCGTACCACCGGCTTCAACTCACCGACGATCGCATCCTCACTCACGTCACGTCGTTCGAGGGCTACTTTCGCCAGTTCTAGCCCGCGAACTGTCTCGACAATAACCGGCTCACCTATCTTCAGGTCAAGATCACCAGGATCAAAGTAGTAGATTTTCCCACTATCTTTAAAGCGAATGCCAACAACTGTAGGCATAACGTCTCTTTCTGGAATACAGCGCGAAGGAAGGGCAGATGATTACGGTCCGGTGTACACAATCGTTGCTGCCCCATTAGATTTAGTACGTGGGCCAAGCACCTTATATGCGCGCACTCGCTGTTGCTTGCCCTTCAACTGGAGCTCCCCCATCTCTTGCAATTCAAACTGATCACCGACCAGTCGGGCCGTATCTTCACCGATAAACACCGTCCCCGGTTCGGCAGCCGTCTCCAGCCGTGACGCAGTATTGACGGTATCGCCGATAGCCGTGTATTCCAACCGGTGACGTGTGCCGAAAAAGCCGGTATACGCCGGTCCGGTATTGACGCCTATCCGAATGGTGAACGCCTTATCAGGTTCGAGGCGACTGACCAATCGCTGTTGGGCTTGCAACATCTCCACAGCCGCAGCCACAGCACGTAAGGCATGTTGCTCATCAAGTGGGTCATCGGGCAAGCGCGGTGCACCAAAGATAGCCATAATCCCATCGCCGATATACTTATCGACGGTGCCATTGTAACGGAAAATCACCTCGGTCATTTCGTGCAAATACTCATTGAGCAAATCTTGCACCTCGCGCGGCGACAACAGTTCGGAGAGGGAGGTGAAGCCTTTCACATCGGCAAAAAGAACGGTAACGATCTGCTCTTGTGCTTCCCATAGCTTTCCGTGTTGGGCGACGTAGCGTGCCAGAGCATGGGCTACGTTCGGCGAAAGGAAGCGTTCGAGGTTTTGTCGTACCTGGCCCTGCACGCGCAACTCCTCGGTAAGGCGTGCCCGCTCGATTGCGACTGCTGCGAGATTGGCGATTGCCACCACGAGATCGCGGTCGCGCGCCGTAAACTGCTCACGACCGGGCGAATCGAGCAAGATCACACCAATCGCACCGACTTGGGTCAATAAAGGCGCACAGAGTGCCGAACGGATGTTAGCGGCGATAATACTCTTAGAACCGGCAAATTCGAGGCGCGCATCGTGGGTCAGAACGGCTTCACCACGCTCGATGGCTTTGCGCACAATACTGCCGGCAATCACTACATCACCGGTACTCGGCGGAAAAATCACGCGCGGTACTAACTCATCACCTTTACGCAGCAGCAAAAACCCACGTTGTGCCGGCACCAATCGGATAATCTCCTCCATCACCACATCGAGCAGCTCGCGGTAATCGAGTGCTTGATTGATCCGCATGCTGATCTGATAAAACGCTTGCAGATCAGATGGCTGTAATTGGAGGGCGTGGGCTGCAACTGACTGCGACTCCGAGGTAACAGGGAAGTAGCGATTATCGTCGAGTACGACACTCTGGGCGGCACGGTCTTCAAAGATCAGCTCAAAAGGGCCGATCCCGATGACATCACCATCGTTGAGCAGCTCTTCTTTCACCCGCAAGCGATTGACCGTCACACCATTGCGACTGTTCAAGTCGATGACCCACGCCCGCCGACCACGCAGTTCGATACGGGCATGCTTCCGCGAAACAATCGCATGGTTCAGCACTATTTCATTATCGAGTTGACGGCCAATGGTGATACCCTGCTCAGTAACTGGGAACGAGCGTTGCTCGCCGTGAATAGTGACCGTGATCCGTGCCATACATGTTCTCCCGACCTACCGGCTAACCGGCGATGTCTCCCCAAATCAGTTCGGCGATATGAGCCGGTACGGTGATCGACAAACCCGGTCGTTGCAACGTCACACCAATAGAGGGGATATTATCGACAATGACGAATTCGGCCCCCGGTACCAACCCATTCGCTTCGAGAAAGGCGACAATCGGTGTCTCTTCCTCAGCCTCTTCAGCAATGCGCCGAATCACAAATGACTGCCCGGCTTGGGTCGTGTCGAGCCGAGCTGCGCCGGTGTAGACATCACACTGGCCAGGAATCGGATTACCGTGCGGACACGTCGTGGCATGCCCAACCAGTGCCATAATGCGTTCTTCCATCACCGGCGAAAGAGCGTGCTCGAGTCGCACTGCTTCCTCGTGAATCAGGTGCCACGGTAATCCCATAACATCAACGAGGAATCGTTCGAGGATTCGATGCCGACGGACCATCTCTTCGGCTAGTTTGAGACCGGTAGGGGTCAGGGTAATCTCGCCATGGGCATTGCGTTCAATGAATCCTTTTTCAAGCAGGCGGGCAACAATATGAGTAACTGTTGGCGGCTGCACCTTCATCCAGCGCGCCAAACGGGCCGCAATGACCGGTTCGTTACGCGCAGCGAGATAGTAAATAACCTCAAGGTATTCGCGTTCTTTCGCGGTTGGTTCGCCGGCAGTGCTCGTCTGCCGACGACGTAATGATGCAACGGAGTGGGAATTATTCATAGCAGCTCCCTTTGCGCCCGCAGGCAGACTGACCGATAGCATGGACGCGCGGGCATTGCTTCGTATGACCGGCAATCACGTCGCGTGAGCAGTAGGCATATCATCTTTACATTATAGCAGACGGGCTTGCGATAAGACTACCGGTTCGTTTCGGTTAGTCCACAATACCACGTAGGATAAAGCAAAATCCCCGCCGTTACGGCGGGGATTCTGGTTTGGAGAAGGGGTCACCGGTTCGGTAAGACCTAGCGGGCCTCACCAGCGGTGACACCCATACGCTTACTACTCATGGGCATCACCTCCTTCGTGCCTGACCGGCAATTATGCTGTTTGAGTGCCGACATTGGTACTATACCGAAGTTTGATAGCAAAGTCAAGGGTCGTTGGCAAGATCTTTAGATGTCGTTTAATGCTAACGCGATCCAGAAGTGGTACAATACTCTCCACTTTGATCGTATTGGTAAGTACAATGGCATGAGTAATCACAAACAATACTATCTCGTGATACGCGGACGCCGGCCAGGCGTATATCGCCAATGGCATGGCGAGGAAGGTGCGGCGAAACAAGTACAAGGTTTTTCCAACGCGCTCTATAAAGGGTTTGCTACCCTTGCTGACGCGAAAGCGTGGGTTGCCACGTTGCCGGAATCAGAGCGATTGTCGGCGGAGGCGTGGTTAGCCGCACAGCTTGATCACGAACCGGAAGCGGCGGTATCGCCTGATACTGTGGTCATGTATACTGACGGGAGTGCGCTCGGCAATCCGGGTCCGGGTGGATATGGCGTGGTATTACGCTACAATCAGCATTACAAAGAGCTGTCCGGCGGATTTCGGCGTACCACCAACAATCGGATGGAACTGATGGCGTGTGTTGCCGGGCTACGCGCACTCAAACGACCGATGCGGGTTATCATCTACAGTGACTCGAAGTATGTGGTGGACGCGGTACAAGAAGGGTGGGTGCAGCGTTGGCAAGCCAAGCATTGGATGCGTACTGCCACCGAACCGGCAAAGAATGCCGATCTGTGGGCTGAACTATTGCAGCTATGTACGATCCATCAGGTACAATTCGTGTGGGTACCGGGCCACAGCGGCGTGCCCGATAACGAGCGGTGCCATCAGTTAGCTACTGCCGCAGCCCAACAACCCAATCTGCCACCCGACATCGGCTTTGAGCAAGCCGACGACCAGAAACTATAACCGGCGCCGAGCCGTCGATAATGCGGCTCGGCCCAACACCTACTTGGTCGGATCGGTCACGGCAAAGAGCAATTCCGCCTCACACGCCAATTGATCGGCAACTGTCGCCCGTGCCTGACCCTTCCCAATCCCACGTCGCATACGCTCGAGTTGTACTTCAAGCCGTAAGGGATCACCGGGACGCACCACCCGCTTGAACCGTGCGCCGTCAATTCCGGCGAAGAGCACCAGCTTGCCGGCATGTTCGGGGAGACTGAGCGCTGCAACTGCACCGGTCTGCGCAAGTGCTTCGAGTATCAACACGCCGGGCATGATCGGGTTGCCGGGAAAATGACCTTGAAAATAGGGTTCGTTGGCCGATACCAACTTCTCGCCGACTGCGCGCACCCCCGGTTCGAGTTCGACAATCCGGTCCACTAGCAAGAACGGATAGCGATGTGGGATCAGCGCCATAATCTCTTGGATCGACAGCATGGATATTGCTCCTGTCACAACAATGGCACTCAGCGACGCGGCGCAGCGACCGCGATCAAGCGCGGGCTTGCCGTCGTATACGGCTCTAAATCGTAACTACCGTAGACTGCACGCAGCGTAAACCCCGCTCGTGCTAGTAAATGCTCTAGCTCGAAGCGGTACAGCCAACGCATTGTAAATTGCATTGTGCGTCGGGTGACCACCCCATCGCCGGCAGTCTCGTCGTAGATAAAGGTCACGTGGCTCATCTGTTCGGCGGGATCACTCTCGATCACGACAAACTTCTGGACACGGCAACCATCGAGTTCATAGCTCCGTTCCAGTTGCAGGCGACCATCTTCACGAGTTATCGTTAACGGATCGGGATTGAAGAGGTCGATAATCAAGATCCCTTTACGGATCAGTGTTCGACGTACCGCTGCCAAGGTAGCAAGTTGATCTTCAATTGTTGTTAAATGCATAAATGAATTGACTGCTACAAAGGCGAGCGTAAAATGGTTTTCAGGTAACACCACCTCGCGTACATCAGCTTCGATGAGTGTCACCTGATCGGTCAAGCCCTCGGCAGCCAGCCGTTCGCGTGCAATCGCCAACATCGCCGGCGAAAGATCAACACCGGTGAGACGATAACCGGCTGCGGCCAACGGCAGTAACACCCGTCCGGTGCCACACATCAGCTCGAGAATCGGATCACCGGTACGGCGCGCCCACTCACGATAAAAGGGGATGTCGTCGTGAAAATGACGAAAGTCAGCATCGTAATAACGGGCAAATGGGTCGTATAAATTCATGGATTTAAAAGTAAAAATAACACTCCAAAGACAAACAAAATCACAATAGCCCCGATCATCCCGATAGTCAAAATACGGGGATCGATAATCGGCTCAAAACGCGGTGCACCGGGCAGATTTGCCGATGAAGCCGGCATTCGGGGTGGTTCTGGCGGTAGTGGTGGGGTACGAAACACGTCTTCGAGCTTTGTTGTTGGTTGACGGACGACTTCACCCTGCGCGGACGGTGTATCGAATGGTTGATTCTCCGGCAAGCGTGTGGTGTTGGTGTCTTCACTCGAACGACGCAACGCGCCAAAAATACTACTCCCAATAGAAATGACCACCATCAGGACAATCAACGCAATAAACAGGTCAGTCGTCCCGATCACCAAACCTGTCTGCTGGCTCAGCCAGCGGGCCAGTGGTGGCAAGATTGAGGGCCCTAGAATGAAGAGCAAGAAGACCAACCAGCCGATCCAGCCCGATCTACTACGGCGTCCTTCCATTGCATTCCCTCTCTTACGAATCGGTCACCGGTGCGGCACGCACAATGAGCCGATGGGAATAGACTCCAATCGGGACACAGGTAATCAGCGTGAGCGTTTCACTGCTTGTCGGTGCGAGCACCCACGTCGCATCGGGGAGCACTGTCAAAACCTCACGCACCACATAGCGACGATCGTTACCGTTCGCCGTGACCAATACTTCATCGCCGACTGTAATTGCCGGTAGCTGATTAAAAATAATTCCACGATACCCAACATGGCCGGCAATCACGATATTGCCGGTTGTGCCGGGATAGCCACTGATCGGCCAGTAATGGACGGCCGTATAGCGTGGAACGTCCCACACCCCAAACGAAAATCCCGCACTGACAACCTCGGTATCGACACCGATGCGCGGTACCCGCACGCGCGTCGGACGAACCGCAGCCCACGCAGCATCGCCACTTGTCACCGGTTGTAGTGACCATTCCGGCGCCGGATGTGCAGCCAACCATGCCCGTCCCAAATGTCCGAGCAACACCTGGTAGCGGGGTTGGTTCTGCGGATGCCACTCAAAGCGTGCCCGCTCAAAGAACTGGACCACACGCGGCTGACTATTCTCATCGATGGTCTCAAACGGTTCTGATAGCGGGAAACCGAACGTCGGCAACCCACCGTTTTGCCACCAGAAAGTACGAAAAGCCCCGCTCAGACTATGACCGGTTTCGGGAAAGAAATCGGCATGTGCCGGAGCTGTCGGCAATGGTACAAACGCCGGATGATCGGCATACATCGTTGCCGCCCATCGCCCAAGATGCCCGACCTGCACCAACGCCAAATCGGCGTGCCACTCGAAGCGGGCACGCTCGAAATACTGCACCGGACGGCCATCTTCAATAAACACCTCGGTGAGTGGATAGCCAAAAATCGGTAGACCACCTTGCCGGTCGTAGAATTCACGAAAGGCATACGCCAACGTATGACTGGTCTCACGGAAGATGGTCGGTTGACCGGCAGCCGTATTGGCAGCGACCGGTAACGGGCTAAGAAGCAATATTATCAGACAAAGGATAAGTAATCGCCGCATACGTGTATTGTAGCGTATTTACCTTAATCAGAACGACCACGTGTCACGGAATAGACGGAACCCTAGCAGTGTACGAAAGCAATCACCTATCTTCAATGGCTTCAGCCGCCAGCAGTAACAACAACAATGCCTGTAACCCGCGACTCAGATTCACCGGTATGATATATTCATCGGTGCGATGCGCATTACCGCCATCGGTTAAGCCAACACACACCGCCGGAATACCCATGCTGAGCGGAATATTCGCATCGGTACTACTCTGCTGGAACGAAACCTGCGCACCAACCATCTGGTAAGCCGCAACAGCAGCTTGTACCAAAGGATGTTCACGCGGAATAGCACCGGAAGGTCGGTCACCAACTTTCACCAATTGCACGTGGATGTCGGGATATTCGAGCGCAGCCTCCTCGACCAACCGATAAACCTCGTCCACCAGCTCGGTCAGCGCCGCCGACGATACCGAACGCAGATCGAGCAACATACTGGCATGTTGGGCAATCGTATTAACCGACGTACCGCCGCTGATAGTCCCGATATTAAACGTTGTGCGCGGTGACAACGGTACATGCAATTCCGTCAAACGTGCCGCCAACCGGACTAACACGTGGATCGCACTTGGGGTGCCGAAATTACCCCATGAATGGCCACCGGGACCGGTGACGTCGATCCGAAAGCGACGCACTCCAATCGCTTGATGGTGGAGTGAGCCGAAATCACAGCCCTCGATCACGACGACCGCACCGAGCTGCGAGCGCAGCCGTTCGACCACGGCGCGCATCCCGCGCAGATCACCCAACCCTTCTTCACCAACATTTGCCACAAACCAAATATCACCGGCAGTTGGGAGATTGAAGCGCTGGTACACCTCGGCTACCCGCAGCAAGCCGGCTACCCCGGCGCTATTGTCGCCAATACCGGGGCCGTAGACGCGCTCACCCTCGTAGCGGATGGAAAGGTCGGTATCAGCAGGAAAGACCGTATCGAGGTGTGCCGATACCAACAAAGCGGGTCGATCGGCCTGACCGGGCCGACGAGCGTACACATTCCCCAACTCATCTATCGTCACATCGTGCAAACCGAGTGCCTGCATCCGCTGGGCAACGAGCAATGATCGCGGTCGTTCAGCAAACGTGGGTGCCGGTACCTGTTGAATCTCAATCGCCATCGCCAGCGTCGGACGATAATCGGCCAAATCGGTCAGGGCATCCCGCACTACCGGATGGTTATACCAATGCTGAACGACCGCTTTCATCATCGCTCCTTTCCGTCCCTCGCTATGCGGCATCAACAACATTGCCCACATTCTGCCGTCGCCCTCGCAAGCATTATCAGTGAACGAGCGTCTACTGTCAATTTGCCAGCAGTATCGAATCGTGGCATACTGAAGCCCCAGAAAGATACAAGGATTGGTCTGAACAGACTACAACACAAACGGTAAGGAGCACGTATGTCGCTGTTGCCAACTGCAACTGTCGCGACCATTGCCCGCCACGTTGGTCGGCGAGTAACACTCGCCGGATGGGTCTACCATAAGACGGAAAAAGGCAAACTCATCTTTATTCTCTTGCGTGATGGCAGTGGCACGATCCAATGTGTAACGTTCAAAAAGAATGTCAGTGAAACTACCTTTGCCACAGCTCAAGCCTTAACCCAAGAGAGTTCGTGTCGTATTACCGGTAGTGTACGCGCCGATGAACGTGCCCCGGGCGGATACGAGCTTGATGTTGAAGAGATCGAGCTGGTCGGACCGAGCCACGAATACCCGATTACCCCCAAGGAGCATGGGGTTGAGTTTTTAATGGAGCACCGTCACCTGTGGGTACGATCGGCAAAACAACACGCCATCTTACGGATTCGGGCCGAAGTGATTGCTGCAGCTCAGGAGTGGTTGAACGATCAGGGATTCGTTCGCTTTGACACTCCGATCTTGACGGCAACGGCCGCCGAAGGTACAACCAACTTGTTCGCAACCGATTACTTCGATCTCGGCAAAGCCTATCTTGCTCAAACCGGCCAGCTCTACGTTGAAGCCGGGATGATGTCGTTCGGGAAAGTCTACTGTTTCGGCCCTACCTTCCGCGCCGAGAAGAGCAAAACCCGCCGTCACCTCACCGAGTTCTGGATGATCGAGCCAGAAGTGGCGTTCGCCGACCATGAAGATAACATGCGGTTGCAAGAACAGTTCGTCAGCGCCATTATTGCCCGTGTGCTCGACCGGCGTCGTGAAGACCTCAAGGTTCTCGAACGCGATACCAGCTTGCTCGAA
This sequence comes from Chloroflexus sp., assembly GCF_049970315.1. Classification (GTDB taxonomy): domain Bacteria; phylum Chloroflexota; class Chloroflexia; order Chloroflexales; family Chloroflexaceae; genus Chloroflexus. The sequence goes on from NZ_JBMFNE010000027.1 coordinate 30,669, forward strand.
CAGGTCGTTCCACCGTTTCCGCGCATTACCTACGATCAAGCTATCGAGCTGATCGCTGCACATCAAGGGGAAGTTGAAGGAGCCTACCCGTTGCCATGGGGAGAAGATTTTGGCGCACCTCACGAGACGTTGATCGCGTCGAAGTTTGACCGACCGGTCTTCGTCGAACGATTCCCATCGGCGGTCAAAGCATTTTATATGCAGCCCGATCCGAATCGGCCGGAAGTAGCCCTCTGTGCCGATCTGCTGGCACCGGAAGGGTATGGCGAGATTATCGGCGGCTCGCAGCGTATCCACGACCCAGACCTGCTCGAACAACGCATTCACGAGCACGGCTTGCGCCTCGAAGATTACCGATGGTACCTTGACTTGCGTCGCTACGGGACTGTTCCGCACAGTGGGTTTGGGATGGGCATCGAGCGCGTCGTCGCGTGGATCACCGGTACTCGTCACATCCGCGAAACGATCCCGTTCCCGCGCCAGTTGTACCGGATCTATCCATAACAACGAAAGGAAGGGTGTGTGGTTTGGCGTACCCTTTCCTCATACTCCCCTCAGATTCGGATATGAGTTGGGACAGAGGGAGGCACCAGCGCCGTGCAGGCCACCAACGCCGATCCGGTGGTCTGCCGCCATACGTGAGATGAACGAGACCATGGTTGCTTTCACAACACAACCACATCGTGAAAGGATTGCTCGATCTACAGCACGGACAACCGAGCAACCCCCTTGTCATTTCGCAGGCGCCTTAGCGCCCGCGCACTCTTGAAGATGGCTCGCTCTGCTCGACATGACAGGGGTGTGTTTGCGCAGACCACCGCGCACTCTTGCCATTTCGCAGGCACGACAGCGCTCGAGCAATCTTAGCATAGCGAAGCTTTCTCAGCGCAGCCCCCACCAACCACGAATAACCGGCCTGCATCCCGACCAGCCCGGCTAGCAATGGGCCGAAACAAACTGCTCATTCCCGATCATTCTGCTGACGCCAGTTCCAGAGAATAACCGAAAGATAGCCGGCTGCCCCAATCGCAGCCCCCACCGACCACGAGTTACTGGCCTGCATCCCGACCAGTCCGGCCAGCAATGGGCCGACGGCAGCGATCAGGGGACGGAGATCGTCGCCGGGCGGGAGCGGCGCGCGCCGACGGCGGACACGAGGCTGACGTTCGTTCGGTAGCAGTTCGGACGGTTCAGTGTCATCATTCTCTTCGTCGTCTTCGGCCTCGAAAATAGCCGGGGGGAGCGGATTATCAACCGGTGGGTCGGCGCGCAATTCGGCTCGGTAGGCTTTCCGCCAGCGGTATGTGGGGCGACGGCGAGTTTCGTAGAGATGATACGCTGCTCGCTGTAAGAAGGCTGGTTGGCCGGCACTAAGCGCCATCAGTTCGCGCACCTCATCGACGCTAAACCGAGTTTCACCCTCGTCAAGGTAGCTGTCGAGCAGCATGCGCGCTTCGGCAAAGCTGAGTGGCCCGAGGCGGACGGTGGCAAACGGTTCGCTCAGCAGCGGCGGCGTACCACGTATTGCTCCGACGACCATCAAGTCGTAGGTCATCCGCTGACCATTCGGGCCGGCGACGCCGTGGTAGCCAGGCGCACTGCGTCGGGCTAGCCGCCCAAGGTGTTCGAGCAACTCCTCGCCCCAGCCGGCAGCAATCGCCGTTTCGACCCCATCGAGGCAGATAAGCACCGGTCGACCATTGGCGGCCAACCGACGCTCAAGCGCGGTGATAGTTGGTTCACTTCCACCGAGCGCACGCACAATGAGACTGTAGGTGGTTGTGGCATCAGGCAGTAACGCCAGATCGAGGTAAAAGGCATTGAGATCAGGTATTTCGAGCACTGCGCCGGCTGCTTGGGCCAAATGGGTCAATAACGACGAACGGCCACTACCACTCGGCCCATAGAGCAAGAGCGGTCGCCGGCGTTCGAGCTGCTCGCACGCTGCGCCCAACTCACGCCAACGCCCAACAAACTTCCCCGGATCGGTAATGCGACCACGTTCACCGAACGGATTGGTCATCGATATACCTCTCAGTGATACGGATGTTCAGCGATACTATGCCGTGCCGAACATCACTCCATTGCCGCACCTACGGCTGAAGATACCAGCGCTCGATATTCCACAAAAAGCGCGGCGTACTCAGATCAATTGGCCCATCGAGTGTGTACAGGCGTGTAGCGAGCACTACGGCGGTTCGGTCGACCCACAGGTAGAGATAGGGCAATTCGGTGGCGATCCGGCTCTGCACCTGAGCGATGGCGCTGCGCCGCTCTTCCCGGCCGTAGAGTTGGCGTGCAATCAACGCTTGTTCATCGTAGATCGGATCGTTAAATCCGACGAAATTGCGTGTCACCCGTGTATCAGCCGGCCCCTGTTCGAGCTGGCTAGAATGAAAGAGGGCAAAATCGTCGGGATCGTAGAACATCGTATCGCCGAACGTCGGGTCACCGGCTCCGTTGAGCCAACTGCCTAACAAGAGATCGAAGTCGTAGGGGGCAACATAGCGTGCGAGTATGACGGTGGCGAAATCGACCGGCTCGACCTCAATCTGTATCCCAATACTGGCAGCGATCTCTGCAATCCGCCGGGCTGCCACTACCCGCCGTTCGTCGTCATTACGCACATAAAGGCGGGCAATCAGCGGTACGCCTTCGCGCTGACGGATCGTAGCTCCCGGCGGCAACGTCCAACCGGCGGCATCGAGCAGTGCGCGTGCCGCCGGCAAATCACCCGACGTTACCGGTGGCGTCATATCCGCCCAACTCCCTGGCAACGCGCCATTCCCTACCGGTATTCCGCCGCCTTTGGTCGCCGTCTCTACCAAACGCGGCAAATCGATAGCCGTAGCTAAAGCTTGCCGTAAGCGCACATCGGCAAATGGCCGACCAGGACGGAGATTGAACGCCAGAAAATAGACCCCGTTTTCGGGAATACTGCCGCTGCGCAAGGAAGCTACATCGGCGAGCGCCTCTTGCGCGCCCCACGGCAATTCGGCCACAAGCAATTGACCATCGCGCAACGCACGTTGGGCCAGCACCGTTTCTGGAATCACCGACAACACCACCCGATCTAACAACGGCGCCCCGTGGTGATACTGCTCAAAGCGTTCGAGGGTCAAACTCACACCTGCTTGCCGTTCGATCAAGCGAAACGGGCCACTTCCGATCGGCTGATCGAGAAAGTTGATCTTGCTCACATCACGATCGGCGAAGAGGTGGCGCGGCAAGATCGGCACAGCCAATAAGCTAAGCATCGGCGCATAACGACTCCGTAGTTCGATGACGACCGTGCGCTCATCAATGGCCGAAGCGGTGGCAATATAACGTAGATCGGCTAACAATGCGGTACTAGTTTCGGGTAGATTACGCAACGCTTCGAGGGTAAAGAGCACATCGGCGGCGGTCAGTGGTTGACCATCGTGCCAGCGTAAGTTGGGGCGCAAGGTGAAGGTCAAGACGCGACCGCTTGCATCAATATCAAGTCGTTCGGCCAGATCGGGAGTTGGCCAGAGATCGGCATCAAGCCGCATCAACCCACTGTATAGTAAACCGATCAGATATTCCTCACCCCGTGAACGAGGCTGCCACGGTCGTATATCGGTAATATCAGCGCCAATGCGCAGGTTGAGTACTCCACCTCGCGGTAACGGTGATGGTGTTGGCGGTAGGGTTGGTGTCGGTGGTTCCGGTACGACCGGCGTGGGAGGAACCGTCCAACCACAAGCTGCCAGCCACACACTCACCACAATCAACATCAAACATCGGCGACCACGCTGAGGGAGCAGAGATAATTTCATATGCTACACATTATACTAACACTCATCTTGCCGGAACGGTTATTGACTCAAGCTTATGGTACAATACTATAGCGATCAGATACCATACTGTCCGGTCGAGATGGCACGGAAAGGGAAAAGCATGACCTCACGGCTGCATGAAGCGGAATCGATAGTCTGGAGCCGGTTAGCTCCTATCGGGCGTGGGCAAATGTTTCGCCGGCACAGCACGATATACACGCCGGCACAGCCGGCACAAGCACTCTACCTCCTCGAGCAGGGACAGGTAGGGCTGCATCTTGCTTCGCATGAAGGCCGTCTGCTAACCGTGCGCGTCGTCGAAAGTGGGCAGATGTTCGGTTTGAGTGCGCTTGAACGCGATACGGGATATGACACATTCGCCGAAGCATTGACACCGGTGAGAACACTGGTTGTTCCGCGGCCAGAAGCGTTGCGGCTGGTTGCGGCTGACGGTGAATTGGCAGCCGCCATGCTCGAACTGCTCGGTCAGCAACGGCTCATTGTGAGTCGTCGGATTGAGGAGGTTGCCTTCAAGTCGGTGCCGGCACGGTTGGCTTCGGTTTTGCTCGAGATGTCGGAAACACAGCCGGCGGCAGCACCACAACCAACACGTGTACCACGACGTACCCATCAACAGCTTGCCGATATGATTAATGCGTACCGCGAGACGGTGACCAAAGTGATCAACCAGTTTCGCGACGCACGTCTGCTCGACATCGATAGCTCAGGTATTACGCTGCTCAACCCGTCGCGGCTGCGTGAACTCGCCCAGAGCTAGGGAGTTGACTGTTTGGCCGGTGCATGATTTTTGCGCTTACGCATATGCTCGCGCCGTACCACTAATTTCCACCACAACCCGATCAGTTGCACGAAGGTGCGCCATAGCCGAGGGAAGTTAAAAAACTGGCTCTTGCCGTAGGTGCGGTGATAGTGATGCACCGGTACCTCGGCAAAGCGGTAACCGGCGTCTTGCAACTTCTTCACAAGCTCCAGACAGATCGTACCACTGTCCGATTCTAATTCAATGTCATCGAATACGTGACGGCGGATTAAGCGAAAATCGCAGTCGACATCACGCAATTTAAAGCCAAACAGAAACTTGACGGTATGATGGTAGATTCGCCCGATAATGATACGATGCAGTGGATCGCCACGGTCGATTTTCCAACCGTTAACAACATCAATGTCATCACGCAAAGCCGGTAGCAGCAGTTTTAACTCGCGTGGATCGTACTGGGCATCACCATCGGTGTAAAAGATAAGGTCTTTCGTTGCTTTGGCGAAGCCAACCCGTAATGCTCCCCCGTAGCCGAGTGCTTGCCGATGGGTGTAGACCCGCAATTTATCGTACCGCTTCGCCAGCGACTCCAACACCTCGACCGTGTAATCGGTGCTACCATTTTCGACCACAATCACTTCGTAATCGTCGGTAATCTCTTCTAACGTCTCAATCACTGCAACAACCATACTACCGATCGTACCGGCATCGTTGCAGGCGGGGAAAAAGGCGCTGATACTCGGACGCTTGTCCATATCAAAACTCCTGTGCCGGCAAATGTCGTGCCGGCTGATTATACCATAGCGCACAAGCCCTATCGTTCTAACCATCATCACCGGCAATACAGTGTGTTATCATGCCACTAGCAGATAAGCAAAAGAGTGAGGAGTATGACAACCCTGGTTTGGTGGTTGCTAATCGCGATGGTCTTGCTATCAGGCTGGTACGTCGTAGCGTATCTGGTCGCGTTATACCATCTTCGTGAACGAATGCTGCTGGTTGCAGCCGCACAATGGCTGTTGGTGGGAATCGGTCTCGGTTCGATCATTCTCAACAACGGGACACCGGTCTTGGTATGGGTGATGACCCCTATGCTCATCGGCCTCGCCTTGGCCGGTATCTGGCGGCGACACCCGCGTGGCTTGGCGCTCGTGCTCCGTTCATACCCACGAGGAACGCTTGATATTCTGACATTTCGTCGACCGGTATTTGATTTGAAGCGCCGTGTGCGTACCAAGTAGCTATGCGTGACGAACTTATTGCCGCCCTGCTCGCTGTAGTTGATCCGACAATCGTGCTACGCCGTCCCGAAGAATTATTGCTCTACGAATATGACGGCTCAGCACTTGATCAGGGGACGCCGGAGGTCGTTGTTGTCCCTCGCACAACTGCTGAAGTGGCAGCTTGCGTTAGGGTGGCGGCACAGCTCGGCGTACCGATTGTTGCCCGCGGCGCCGGTACCGGTCTTGCCGGTGGTTCGGTGCCCGAACAGGGTGGTCTGGTCATTTCACTGGCCCGTCTCAATCGCATTCTTGCCATCGACCCAATATCCCGGACCGCACGTGTCCAATCCGGTGTGGTGAATAGTGATCTGAGCCTTGCCGCCAATGCGTATGGCCTCCATTTCGCCCCCGATCCGAGTAGCCAACGGGCGAGCACGATTGGTGGGAATATCGCGACCAATGCCGGTGGACCGCACTGTTTGAAATATGGGGTGACGACCAACCACGTCTTGGCAACCACGGTCGTGCTCGGCGATGGGCGTATTGTCGAGTTTGGTAGCGCTGCGCTCGATATGCCCGGCTACGATTTGCTTGGTGTGATTGTAGGTAGCGAAGGTACGCTCGGTATAGTCACCGAAGCGCTTGTCAAACTGACTCCTAACCCGGAAGCAGTGCAAACCTTCCTCGCTATTTACGATGATCTCGATGCGGCCAGCACAACGGTATCGGCCATTATTGCTCACGGCATTATCCCTGCGGCGCTGGAGATGTTAGTCGGGCAAGGTATTGCTGCGGTTGAAGCAGCGGTGCAGGCCGGCTATCCAGCTGATGCTCGGGCAGTCTTGTTAATCGAGATCGATGGTTTGAGTGAGGAGATAGCGGCGCAAGCTTACCAGATCGAGGCCCTCTGCCATCAACACGGTGTCCGCGAATTACGGGCGGCCCGTGATGAAGCCCAACGGGCTAAGTTGTGGGCCGGACGCAAAGGTGCATTGGCGGCGTGTGCCCGCATTGCCCCGCATTATCACATCCAAGACGGTGTAGTGCCACGTTCACGCTTACCCGAACTGCTCCGTCTTACCGAAGCAGTTGCTCAACGCCATCAGATCACGATTGTCAATATTTTTCACGCTGGAGATGGCAATCTTCATCCGCTGTTGCTCTTCGATGTACGCTATCCTGGTGCCTTAGAACGGGCGATTGCTGCAAGTGAAGAAATACTCCAGGCCTGTGTCGCTGCCGGCGGTACCATCAGCGGCGAACACGGGATCGGGATTGAAAAGCGCAATTATCTGGGGTGGATCTTCGGCCCTGCCGATCTATCCGCCTTTGCTGATGTGCGCGCCGTCTTTGATCCGAACGGGTTCATGAACCCCTGCAAGCTGTTACCCAGCGGTAGCAGTTGTGCCGATATTCGCTACGCGCGCGGTGCATTACGCGCTCTCGATCGGGGAGCATGGATTTAATACAGGCGCACCAATGCAAATCTCTGATACGCCTTCAATTGCGCTCCCGGCCGGCTACACGCTCGCCGGACAGCAACCACAGCGAGTCGTACAACCGACGACCATTGCCGAACTGGCAACAGTCGTTGGTGAAGCAGCCCGTACCCATACAGCGATAGTGCCATGGGGTGCTGGAAGCCGTCAGTGGCTGACCAATCCACCAACACGGTATGATGTCGCCCTCGATCTCCGTCGACTCGACCGGCTGATTGAGTACCACCCTGCCGATTTGGTAGTGATGGTCGAAGCCGGCGTCACGCTCGGTACAGTTCAATCGCACTTGGCTGCACAGGGCCAGTGGTTGCCGTGGGACCCCTTCGCACCACTCGATGCCACCATTGGCGGTTTGTTGGCGACGGCGGCATGGGGGCCATTGCGCTTAGGCTACGGTGGACCGCGTGAATGGTTGCTCGGGATGCAAGTTGTCCTCGGTGATGGCCGCCTCGTCCAGAGTGGTGGACGGGTGGTGAAAAACGTTGCCGGTTACGACACCCACAAACTGCACCTTGGCGCATTCGGCACGCTCGGCGTGATTGCGACGGCTACGTTCAAAGTCGCTCCCCTGCCAGAACAAATGTCGTCACTGCGGGTGACACTCCCAACCGTAACCGAAGCTCTGCACACCGCAACTGCGCTACGTCAACCACCGCTCCAACCGGTAGCTCTGATCATAACGGTTAACGAAACGGTAACGCTAACGGTGCGTTTTGCCGGCGTTGCTGCGGCAGTTGCGCGCCAACTTGCGCTAGCAGCGGATCGGTGTGGGCGTCATCGAGATGTGACCGTGCAACACGATGATCGCGTATGGTGGTCAACACCGGCTATGCCGCCACCGGATCAAACTCTCTGGCTGCGGATCGGCGTCCCTGATTATGGGTTGACGACAGCCGTAGACACAACGCTCCAGATTGCTCAACCCAACCTCACGATCTTTCCAGGTCTTGGCTTATGCTACGCACGGTGGCCGGTGGCGGCAGCTTCCCATCTCCCGGCATTACGGCAAACGTTAGGTGGGATCGGTGGCTATGTCGTCGTCGAATATGGCCCTCACGGGATCGATCGTTGGGGACCTCCACCGCCGAGTATCGATCTTATGCACACGCTCCGACAACGCTGGGACCCCGCAGGGATTCTTAATCCGGGCCGCTGGCTTATACCATAGGACAACAATTGCGCAGAACGTTGGATCGCAAAAGGAGAGCGTATGGCACTGATCGGTTCACTCATCGCATTAGGGGCAGCAATTGTCTTTGCAGGAGTAGCCATCGCTACCTTATGGGGCGGTTGGCAAGCGATACAACGTGAATTGCTGCGTGGATTTGTCACCACCAATCCCTCGATTGGTGAACGTATTTGGAGCATCCTCCTCACCGTACTACCCCTCGTTGGCGCCACACTGCTAGGCTTACTGGCAGCATGGCGCATTGCCCAAGTAGCATTTGGACTGGGATAAGGAGAAATATCTATGATCCGACCACGCCCGGTGGTATTAATCATTATGGACGGCTGGGGCGTTGCTCCACCCGGACCCGGCAACGCAGCCGATTTGGCCGATACACCACACGTAGACGAGTGGATGGCGACGTGTCCATTCACTACGCTGGGAGCATCAGGGTTGGATGTTGGGTTGCCTGAAGGACAAATCGGCAATTCTGAAGTTGGGCATCTCAATATCGGAGCCGGCTTTATCGTCTACCAAGAATTGACACGGATTAGTAAAGCGATTGCCGATGGTGATTTCTTCACTAATCCCGCTTTCTTACAAGCTATCGAACACGTCAAGCAGCACGATTCGGCGCTCCACTTGATGGGTTTGTTTGGTCCCGGTGGGGTGCATGCACACGAAGATCATCTGCATGCCCTCCTCGAATTAGCCCATCGCCAGCAGGTACGTCGCGTCTATTTGCACCTGTTCCTCGACGGACGTGATGTGCTACCACGCAGTGCGCTTGGCTTTCTCGACACGCTCGAAGGGGTTATCGCCCGTCTCGGCGTCGGTGTAATCGCCACCGTATCTGGTCGCTACTACGCGATGGATCGTGACAAGCGTTGGGAACGAACCGGACGCGCCTACGCAGCTTTAGTTGACGGGATCGGTGAGCGAGCAACGTCGGCGCGGGCTGCGATTGAAGCTGCTTACGCGAACGATATCAGTGACGAGTTTGTCTTACCAACGGTTATTGTCGATGCTCATGGTACACCGGTAGCAACGGTACGCGATGGTGACGCAGTCATTTTTACCAACTTCCGACCCGACCGCGGTCGCCAATTGACCCGTGCGTTCGTCGACCCTGACCTCAACGAACGGATTCGGCAACACTACAAACGGCAAAAGGCCGAAGGACAGCCGTTACCACCGCAGATTTGGCAGCGTGACCGCCAACTGCACGATCTGTGCTTTGTCACGATGACCCAGTATGAAGAGGGGTTGCCGGTCCTCGTCGCGTTTCCGCCACGGTATGTGACCACTCCGCTGGCTGCCGTCATCAGCCAGGCCGGGATGCGCCAATTCCACATTGCCGAAACCGAGAAGTATCCGCACGTTACCTTCTTTCTGAACGGGGGGCGCGAAGAGCCATTTCCTGGCGAAGATCGCCGACTCATTCCGTCGCCGAAAGTCGCTACTTACGACCTCAAGCCTGAAATGAGTGCTCCTGAAGTGACCGAAGCACTCTTACAAGCGATCATGAGCGATCAATATGACTTTATTGTCGTCAACTATGCCAACCCCGACATGGTTGGTCATACCGGCAGCATTCCGGCCGTTATCAAGGCGTGCGAGGCGGTTGACACTGGCTTGGCGCGGGTCGTACCGGCGATTCTCGAACGTGGTGGAGTTGCACTCGTGATCGCCGATCATGGTAATGCCGAGCAGATGATCGATCCGGAAACGGGGGGACCACATACCGCTCATACCACCAATCCAGCTCCGTGCTTTCTGGTCGGTGGCCCCGGCTACGGCAAAGATGCCATCCGTTTGCGCAACGGTGGGCGTTTGGCCGATGTTGCCCCCACGTTACTCGAACTGCTTAGATTGACACCACCGGCTGATATGACCGGACGGAGCTTGATTGTGCGCAACCAGCAGTAAACGGAGAGGGGCGGGTTATTCCCGCCCCTCCATCGCTCCGCGCAAGATGGCGTGAGTTGTTCATCCACCTTCACACCTGCCTTGGCAATCCTCGGTTCTGCTCGTCAGCTTGCGCGCGAGTGTAAGAAGGTCGCTCCGTCGGTAGCGACCTTTTTGCAATACAATAATGTGCAGCTTATCCAACATCTCCAATTCTTCGCGGCTGAGGATACGTGTCGTAATGACGATCACCGGCGTGCTCAACTCTTGACGGAGTTCCTGTAACATCGTCAGACCATCACAATCGGGTAACACCAGATCTAATATCACTAATCGCGGTCGTGCTGTATACCAAAGACGCCGACCCTCGGTACCACGAGCGGCTTCTAGCACAGACCAACCGTCGCTTTCCAACAAACGCCGAATCATCAATCGCGTCGACGCTTCATCCTCGATCACCAGTACCGTCAGATTGGTGGATTGCACACGAGGTACTATCGTCTGCAAAACTCGAACCACCTCATCTGGATCACCCGGCCATATCGCACGTAACACCCCAATATCACCGAGATCGACAGCACTCAGCCATACAATAGCAGTTTCCTCCCAACCGGCAGCACGTACCGTCACTTCCACTTCTGTTGGCGTCCGATCAACCGGCAGATCGATAAGGAGAGCCTTTGGTGGTTCAGCGCACTGACTTATCGCCTCGTCCAGTGAGGTGGCGCGCTGCACCCGCCAACCGACCCCTTCCAGCCTCGCCTGCAACAGACTTGCTTCATACACGGTAACTACCACAATATCGGTGGGAGACCGGTGATGGAGCAATACGATGTTCTCATCATCTGCATCCAAACGGGCAATCGGAATACGGATCGTAATAATTGTACCGCCCGGCACCAACGGTTGGATCACTAACGTTCCACCCATTAATTCACACAACTGACGACTTAACGCTAGTCCGTGACATGCATCACCATGACACAGGTCGGTCGGTGGAATAACAAATGGCGTTAAGAGGATCTGTACCTGCTCAGGAGACAACATTAACGAGTTATCACGGAGTATCACTTCAAACCACTCACGCTGTTCAGATCCATACCTACGAGCGTGCAGATGGATCACGCTACGCTGCGTCATCGTCGCAATAAAGCGGAAGGGGTGAATCAAGATCTGCCGCAAACGGTTCAGATCGGCAACCATCAGACCTAGATGATCAGGGCGTTTCAGTTCAAGGCGATTCTGATTGTGTTGCGCTAAAGGCATCAGTTCATCAACCACATTATCGAGCAACGTATCGAGCGCAAACGGTTCTGGCTGTAACGTCAACATACCGGCTTCGATTTTGGCGCTGTCGAGTAAGACATTTAGTCGTGCTAATAATCGGCGACCGGCTTGGGCAATCTTCCCGACATCTTCGGCGACAGCCGGCTGATCGCGCAGCACATCGCGCAGCGTTTCGCTCACGATAATAATCGTATTGAGTGGGCTGCGTAGATCGTAATCAAACCGAGCGAGAAAGACGGTTCGCTCACGATTAACGGTTTCAGCAACCTCTTTTGCCTGCCGCAACGAGGTGACCAATCGTACCCGTGTGATTGCTTGACCGACAAAACGGGCCGCAATCCCAAAATATGCAATCTCATCATCACGAAAGGCGTTGGCGGTTGGACGGTAGATCACAAGGAGTGCATGGGGCTGATCGTCAACCTGAATCACCGCCACGACTGCCGAACCTTGGGCTTCCGGCAGTGTACTGATTACGTGCTGGCTCAGATCGGGAATGTAGAGCGGACTACTCTGTGCCTGAAAGAGCGTTGGCGGTGTAGTTAGTCGTAACCATGGGTAATGCTGGTAGTTGTTCGTCACCTGTGGTATCCATAAACCGCTAGTTGGATCGTGCGTATAGACACCGATCCGGTCGTCAATATCTTGGTTAGTTGCCAGCGTATCAACTAAACAGCGATAGATGGCTGTTTCGGTAGACTGACTATTCAGAGCCAGACTAAGGTCGACTAAGGTTTGGTCACGGCGATTACGCTGAAGTTCACGGGTAAGCAACGCCTCTTTTTCAGCCAGTGTAGCCTGGAGTTGAGCTGTTCGCTGCGCAACGCGCTCCTCTAGACCGACAATCGTCTGATTGAGGGTTGTCGTCAATTGATACACGGCTCGCGCCTGTGTACCAATCTCGTCGGTACCAACTAAAGGGATCGTCGTATCACGCCAACCACTTGCGACGCGCTGTGCCGCCTGAGTTAATGTCACCAACGGTTGCGTGAAATAGCGATCAATAAACCAACCCGCGACGATAAAGATGGCAACGCTACCGATTATCAGCAAAGCACTCAATCCGTAGCCGATCTGCAAAGCAACGTTTAACTGTTCGTTGACCCGTTGTTGAGCAACCGCAATCGCTTGCGTTAGTCCCTGGATCGACGCACGTATATCGGTGGTGCAATAGTGCAGCACAAGGTCGCTACGATCTAATTCACGGTTCAGCTCGACGAGACGCAAAAATGTCTGTTCATACGCCGCAATTCCTCGCTGAACCGCCTCACGATTGTTTGCCGATAGTTGGGAAGATTGCATGCGCAGTCGACGCAGCCGTAACCGGACATTATCCACATATTCTTGTCGTAATGTCGCAAAGTACGCTTGTTCATCCAGGGCGAGCCGCAAATTCAACTCGTGCAGTTCATTACCATTCTGGGCAAGCAACAACCAAAGGGCACGACGATGATGTAACAATACCGACTCGATCCCGTCAGCATGCTGGCGTTGCTCTATTTGTGCAATCACCTGACCGACCGCTGTTTGATATTGAATAAGCAGACGCTCAATCTGGCCGATCCATGGCTCAACCTCGGCTATAGCCGTTCGCAACGATTTCAAGGTTGCCTGTGCTTGAAGTACCACCTGCATTGCCTCGGTGTACTCGACAATGAGCGCTGGGTCTACGCTGCGGTTATGAACAGCAATGTCAATGAGTTTCTGATCCAATTGACGGGCGTTCAAGAAGGTCGTTTCCAATCGAAACACCGCCTCACGCGCCTGAGCAATCTGTTGGCGATATTCACTAGCTTGTTGGTAGCAGAAGGCTTGCCACCATACCCCAACTACTGATACGATCAACAGTCCTGCCACTGCGCTTATAACACCGACGAACAACCGGCGATGTAAGCGTGGCACCGATCCGGTCATTGTTGTACCTCACGCCAGGCTCCTCGGTAGAGTTCACGCACCGATGGTAGCACATCAACCAGGCGAAACAGGCGACCCTCGTTTTCGAGCGATTGATACTCCTGCATAAGGGTTCGCAGCTCAGGATCGAGCCATGACCACGCAGTCCGATTAGGCGTGCTACTATAGGTGGTTTTCGCCAACATTGCACTGTTTTCAGGCTTTAAGATAAAGTTCATGAACTGCTCGGCAGCCGGCCGGTGACGCGCATCGATCGGGATACACATACTATCGGTCGCGAGGAGTGAACCTTCAGCAGGGATTTCAAACTGAATATCCGGATCGGTGGCGGCTCGTTGTAAGATGTCACCACTCCATTCCACGACAATGTCGGTACTCGCATTAGCGAGTAAATCTTGACCGTTATCAGCCGCAAAACCGGTAATCCGTTCAGCACGTTCACGCAACCAATCACGGGCAGCCCCAATTGCCGTCGGATCGCTGGTATTAGGACTGTAGCCGAGCTTAATCAAGACCATACCAAGCGTAGAGCGAGCATCATCGAGCAGAGTCAATCTCTCATTGTAATGAGGGTCAAAAACATCATCCCAACTTGTAATCGGGCGACCGGTTTTCGTGAGTTTATAGCCGAACCCGGCAACCCGCCATAGATAGGGAACACAAAAGCGATACTCTGGATCGAGATAGGTTCGACGATACACCGGATCAAGATGAGTTACATAAGAGAGTTGTTGTTGATCGAGAACGGCCAACTGCCCCTCATGGCGCAACTGTTCGACTAAGACATCGCTGACCACGATCAGATCGAAAGGTTGGGACGAGTTTGTGAGCAATCTGTACGCCTCTTCACTACTATTATACGTATGATAATCAATCGTAATATTTGTTTCGGCTGTAAACTGTTCAAGCAATTGTTGATCAATATACGTCACTCGATTGAGAACCCGTAAAATGATCGATGGTGGGATTGGTGTCGGTGGGAGTGGCGAGGCAGTACATCCGACCAACAGCCATATTAACAAACAGGTGGTACTACAAAGTAACCGCATTGATAAAATATTGTGCGTAACATTTTGGCCTTCTCCACGGTTTTCATGATAGCACGGCATTATTACCGGCCATGGAATCATGCCGAGCAACAGCCGTTACCATATGCGGCAGGATGAAAGCGGAGTATAATAAACGCCGCCTGCTCAACCCTGCCCCTATCACAGGAGTGATGTGTATGTCAGCTCGCCGTCAGCGCTGGGAGGTACGTCCACCGGCTCCCGCCACGTTCATCGCCCAACTAAACCTTCATCCCGTACTCGCGACCCTGCTATACCAGCGCGGGCTTCACGAACCGGAAGCAGCGCATGCGTTTCTGGCCGCCGATTACACCTCCGGATTGCACGATCCACTGCGCATGCGTGGTATGGCAGAAGCAGCAGCTCGGATCGCCACCGCCATCGATCGCGGTGAACGCATGGCCGTCTACGGCGACTTTGATGTTGATGGAGTCACGGCGGTTGCGCTGCTCATCCAGGCTATCCGAGCGATGGGAGGGAAGATCCGACCATACATTCCTCACCGGGCCCGCGAAGGTTATGGTCTCAACAATGTAGCAATCGGTCAGTTGGCTGCCGACGGTGTTCACCTGCTCATTACCGTCGATTGTGGTATCTCGAATGTGGCTGAAGTCGTTGAGGCCAACCGACTGGGGATGGATGTGATCGTAACCGACCATCACCACCCCCCAGATGAGTTACCATCGGCTTATGCCGTCATCAATCCCAAACAACCTGATTGCGCGTATCCCTTCAAAGGGCTGGTAGGTGTCGGCATTGCGTTCAAATTGGTGCAGGCACTGGCTCGTTACGGAAAACGTCCGGCTCACTTGCGTGGGCGTGATTTGCTCGATTTGGTTGCATTGGGAACAATAGCCGACATGGGGCCGCTCGTTGACGAGAATCGGGTATTGGTACGGGCAGGCTTACTTGCGCTGAACGAGACGAACCGACCCGGCGTGCGCTCATTGATCACGGTCGCCGGTCTGACGCCGGGTGCCGTCGATAGCGGAGGTGTTACCTTTAGTCTGGCTCCTCGCCTCAATGCTGCCGGTCGGCTCGACGATGCCCGCCGCGCCTATGAATTGCTACTCGCCGACGATCAGGCCACCGCCGATGCGATTGCTGCCGACTTGCATGCTACCAACCGTGAGCGACAGAGCATCACCCGTCAGTTACAGACAATAGCCGAAGAATTAGTCAATACAAGTGGTCGGGCTGATCAGCCCTTGATCGTGCTGACCAACCCGAACTTCAACGCCGGTCTCCTTGGTTTGGTCGCTGCACGGTTAGTCGAACGTTACCATCGCCCGGTAGTTGTCATCGAACAAGGTAACGAAACGTCACGCGGATCGGCACGGTCGATCCCCGGTGTCAATATCATCGAGCTGCTCGATCAGTGTGCCGACCTCTTCGTTCGCTACGGGGGACATACAGCCGCAGCCGGCTTTACCATCCATACCGCCAACATTCCGGTGTTCGAACAACGCCTGTTGGCGCTAGGGAAACAGTATCTGAAAGAAGAACTTCTAACGCCAAGGTTACTGATCGACGCGAAATTACCCCTCGATGAGCTGTCGTGGGATGTCTACCACGCTATCCAACAACTCGAACCGTTCGGGCATTGCAATCCAACACCGATGTTTATGGCTCCTAACGTGACGGTGATCGATCCGCAGACAACCACTACCGGCGATCATCTGCGTATGCGAGTACGCGCCGGTACTAACGTCTATGAAGCGATTGGGTTTAACTTCGGTCACTTCGCTGCTGCCCTCCAGCGTCATCCCATCGTCGACCTTGCCTACCAACTCGCGGTCGATGAATGGAACGGTCAGCGCCGGATGCGTCTGTTAGTACGTGATTTTCGGCGGGCAGGGCAAGGAGGGTAAGCGTTTTCCCTCACCGGTACGGCTCCAGGGCTTGTACTGCTCGTCGTTATGGTGCATACATCTGACGAAGCGTTATGTCTGTGCTGCCGCCCTGAGTGGCTCGGTACCAACCATGCGGCATTGGGAGTAAGCAGCGGTTCATGCCTGATGAACGTACCGCAGGAGGTCAGCGTATGTTCGAGCAGATTCGCACGCAAACCGATGCAGCGTGTAGAACCGTCGTCTATGCCTGTATCTCCGGTCACGAGCAACCGGATAAGTAACATCGACGGTAAGGTCGAGTGGATGGTCGGCACCCACCCGAATTGGCTCCTGCACTTTGATGAGAATGGCCATTTACGAAGCGCAGATGGCGATCATCTGGCATAGCGCAGCGTTCAAGCACTGCTTTTAGAAGTGTCCACTTCAGATCCGAACGTCTGCCGTACCGGTACACCGCGTTCAGCCAGATAACGTTTGACATCGGCGATGGAATAGTCACCAAAGTGAAAGATCGATGCCGCCAGCACTGCATCGGCGCCACCTTCAACGATGCCACGGTACATATCAGCGGGCGAACCCGCACCACCCGATGCGATCACCGGCACAGGCGAAATAGCAGTAATCGCTTGCAGTAGCTCAAGATCGTAACCGGTCCGCGCACCATCGGCATCCATGCTGTTGATGCAGATTTCGCCCGCACCGAGATCGATCCCACGCTTGATCCACGCAATAGCATCAAGTCCCGTCGGTCGTGGGTTAGCACCGGTATGGGTAAACACCTCCCAGCGCGGTGGTTCACCTGGTGCGTTAACCCGTTTGGCATCCACCGATAGCACGATACACTGACTACCAAACCGCCGGGCGCCTTCCGCAATCAGGTGCGGGTTGTAGACTGCCGCCGTATTGAGGCTGACTTTATCGGCGCCGGCCCGAAGCATGCGGTACATATCCTCAACACTACGCAACCCACCACCCACGGTCAGAGGGATAAATACCTCGGCGGCGGTTCGTTCTACGACCTCGACCATGATTGCTCGCTCATCGCTTGAGGCCGTAATGTCATAAAACACTAATTCATCGGCACCGGCGGCATTGTATGCAGCAGCCAATGCAACGGGATCGCCGGCGTCACGATGGTTGAGGAATTTCACCCCTTTCACCACCCGTCCGGCCTTCACATCAAGACATGGAATTATTCGTCGTGTTAACATAGCTCAGCTTTCGTATTTCACATGCTCAAACAGCAATTTCACCACGCTGCATCACCGACACGCCTATTTTGGGCGTACCTGCCCACGTCGGCCCCGCTCTTCAACGGGTGGCGCCGACTCAGATGTGGCGGCCTGTTGTTCTTGCGCTTCGTCGAGCAAGTATTGAGTAGCACGAACACCCCACAATGCCAGTAAAGCGACGGCAAACAACAAGAAGGGAACAACCAACACCACACTGCTCACCATCAAAACAAATCCCATCAGTAGCATTGTGATGAGGGTATAGACAGGCCGACTCATAACGAGAATCAGCGCATTACGCCCAATCTGACGGAGGGAAGGCCGCTCTTGAAGCACCATCAGCGGAAAAGCGTAGATAATCAGCGCCGACCAGAGCATAAGCAGATACAGAAAAAAGCCGATCAGCACTCCACCCAAGAGACCGGGCACCCCGGCGTAGAAGGCGAGATTCCAGAGAATCAACACAAAACCGGCCATCCAGATTCCATACAAGCGCCACGCCATCCCGGCGTAAGCCCACATCCCGGCAAAAAAGTCGCTCAGTTTACTGGCACGTCCTTCACTAATTCGCTTACTCAGTACATACAAGCCGGCAAACGCCGGCGCCGCCGGGATCACGCCGGCCAATGCCGCTGCCGCCGCCGGCACGGCGGCATTGCTCACCATAGCCACGTAAGCAATGCTGAAGAGGGGAATGCTCAGGGCAGCCCAAATGATATTGGCAAATGTCAGCAACAAAAACTCATCAAACAAATCGCGCACTGCGGCCCAGAATACACGAAACGGTGCGGTAATACTCGCCAAAGATAAAAACGATTCGCGTTGCATCATCGTAACTCAATAAAAAATGGAATCTATTACGCTCAGATACGCATCGGATGGATTGTCAAACCATGCCGCTATAACTGACCTCTCAGCGATCTACTGCCATGCAAGCGAGACTAATTATGAAGTATTGTACTGCTATTTCGCGGAAAAGGCGAGCTGGCTACTCCTGAAAAAACATGCGCATCCGAATCAACGTAGTCACGAAAAACCGATGAGCCGGTATGGATCAATACAAATGTCGGGTTTTACAAATAATGCTGCATGTATTGCCGAGCACATGGTCCCGACCAAAAGGATGGTTTCCGTGCGAACGTTACTGCTCCTTACGGTGCATCTTCAGCCCACAAAACGACCACCCGCCGCTCGTTGAGCGCAAATAGACCGTGATCGAACGGTGCGTCGCTAAGTGAACGCCAACCGACAACTTCTTGGCCTCGCACATCGTAAATGGCAAAATCACCGCTAATTGCACCGTTGGTAAAATAGCGCGCTTGTGGCCCAACGAGCGCCAATACCCGTTCGGCCAACTCCTTCGCTTGGGCGACCGGAACGATCTCATCAGGATAGGCGAGATCGTGAGCAATGATGTGTGTCAAAATCTTGGACGCAATCCGCCGCGGCACTTCGATCCAGTGCGGCCCAAGTGGTTGAAAGTCTAGCGCGCGCGCAGCAGCATCGAGCGCTTCGTTCGTATCACGCGGTGGCCGGAGCATACGGAAAGCTGCGCCGGTGAGAGGGTAACTCTGGGCACGCGCTGTCTCTATTGCTATCCATAAGCCCTCAATCGCCGGATCGGTCTCGAGTTCTAATAGATCAGACATAACGCCTCTCTTCATAACGGTTCCGATCACATCATAACAAATCTTGATCGGTTTGTAGGGAGTAAGCTCAGGTGGGATGCCGGCAATCACATTCGCAGTTGTCGGTTGATCTCACGGCATACTCGTTGGTCGCCGCACTCGATTCAAAGCGACGTAACCGATACGCGGCGCGAGGTGGTATGATGAGAAGAGCATCTTGCCGCGTGTACCGTCCTTGTCGCCGGTACTCAGAGAGGAGACATTGCCACATGGATGCACCTGCAACTTCTACAATCGACCAGTTGTGTGCCAACGCCATCCGCGCCTTGGCAATTGATGCCGTTCAGCAAGCCAATAGTGGTCATCCCGGTCTACCGCTCGGTATGGCCGATGCGGCTTACGTGCTCTGGACGCGCTTTCTCAAGCACAACCCTTCCGACCCTCACTGGCCCAACCGTGACCGCTTCGTGCTCTCCGCCGGTCATGGCTCGATGTTACTCTATGCTCTCTTACACCTCACCGGCTACGATCTGCCGCTTGATGAATTGAAACGGTTTCGGCAATGGGGAAGCCGTACTCCCGGTCATCCCGAATATCACGAAACACCGGGTGTTGAGATGACGACCGGCCCATTGGGACAAGGCATCGCCACTGCTGTTGGGATGGCGATTGCCGAGCGCTGGCTGGCAACGAAATTTAACCGCGTCGGCTTTCCCATCGTCGATCACTATACCTACGTTATTGCCAGCGATGGTGATTTGATGGAAGGGATTTCTCACGAGGCAGCTAGCTTGGCCGGTCACCTTCGCTTGGGTAAGTTGATCGTGCTTTACGATAGCAACGGTATTTCGCTCGTCGGACCGACCAACTTAGCGTGGAGTGAAAACGTGGCCGAACGCTTTGCCGCTTATGGCTGGCAAGTCCTCTACGCCGATGGCCACAATATGGCCGCCGTTGCCCTAGCACTTGCCGAAGCCATTGCCGATAGCGAACGTCCATCGCTGATCATCACCCGCACCGTGATCGGTTACGGTAGTCCGCGTGCCGGTAGCCATAAGGCCCATGGTGAGCCACTCGGTGCAGAGGGGGTGCGCTTGACCAAAGAGGCATTAGGGTGGCCGACCGAACCACCGTTCTACGTGCCTGATGAAGTCTATGACCACATGCAATTGGCCGTTGAGATTGGCGAGGTGCGCCAACGCGAATGGGAGGCGATGCTGAAACGGTACCGAGCCGCCTATCCCGATCTGGCCCTCGAATGGGATTTGTTGCAATCGGGTGGGTTGCCAACCGGTTGGGAAACAGCCTTGCCGATCTTTCCGCCCGACCCGAAGGCGAAGGGGACGCGCGTAGCGTCGGGTGCTGTTCTGCAAGCTCTTGTGCCGGTTATACCCGGTTTGCTCGGCGGCTCAGCCGATCTACACACCTCGGATTTTACCTATCTGGAAGGGCTAGGCTCGATCAGCGGTGATAATTTCAATGCGCGCAACCTTCATTTCGGTGTGCGTGAGCATGCAATGGGCGCGATCCTCAACGGTATGGCGTTGCACGGTGGCATTATTCCCTACGGTGGTACCTTCCTCGTTTTCAGCGATTATATGCGACCCGCCATCCGGCTCGCAGCCCTGATGAAGCTGCGCGTCATCTACGTCCTCACCCACGATAGCATCGGTGTTGGTGAAGATGGTCCCACCCATCAGCCGATTGAACATCTGGTAGCGTTGCGAGCTATTCCCAACCTACTTGTGGTGCGACCGGGTGATGCCAACGAAGTAGCGATGGCATGGCGCTTGGCGCTGACCCGCACTGATGGTCCAACGGCAATTATTCTGTCACGCCAGAATGTACCAACGCTTGACCGCAGCCAGTTAGGGGCAGCCGATGGTGTGTTGTATGGCGGCTATGTCTTACGCGCTGCCGATCCGGTGCAAGCGATCATCATTGCTACCGGTTCGGAAGTGGCGCTGGCGTTGGCAGCGGCCGATCAATTGGCGACCGAGGGTATCGCCGTACAGGTGGTCAGTATGCCATGCCGTGAGTTGTTCGATCGGCAAGACCACGCCTATCGCGATCGCGTACTGCCACCTTCCGTCAAGGCCCGTGTTGCGGTTGAAGCGGGACGGTCGCTGGGTTGGGAGCGCTACGTTGGTTGTGAGGGTGCGATTATTGGAGTTGATCGCTTCGGCGCCTCTGCACCATTCCAGCGTATCTACACTGAGTTTGGCTTTACCGTCGAGCAGATTGTGGCAACGGTAAAATCACAGTTATCACGCCATCACCAATCCTGAAACTTCCGCTTGATCTGTGATGTGATGAGCTTGGGCAGCCCTTCGTGGCTGCCCGTTTCTGTTGATAACGGTTTTGTCATTACTCTTTGTTGCTTCTATTCACCAGCACTACATACTCGCTTGTTACCTTAGAGTGTAAGCACTTCCCCATCCCACAATCATTCTCTGCGTTTGTCTTGCTCAGTTGCATCATGAGGAGAAAGTATGCGTTGGTGGCAGCCACTTGTAGTCATGCTGGTTATTACTTGGATTATTGGAGATCATCCGCTGACGGTACATGCGCGCTCAATCGTTTCGCCGGATACCGCGGTGAAGATTACGCTCAACAGTGTGATCGGCGATAGCGATGAACGTATCAGCTTCGCTGCACCGACCTTAGATGCATTTGAGCCGGATGTAGCCTACAATCCGATTACCAACCAGTATCTGGTTGTATTCGTCCGTCCACGGGCCGGTGGTGGGACAAACGAATTCGAGATTTATGGTCAGTTTGTTGATGCTGTGACCGGCGTTTTGCTTCCACCATCAGCTCCTGGCGCCGAAGTGAGTGGAACGGCATTTCGGATTAGCCGCAACGGGAACGATCTTGCGAACGATCCGTTTGATGCTTACAGCCCGGTGGTGAGCTACAGTGCGCGTGATAATGTCTTTCTCGTTGCATGGACTGCCGATAATACGAATCCGCTGATCGACTGTGCTAATCCTAGCGCCGGTCGTGCTGGCTATCGTGCTGCCGGTGCTTTCGAGATATATGTGCAGGTGGTAGCGGCTGACGGCGATCTGCTGATTCGCGATACGTGTGGTAATCCCCAGGATGACCGCATCTCTGAGATTAATGTTCTGTTCTACCGCACCAATTTCGCGGGGCGAACACCAGATTGGGATGCTTTCTCGCCGTCAGTGGCTTACAATTCGCAGAACGGTGAGTTTCTGATTTGTTGGTCTGATGATCGGGCGAATGGTTTTCTGAGCCAGAGTTTTGCCGAACAGGGTGGCGAGTTTGAGATCCGTTGTCAGCGCTTTTCACTCGATCCGCATCCTACCCGTCGCTTCATTGGGCAGATCGGACCTAATGATTTTCTCGTCAGCCGTGCCGGTTTCGATGTGAGCAATCCCGCTACGCGGCCCGACTACGATGCAGTTACACCGGCGATTGCTTACAACAGCGTCGATAACCAATGGTTCGTGGTCTGGTCGGCAGATAATAACGCGATCGGGGTGGAAGACGGTGAGTTTGAAATTTATGGGCAGATATTGGCCGCTGATGGCACACAAGCCCATCTTTTACCAGGTATTGGATCGAATTATCGCGACGATCACCGTATCAGCTTCGTTGGTGAAAACAACGGTTGTGCGGATGCAAGCTGCGATGCCTACCGCCCGGCGGTTGCCCACAATCCCGACCGTAATCAGTATCTAGTTGCTTGGTTTGGTGATAATACGAACGGGTTTGAAGAGGTATATGTCAGTTTACGGCAACCGACCGGTTTCGGTACAAGCGTGAGTAACCAGCGGGTCAGTTTTAGTTCCAACGGTACTGATAACCGTTTCAAGGGTCTCGATGTCGATCTCGCCTACGACCCGTATCAGCGAGAGTGGCTCGTCGTGTGGCGCAGCGATCCTACCGTTAATGATCGATTCGAGATTTACGGTCAACGCTTCAACGCCGATACCGATGGTAGTACGCCGCTCACACCGGTTGGCGGTGGTAATTTCTTGATTGGTAGCACACCAGTGCTTGCACCATCTGCGTTTCAAGCTAGTTCAAGCGGATTAGCTCGCCCGCTACCGAACGGTGAGGCCGAAACCCCTCCTTCAACGTTGTATAACCCGGTGAATTGGCATCGTGTCGCGCCACGCCTTGTAGCCACCGGTACCGGTCGTTTTATGACGGTGTGGAGCAGTTATCTCAACGGTGTACCCGCTAACCGTCAATTCGAGATTTTTGGACGACGGCTTAGTTTCGTTCCTCCAACGGTGCAGAGTGCAGCATGGAGTGATGGTTCGGCTGCAAGCGTTCTCAACGATGGTGACCTGATCAGCGGTACAGTCAACGAGTTACGTCTCACGTTTGCCGAGCTGTTGCGTAACGGCAACGATTCGGCCAATTATCGCCTTTTCAGTGGTGCTGCTACCACATGCGATGCCGCTAATCCTAATTTGCTGGCCGGTGTTCGTGTTGATGGTGCGACGACTATTGTTACCACGACCGCTCAACCGTTACCCGATGGCCAATATAGCTTGTTGGCCTGTGCTACCTTGACGAGCGTGGGCGGTATTCCCCTAGGTAGTGACGTGTCGCTCTTTTTCACTATTGATACAACTGCACCCGTTCTGAATCTTCCTGATGCTACTACCATCGAAGCCACCGGCCCGGCCGGAGTGCCGGTCACCTTCACCGCCACCGCCGTTGATGCAGTCAGCGGGGCGGTCGCTGTCACCTGCACGCCGGCCAGCGGCAGCACCTTCCCCCTCGGCACCACCACCGTCACCTGTACGGCTACCGATGCCGCCGGCAACACCGCTTCCGGTAGCTTTCCGGTCACCGTCGGCGACACGACCGCGCCCACTCTGACGCTGCCGCCAAACCTGACGCGCGAAGCCACCGGCCCGGCCGGAGTGCCGGTCACCTTCACCGCCACCGCCGTTGATGCAGTCAGCGGGGCGGTCGCTG
>NZ_JBMFNE010000028.1:0-52054 GCF_049970315.1 Chloroflexus sp.
AAAAACCTTGGCGCCCTCTGCGTCCTTAGTGCGCGTCTTGTCTAGCTGTATACCGCACTACTCGGTGACAAGGTACCCAAAAACCTTGGCGCTCTCTGCGTCCTTAGCGCCTTTGCGTTTACCATCCTCTGCGCCTTTGCCTCAACTGCGTCTTTGCTCCCTCTGCATCCTTAGCACCCGCTACCGCCGGTCGGTACGAACAATAACAATCAGCCAAAAAACCTTGGCGCCCTCTGCGTCCTTAGTGCGCGTCTTGTCTAGCTGTATACCGCACTACTCGGTGACAAGGTACCAAAAAACCTTGGCGCTCTCTGCGTCCTTAGCGCCTTTGCGTTTACCATCCTCTGCGCCTAGACCTGTTGCAAGCGGGCCAGCAGCTCTTGCTTCAGATCCCACAACCGTTGACTAAGCGAGACGTGATAAATATGCGGGTTCATAATTCGGCGAACACCGAGATCGAGTCGTTCAACATCAGCATTACGTCGCGCCCGCATCTGCTCGAGTGGTAACGGCTCGGCTACCCGTTGCCCATTCACCATCGCTGGTTCGAGTAGTGGCTCGATCCCGGTCAGCTCGGTACGTTTGAGCAGCCGCTGACGAGTGTGATCGATTGGGTGACGGAGGCGAATATACTCTTCACTCGCCGGATCTTCGTCTTCGAGCGCGATCAGGTCGGCGGTCGCTTTGCCCCGATCATCGTACAAACGCCAAACCCGCTTGAGACCAGGATTGGTCAGTTTCACTGCACTCTCGGCGATTTTGATCGCCGGTTGCCACGTTTGACCATCATGGACTGCTACCAGTTTATAAACTCCGCCAAGGGCACCTTCACCGTGTGAAGTAACGAGCCGCGTCCCAACACCGTACACCAATCGCCGAATGATCGCATCGGCGTCGGCGTTGTAACGCCGTGCTTCTTGGGCAATTTGGCTCTGAATTTGCCAGATCACCAGTTCATCAAGATCGTTCGAGAGGACGATTACGGTATCGGGAAAACCGGCCTGATCGAGCATCAGGGCCGTCTGGATGGCGAGATAGGCAAGATCGCCCGAATCGAGCCGTACCCCAACCGGTTTATGACCTTTGGCGCGTAACTCCTCAAAAACACGGATCGCGTTGGGCACACCGCTTTGTAACGTGTCGATCGTATCGACAAGCAACAGACAATCGTCAGGGTAGACCTCTGCATAAGCACGGAAGGCATCGAGTTCGCTCATACCAAGGGCGAGGAACGACTGCACCATTGCATGGGCATGGGTTCCTTTCGCGGTTTGGCCGATGGTGTAGGCCAGACCGACATTTGAGGTAAAGTCAGCACCACCGATCAAAGCTGCGCGTGTACCGGCATTTGCCCCCAAACCTTGCCCACGCCGTAAGCCAAACTCGAGCACTGTACTGGCACCGCTTGCTTCGCGGATGCGGCTAGCTTTGGTTGCCACCAGCGTCTGGTAATTGAGATGGTTGAGCAACGCGGTCTCAAGAATCTGCGCCATGAACAACGGCCCTCGCACGATGGTCATCGGCGCCTGCGCATGCACGACACGCCCTTCAGGCACCGCCCACATGGTGATCCCACTAAAGTTGCCATGAGCACGCAGATAAGCGAGAAAGTCCTCGCCAAAAATCGGCTTACCAACACGGTTACGTTGACCACGTAATACCTCGATCTCGGCTGGGCCGAAATACGCCGTCTCCATCCAGTCGAGCAACCATTCCAACCCGGCGGCAATACAGTAACCGGCAACGTGCAAACCGTAGTTCGGTGGCTGACGGAAGAAGTGATCGAATTGGGCGGTGCGTTCGTGGATGCCCATGCGAAAATAGAGCTGGGCCATCGTCAACTGGTATTGATCGGTAAAGAGAATACCGGTGGCGGTGCGGAGCTGTGCGCCGTTCATAAGATACTCCAAAATAGTGTAATTATTACACTTAATATATCAACGAAGGCATATTTTGTCAACGAAAGAAAGACCGAAGATGGGCCGCAGCTCTCATTGAGCGTAGCTACACCCCGATGGGGCAGGAGGCAGTGGTTGTGACCTCTCGTCCGTTGTTAGGGTAATTTGTCAGTTTCACACCCTGTGCTAAGGTATAGCCAAAAACTGAGCCAAAGCGGCGAGCAAACTAACAAGCGGTGCGCAACAGCGTGCTCTACACGTTTCGTTGTGGTATCGACAATCCAGATCACCACATTGATGTATCGCCGGGGAAGCCAGGGTGGGTTTCGATAGCGGCAAGCTGACCATGAGTGTAAGAGCCATGTGCTCATCGCTACGCCGGGCATGTTGGCCTTTGTTCACTCAGTGCGGCAGAATAATAACTAATAGCGACCACAGCGATAGGTGGGTTGCACCTTATCGAGCAGCTATAAGATTCGTACAGCCGTCAGGTATTCAACCGAAGCGCTGATTGGGTGAGCAACCCACGCCTGGTTGAGTGACAACCGTTCGTTGCGCCGGGATAATTAACTCTCATTCGCGTTGCTCTGCACGCCGACTTTTCCTCGCCTTGCCAGGCTTTTGAGCCGCCGGATCACCAAAGCTTCGTGAATCTAGCTTTATTACTGTCGGAACATTGGAGAACTGCCCAGACTCGCCCCGCTCTGTTATTGCAGTGCGCTACCCATCCGCTACACTGCATTGTACGTACCGTATCATACAATCCGACGCTTGCTGCATGCTGCGTGGTATACTGATAACAGACTGTAGTGATGAGGTGAATCGTTAATGCTCCGCCTGAACCCACTTAGCGAACGTCTTTGGCATGTCGTCAGTTGGCGACAGGTACCGGCGCATCATCGTGGCCGATGGTTGCTGGGGACCCTTCTGATGCTGTTTGGTATCGGAGTGTTATTGTACGTCTTGGTGACGACATTGCAAATCGAGTACTACCGCTGGGCTGCACGCGGTGATTCGCCACTCCCTGCACCGCGTGTTATAACGAGTGGTTTTCGCCCGGCCGATGCGCGGCCTTTGCCGTTATTACCCGAACTATCGGTCACCTCCCCCGTAACCGGTACGACCGATACGCTCGATCCATCATCGGTTGCACGCACAACTCAAGAGGTACCTACCTCAACGAGCAGCGCTATCGATAGTGGTCTGCTCATTTCAGAGCCTCCTGAACCGCTGCAAGCCGATTGGGTGGCAACGGTAGAACGCTTGGTGATTCCGGCGATTAACGTAGACTCGAAAGTGATCGAAGTAGGTTGGGAGACCGTCGAAGAGAATGGTCAACCGATCTCAGTCTGGCAGGTTGCCGAGTACGCCGTCGGTCAGCATCGCGGTTCGGCCAATCCCGGTGAGGGGGAGAATATTGTCTTGGCCGGTCATGTTGGAGGGTACGGTCGCGTCTTCAAAGATCTCTTCTATCTCAAACCGGGTGATGAAGTCATCGTATACAGTCGTGGTCAACCGTACCGCTATACCGTAGTGGAACGGATTGTGGTTGATGAAGAGGGTGTTTCGCCCGAACAACGTCTTGCTAATGCGCGCTACATTGCCCCAACCGGCTACGAAGTGGTAACGATGATCACGTGTTGGCCGCCCAATGGTCCTGATAAGTTCAAGCAGCGGGTTATCGTCCGTGCGTTGCCGGCACAATCAGACGAACGTACCGATTCGGCGTCAACGCAGTGAGATCTTCATTGCTTACGACTCATGCTCACCGTTGATCCGCGTTGTTTCCAGCATCTCTAATACACTTGCGCCGCGGATAAAAACGCGGCGCAAACCGGCCGGACGGCTGGCGGCAAG
Source organism: Chloroflexus sp. (assembly GCF_049970315.1). Taxonomy (GTDB): domain Bacteria; phylum Chloroflexota; class Chloroflexia; order Chloroflexales; family Chloroflexaceae; genus Chloroflexus. The sequence continues at coordinate 3,756 of NZ_JBMFNE010000028.1, forward strand.
TTGGCCGCTGCTGATCAGTCGCTTGACCGTACTGAGGCTTACACCCAGCAAGCGAGCGACTTCTTCACGTGAATAGACGGCATCGGGGTTAATCCCTTCACGGCGCGCCATAGGCCTCCCTTACACCAACCCAAACAACCGGAACACGCCAAGCACGCAGACTACCGCCAAACTCATGCCGGCAATCACCTGCATCAGCGTATGGTTACGAGTGCGTAAGCGTGCCCATCCCAGCACGATAGCTGCCGCCCAGCATATTCCACCAAGTGTAGGTAGATATATACTGGCCAGCGTAGCGCACGAACCAATACTGGCCGAGTGAATACTGATTTTCCAAAATAGGTTGATGATAAATGATAGCAGGTTCATCACTGCTACCGATACCAGCATCGCTAACATCGGGAGCGGTGCTTGTAATACCCACAGAATCGCCGTCCCGATCAGCACATTAGCCATCCCAAACAGATACAGTTCGTTGCGCTGGGTACGAACCGAAATATCATCATCGCTATACGCCCCCTGACGGAGACGAATATTGAAGAAGATCGTTGGCGGGACGACATGGAGAAACGTGCAGAACAACGACCACCACAATCCGCTCACACGGTTATCGTTCCCAAAGATACCAACGATGAAGATGCTAACAATGCCAAGCGGCACTGGATGCAAAATCTGTGAAATCCGACGCGCAATCGTATAACCGCGACCCGGTAAAGCGCCGCGGCTGAGAGCTTCGGCGGTGAGATCTTTCGGTTGCATCATACAAATCATTCCTCACGTGGCCGCGATCATTGCCGCCAACTCACGGTAAATCGCAACGAGATGCTGCCCGGTTTGCTCCCAGCGAAACTTACCGGCTTGCAATGGCCCCGCAGCGCGTAACGGTAACGGATTGCTCAGAGCGACCCGGATACCGGCTGCAATATCCTCGCTGTCAAGTGGATCGACCATAATGGCTGCCGATCCGGCCACTTCTGGTAGGCTCGCTACTTTAGTCGTGACAACCGGCGTTCCACAAGCGAGTGCCTCGAGTACCGGAAAGCCAAACCCTTCGTACAACGATGGGTAAACGAAGGCTTCGGCTAAATTATACAATGCCGGTAGATCGTTATCGGCAACGAAATCGAGAAAACATACTCGGTCGGTCACCTGATACTGTGTTACCGCGGTAAAAATCTCGTCATACAACCAACCACGTCGTCCGGTAATGACAAGCTGCAAATCGGGATAGTCAGATTGTAACAGGGAAAAAGCATGTAACAGACGTACAAGGTTTTTACGCGGTTCCAGCGTTCCGACAAAGAGCAGGAATCGATCCGGTAGTGCTAGCCTTGTGCGCACCGTGGCTAGTTCATCCGACGGTAATGGTCGAAAACGTGCATCCACGGCTGGGTAGAGCAGACGCACACGCCGGCTCGGTATGCCATAGAGTCGACCTAAATCGTTTGCCGTCGACTGTGAATCAACAACAATCAGGTCAGCCCGTCGGAGTGAACGGGGAACAGCCTCGCTCAAATAGCGTCGCAAGCTGGGGTCGGCACAACCCGGTTCGACCAAAAACGTGAGGTCGTGAATGGTCAGCAGGGTACGCGACCGCGTCGGCGGTAAGACAAAATCCGGTGCATGCACCACATCCATCGGTCCGATAAGCCACTCGATCCGCAGTGGTAAGCGTAGCCGTTGCCAGATGATCGTGAGCAGGCGAGGGCTGATCGGTAGCGGCCGTAACGTAACATTTGGATAGGTAGCCGCTAGCTCCTGGGCATAATGGATAAAGGGGTTATCTGGCCCGATCCCACCGGCCGCGTAAAAGAGGTGAAACGTCAGATCAGGCCCGGCTTGGGCAGCAGCACGCACCAATTCTCGCGTGTAGCGACCAATCCCTGCTCCTTGCCAAATACCTGCTGTAAAATCCACTCCGATACGCATCATTACTTCCGCGGGCTGAACAGATAGAGGATGAAACCAAACACGACAATACTCCAGAAGTTGATCAGCCGGTCGAGTAACGTAACTGCCCCACCAAGACTCGTTGCAATGCCGAAGAGGGTCAAGACGACGGTAATCGTTCCCTCGACCACCCCCAAACCGGCGGGGGTAATTGGGAGTGCGGTCAGCAGTGACGATGCTAACGCAATAAAAATAATCGCGGCGAGGTTCAGATCAAGACCGGTATGATGCAAGGATTGAATGACAAACCAAAGCCGAAAGCCTTCAAGCAACCAAATGGCACCGGTGAATGCAAATAAGCGGGGCAGGATTGCCGGCGCAAACGACCGTAGTGCCGATTGCTCAAAATTGCCGTAGACGCGATGCAAACGGCGTGGAATAAACCAGCGTATCTGCGGCCCTAGCCAGCGCATGCCGGCCAGACCACTGATAATAATCACGACCAAGAGCGCTCCAAAGCCAAATACAATCTGGGTACCTTCGGGCATATGCGCACCAAAGGTAAGATACCCGGAGAGCACGAGCAAGCTAAACAGGCCGATCATATCGAGCAACCGTTCGGCAAAAATCGTGCCGAAGGTAGCCGAAAAGGAGACGTTACCGTTGTGTTTGAGTAGATACCCACGGTATGCATCACCGAGCTTGGCCGGTACAATGCAATTGGCAAACCATGACAGATAGATATACTCGATTAAAGCCGGCAATGAAGCCCAACTGCTTCGGCCAGCCTGTAACGGTACACCGGCGTTGGTCAGTAACATACGCCAGCGCAGCGCGCGTAAGGGGAAGGTGAGATAAAAAACCACCAGCCCTAACCCAAGGAGCCACAGATCGGCTGAACGCATGTATTGCCACGTGGTCGCAATGTCAATGTCGAGACCACGGACGACAAATATAATGATCGCGATTGCCAATCCAAACGAGATAAGAGTGCGCGGTTGACGCAATCGTTGACCGAGTGAGAAATCATCGCGCTCTGCTTGGTTGGATTCAGGTAAATCGTTTGTGATGTCAACCACCGATGGACGATCACTCATAGATGTAATCGCCTTCCCATGTGTAGGTACTGATGATGGTTTGCTGGCCGACATGATCGTAGCTACGCTTACGGAATATCTGCAAGGCGACAGGCTATCGATTCACTTCTGCACGGTACCATGCCCAAAAACGCTCTAACCCCTCTTCAATTGCAATGGTCGGTACGAAATCGAGTAATTGTCCGGCTTTCGCTGTATCGGCGAAGGTGATCGGCGGTTCGGTGGCCGGCAGTGGCTTAACCTCGATCTTGGCAGCATAACCGGTGATCTGTTCGAGCAATTGTACAAACCGGCATAGTTCGACCGGTTGCGAATGACCGAGATTAAAGATTTCGTAGGGACGTGGTCGGTCGAGCGCATTCATCACACCGCTGACAATATCATCGATGTACGTATAATCGCGGAACAGATTGACTCCACCGTTAAACAGCGTGATCGGTTGGCGCCGTACCATCCGCTCGACAAAGAGATAGGGGGTCATATCCGGTCGTCCACGCGGCCCATAGACGGTAAAAAAGCGCACGACGCTGGTCGGAATCCCGTACAAGCTATGGAACGTGTATGCGAGAACTTCAGCCGCCTTTTTTGTGGCTGCATACGGTGACAACGGTCGGTCGGTTGGGTCGTCTTCGCGGAACGGAACACGACCGGCTTTACCGTAGACCGATGAGGTCGACGCGATCACGATATTTGCTACTTCGGCACGACATGCCTGTTCGAGAATGACCACGCTCCCGCCAACGTTCACCGACTCGTACAGGAGCGGATTGGCTATCGAGGGGCGTGGTCCAGGCATAGCGGCAAGGTGAGCCACTGCCCGCGGTCGGTAGCGGCTGAAGATGGCAGCGACGGTCTCCGCATCACGAATATCCCCTTCAATAAGGGTAAACCCCGCGTGTTGTAGCGCTTGGGCTAGATTCCGTCGTTTGCGGGCCGGATCGTAGTAGGCGACAAAATTGTCAAGGCCAATCACCTGTTCGCCGCGGGCCAGGAGGCGATCAACCAGATGACTCCCGATAAAGCCGGCAGCGCCGGTCACGAGATAAGTCATAGGTCCTCTTTGCAATTGCGCAGTTCAGTACGACCGATACTGATGGTCGCGATAAGCGCAATGATTGTCCCAAACTGCACTCCCATATTCAAAACATGCAGATTTTCAAAGAGATTGTGACCACTTAGTGTGCTCACCACTCCTATGCCGCCCAGGGCGATACCGCGTGTAAACCAATCGCTCGCTTGTTGAACTGCTCGCACCGCAGTATGCCAAACGCTACCTAGCAAGAGCAGATACGCACTCAATCCGATCAAACCACTTTCGGCAGCGATGTGTAGGTAGTAGTTGTGAGCGTGACCACGAGAATCATACCATGGTTTAATCCATGTGGGTGTCTGCCCACTATACACCAGCCGTTCGTAGGCGATGGTGAAATTTCCCGGTCCTACTCCCAATAGCGGCCGTTCTCGCACCATATGCCACGCTGCTTGCAGGTGCGCCATTCGCTCGACGACGGCGAAGTTATCCGGCGTGATCTCAATATTACGTACATCGAACGGCTGGAGATTGACGATAATGGATGTAAGCCGACTACTCAATGCGGTCGGTAGCAGCCCACTATTCAACAGGATCACTCCACCAAATACTGCCATAAGGATAACCGGTATGCTTTGTCGCAGCATCTGTCGTCCGTACCAGACGCCAAGCACAACCGTCATGACCGTTGCACCGAGTGCTGCTCCTAACCAGCCACCACGCGAAAAGCTCACCAGTAATCCACCAATCAAGCTACCCGCCGTGATGAAGACGACGCCTAAGTGCAACCTATCGCGCCAGGTGTGCCAACGATGTGCGGCGATCATCACTAGGCCAAAACCGGTTGCCAACGGCCATGCCTGATTCAGGTAGCCGGCAAACGAGTTTGGTTGACCAATCGTGCCATAGGCGCGCACCCGCCCGCCCCCAACGGCAAAACTCGCCGGGCCGATCCCGGTCAGGTGTTGACCAATACCGATCAACGCCGTTATCACCGGGGCAGCGAGCAAACAGGCAACGAGTACGGCGCGTCGCCATTGTACTCGATCAGGGTCCTGCAGCGCACTCATTGCAGCAAGGTAGATCAGGAGCACTGTTCCCCAACGGAGTGTCTCTTTTAGTCCCTCACTGCGGCTAAGTGGCGTCAAAGCGGCGGTCACGGCGAGTGTCCAAAGGAAAACAGCCAAAGCAATTCCCGGCATATCCGGCCAAGGCCACCGTCGTTGGGACAATTGCCAGAGGAAGCTTAGGGCCACCAGGATGAAACAGAACTGGGTCACACTCAGCCCACCGGGCAGCGTGACCAATTGCTGGAATGGTACCGAGAGCACGGCCAGCGCTACCGGCCAAATCGGATCACACACCGCCAAACCGAGCGCGGCCAGACCGAGGAGCCAGCTTACGGCGAAAAGTGGTGGAATGAGCGTAATACCAACCCCGACCAAGACAGCCGCGGCTAGCCATAACCACACAGATCGCTCTAATCGTTGACCGGTGAACCAATACATTACCACGCGCCGCGACCGGACAAAATCGCCGGTATGACCATCATCAGAATCCGCAGATCGAGGCTAAACGTCCAATTTTCAGCGTAATAGATATCGAGCCGCACTTGTTCGTCGAACGAGATCTCGCTCCGCCCCAACGCTTGCGGCAAGCAGGCCAAACCTGGCTGCACCGCAAGCCGCCGATGATGCCACGGCTCATACCGCTCGACCTCTTCTGGCAATGCCGGTCGGGGGCCGATCAAACTCATATCACCGAGCAATACGTTGAAGAGTTGTGGTAACTCGTCCAAACTCGTGCGACGCAACCAACGTCCGACGCGGGTCACTCGTGGATCGTCACGCATTTTGAACAACGGGCCATCAGCTTCATTGTATGCCAATAACTCACGTCGGCGTTGTTCGGCATCAGGGATCATGGTGCGGAACTTATAGCAGGTAAACAAACGTCCATTTTTACCGACACGTTGCTGGCGAAAAATGATCGGTCGCCCAGAGTCGAGCCAGATCACAAGCGCGATGATCGCCGCAAGTGGTACGGTTATCGGCAAGGTAAGCAGTACCGCTGCCAGATCAAATGTTCGTTTGAAGAACAGGTTCAATCCGTGGAGTTGGATCTCCTTCGGTTGCAATAACGGTACACCGCTCAGATGCATAATGTCGACGCGGTCAAAGCTCAGTTGATAAATATCCGGGGCAATCTGATACTCGATCCCCATGTGTTGGCAGCGTGCCACCAATTCCGGCAATTGATCGTATTGCCAGAAAGGTAATGCGATGATCACCTGTTGGATGTGGTACGCCTCGATGACCTGTTCGAGATCATGCAGGTCGCCGAGATGATGAAATACTCGCGCGCGGTTGCCGGAAATGATCGGCTGATCGCTAAGATAGCCGACCAACGTGTACCCTGCTCCCGGCGAGGCGGTGAGCGCATGCATGACCAATTGCCCCAAACCGGTACTACCCACGACAACCACTCGCTCGCGCCCAAGCCCGCGCGACCAGAACCAATGCCGTATCCCGATCAGCAAGATGCGCCAACTAAGGAGCAAAGCAATGATCGTAACGGCAGCAAACGCAAAAATGAGCCGTGAATAGAAGAAAGGTCGATGCAGAAATACCACCACAATGAGCAGTGCAGTCATCGTGATCACACTGCCGGTGATAGCGGTAGCCTCATCGGTGAGCGTCATCCGGCGGCTTGGGCGGTAGAAGCCGCGCACCACAAACCGCACACCCAATAGGACTTGGAGAATGAAAACAATGGGAAGGAATGCGCGAAAAGGTACCATGTTCTCGATGGCCACCTCAGCCACAATCTGATCGAACGGTGGTGGCCAGAGAATCTGGTACCGTAACACATACGCCAACACAAAACCGGTAAAAATCAGAATCTGATCGATTAAGAAAAAACCAACCCGTAACCAGCGTTGTGTTTGATGTATCCGCTGGTGTCTTGTTGGTTTCGCGATAACTGGGGCTGGTGAATGTTCGATCATGGACCGGCCTGTGTCTGCATGCCTTACCCGCTTGACAGCACCGTCTAAGGTGTATCGTGGTGAGACGGTGGCGTGTCTCCGGTCTGTTCAAAATGACCGGTAGTGGCCTGCCGCTGCTCAATGTATAGCATTATTCCCGGTGAGACTGCGATTAACACCATGAGCGCAATCAGGCTAATCCAGAGCATACGCGGCTCTTCTCCCTCTTTTTCAGATCGCGGGCATTCGTTGATGAACGGACACGTGGGTGTGCCAGAATCATTTGGTGTCCAGCATACCTGAGTAACACCCAACGTTATCTATCATTTTTGCTGCACAATCTAATGCAGCGCCTTATCTTACCACGATCTTTCCGGTCTGCAACCTGATAAAAAGCTGACAGACGGGAGTTATTCCCGTCTGCCAGTGTCTCAATACAGCTTAGGCTGCATGTGCTTTCGTCGGTTCTTCGGTGCCTTCGGCGGCGGCTTCGATCTGCGCTACGGCATCGCGCGGTCGGACGGTGAGGAACAGGTGGCGATACCGATCCCAGCGGGCTAGAATCTCGCTTCCGCGTAGGCTCTTCGTCAATTCAACGTGGCGACGAATGAGATCGCGCAGCCGCATCTCATCGCGGTCACTCAGAGGGCGCAACTCGACCAACTGGGGATTGTAGCGTCGGGCAAACGTCCCCTGCTCGTCAAGAACATACGCGACACCACCGGTCATACCGGCGCCAAAGTTCCGACCAGTTGGACCGAGCACCACGACCGTGCCGCCGGTCATATATTCACAACCGTGATCACCAATGCCCTCCACCACTGCCGTTGCGCCGGAGTTACGAACGGCAAAGCGCTCACCTACTCGCCCGGCGACGTACAATTCACCACCGGTCGCGCCATAGAGCAGCGTGTTACCGGCAATCACGTTCTCATGCCAGACGTACTGAGCTTCCGGGGGCGGCGCAATGGTGATCAGACCACCGGCCATTCCTTTACCAACGTAATCGTTAGCATCGCCGATCAAACGCAGCGTCATTCCCGGTGCATTGAAGGCACCGAAGCTCTGTCCGGCGTGACCGTGGAACGTAATCGTAATCGTATTGGCAGGCAGCCCTTTATCACCGTACATTTGCCCAATCGCTCCTGCCAATCGTGCACCTACTGAGCGGTCACAGTTGTTAATCTGATACTGTAAGCGCACCGGCCCGCTGGCAGCAAGGGCAGGGCCGGCGTCACGCATAATCCGATCATTGAGACTCTCTTCGGCAGGCAAGGAATTGGGTTTTCCATTGTGTCGGATCGGGCCATAGCCGATGAGCGAGGCTGCACCCAACACCGGTGTCATATCTAACATGTCGGCAGACTCGACTCCAACCTTACGCTGTCGCAGCAGGTCGGTGCGACCAACCGCTTCATCGATCGAGCGTAAGCCGAGGCTGGCAAGAATCTCACGCACTTCTTGCGCCAGATAGCGGAAGAAGGCCATGATCATCTCCGGCTTGCCGGGGAACTTAGCCCGCAGATCGGCACGTTGGGTAGCGATTCCGACCGGGCACGTATTGTTGTGACACGCTCGTGCCATAATACAGCCTTCGGCCACCAATGCTGCCGTACCGAACGAGAACTCATCAGCCCCTAACAGCGCGGCAATCACGACATCACGCCCTGTCTTTAGCCCACCATCGGCACGCAACCGTACCCGCTCGCGTAACCCGTTGAGAATGAGGGTTTGTTGAGTTTCAGCCAAGCCCAACTCCCACGGCACGCCGGCATTTTTAATACTGCTCAGTGGTGAAGCACCGGTACCACCGGCGTGGCCGCTGATCAGAATCGTATCGGCATAGCCTTTGACAACGCCTGCCGCTACCGTACCTACCCCGGCAGTCGCTACCAGCTTCACCGATACCCGTGCATTGGGATTGACCTGCTTGAGGTCGTAGATCAACTGGGCCAAATCCTCAATACTATAAATATCGTGATGGGGTGGTGGGCTAATGAGTGCGACACCGGGCACGGTATGTCGAATACGAGCAATCTCCTCATTCACCTTATGGCCGGGCAATTGCCCACCCTCACCGGGTTTCGCGCCTTGGGCCATCTTGATTTGTAACTCGCTGGCGCTTGCTAGATAGGCTGGTGTGACGCCAAATCGGCCCGACGCTACCTGTTTGATCCGTGAATTGCGTTCATCGTGGTAGCGTTCCGGCGCTTCGCCACCCTCGCCGCTATTGGCCATTGCGCCTAGCCGGTTCATTGCAATCGACAGCGTCTCGTGTGCTTCTGAACTGGTCGAGCCATGGCTCATCGCTGCCGTCGAAAACCGCTTCACAATCGACTCGACTGGTTCGACCTCTTCAATTGGTACCGGCGGACCGGCGGGTACGAATTCCAGCAGATCACGCGGCTCGGTTGGCGGCCGATTGTTGACGAGATCGGCGTAAGCGCGGTAGATCGCATAACCTTCGCGGCTTAGGGTGGGTCCTGTGCTATCACCGTTGAGGGCGTGCGGGCTACGTACCGCTTTGTGTAACGCATGCACGACTGCCGGGCTGAAGGCGTGATACTCACCATCTTTCTTGAACTTGTAAAAGCCGGGATGCGGTAGGATTACACGTTCCGTCTTGAAAGCTCGGCTATGGCGCACGGCAAGGTCGCGGGCAATCCGCTCAAACGAAATACCACCGACGCGCGAAGGCGTACCGGTAAAGCAGCGATCGATCACCTCTTGCGCCAGCCCGACTACCTCGAAAATTTGGGCACCACAATAGCTGTCAAGAGTCGAGATACCCATTTTTGACATAATCTTCAGCAGCCCCTTTTCCAGGGCGTGGATGAAATGTTGTTCAGCCTCGACAGCCAGGGCATGCCGGTATGGCTCGACAGCTTCCTGACTTACACCGTGCTCCGCCCGTTGGCGTACAGCGTCACGCTCGATAGTAATCCGGCGCACACTCGCCAACGCGAGATACGGATTAATGGCTTCAGCGCCGTAACCGATCAGCGCTGCGATATGATGTACTTCACGCGCCTCACCTGTCTCGACGAGCAAGCTCACTCGTGAGCGCAAACCGGTACGGATCAAGTGATGATGAACGGCGCCGGTCGCCAGTAAAATCGGCAAAGCAGCCTGTTCAGCGTTCACACCGCGGTCGCTCAAGATCACAATGGCTGCACCATCGACAACGGCTGTTGCTGCCTCTTCACTCACCCGATCAAGCGCCTTGAGCATCTGCTCGGTGGTAATGTGATGTGCCGGGAAGAGCACGCTGATCGTTACTGAACGCAGCAGCGGATCGGTCTGATCGCGAATTGCTTGCAACTGTGCATCGGTCAAGATCGGTGATGTCAACTGCAAGAGATGGGCATGCTCAGGCGTCTCGAGTAAGATCGAACGTCGGCGGCCAATCCCAACACTCAGCGACATGACCAACTCTTCGCGGAGCGGGTCGATAGGAGGATTCGTCACTTCGGCGAAGCGCTGCTTAAAGAAGTGGAACAACGGGCGGCCTAGTTCCCACTGCGAAAGTGGTGGGATCGGTGTGTCATCACCCATCGAGCCAACCGGCTCATGACCGGTCATGCCCATCGGCTTCAAGATGACGTTCAGCTCCTCAGAGGTATAGCCAAACGCCATTTGCAGTGGTTGGATGTCTTCATTCTCAGTCGGTGGTACCGGTAGGTCGGCCGGCAGATAACACAGATGCTCATTGAGCCACTCGGCATACGGCCGGCGCGATGCGAGGAGCGCCTTCACCTCACTATCGGTGTAAATTCGACCGGCGGCAACATCGACTGCCAACATCTGCCCGGGGCCGAGTTTGCCTTTGCAGACAATCCGTGTTTCGGGGATAGGAACTACTCCTACTTCTGAGCCGGAAACAACCAAGCCATCATCGGTAATGAGATAGCGGGCCGGGCGCAGACCATTGCGGTCGAGCGACGTACCAACGATAACACCATCGGAGAAAGCGAGTGCTGCCGGGCCATCCCACGGCTCGATCAAGCAAGCGTGATATTGATAGAAAGCGCGCAAGGTCGGGTCGATATCGGAAACCTTTTCCCATGCTTCTGGTACCAACATGGCCACGGCGTGCCGAATATCACGTCCGGCCATCACCAGTAGCTCAAGCGTATTATCGAGCATTGCCGAGTCGGAACCGTTCTCATCGATTACCGGCAACAGTTCACGCATCGGCGGAGGACCATCGGGCAGAAAATCGTCCGGTAGCGTAATCGCCTGCTCACGAGCGCGCATCCAGTTTACGTTACCCTGCAACGTATTGATTTCACCGTTATGCGACAGCATACGGAACGGTTGGGCCCGATCCCAGGTAGGGAAGGTATTGGTGCTGTAGCGTTGGTGATACACGGCCAGGGCAGTGGTGAAATCGGGATCGCGCAGGTCGAGGTAGAAATCGGCCAGGTGGGAACCGAGCAGCAACCCTTTGTACACCACAGTACGTGACGAGAACGAGGGAATGTATGCCGGCAAACCAGCCTGCCGGAAGCTTTTTTCCATTGCCTTACGCGCCAGGAAAATCGTGCGCTCGAAGGTACGATCATCGAGACCCTGTGGGCGCCCCACGATAATCTGGCGGATCGTGGGCATTGCCTTACGCGCACGCTCACCGAGTACGTCCGGATCGATAGGTGTCTCGCGCCAGCGGAGCAAGGGCAAGCGATGTTTGTTCAGGGCCTGCTCAACTAGTGAGCAGGCCTTGGTACACTGATCGGGATCGGCAGGCAAGAACAGCATACCAAGCGCGAGATCGGCATCGGCGACGGTTATTCCGGCTGCGGCCAGCTCGCGCTGTAACAGACGGCGTGGTAGTTGGGTCAACACGCCAGCGCCATCACCGGTACGAGCGTCGTCGGCCACAGCACCGCGATGTTCAAGGCGGCCCAAAGCGGTCAGAGCCAGCTCAAGAATATCGTGGCTTGCCCGACCGTTGACGCGGGCCACGAAACCGATGCCACAGGCATCGTGCTCAAAGCGCGGATCGTAAAGTCGGGCTGGGTCTCGCGCAGGAAGGTACATTGCTGGTTCCTTGATCTTCACTAATAAAAACGGATGCCAAAGGTACAAAGAAACACACGCTCGCACGACCTCGGCAACGAGGAGGTGCGAGCGCGCTCTCGCTTTTGCAATTGCAGCGATACGGTGCGAGTACGTCGTCTCACCACAACGTTCGCACGTGGTAGAAAATTCTTAAATAATGATAATAATGGAAGATACAGGGAAGCGCCACGCTCTGTCTTTGAGCGTGATCACTGTACCGCCCGGTACACCTACACATCACTGTTGTCGTGGATTATTGCCTTGTAATATACCGCTCTTGAGCGTTTGTGTCAAGCAATGTGTATAAATGGCCCAAATACCCCCTACTCGCCGGTGAGACGGCGTAATGCTTCGACTAAGCGGCGTGCCTCTGGTGAAAGGTTGGTAGGCAAGACGGCACTTACCGTTACATACAGATCGCCGTACTGTGGGCTGTGCATCAGTGGCATGCCTTGGCCGGTAATCCGAAACACACGACCGTTTTGCGTCTGAGGCGGAATGGTAAGGGTAAGCGTTTTACCCGATAACAAGGGAAGCTGAACTTGCCCACCAAGGAGCAGGGTATACATGCTGACCGGTACGGTCGTATATAAATCTCCGGCTTTACGTTCAAAGCGGGAATGTGGTGTAACCGTTACCACCAGATACAGATCACCGCGGCGGCCACCGTTCAGACCAGGCGCACCTTCCCCTGGAACTCGTACCCGCTTGCCGGTATCAATCCCGGCAGGGATTTTGACCGTGATTGTGCGTGGTGTGCCATTTGGGTTGGCAAATTGGAGGGTACGCTGGGTTCCGTGATAGGCTTCTTCGAGCGTTAGCTCAACCGGTTGCTCGACATCTTGACCGTCGAGGCGAACATTAAATCTACTACCGCTTGTGCGGCGGTTGCCAAAAAGTGTTTCAAACAGGTCGGCAAAGTCCGTTTGACTACTGAAATCGACGCCGCCGAAACCGGTTTGTTCATAGCGATGAAACTCACTGCCGAAGCGGTCGTATTTTGCACGCTGCTCTTTATCTGAGAGTACTTGATACGCTTCGTTAATCTCTTTGAAACGGGCTTCAGCGTTTGGGTCACCTCTGTTCACATCGGGGTGGTATTTGCGTGCGAGTCGCCGATATGCTCGCTTGATCTCATCATCGCTAGCATTGCGGCTAACGCCGAGTACTTGATAGTAATCCTTCATACCACCGCCCTACGCTGTTGGGAAGTTGTTGCAAACATGTAGTTTCGTATTGTAGAGAGCGCTGCCGGTGGCGTCAAGATAAGAGTGTTAGATCTCTGTTAGCAGAACAATGGCGCGGGGTTTGCTCCGCGCCAGAATGAACTTGCCGCCGCAACTGATTGTCAGGCAAACTCGAAACGTTCCAGTTCGTACCGACGGAAGGCGGCAAATGCGGCAAGATCGCGGATCCGGCGCTGAATGAGATCACGTTCAAGTGGATCGTTGTAGCTCCGCACCAAACGCCGGATCGCCTCGTGCCACTCCGGCGGGGGTGTGTAGCGGTATAATGGTTCACCACCGACCGATTTGTTGACGGCCAGAAAGCCGGCGGTGGTTAGCTCGTCAAGTGCTTGTTGGATACTCCAAATATCACGGAAGAGCCGCTCGGCAATGGAAGTCGCCGTTAGCTCACAGCGTGGATGTTCGTGAAACATAAGGAGCAAATGCAATTTTTCCGGTGTATCGAGCACTTGCTCTAGCAAACGTTGCACGTGTGGATCGATCATAGTGCTGCTCCTTCTGGGGTGATCGGCAATGATCACGGGCCAAGTACAGACGAAACCAACGACTCCTACGTCGTGGGAGGAGCGCAACACGGGGATGAGATGAAAATTGTTTCATAGCTCACAGAGATTATACACGATTATTTAACGAATTGCCATCCTTTTGCCGACTTTTTTTATAACAAAAGTGGTTAAACCACAACCAACTTAGTTGTTTTTGCAACCGTTCGCACATGAGTATAATAGAACCGATTGTGGTCGTTCGATAGGAGGTCTCTAATGGCAGCGATCCCAGTTGCAGTCTTAGGCGCAACAGGCGCGGTGGGGCAACGTTTTATCCAGTTACTCGACAAGCATCCACTGTTTCAGGTGGTGGCTCTCACCGGGAGTGAGCGAAGCGCAGGGAAGAAATATCGGGAGGTTTGCCGGTGGGTACTCGATACGCCAATGCCACCGGAAGTGGCCGATCTGACGGTACTGGACGCTGAAGCCGATGTGCCGGCACAACTCGTATTCTCGGCTTTACCTAGCAATGTTGCCGGTCCAATTGAACAACGGCTGGCGGCTGCCGGCCATATTGTCTGCTCCAACGCTTCTAATCACCGCATGGAGCCAGATGTACCGTTGGTGATACCTGAAGTCAATCCCGATCACCTTAAGCTCATCGCCGGGCAGCGCCGCCGCCGAGGTTGGTCGGGCGCGATTGTGACGAATCCAAACTGTACCTCGACCCCTGCAACGATGGTGTTACGTCCGTTGCTGGATACGTTTGGGGTGCACCGAATGTTGTTGGTAAGTATGCAGGCGTTGTCTGGGGCAGGGTATCCCGGTGTCCCAAGCTACGATATTGTCGATAACGTGATTCCCTTTATCGGTGGTGAAGAGCCAAAACTCGAAGTCGAACCGCAAAAGATGCTCGGCCAATTGCGCGATGATACCATCGTCCCGGCTAGCTTCACTACTTCGGCACACTGCAATCGCGTGCCGGTGCTCGAAGGCCATCTCGTCTGTCTATCGATTGAGCTTGAGCGGAAGGCTAGCCCTGAGGAAGTCGCTGACGTGTTACGCGCGTTTCGTGGTTTGCCCCAAGAGTTGCGTCTACCAACGGCCCCTGAACAGCCGATCATTGTGCGTGATGAACCTGATCGACCGCAGCCACGTCGTGATCGCGATGCCGGTCGTGGTATGGCAACGGTGGTTGGTCGGATTCGGCCTTGTTCACTCTTCGACATCAAACTGATCGCGTTGAGCCACAATACCATTCGTGGTGCAGCCGGTGCTTCAATTCTCAACGCTGAACTCATGCATGCACAGGGGTGGCTATGAGCGTGCGGGCAACGATTGCTGATTTAACCGATGATCGCGTGATCTATCGCGATTTACAGCCGTGCGACCCTACCTTACCTTCCTTGCCAATGTTACGTGCCGAATTGGGGTTGCCCGTGAACGTTACGCCACGTAAACGCGATGTGGCTTACGCTCGTGTGATAGTAGCCCTCGCCCGTGCAGCACAGGCGCTCCGCAACGGTCCACCGCTGACAACGGTGGTGGTGATCGGCGATACAGAAAATGACCGACTGCTGACCGTTCATCTCCAGAGCCTTAACGAGGTAGCTACCTATGGGTTCATCGGCGTGGATCGTCCGGTAGCACCGGCGACACTCGAGTGGAACGATGTGGTTGCTACCGCAACTCGATGGGCACTGGTTCATGAATGGGCCGCAGAACTCACGGTACGTGGCGTGAATTGGTCCCAAACAGCGATACTGATCGATATTGATAAAACGTTGCTTGGACCGCGCGGTCGCTCGGATGGAGCCATTGACGATGCCCGTGCTGAGGCGGCGTTGATCGTAGCGACGGAGTTGTTAGGTGATCAATTTGATCGGGCGTTGTTTCGCCGAAATTATACAGAGTTATGCCGCCGCGAATGGCACGCCCTCACGCTTGACAATCAAGACTACACCGTTGCTATTGCCCTATTTGCGACAATTGCAGTGTTTGATTTACCGGCCATCGAAGTACAGCTTGCTGCCGGTCTCTCACCAACATTGTTGGAATTGTTAGTCGCTGCCCAACAGGTACCGGCTGAATTGCAACCGTTGCGTAAGCAGTTGATCGAACGGATTGAAGCGGGGGACCCAACGCCGTTTATCCAATTTCGCCGTGCTGAATTGGTGACGACCGCAGCCCGCATGGCCGATGGTCGATTGACGTTGAGTAACGAGCTGTTTCGCCTAGGACGCGCATTACAAGAGCAAGGTGCGCTCGTGCTGGCTGCTTCTGATAAGCCGGCCGAATCGGCCTTACCATCGCCCGAACAGGTGGCTGCCGGTCTGTTACCGCTCCATCGCATCCCGGCAATACTCGATTAGATAGGCCGAGATCAAAATCACTACCGCTATGGTTGGTTGCACCGACACCAATCATAGCGGTCTGTTGTTGCCAAACAACAAGCTTGTGTCCTAGCCATTGACGACCCGTTCGTGAACGGTAGGGGTTACCGGTAAGAGCTGTTTGATCCGTTCAATCAGCTCATCGAGGAAGAAAGGTTTCGTTACGTAGCCGTTAACGGCTGCTTCGGTAGCAGCTTGTCTTACCTCGGCCGAGTCGTAGGCAGTGACGATTAACGTTGGTGGATAATAGCCGCGTGCGTGGAGTTCCTTGATCAGGCGAACCCCGTTCATACCGCGTAGATTGTAGTCGGTAATCAAGATATCGAATGGTTGTGCCTCCCAGCGTTCGAGGCCCTCTTCAGCGCTAAGAACGCTGGTAAATTCGTAGGGAATGCCAAGACCACGCATGGCCACTTCAATAATGCGCCCAATATGGTTGTCATCCTCCACGAGAAGAATGCGCACAGGTTGATTTGGATGAGATACCGCTGTCATACTTCCTCTCTCCCGATCCCTGCGCCATTGCAAAGTCGGAGAACGGAAGTGGCGCCGGTGACAATAGTACTTTTCTTCCATTCTTAGTATAGCACATGGTTCGCCAGTTGTCATAACAGTTTTATTACTCAATCGTGAATCTAAGTAAATGATGAGAACGTCAGATAAGGCTTTGACAAGCCATGCAAGCGAATCTATAATCAGAGTAGGGGTCACCGAATGGTATGACCCGTCTGATGGGGACATATTAACTTATGTTTTTCGATCAAAGTTTTCAACAGCAATTACGCCGAATTTCTACTATTCTCTTAGTCGTTTACCTTTTTATCTATCCCTTTGCAATTGTATTGGTCGCGCTTGATCAGGTTCCGGTATGGGGCACATGGATGGGTGGTGCGCTCCTGATCTTACAAGGCGCACTGATGGGGATGTGGCTGACAGTTCGTTACCATTGGTATGGCGCTGTTGCTAGCGGCTTGATCCTGATTATTTCGTGGGCGGTAGAGCATATCGGCGCCACGACCGGATTTCCCTTTGGGAGCTATTCCTACACCGATGTGTTGCAACCACAGATCTTTGGGGTGGTGCCGTTGGCTATTCCCTTTGCATGGCTGTTGATCGTGGTAGCGGCCGTCGGTGTCGCCGAGCGGCTGTTTCATCGTGATGGCCGACCGGTCGATGATCGATATCTGCACCCAACGCGCGTGTTGACGGCGGCGTCGTTTGCGTTATTACTTGACGTAACTATTGAGCCGTTCGCCGTCTATATCAACCGCTATTGGGTATGGGCGAGCGATGAGAGCGGCTTTTATTACGGTATTCCGGTTTCTAATTTTGTCGCGTGGTGGGTAACAAGCCTGATTTTATCGTGGGTATTGTTGAGCTTACGGCGGAGTGCCAACCGCAAAGGACTGGTACCGCGACCCTTTATGCAGTGGCTACCACCAACTCTCTATCTGACCAACCTGACGATGTTCGTCGTGGTGAATCTGGCGCGTGGGCAGGTGCTGCCGGCGTTGATCGGCGGTGTGATTATGCTCGTGCTCGTAGGCGATTGGCTGCTGCCACGGCTGGCCCGTCGTCTGCGCCGCCTCGCCGAAACCAACCCCTGACGGTGTCCCAGATGCGATCGATGCCCCAGCGTCCGACGAGCAACGGCTGAAATGTACCGAGCCGTTGCTCGATGACATCGGCACGTAGGCGGTCAACGGCATCAGTAAGGCGTGTAGCGATGTCGGCTCGGATTGCTTCGATGTCATCGTAACTGGCCGGTGGGTGCGGCGGCCCGATCTGGATAAAGGCGTGAGGCCATTGCTGGCCGAGAAATTCATAGCGCAGGGCAATTGGGCATAATGTCACGTCGCGAACGAGTGCAGCAATCCGGGCAATACCCGGGTAGATGGTGAGTGGACGGTAATCATTGGCCTCAATCCGGCCCTGTGGAAAAATGTAGAGGGCCCGGTCGCGTCGTTCACGTAACAGGTTGGCGGCATAGATTTGCGCACGTTGCGCATCTTCAGGGTCGTGACGATTGACCGAGAACGCCCCACACCACGTAAAGAAGCGGTAGGCACGGAGCTGGCGCTCTTCCATCATCAGGTAACTGTCAAACGCGCGATGCATGATGGCCCGGTGAATCAACATCATCATGTAACCGTCCCACCATGCTGAATGGTTAAGATAGAAGATGTACGGTCCGCGCTGTGGATCAGGTCTTGGGCCATATTGGGCAAACCAGACGTGATCGAAGCTGCGCTTGAGCGCGGGTCGGGCAAGCAGATAATAGATAGCTTCGTCGCCGAGCCAGAACTTATGGGCAGGAATGCGTGGCGTGATCATAGGAGCGCGACATTCATCAATTGACTTCACGGGGCAGCGCATGAGGCGCAAGCGCTGCACGGGCGGTTGTGTAGGCGGTTCGCACAAGCTCGATCGGTGCCGGGTCGTCGGCGGTGAGCGCTGCGGTGCCGGTAACCACCAAACCGCATTGGATAACTGCCGCCTGTAATGCCGGCAGCACCGAAGCTGCATATGGCCCAATCGCAACCAGTACTGCATAGCGCTTACCGAGATCGACAGCACATGCCGCGCGTAAGAGATCGTTGAGGCGAGCCGGCAACTGTGGCGTCGATGCCGGCGTGACCATCACGATCAGCTCAGCATCGCGCATATCGGCCACAATCTCAGCTACCAATAGATCAGGCTGTTCGCTGGGAAGGACACCGAGAAATGCGGCTCGCTTGACCGGAGGTATTGCCCCCAACAGGGCACTCAGTACCTCTGGCGCCGGATCGTCTTCAGCAGCACTGCCGCAAATGCCGAGGGTGAAGAGATAACCGTCGTGCATAGCCTAGCCGTCCACTCCTAATCGGCGGCAATTGCCGGTTCAGGCACGACTGCATCTGTTTCGAGATACGGTGCGAAGAATCGCTCAATTGCTTCTTGTGCTGCGGCAAGACTGGTAGAAGTATGAACGGCGACACGCAGATGGTTACTGCCGGGTAAGCCGATGTAAAATTGACCGATCAGTTGCTTGATCTTATTAAGTGCCAGCCGTTCGGGTAATTCTTCGGCGCAGATCGCCATGTACTCCAGCAAGAGATTGTACTTATCGGCAGGAGTTGGCTCAAACGGTGTGCGGCCTTGGCGCAGATCGGCGACTTGGCGAAAAATCCACGGATTAGCGATTGCACCTCGTCCGATCATCACTCCATCGGCGCCACTATCGCGTAATCGGATGAGTGCATCTTGAGCGGTGACGACATCACCACTCCCGATCACCGGGATTGAGACGGCACGCTTGAGCGCTGACACACGTGACCAATCGGCTTGCCCTTTGTACCCTTGCTCACGAGTACGCGGATGCAGCGTTAATGCAGCAACGCCAGCAGCTTCGGCGCGCTGGCCGGCTTCAATAAAATTGAGGCTCTCTTCGTCCCAGCCGGCACGCAGCTTGAGTGTCACCGGAATCTGGACGGCTGCCCGCACCGCTCGCAAGACCCGTTCCATCTTGGGTAGATCGCGCAGCAACGCCGAACCATGCCCGCCACCAGTGACTTTCGGTGACGGACAACCGCAGTTAATGTCGATAATATCGGCCCCTAATTGCTCGACGACCCGCGCTGCATTCGCTACGAGATCGGGATCGTTGCCCGAAATCTGCATGGTCAATGGTCGTTCTTCCGGTAGATAGTCGAGCAAGCGATGGCGACGCAATGCTTTTGGGCTAACGCTCGCAGCGTTGGTCATCTCTGTGCTCACCAAACCACACCCACCCAGCCGCAATATCATGCGGCGGAAGATGCTATCGGTGACGCCGGCCATCGGGGCCAGAATGATATTCGGTTCTATTTTGATGTGTGCGACATAGTATGCTGTTGGGAGCTGCACAATTTCGGTGAAGGGTATTTGGTTACTCATACCTTCTATTATAGCAGAGAGTGGGCAAGGCGATGCAGTTCAGCGCCGATCAATACCGTAAAATCCCGGCAATACGCTGGTGAACGCTTAGCGAACCGTTCGGCACAAAAATCACCTGCCCACCCCGCTCGATCACGGTGGCAATGACTTCGTCAACCGCATCATCGAGCGCACCCGGTGTCGTCGAATCGTCGACCGGTGTTAGGCGTTAGGCGCAAACCGCTCTCGTCGATCAAGGCCGGCTGGTGATAATCTTCTTCCACCAAGAGCGTTGCCATACGACTTTCTTGTGCAAACCGCCATACTTCACCGAGGGTTGAAGTGGCGCGCTTTCCACCCACTGCGGCATCTAGTTCACGCAAGATTTGGGTGCGCCGGTGGTGAAGGTTGGTTTCAACCAACGGCCAGATCAAACGACCGAGATCCTGAGCGCTCATTGTATCGTAATTACCGGTTAGTGTAGCAATGATGGCGTCACTATGCTTGCTCACTTCACGAAAGAAGGCAAGATACCGATCTATGCCGACTAAGGCTAACGGCAATCGATCATCGGCCATAAACGTGCAAATGCGGCATCCACTTGACGAAAGAAGATTCGGTGGTGCTCATCACGATAGGCCGACTGGTTAATTGACGCATCATTGGGAATACCTCGTTTACCGCCCGGCCCAAGGTGGAACATTGGAAACCCACCGGTCTCGATCTCGCTCAGCGTCTCGCGGGTTGCCTCGAACAAGCGAGTTGGTTTCTCGCTGAGGGCCAACACCCAATACCGCGGTGTACGATTGAGGGCAAAGACCAGATCGCGGGTAAAAAAGGTTTCATCGACCACGACCCGCTCGTGGAGCGGAAACGGTACCATGAACATCCGCGCCATGTCTTGATTAACAAAGATCGCTAAACCATCAAGCGTGTAGCGATAGTCGATATCGTTAGTTATCTCTTCTAACCGACGCAATATCGGCTCAATGGTGCGTTTACCGTACTCGGCGATCAGCTGATTCACCGCTGCCGTCACGAGGTTCTTCACGTGGCGTATTATTCCCGACCATTGTTTATTTCTTCCTACCTCTCCACGCACTGCGCTAGCAAGACAATAGGATAACCGAGTAATCCTGAAGTGACTAATGCGGTAACAACAGAATTAACAGCAGTGGTTGTTTCTATTGCACTGATGAGGCCGTTCACCGCGGATAAAAGTAACTGACGCACTGGAAATACAGTTGATCGTCTAGCACTCAACACACTGCGGGATGATATATTCGTTGTAATGCGTTATCGAGGGTTACTGCTGCTGCTCACGTGCCAGATAGTAGGTCATACTCTGCAAGACCGCCACCGGATCAATATACCGTACCCAGACATCTTCCGGCGCTTGCAAAATCATCGGTGCATAGCTTAGGATGGCGCGCACACCGGCCTCAATGAGTACATCGGCGACCCGCTGCGCCTGAATCGCAGGAACCGCGATAATCGCCAATTTGACCTGCTTCTCAGCAACCACGCGCCTCACGTTGGCAAAGTCTTGAACGATCAAATCGCCAACTCGCTGCCCGATCTTAGCTGGATCAGAGTCAAACAGGGCGACGATCTCGATCCCCTCGTTGCGAAAGCCTTCGTAACGGGCAATCGCTTGGCCAAGCAAGCCGATACCAACCAGCACAACCGGCCAATGTTGATTGAGGCCAAGAATCCGCTCAATGTGATGCAATAGCTTTTCGACATCGTAACCGATGCCTTGTTTGCCAAACTCGCCGAAATACGAAAGGTCTTTACGGATTTGGGCAGCAGTCACATTGATCCGCTCGCCGAGTTCCTGTGATGAGACGGAATGGATCCCCTCTTCGAGTAGGTAGCGTAGACTGCGGGCATAGAGTGGTAGCCGCCGAATAACAACATCAGGTGGTTGATCTGAACGCTCCACGAAAGACCTCCATCAGATCGGGGAGAGTATGTGAAGTGTAGCACAAGGTTTGTCGTTCTGCAAGAGTATTTTACCCCTCATCGGTCTGTATTGTGCTAAGCATCATCACGTGGCCCGTCCTCTCGGCAAGGACGTCAGATATGCTACAATGCGCCCGCAGAGAAGTTGCCTGAGTACAGGATACAACAATGGATACGCTGGCGGGTAGGAAGATAGTCTTAGGTGTATGCGGTAGTATTGCTGCCTACAAAGTCGCGCAACTGGCACGCGACCTGACTTTGGCAGGTGCATGTGTTGATGTCATTATGACGGAAGCTGCCGAGCGATTTCTCGGACCGGCAACGTTTCAGGCTCTCACCGGGCGTCCGGTGCTCACCGATATGTGGGCTTTGCCCGAAGATGGCGTGATCGGCCATGTGAGCCTTGGGATGCAAGCCGATGCCGTGGTGATTGCACCGGCGACGGCAAATACGTTGGCTCGGTTGGCTGCCGGTATTTGTGATGATCTGCTGACGACGACCGTTTTGGCGACCCGCGCACCACTGTTGATTGCACCGGCTATGAATCCGTCGATGTACGAGCATCCGGCGACCCAAGCCAATGTTGCGACGTTGCGCGCACGCGGAGCTTGCGTCATCGAACCGGAATTCGGTCGGATGGCCGAACCGGTGTTCGGACGTGGCCGTCTGCCCGAACCGGATGACCTGCTGGCCGAGATTCGCGCTTTGCTCGGTCGTCATAGCGGGCCGCTGCGTGGCCGGCACGTGGTTGTTACGGCAGGCGGTACCCGTGAGCCGATCGATCCGGTACGTTATCTCGGCAATCGGTCATCAGGGCAAATGGGCTATGCACTGGCGGCACGTGCCCGTGATCTCGGGGCAACCGTGACCCTGATCAGCGGACCAACGGCGTTACGTCCGCCGCGCGCGGTAACGTTTGTCGCTGTGGAGACAGCGCTTGAGATGCGTGCTGCGGTACAGGCTGCTTGTACCCACGCCGATATTCTCATTATGAATGCGGCAGTGGCTGATTTTCGCCCGGCACAAGTTGCCCCTGAAAAGATCAAAAAGCACGGTGAAGAGGGCTTGACCTTGCACCTGCTGCAGAATCCCGACGTTGTCGGTGAATTAGCCGCGCGTACCGACATCTTTAAGGTCGGATTCGCAGCCGAAACGCACGACTTGCTAGTCAATGCACGGAGTAAACTTCAACGTAAAGGCCTCCATCTAATCGTCGCAAACGACGCAATTGCTAGTATCGGACAACCTGATATTGCGTTGATCGTTCTCGATGGCGAGCAGGTGGTCGAATTGCCACGCCAGTCTAAAACTGAAGCCGCCGCTACCCTGCTTGATGTGATCGTAGCACGATTTGAGCAATGGCTGGCGACACGTCAGTCATTTGCCGGAGAGATGGGAGACCGATGACCACCGAACCACAACCGAATCAATCATCACCTGAACCATCACCAACGTCACGCGAGACTCGTCGGCTCACTGCACCGCGGTTACCACGCACTGCTGAGCCTAAAGCGTCATGCACGCCTTCACCGAGTGAGATTGATGAGTTGATCAATGCACTTGGTGATCCGAATCATCCACGTCACACTGTCGCCGTTGATGAATTGGTCGCGATTGGGCCTGCTGCCGTTCCGGCACTCTGTGCCGTTGTTGGGCCACATCAGCCGTGGTTGACGGTCTACCGCGCGACCGAAGTGCTCGCTCAGATTGGTGATGGTCGCGCGACCGGCCCTTTGATTGCGGCCCTGAACCATCAAAACGCGAATGTCCGCTGGGGAGCCGTGCGCGCACTCGCGCAAGTCGGTGATGTGCGGGCACTGTTTGCGCTACGCAAAGTTGCCCAGACCGATCAGGGTCGTACCAGTTGGGGCGAATCGGTTGCCGGAGTAGCTCAGAGTGCGCTTGATCTGCTGAATCGGCGCAGTATTTGGTCGCAGAGTCTTGAATTGATCAAACTAGCGATTGTGAGCGTGATCTTCTTACTCTCGATGGCACTGGCCTTCGGCGTGATCGGCACGCTCCGCAATGAACTTGATCAATTTGGGCGCTACGTACCAGGCCAAACCGAATTGCCGACCTTGGTATTGCCGACCACACGACCCACAGCAACCCCGCGCCCGACGCTTGCCGCCAATCAAACAGTGGGTCCACAGCCGACGACACAGGTTATCACCGGTACGGCATTGCAAGTGGCGAATGTGCGACCACTTCCCGGTACGAATAACCAACCGATTGGACGCATTAACGCCGGTGATGAGATTATCTTTATTGCCCGCACTGCCAACGGTCAGTGGTATCTGATCCGACTCGGCAATCAGCGGAGTCCCGACTCGTTTATCGCCAATCCTGATGGTAGCGGGACGGGGTGGGTAAATCAGGCGCTGGTGTCGCCGCCATCGGCTGACGTGCCGGTGCAAGAGCCGTTGCCGGTTACCGTGCCGACAGCAACCCCATAGCGGTAGATGTAAGCAGTGGTTGGCTTGATACGACATACACTGAACCATGCGCTGGGATGGGCTACGGTAGCAGTGCTCATCATTACCTTGCTCGGCCAGTTGCCGATGCAGACGACCTTTGACATCGGTCGTACCGATGCTGCGGTGGTGCAGGGGTTTGGTGAACCGGAAACAGGTGATCCATCGTCTGATGGTATGGTTAGGCGAGCGTTGCCGACAGCAGCACTGCGGATACCGCATGTTGGCGCACCGGCCACGCTCACAATCCGCTGGATGGCACCGGCTGGCACGCCCGTACTGATCGCGGTCAATGACGAAGCGCCGATCCAGCTCCTTGCCCGTGGCGGTTGGGAAGAGCATTCGTTCACAATCACAAGCGGCTGGCGAAAAGCGTTTGATCTGGTTGTGAGGATTACAACACCAGCACCTACAGCGAGCGTTTGGTTGGATCGCGTAACGCTTACCGCAACCCCACCGCTCTGGCCCTATCCGGCGCAACTCGGATATGCAGCACTCATCGGCGCACTGATCGGTAGCTTGTTGGCCCAGCGCCCGCGCTGGCAGCCACTGATTGCCATTGGTGGCTACGGCCTGCTGTGGCTGGTGCTGTACCGTATAAGTTCTTACCCGATCCGCTATCTCCCGGCGATAACGGTTGTCATGCTGGGCGCTATCTGGTTTGTCTGGCGTTGGCCCCAATTGGCAACGTATTGGCCGCCAGCGGTTACCCCGCTGCTAGCAGTCGGAGTGGCCGTTGGCTGGATGATCTGGCTCATACCGGCGATGCAGGCCCACGTCACACTGGCGCGTCCCGGGGTGGAAAATGACTTTCGCGTCTTTGCTACGCGCGATACGATAGCGACTATCTTTCAGGCAGATGGCTTTTACAACCTCGGTTATCCGTTACTCTTGTGGCTAGTACGACCACTGACATTCGACAATCCGTTTTTGGCCGGACGCCTGATCGCTCTGATCAGTGGTGGGTTGCTGATCGGCGGTAGTTATCTGCTAGCTCGCTGTTTTCTGGCTCCTGCGCCGGCTCTGCTGACCACCGTCTTCCTTGCATGGAGCGGGATGGTTGTGCAGTATGGTCTGCTGGTGGGCAGTGATATGCCATTTGCCGTCGCGTTTACGTTTGCGGTTGCCCTGACGCTGCACGCCGGACGTTCTTCGACGGGATGGATGGCAGTGCTGGCCGGAGTGTTGGCCGGGTTCGCGTTTCTGATACGTCACCCCGGTCTGTTACTTCTCGTGTGGGGAGCCGCTACCCTCTGGTACCTGAACAGACGACGCGCTGCATTCCTCTTTGTCCTTGGGTTTGGGTTAGCCGCAGCGCCCCAACTTGTCGTCAATACCGTGCAAACCGGTCAGCCATTGTTTAACCAACAGGCCAAAAATATCTGGTTGGCGGTGTACGCTAACACCGACTGGCAGCGATGGGATGAAGTTCCCAACAGTATCAGCCTACTTGAGGTTGTTGGGCGTGATCCGATCCGGTTCTTCACCAACTGGAGCCGCAATATCGTTGGTTTTCTGGGGGCAGGAGCCGAAGATGTGAGCGAGTTTGGTCGGGCCGATCAGTTACGTCTGTTAGGGTGGCCGACCAATTGGTTGGCTATCGGTGGGTTGGTAGTAGGCGGATGGCTGGCGTGGCACAAGCGAACCGATCGGTGTTGGTTGGCATTGTTGGCGCTGATCGGTTTGTACGTTGCCGCGATCAGTGTCGCTTTCATCTTACCACGCTTTTGGTTACCGTTGGTGCCGCTGTATGCGGTGGCGGCAGCGTGGGCACTTACCCACTTGCTAAACCGGCCACGTTCCTTATTAGCCGCAGGGTTAGGGCTGATCGTTTTGCTCTGGCCTGGACCACAGATGGCCGTCAGTGCGGTCTTGACTGCACAACCATCTGATGAAACAGGAGCTGTGGCATTGGTGCAGCAAACGATAACGACATCCGGGGCGCGCGTGGTTGCCGCGATCCCCGACCGTCTGCCGTTGGTGAAGTATTCAGCGATTGCCCACCTGATTACCGAGCGTGTCCCACTAACAGTTACTTTTGCCGAATTACAGGCGCTGCATGCCGATTATGTACTTTGGGATAATGCTCAAGGCGAACCACCGTTGCCTACGCCAAACCAACGTCGAATCGGTGATGGACGGTTTACCTTGTATCGAGTACGCTGATCAAATGACCGTTCTCTTATCGTGCCCGGTCTGTACGTAATATGTGTCCGACTACGAGCGTATGCTCCTCTTGTTAATCTCTGGTATCATAGCACGGATAAAGGCAGAGCCGATAGCAGACCGTCATGGATTATTCGTCGACGTGCACATCAGCCATTGAACAATTGCAGCGCAGGCCGCTGACTCGCCTGCACGCACTGATCCGACAACCGGTCGTTTGGCTGGTCCTCTTGATGATGCTGGGTCTCGGCTTACGACTATGGTTTTTAGCCGTCAACCGGATCGACCCGCGCTTTTCCGCCGCCGATGACGGCGATTATTACGCGCGTGCGTTGCAGTTCGCCGTTACCGGTGAATACCACGACAACTCGTGGTTGGTACGCCCACCCGGCCACATCTTCTTCTTTGCGGCCATGCTGAAGATCGGTCTTTGGTTAGGAGATCCGGCAATTGGCATCTCCTTAATTCGGGCCGTGCAGATCGGATTATCGATCGCCCTGATCCCGCTTGGCTATGACATAGCGCGGCGTCTATTCGACCGGCGTACCGGTGTGATCTTTGCCACAATCCTCGCCATTTGGATGCCGATGGTTGAATTGCCGGCCCTGATATTGAGTGAGCCTCTCTTCTTCAGTATGCTGGTGATCCACGCATGGATGCTCGTGCGTTGGCGTGACGAACGACGAGCACGTTGGTTGATCGGGGCCGGTATCACGCTGGCGTTGGCTGCTCTGGCGCGCTCACCCGGACTGTACGGTGTACCGTTTGCGGTACTGTTTATCGCTCTGAGCGTATGGCAAGCTGCGCATCAACTGCGTCTTCGGCGGGTGATTCTGGCATTGCTGAGCTTCTTACTGCCATTTGCAATAACCATTGCGCCGTGGACGATCCGTAATTATCTCCTGTACCACGATCTCATCGTGGTTGATACACTCGGCCCGGTTAATCTGTGGATTGCGATGAGCGATGCTGTGCATGAAGGGCGGGGTGAAGGCGAGGCCAAAGGGATATTGCTACAAATTCCACAAAGTGAGCGGCAACGTTTCATCAGCGCTGAGCTGCGAAGGATTTTACAGACAGAACCTTGGCGATTTATTCGCAATTCCTGGCCGCATTTTCAACATATTTGGAAAGCTCAATTTATTGAAGACTTTCTTGTTAAAGCGAGTTTCTTTACCCGTCCGTTGCGCTCAGTATGGCCGCTCGGTCTTATCGGCGATCTGATATGGTTCGCGTTTACCGTCGCTGCACCGTTTACACTACTATCACGCCTGCGCGAAGGAGCCTTCCGCCTTATTGCCCTCGGTTGGATTGGGTATACCTGCCTTATGGTAATGCTCACCCACGTCGAGCCGCGTTATCTCTTGCCCATCTGGCTCTGGTTAGCACTCTATGGCGCAGCAGCATTGGCTCAAATTGGTCAACAGCCGTTGCACTTCGAACGATATAGCTGGGCAGGGCTGGCGGTAAGCATAGCGCTTGTCGCGCTGATTATCGGCTACCGCGATTACCCGCAGATCATTCGGCACGGTATCGCGCGCGAACAGGCGTGGATGGCTGCCCAACAAGCCCTCGCCCGCAATGACCCTGCGGCGGTCGAGCAGGCATATCAGGCAATGTTAACTGCCGATCCCGATTTTGCCGATGGACGTGCCGATTTTGCCCGTTGGCTTCTCGCCCAAGGTCGCTATGATGAGGCGTGGCAGGTGATCGGTGATTACCAAACCCACCGTGGTAATTTAATCCGTGGGGCATTAGCCCGTGCCCAAGGAGATGACGAAACGGCAAAGTTACTTCTGCGCAACACTGAAGAGTTGGCCGGTGAGGATGTTCAGCGGCTAGCCCTCGAGTGGCTTTCACCATCGCCCACGTTTGTTCTTACCCTCGGCAACGATCTCGACCTCGGCTACGTGATGGGATTTGCCCTCGGTGAACAGGTGGGTGATACGACGTTTCGCTGGTTACACCGTGAGGGTATCATTCGTTTGCCGGTACCAACCTTGCTGACCGGTACCGAGATCATCGCGCTCCGGCTCGCTGCCCCCCAACCAACGCCCCTCACCGTAATGGTCGGTTCCCAAGTATACCAGATCACCGTTGTACCGGGCGGTTGGCGGGTGTATCTTCTACCACTCCCGGCAACAACCCGCGGTACCGATGAAGTGGTTATCACGCTACAGGCGCCAACGTTTGTACCGTACCGTCAATTTGCCGATAATACCGATGCACGCCCGCTGAGCGTGATGGTAAACCAAATAGCCATACGATAAAGGTTGGACCATACAGCCTATGCAAACTACGCCTCATATGACGTCGATCGTAGCCGGCGACTATCCCTTCACGGTGAGTGTTGTCATTCCGGCTTACAATGAAGCCCATGGTATCGCCAAGGTTATTGAGCGCATCCGCACTTACATACCTACCGCCGAAATTATTGTGGTCGATGATTGCTCACACGACGACACGGCAGCCGTCGCACGAGCGGCAGGTGCTTGCGTCATTCGTCATCCCGTTAACCGTGGTAACGGCGCCGCGGTGAAGACCGGCATCCGCCGTGCTCATGGTGAGGTGGTGTTGCTGATGGATGCCGATGGGCAGATGGATCCGCGCTATATTCCAGACCTTCTCAATGGGATTGCTGCCGGTTACGATATGGTTGTCGGCGCGCGTACCCGCGATACCCAGGGTGACTCCATCTTCCGTCGTCTGGGGAACCGGGCGCTTGATGCTCTCGGTAGCTATCTGGTTGAGACCGAGGTCCGTGATCTCACCAGTGGGTATCGGGCAATCCGCCGTGAGGTGATCATGGAGTTTATCAATTTGCTCCCCAACCGTTACTCATACCCAACAACCAGTACGCTTGCCTTGCTCAAAGCCGGTTACCTCGTCGGCTATGTCCCGGTGATGGGTCAGCGACGGCAGGGTGGGCGGAGCGGACAAAAGTTGCTGCGCAATGGCATTCGTTTTGGTTTGATCATTCTTCGGATCGTTTCGCTATTCGCACCCTTGCGCATCTACCTGCCGGTAGCCCTTGTGATGCAGGTCTTTGCGTTCATCTCCTTTCTCATCAGTTTCTTTCTCACCGATCCGTTCCGCTTCCATATCCCTAATTCAGCAGTCGGGTTATTCGTCGGCAGTATTATCATCTTCATGTTCGGACTAAATGCCGAACAAGTGGCGGCGTTGCGCTTCCAACGTCCACCGCACGTTCAACAAGAGGACTAGTATGGCGCGCCCGTGGTTCTCATGGTTGCTGCGTTTAATCGGGCCGGCGCTGTTGATCGGGTTTTTGGCGACGAGTGATCTACGCTTACTCTGGGAGATCCTCCGTGCAGCAGAACTTGCGCCGATCGTACTATCGCTGGCGCTCATGCCACCGTTTGTCATTTTTAAATCATGGCGCTGGACCCAAATCCTCCGCGCAATGAACATGTCGCTCGATTTGCCTTCAGCCTGTGCCCTTTACACCGTCGGTCTTTTTTACGGTACGACAACGCCGGGGCAAGCCGGCGATCTGCTCAAAGCGGTCTATTTGCGTGAACGAGGCTTACCGACGGCGCCGGCCCTGCTCTCGGTAGTGCTTGATCGACTGTGCGACCTGATCATCATGGCGCTCCTAGGGATGATCGGCGTCTTTGCCTTAGGCCAACTGTTGCCAAGTCGTGAACTCCAACAACTGATCGTCATCGCAATGGGTGTCGGTTTGATCGTTGTGACAACGCTGCTCACTGCTCGCAAGCCGCGCTCATGGCTCTTAACCGAGGTGTTGCCTCGCGTAGCGCCACGCTTACGTACCCGTCTTGACCATTGGAATGAACAGATGCATAGTCTCACCATCACACCTCGGCTGGTCATTGTGGTGAGCGGTGCGACCCTCCTCTCGGTCGCTTTTACCTTTACCCGCCTGTGGCTGCTCTTTCTCGCCCTCGGTCTTACAGCTATTCCACTGCTGGTGATCGTTGGCTCTTCGGCGTTGATTGCAGTGTTGCAAGCGTTGCCCATTTCAATTGGTGGAGTGGGCGTGCGTGATGTGATCCTTATCGCGATCCTTACCGCCTATGGCTATACCCAAGAACAAGCGCTTGCCCTTTCGACCACTTTCTTGCTGATTAACATCGAACATACGCTGGTCGGTTTCATCGTCTCATTCTGGTACCCTCTCGGTCGGAGTGGTACAATATCCCTATGACTTACGAACGTTATGCGACCGTGTACGACAGAAGTGGTCAAATCCGCTTTGCCGTTCTGACCGCTATGTACCTGAACGAGATTTTACAGCGCCATCCGGTCACGGGTCGGCGCATGCTCGACATAGCATGTGGGACCGGCACTCTGTTGGCAATTCTCGCCGAACAAGGTTGGACGGTGGCGGGCATTGATGCCTCAGCCGCCATGTTAAGACAAGCGGCCACCAAACTTGCTACCGTCACAAGTGAGGGTGAGTTACGGCAAGGTGACATCCGTCACATAGCCGATATAATGCCGGCACAGACGTTTGATCTCGTAACGTGTACCTATGATAGCCTTAACTATCTGCTCAGCCCCACCGATCTGGCCGCTTGCTTCCGGGGGGTTGCCCATGTGCTGGTGCCGGGTGGATTGTTCGTTGGCGATATGAATACCCGTCACTTTCTGGCCGTTGATTGGGAGACATGCTTACTCCATGAACAACCGGGATATGTGCAGATAGAACGTTCTCATTTCGAGCCGGCAAGTACCATCTCAACGATGTGGCTCACCGGCTTTATCGGTAATGATGACGATGGGTACGAGCGCTTCGATGAGATTCACATTGAGCGCGCGTATCCGCCTGAACAGGTTGCCGCACTGATGTCCGATGCCGGTCTTGTCATCGAAGGGTGCTACGACGGCTTTACGTTTCAATCGCCTTGTGCTACGACCCAGCGTATCCATTGGGTCGCTCGAAAACCGTTATGCCAAAACTGCTCATTCTCTCAACCGGTGGTGCGTTAGTTATTCGACGGGCACTAGGTAGCCGTGACGAACAGTCGCTGACGTTACGCCCCGATCTTGCCGTGACCGTTGAAGAATTTGCTAACTTGCCCGGTAGCCATCTGACGCCACAGCAGGTATTTGCATTAGCCCAACGTATTCTGGCGGTGCGCGAAGGATACGACGGCATTGTCGTTGCCTCCGGGAGCGACACCTTAGAGGAAACGGCGTACCTGCTCGATCTCCTGTTACCCGACGGCCCACCACTCACTATAACGAGTTTACCGCGGCTTAACGCCAGTGGCGCATTTGCTTCCAACGGCTTATCGGCAGCCATTTCTGTTGCGACTACACCGTCGGCAGCCAATCTCGGCGCATTGGTAGTCGTTGATGATACCATCTACCCGGCACAGTCGCTCCAGACGCAGTTTAGTCAAGGTGTCGGCATGTTTACCGCTGCCGGCGGCGCCCTGGGGCGGGTAGAAGGCGATCACGTCTGTTTTCGTTACCGTCCACTGAACCGTCAGCATATCGCCGCCCCCCGCCTGGTTGAGCCGGTTGATCTGATCCGGGTCGGACAAGGCGCTGATGATAGACAGTTGCGTCATAGCATCGCCGATAATGTGGCCGGGATCGTGATCGAAACGTTGGGGAGCGGACGAGTGCCGCCATGGTGGTTACCGACAATCGGTGAAGCCATCCGGCAGCGCATTCCGGTAGTCGCGGTGAGTCGGGCTGGTGTTGGTGGGTTGGGAGACGAATTTGGCTTCGTCGGGGCTTACCACGATCTGCGCAAGCTTGGGGTAATCTTTGCCCACGATCTGAGCGGGATCAAAGCGCGTCTTAAACTGATGGCGGCACTCGCTGTAGCGCGCTCGCCGGCTGAATTGCGCACACTCTTTCGCTAATTATTGGTGAGACGCATAACCCTCCGCCGGTATGGTACTGAACGGCGCAAAACGACATGCGAACATAACAGAGGTTTCCATGGTAGAGGATCGAACCGCAATGAATGTGTTACCACCCCTAGAAGAAAAAGCGGCGTATGTCGAACGGATGTTTGCCCGCATTGCCCGCGGCTACGATCGGGTTAATCGGGTCATGACATTCGGCTTAGATCAAGGTTGGCGACGAAAAGTAGTTGAATACGTAGCGCCACCAGTCAATGGGCGTGCGCTTGATGTAGGGACCGGCACCGGCGATTTTTTGCCCGAACTCGCAGCGTGGGCGCGCGAAGGGATCGTGATTGGGATCGACTTTACCGTACCGATGATGCGTGCCGGTCAGCCAAAGATCGCCGATCTGACGGCCAATGGGCGGGCCTTCTTCATCGCCGGTGACGCACTACAGTTGCCTTTTCCCGATAATACCTTCGACTCCATTACGACCGGCTTCGTGTTACGAAACGTCGTTGATATACCTGCGGCGCTACGTGAAATGTATCGGGTAGCTCGCCCCGGCGCGATGATGGCCTGCCTTGAAGTGGCTCGTCCGCGTAATCCGATTATCCGCTGGGGGCATCGTCTCTACTTCGAGCAGGTGGTGCCGTGGATCGGCGCACTGCTCGGCGGCGATCGGCGCGCGTATACCTATCTGCCACAATCGGCACGTCTCTTTCCCTCGCCTGACCGTCTAGCCGAGATGATGCGCGAAGCCGGTTGGCGGTATGTCTTTTATCGGCTGTACGGTCTTGGCGCTGTCGCTATCCATGTTGGGGCGAAGGTGTAACGACGCATGCGTAGCGGGTAAGGCGTCGTTTCTATTCTTGCCGTCACGGAAAGGGTAAGCAGATGTACCACGATGACGACGATATGATGCGACGACGTACACAACGGCTCGACCGGCTGCGTCGGCAACGCGAATGGATCAATGATGAATTATTCGATGATATGCCACCGCTACGTTATCGATCACGTTCAACCGGGAGTATTTCACCACAACTTGCCTTCCTCGTGTTGATCCTGCTGATCGTCGCTGTTGGTGGCTTCTGGTTCATGCAACGTATCAACGAACTCGGTAGCAGCGTGCCGAGTTTGCAAGTGATCGTGCAAACACCGACACCGCAGATCATTAGTGGTACGGCGGTTGTCCAGCGTATTCAGCAATTGAGCCGGCTTGAAACGAGTAAGTACACGATCGAGCGCGTCATTGACATTCGCCAAGGCAGCAACATTCCGATTATTGGCGACTGGCTGGCCGGTGATGCCATTCTGCTGATTGCCCACGGTACCGTGGTTGTTGGGGTCGATCTGAGCCAACTCACCACTGATGATGTAACCGTATCGCCTGATGGGCAACGCATTACCGTGCGCTTACCGCCGGTACAGGTGCTGAGCGCAACCCTCGACAACAGCAAAACGCGCGTCTATAGCCGTGAGCGTGGTCTCTTTGCGCCGGAAAACCCCAATCTTGAAACGCTGGCCCGGCAGACTGCCGAACAGCAGATCCTGCAAGCCGCCTGTGAGGATGGCATTATGGAGCAAGGTACGCGCAATGCTGAAATCGCCATCCGCCAGTTTCTCGGTCTGATTGACAATGTTACGGTTGAGGTCATCACCTCGCCGCCAGGTGAATGTCGGGTCATGCCTTGAGCGCAAGATCGGTTTCGGTTATGAGAGTATGATGAGAGTTCCCTATGGTATGCTGCTCGGTGGCTTGGGTAGCTATGTCGATAGCTACCTTTCTTCACTCCTGGCCGATGCCGGTTATCAAGTGTGGATGGCGATCGGTCAGCAGGCGGTGTTAGATGCTCTGAGTCGACAAATTGATGTAGCGCTGATCGATCTACCGGGAAGCAACTATCTCGATCAAATAATTACCTTACGTGCTGACTTTCCCGGTATCCTTTGCATCATCGGCCCACGTAACGACCAATTGATCGTTACAACGCTTGAAAGCGGCGCCGACGATTACATTCCACGTCCGTTTCGGGGTGATGAGTTACTGGCTCGCATACGGGCGCAGTTGCGGCGGTGGCAACGCTATCTGCCACCGCCGTTCGCAATTGGTCATTTTTACTTCGATCTTGCGCAACGTACCGTTACGTATGCAGGAACACCCCTCACCCTCGACCTGTCAACGTTTACGTTGCTCCGTGTGTTAGCGGAAAAGCCGTATCACATCTTCCCTGCTGACGAAGTGGCCGATCTGGTCTGGGGACGCGGGAACGAGCATCGTCATCAACTACTTGCCCAGACATGGCTAAGGTTGTGTCAACAACTCGACAATGCACCTGAACTGTACGGCAACCCTACGCAAGGACTAGGCCTAACAAGTCCTAACGCGGCATAACCTGCGTGACGACGCCCATAATATAGCTCACTCGTACCGGATCACCCGCCTGCGGATTCGGATAGATGCTCTCGATGCCGATCCGTGCTCGAATCGGTTGTGTTTCGCCTTCGTGGTGGAAAGTGATGTCATAAAACAGGGTACCGTGAATATCAACGCGCTGCACGGTGAGCAGCACGGCTTCGCGCATACCGGTTACGATCATGGCTGATTGCTCCTTGAACGTTCAATTAAGTGATAGTTAAGAAAAAACAACCACCGCGTTGGGTGCAGTGGTTATTTGCCATGTCACGAGCAAAGACGCGGGAAATTATACTGCTAGTAGGTGTAGTCTGTATCAGTGGGTAGATTGAGAAGGTGTGTTCACCGATGTCCCTGTAATGTCACGGGCAACATCATGAATGAAAGCGGCGACCTCGCGTGGTCGTTGTTGTTGTGGCATATGACCGCAATTCGGCAAGATCAACACTCGCGCATTCGGTATATTGGTACAAAAGAAATCGCGCGACTCACGGGGGATAAAGTGGTCGGCGTCGCCCCAAATCATTGCCACCGGTACCCGTAACGACCGCAGCTCTTCGGGGTACAACATATCACGCTCATCAATTGCGGCCACAAACTGGGTGACCGGATCACGCCGGAAGATCATCCACAACCCTTCACCGGCAAAATACAATGGTAAGGGTGGTCGCCCGTACATCTGACGCAACACAGTGCGAACTGCTCGCTTATCGGGCAACTCAATAGCTTGCAAGAACGGCTCCCACGACTCACGCCCACGCAAGAGCGCTCCGCCCGGCGCAAGTAAGACGATACCTGCCACCAATTCAGGCGAAGCCAGAGCGACGCGCACCGCGATCCATCCCCCCATCGAATTACCTACCAGCAACGTAGGCCGACCGATCACATCGCGGATCATCGCCTGGACCAGTGCTACTTGCTGGGAAATCGTGGCGTAACGCTGGCCGGGAGGAAAGCCACTCAGACCAAAACCGGCCAAATCGAGTGCATACACCGGGCCAATATCGGTGAGGCGTGGCATCACAAATGACCATGTTTGGGCACGGTCGGCAATACCGTGTAACAAAAGGATTGGCAATTGGCCATTCCCTCGTGCTGGCATCAGATAGTAATGGGCGCGGATACCGGCTAAGCGCCGTTCGTGACTCGTCGCGCCTAACCGTAACAGCATCCGATGACTAATCCCGTAGATCAGGGGAACGGCTGCCGTTGAGAGGGGCGTTAACAGCTTACCCACCATCGCCTATTCCTCCTCACTCGCATAAACGCACGAAACACCGGCGCCCGCCGTACAGACCAACGGTTGTAGAGTACGTCCGGTTCGAATGGCATAACCGGCGATCATCGCCGCGACGAACTCATCGACCTTCTCTGCTTCGACCAACGAGACGGTACTACCGCCAAAGCCACCCCCGGTCATGCGGCTGCCATAACACCCCGGTGCAGCCAGTGCCAGGTCGACCAGCGTGTCAAGTTCGGCGATACTGACGCGATAATCGTCGCGCAGACTTTGGTGTGACTCAATCATGAGTTGTCCCATCTTCACCACATCCCCGGCGGCAAGGGCATCGGCGGCGGCCAACGTGCGTTCGTTCTCGCTCACAACATGGCGGACGAGCGGCAGCAGTTCTGGCGGGAGCAGATGACCGTACTCGGCGAGATCGGTCGAACGGACATCGCGAAGCGCTTGGATCTTGCCCAACGCCAGACGCAGGATGCGGACCGCCTCCTCGCAACCGGCCCGCCGCTGATTGTATTCAGAACCGGCCAGACGGTGGCGCACACCACTATCGCACACGACAACCCGCACACCGGTGGGAATTGGTATCGGACGATAGCTCAAGTCGCGGCAATCGATCAACAGTGCATGACCGGCCTCGCCCAGGGCAGCGATCAACTGGTCCATAATCCCACAATTAACGCCGACGAATGAATGTTCAGCACCTTGCGCGAGCAACGCCAGTTCCTCACCGAGCAAGTTGATCTGGTTGAGTAGTTGGAACGTATAGCCAACCGCCACTTCAAGAGCTGCCGACGACGAGAGACCACTACCGGCGGGTACATCACTATCGATCAAGAGATCGGCCCCACGCAGGGGCAAATCACGGGCTAACAATCCTTTAGCCACTCCCCGGATGTAATTCACCCACTGGCGCTGCGTATCACGCACGATGTGATCGAGATCGAATTGATCCTCGTCACGGAATTTAACGCTAAATACACGCACAATTCGATCATCACGTGGACGAGCAGCCACATAGGTTGCCCGATCGAGCGCCATTGGAAACACGAAACCATCGTTATAGTCGGTATGCTCGCCGATCAAATTAACCCGACCGGGAGCACGCGCGATTCGGGTAGGTGGTTTGCCGAAATACCGCTCAAAGGCAGCATAAATCGTCGATAATTCAAACATAACACTACTCCCCATACGGCCCGGATGGCCTGCGTGGGGAGTATAGCATCGGTAGGCGCAATAGTGCAACGTATGACATTGCCGATGCTAATCGGCGCCCGCTTGTTGCGCTGCTGCGGCCATACCATCGGCATACTCGCGTTTGCGACGAAGATCATTAGGGCTGTGTGCCGGAGCAAAAAAGGTCACGGCTAAGGCTGCCAGCGCAAAGAGCAACGGTGCCGTAAATACAGCCGCAAGTGCTGCTGCCAGTGCCAGGCGCGGCTCGCCGGCCAATACCACCGTTGTTGCTCCTTCGCCGAGCAAGGCATCAACCGGTATGGCATCAGGTTGCAGACCACGTATGGCCAGTTCGGTAGCTAATCGGTTGGTCAACAGCGTCCCTAGTACGGCCACACCAATCGTTCCTCCAATGGTGCGTGCGAATTGTAAGCTTGCCGTTGCCGCACCCAAAACGCTTCTTGCCACCGTACTTTGCACGGCGATCAAGAACGAGGGAATACTCGCTCCCATGCCGATGCCCATCAATCCCAGTGCCACTGCCAATTCCAGTTGGCTCATCTCAGGACGCAGACGAGCCATCATGAGTGCGCCAACGACGAAGATTATCATTCCCCCTATGACCAACGAACGGTAACTAAACCGCAATAACAACCGACCACCGATAATGCTGGTACATACCCAACCCAGCATCATTGGCGTTAGGGTGGTGCCGGCTTCGGTTGCACTGGCCCCTAATACGCTTTGGGCAAAGAGTGGAACATAATTCATACTACCGAACAGCACACCACCGGCCAGGATACCGTGTAGACACGCAACGGCAAACATTCGTTCACGTAGTAAACGCACCGGTAGAATGGGGGCCGGCGCCCGTAGCTCGACCATAACCAAGAGTGCTAACGTCGCGGCGGCAGCGCTAAGCAAAGCAATTCCCCGCAGCGAAGACGGTTCATTAAGGCCGAGCAACAACGACACAACACCTACACTCAGCAATGCAGCACCGGCATAGTCAATGGGTGGTCGTGTACCGGCCATCCGAACCGGATCACGCCATGCCATCCACACGAGCGCCGCAACAATCGCAGCCGGCGGTAAATTGATCCAAAAGACCCAATGCCACGAAATCTGATCGACCAGAAACCCACCGATCAGTGGGCCGATCACCGAGCTGACACCCCATACTCCCGAAAAGAGACCCTGGACCTTCGCCCGTTGCTCAAGCGTAAAGATGTCGCCCACGATAATGAATGCCAACGGCAATAACCCACCTGCACCCAATCCTTGGAATGCACGGGCCATAATCAATTGAGGCATGGTGGCTGCCAACCCACACCACAGTGAACCCAGGCTAAAAATAGCAATGGCCGTGAGGTAGACCGGTCGCCGACCAAACAGGTCCGACAAGCGACCAAATATTGGCCCGGCAGTAGTCGAAGTAAGCATATAGATGGCGAATACCCAACTGAAACTGGTAATATCGCCAAGGTCACGCACAATACTTGGCATAGCCGTTGCAATGACCGTCGATTCCATCGAAGCCATAAACAAACTCATCATCACACCAAGTGTGATCAAAACGGTGCGTTGGTGGGTCACAGCATACTCCTTCGGCGACACAATACGACGGGGAAATCGGATAGGTGAACAGTCCAATATTGTTTTGATAAACGATACCGCAAGATTGAAGTTCGTGCAAGGGGGAGAATCACGGGTACGTGTCAGCCTGGCGAGACGCTAAAGCAACCGCAACGATGGTTCTGGTCGCGGTAGCCTCAGCAGCCGGTCGGCACGTAACTTCAGCGTACCATCGAAACGGCGGGCCGACGATAGGCAGGCAAAGCAGGGAAACGTGGTGGGCGAGCCGGCTTGGGTTGAGCAGCCAATTGCATACCTTTACGCCACAGACGAAGATCGATCAACTCGCCGGCTACCTCACGCGCAGCCTCGACCCCGATTGCAAACCCTTTCTCAGGCGTCGTCAAATCAAGGGTCGCAATAGAACTCACATCAGGCTGGATCAGCAGATCGGGCGGGTACTGTTGTAAACGCAATTCGGTCGCCTCTGCCATGAGCAAACTCAATGCCCGTTGAGCGACAGCGAACTGCTTAGGAGCGAACATCAAGCGAGAAAAGAGATTGTCGTGCTCTTCTGGTTGGAGGGAAAAATCGGCGTTCGCATCACGCAAATCAACCGCGATAACCCGCTGCGCCCCCATCTCATAGGCAACATCAACCGGCAGGTTATTCAAAATCCCGCCATCGGCCAGCAGCATCTCGCCATACGGCACCGGCGGGAAGAGCGCCGGCAATGCCGTTGTCGCGAGCAACGCCGGCACCACCGGTCCCTCGCGGAGGACAACCAACTCACCACTGACCAAATCGGTTGCTACGACGGCACAAGGCAGCCGGAGATCGGCAAAGGTACGATCACCGAGCAGACGGCGCAGCATCTCCTCGCGTCGGCGTTGACCAATGATGCCGGTACCGGTTGGATCAGGAATGGCAATCCGACGAAGGGCGCTCTGGCGAAAGACCTCTTGAATCGCGTTCAGATCAAAACCGGCTGCGTAGAGCACGGCAACTGCGCCACCTGCCGACGTCCCAACGATCAGGTCAATCGGGATCTCCAACTCCTCGATCACTTGTAACACACCGATATGGGCTGCACCTTTGCCACCGCCACCGCTCAGTGCCAAACCAATCCGCCGTTCCTCTGGTGGATTGGCGGTCGGTCGGAATCGTTCGCGGATGTGATTGAGCCATTGAGTTACATGTTTCATAACTCAAATTATACACCCGTTGCTCCACCGATGGGTAGCGACTTGTGGCCGATTATTGGTCGTGCATGCAAGTACTGCGGTCGTTGCCGGCAGTTTACTCGTCATCGATCGGCAGGTTATGCTGACGAGCAAGATCACGCAGGGCGTGAGTCAGGCTTTCAAACTGACGCAAGAGCAGACGTACTTTGAACACCGCCCCTTCGTCGCGTTCGATCCATTTTGCCAGATCGCCATCGAAAACGGCACGAGCCAGCCGATCACTTTCATCGACCATCTGGTCGAGTGAGCGAATGCGAAACACTCGCGCTTTATTTTTAGGCTGGTTTTCAATCGTCTCTTCAACCACTGTCAAGTACTCATCGGCGCTCGTTTCCTCTTGTTCCCACTCTTCATCATCCGCCGTCAGATCGGCTATCGCCACCGATGTGTGGTGCAGCGGCCCACCACTACTGACGT
Organism: Chloroflexus sp.; assembly: GCF_049970315.1. Lineage (GTDB taxonomy): Bacteria > Chloroflexota > Chloroflexia > Chloroflexales > Chloroflexaceae > Chloroflexus. Next base: position 44,361 of record NZ_JBMFNE010000028.1, read on the forward strand.
CCGGCGTCGCCTTTGTCCGCAACTCAGCACCCTGTTCGAGGGCCTGTAGCGCGATTTCAAGTGTCAAGTTCGGGTTCGCGGCGAAGTACGTGGTAAGCCGACTCAGTTCGGTCGCCGACATCCCTTCTTCAACGGCAAATCGGGCCAATTCAATCTGGGTTTTCGGATTAGTGATGCGGCGCAGATGTTGGGCCTGGGTCACATTCAGTTCACCGCGCCGGATCATCTGCTGCACCTCTTCAGGTAGTTCAAGCAGGCCTAAATACCGACGCACCGTCCGTGCCCCTAGCCCTACGGCCTGCCCGACTGCCTCATCGAGTTCGCTATCGGGAAGTTTGCCGCGTGTCGCAACGATATGTTCACGCAGACGGGCAAAGGCGCGTGCCTGCTCGATATCATTGAGGTCTTGCCGCTGCACATTTTCGATCAATTGACGTAAGAGTAGGTCGGGGTCATCGTTATCGAGGACAATGCATGGCACTTTACTCAGACCGAGCTGGATTGCCGCGGCCCGTCGTCTTCCGCCGTACACCACTCGGTAGCGCCCGCTCCCGATCGGCGTCACCCCTATCGGCTGCAACAGCCCATATTCAGCAATTGTCGCCGCTAATCCGGCCACATCACCCGGCTCCTCGCGCACTCCGGCCGGATCGATCTCCAATTGGCGCGGATCGAGGTAGAGTAGCTGCATTGGGAATGCTCCCGTTAACAACGCAATGACCGGTCAACACCGGTCATTAGCTCCTATCCGAACAAGTGTACCAAGTATAGCAGGCTTGCTCTATTCTGGCAACTCGGCTACAATGGTCTTGCCTACATTATTAGTTGATAGTTGATAAAACAGTATCTTCCATGTTCGATCTTTCTAACCGAACTGCCATCGTGACCGGTGCAGGGCGTGGCATTGGCCATGCTATCGCTGCTGCGCTCATTGCCCACGGTGCGCGCGTTGCCCTCTTCGACCGCGATCCAACGTTGCTCACCGATGCAACGGAGGCGCTCGGTGCGGCCACGCTGAACACTGTAGTCGATGTAGCCGATGCTACCAACGTACAAGCAGCCATCGAGACGGTGATCGAACAGTGGGGACACATTGATATTCTTGTTAACAACGCCGCAATTTTGAGCACAAAACCTTTTCTCGAATTGACCCTATCAGAATGGGAACAAACGTTGGCGGTTAATCTCAACGCACTTTACTATACATGTCGTGCCGTTGTGCCGACCATGATCGCCACCGGCTACGGTCGCCTGATCACCATCGCTTCGGTCGCCGGTAAACGGGGTGGTGGCATTCTTGGTAATGCTGCATATAGCGCGGCGAAGGCCGGCGCCATTGGGTTGACGAAAGCCCTGGCTCGCGAACTTGCCCCTTACGGTATTACCGCCAATGCGATCTGTCCTGGTCCCGTGGAGACACCTCTGCTCATGGCAATGACGGCAGAACAACGCACACGTGCTCAAATGCTTATTCCGCTTGGACGATTTGCTCACCCGACTGAAGTGGCGGCAGCCGTCGTCTTTTTGGCTTCGGCGGAAGCTGCGTTCGTCACCGGTGAAACGCTCGATGTTGATGGCGGTATCACAATGGATTAATGACAAATCGCCATTCGTTCCTCGTTCGTACCGTATGGTACGATTGTTCTGTATCAGGTAGTGACACGGCGAGGCTGCCATGCACGAATCTTCTTTCGCGACCCTGTCAGTTGCTCAAGTGCGTCAACTCCAGCGCTTTTTCCTGTGGGTTGTCGGCATCGTGGGCGCAGTCGCTATTGTCGCCACTGTAACCGCTCTGATCTGGCAAACATCAACCTTGATCGCTCTCATGATCCTCGATTGGGTGTTAGTCGTAGGTCTGTTGCAGGCTTGGGCACAGACGCGCAGTGGGCAGGTACGGGTTGCACTCACAACGGCGTTTGTTGCGATGATCGGTTACGGATTAATCGGAGCTATCGTTGTACCAAGTTTGGCGAATTTGATGGCCTTTGCTCCGATTATCGCGGTTGTGTCAATGTTGCCGTTTCTCAGCGGGGTAATGCTCAGACGGTTACTGATCATTGCGTGGATTGCCGTTATTGTTACCATGTTACTGGGTACCCAAATCCGTCTGTTACCCCCTATCCCGGATGTTCTGACAAAGCCGTTCCAAGTTGTCGGTGTACTCAGTATCAGTGCTATCCTCTTGTTACAACTGTGGTTGTTTCACGAACGCTTGTTCGGTGTGATCAACCAATTGCGGCTTGTGAATGAGGACCTGCAACGCGAACGAGCCAGTTTGCAAGAGCGGGTAGCGCAGCGTACCGCCGATCTCGAGCGAGCCTTGGCCGAAGTTGAACATCAAATGGCCGAACAAGCTCGCCTGCTCTCTGAAAACGAACGTCAACGTGAGTTGATCCGTGGCCTGAGTATGCCGGTGTTACCGGTGAGTAGTGAAACCTTAGTTATGCCGTTGGTTGGCGAACTCGATGAGAGTCGGATCGCGTTAGCGCAAGCGACGGCGTTGCAGGCAATTGATCAGATGCATGCCCGCCATCTCGTCCTTGACATCACCGGAATGCCGTTTGTCGATACAACGGTGGCCGGTGGTCTGATCCGCTTAGTTCAAGCAGCAAATCTCCTCGGTGCGCGGGTGACACTGGTGGGGGTGCGCCCAGAGGTGGCGCAGACGATGGTTGCACTCGGTATTGACCTTGCCAGTGTTGCGACGGCTGCCGATCTGGCGTCGGCTTTGCATCGTGAGCCGATCACGAAATAATGTCAGTACGGTAGATAACCGCAAAGGCGCATGTTGGAATTGCGCCTTTGCGCTGTTGACTGCTGCGATCCGTTCATCGGTACGAACGATTTTGGCGCCGACGCTGTCGTTCAGCCAGCCAGCGATCAAAGGCCTGTGACAATTCGCGCCAGTTGAAAATCTTGACGTCAGGTGCAACTTTGTTCCGCTGGATGATCACCCACGACCATAAGATAGCTTGTCCGATAAAGACAAAGATGACAATGCCGACCATAATCCAGAAGTCCATCGCTCGCCTCCTGTATGCATCCACGTTTGACATATCATACTGCGATTGTGCAGTGAATGCAACAGCGTGAAGGGTAGCATTTTCTTCATGCATGATACCGCTTCCACTCGTTGTCGGCTAGTCTTTACGTGAGATAGCATCCTTGCTATCTCGCTGCTATAATCACCGTACAAGTCATTCCGGCATTGTCGTACCGGCAATGTGGCTGAACGAAAGGAAGATCGTTCGTGAGATATGTTGGTCTCATCCTCATCTCGATACTGTTGGTGGCGTGTACTCCCTCGCCAACCCCGACACCAACCCCGACGCTTACCCCGACCACTCCGCCACCCTCGATAACCCCGACCCCGCTGCCAACCCCGACCCCGCTGCCAACCCCAACTTCGGCGGTAGCACCGGCGGGTAGTGCGATTCCGGCAGCGATCCGGCAAACGGCAGCCATTGACACCTACCGCATGCAGTTAACGATCAACGGCAGTGGGCTGGTCGGTGGGTTTAACCTGGGAAGCACGAACACGGAACTGCTCGCGCTCGATGCTCGTTTTGCCGGTGCTGATGTATCCTTTACCTTACGCGGTTTTCTGGCTGCATTCCTCGGTGCTGATGTTACGCGTGGTTTGCAGGCAATCACGGTGCGTGGTGTGAGCTATGTGCGTGGGCCGTTGACGTTCCTCGGCGCGCCCGACGATGTGTGGTATCGACTAACCGCCGAGCAGAGTGTTATCGCCACACCACCGGTTCAAGTCGACACGACATTGTCGGCAGTCGGCAATGCGGGAGCCGATTTCAGCCGTTTTACTATCGGTGAGGTTGCCGAACGTGATGGCGTACCGTGCCAGGCGTATCTCGGCGACCGTGATGCGACAACTGCGCTTTTTGCCAGCCTGGGTGCAGTTGGGTTACAAACTCAGTTGCCGGAAGGTACCGTTACCGATGCGGCCACTACCATCTGGGTGTGCGAAGATGGGTATTTGCGCCAGTTGTCGATCACGTTTCGTGGGACGACAACCGATCCACAGGGGCAAGCCCAACCTTTCTCTTTCGCCCTTGATGTTGAACTGAGTGAGATCAACGGCAATATTACGATTACGCCACCGCCAGATGCCCGTGATTTGCCTGCACCTGGCAATACTACGCTGCGTCCGTAGCCCCAACCGGCATGCAACGTCGTAGCTCGTTTGGACGTACTGTATATATCGCTCTAGCTAACGTCCTCTCACTACGGCAAAAGGAGAAAGTTCATGCGGCTGATACACCATTGGTTATTCGGTTGGTTGCTCGGTCTTATGTTTATCACATCCGTGTGGGCACAGGGCCGGCTCGTACTAATCGATCCCGGCAACCGACTCAACGACTCGGCAGTGCAGGCGGCAGCCGAACCGTTGCTGCGACGTGGGGCGCAAGTCGCCGTCTACGTCGTTGATCGCGGTAACGAAACCGATTTTGAGCGTCGCTTGATTGCTGATGGCCTCGGACGCAGTGATGGTTCTGTGCGCTCGAATCTGATTGCTATCTACGTCGCAGTGAACGATCGCTACAGTGCGATTTTCTTCGGTGACGAATGGAATGCAGCGCTGGCGGTGAATGATAACTACGAGACGATCCGCTTGAACCACCTGAACCCTGGCCTTGCCGCCGGCAACTTTACCCGCGCTATTACCGATGTGCTCACTGCAATTGAATCTGCGATTGTCAATCCGCCGCGCCCTGGTGGTGGAGTTACGATTGTAGCCGATCCAACACCGGTCGTCTTCGGTGCATTAGGCCTCATCGGTACTGTGGCTGCGGGGGCTGGTGTGTACACCGTGTACCGTCGCCGGAAGACTCGACTGGCTGCTGAGCAACGATTGCAGCGTGCGCGTGAGCAGATAGGCACTCTGATTGTCCAACTCGGTCAGCGGTTTGCAAATGCTACCGAGAAGGCGAAGTTTGATCGCATTTCGTACCCCTCCGATGCTGTAGCCGAGCTTGCGCAGATGCAGGAATCGGCGCAGCGTCTGTTTAACGAGCTGAAAGTTGCGTTTGATGAGATCGGTGAACAGCTCAACCGTGAAGCTAAACCGTCGTTGGCCGACCTTGATACAGCAGCGTTGGCGTATGAACAATTACAGGAGAAAGTAACCGCCGTTAACGAACGCTTGAGGGCCATCGAACAACGTCGAGCCGACCTTGATGCGCTGATGCAACAGGCGCAAGAGGATGTGAACCGCGCAAAAAAACTTCTGACCGACGTCGCTAAGCGTTTGCCGCAGTTTGGTAATGAGCTATCCGATCATGCCGCTGTGTTGGCTCCGATTCAACGAGTCTTGACACAGGCGGAAGCTGCTTTGGAACAGCGCGAAGCTCATGCTGCAATGACTGCGGCACAAGCGGCGTCGGCGATTACTCAGCAACTTACCGAGATTCTTGAACGGTATTCAACCACTCGTACCGCAATTGCTCAAGGTCGGCGTACTGCCGAGCAGTTGGCGAGTGAAGGGTATCGCATGGACGCCTGCCATGCAGCGCTTGACACGGCTCGTGCAGCCCTTGATCGCTTGGCCGTAGCATTGCAACAGGGCGACCTTAAGGCAGCAGCGACGATCATTCATGAAGCAGAAACTGCGTTCAACCGCGCGCGCCAAGAGGGCTTCGATTTACCGGCCATCCGCGCCGAGAATGAACGACGCATTGCGGCATTGGCCGAACGTGGGCCGCAAATCAGCGAACTCATTGCTGCCGGACGCGAAGCGTTTGATCTCGTCGATGAGTTTGCCGAAAGTACGTGGTCGGATATTCGTGGCAACGGTAGCGAAGCCGAAGCCGCAGCCGAACGGGCCTTCGAGCACTGGGAGCAAGCAAAGGCGGCCAATACCATGGAAGCGCAAGCGTTCTTGGAAGCCCGTTCATACCTCGATGCTGCCGAACAGGAGCTTACCCACGTAGAACGTCTGATCACGGCGATTACCGACCGTCTGCGTGCGCTGGAAGAGGCGCGAAAGATTGCCCGCGATCTGATCGCCGAAGCTGAGCGCTCGCTGCAAGCAGGTCGCACATTTGTCGCGGCACATGACGCTGATGTCAGTCCGCAAGCCGATGAACTCTTGGCACGAGCTGCTGCTCTGTTACAAACTGCACAGGCCGAGATGCAGAAAGAGAAACCGGATTGGTTGCAGTTGGCGTGGGCCGCCCGTGAGGCCAACCAATTGGCCGATCAAGCGTTGACCAATGCCCTTGATGAAGCTGAACAGACGGCACGCTTGCAAGAGCGGGTGCAGCAGGTGCAACAATTAGCCACGGCTGAGGTGCAGAAATTGGTGAATTATGCCACCGTTCATGATGCTGATCTGACACCGGCCACCCGCCAGCAGATAAAGCAAGTCCGACAACAGGTTGAAGCGGCGTTTACCCTGCTCCGCCGCGCCGAATCGTATGAAGATGCTGCCCGCCGGCAGGCATTGACAGACGTAATCCAGCGCTATCAAGCACTCGCCGAGGCGGCTAAGATGGCATATCACGCTGCCTACACCGATGTGCAACGGCTTGAAGAGTTACGAACGGCTCTTAATCGGACATTGCAAGAGGCACGCCAACGCCTCGACCAGATCGAACGATTGAAGGCAACTGCTTCCCGCGCCTCAGTGATGGCGGTCGCAGATAAATACACCGCCTTACGGCAGCAGTTCAATCAAATCAGGTTGCCGATTAACGGCGAAGATGCACTCCATGCTGCACTGGTGAAGGCACAGGCGATAGCCGGCGAAGCAGCCGAGTTATTGATTGCCTTGCAGCCACTGCAACCATCGTGGCAGGCAACCGATAGCGTCGCCACAACGATCATTCGCACAACCGGTGGCTGGGGATACAGCCGGAGCTGGAGCGGCTCGTCGAGCCGTTCATCGTCGTCGAGGAGCGGGTGGAGTAGCCGCGGCGGTGGCGGTGGTTCGTTTGGCCGCGGCGGTGGCGGTGGTTCATTTGGGCGCAGCGGTGGTGGTGGTGGTTGGTAGCTCGAGCAGCACCGGTGTTTCGTCCGTAAGAGTCTGCCACGGCATAAGGTTATCGTCGTTGACTGCCGGTGTTGGTGCGGTTAGTAGCCGATGGGGACCATAGCGAAAAAAGAGACCGTGCTGAGCACAACGGAGATAGACCCCCTCAGGGTTCAACGACTGATGGCAGCGAGGGCAAACAAGATTGGTATGCATAGATCTCCTCCTAAATCGCACGCCGCCCGACCCTACTGGGTGAGCGGCGTTGCATTGACCGGCATCGTTACCGATAGATAATTTCTTCTTAGCTATTGTACAATATTATGGCTACTGTGTACAGCCACTAATTCTCAGGTTTGGACACGTACTGGGACGGGGAAAGCACCAACGCAGCGCAGGCTGCCAACGCAGTGTTAGTTCTGCCACCATACATGACATGAGATGAAATGTGCCATTGTTGCCTTAGCAACACAAACACGTCCGAAGCGTGTCTCTCTTACTTGCCCTTGTTGCGCTGCGCTTTGTCATTTCGCGCGTAGCGAGGAATCTACCAATCCGGCTCACTCCGATGCCCCCCTTTTGTCATTTCGCGCGCAGCGAGCAATCTTGCCATCCGATGCACTTCGCTTACCGTGACCGGCTCTAAAGATGTCTCGCTTCGCTCGCCATGACACGGGGAGGATGACGCGCGGCGCTCGCTATCCCA
>NZ_JBMFNE010000029.1:0-27060 GCF_049970315.1 Chloroflexus sp.
CTGTGGTAAGATTTCTCGGTCGCTGACGCTCCCTCGCAATGACAGGGGGGCTGTCTTTTCTACGCTCCTGTGGTAAGATTTCTCGGTCGCTGACGCTCCCTCGCAATGACAGGGGGGCTGTCTTTGCGAGAGAGCACCGTTGTTGCGAGCAAATGACTGTCATTTCGAGCGTAGCTCTGTGGGTCATACCGGAGTGGATCGGTCGCGGCGTGGGTCGGTTGCTGTTGTCTGATGCGATTGCGGTTTGTCGCGCTCGTGGTATCGCCCAGATGGAACTCGAAGCCGATCCAAATGCACTCGGTTTTTACCTTCGTATGGGTGGCGTGGTGATTGGTGAGCGGATCTCAGAATGGAATCGACCGGTGCCGTTGGTACGGTTGGATCTACCATCGGATACGTTGAGCTAGACCTGTGTTATGGTCGGTTTGGGTATAAATTACGCAACAACGTCTCAAGTAATGGTCGGCTATGCGGCAGCGGGGCTGGATCGGCGTGCAACCGCTGGAGATCGGCAATGGTATCGATGTCGTACCACGGATCGATCAGGACTGTGCGTAAACCTAGCCGTTCGGCGACAGCAAGGGTATCGCGCAGGACGGTGGATGTGCTCATGAGCACCTCGGTGAAGAGAGATGGAGCAATCCGGCGCAAGCCGACCAGATAGTATCCACCGTCGTCCGCCGGCCCCAAGACCAGATCGACGCCGCGTTCAAGCTCGGCCAAGGCTTGCCCGATCAAGGTTGGTGGTAGGCTGGGGCTATCGCTGCCGATGATCACGACTGCCGATGTACCTTCTGCTAACAGCTCAGTGGTGATTGCTGCCAGGCGCTCACCTAGATTACGACCAACCTGAGGGCGACGGGCGATGTCGGGCGCAAGAGCTGCAAAGTACTCGGCGGCGTCGGTGGGGGCATAGGCAATCAGCGATCGTGTGTTTGATACTGTGCGCATCATCGCCACCAAATCGCGCAAAAACAGTTCATACAGCGATGCAGCCTGTGTTGCCGTCAACGGCGGGCACAGGCGTGTCTTGACGCGACCCGGTTCAGGGCGCCGGGCCATCATCACGAGGGTTGGTAACATGCTCACGGCGCGTTGATCGCTGTTCGGGTTGGACCGATTGCGTTGATGCATACGTAACCGTGCTCAGGAGTACGAATATTGGATTGCGGTCGATCAGATCGGCGAGCGAGATATTGCCGATGGTTTGTGACAGCACCAGAGAGTGCGCATCTTCGTACAGCCGACATCCTACCATGCCGAGCGGGTTGTTCGGTATAGTCAACCCGTAACCGTTGCCGGCTTAAACGACTGCACCGGTAATTGCGAATAGTCGTTGAGTTGTCCACGCTTGTGCAAAAGCCAGATAAGGACCGATCGGCATATTCATCAGCGTACAAAGCCGGTTGAAGACAATACCGTAGTGTTGGCTCGTTCGTGGCGCCGGTGCGTTTCGAGAACGGCGTGAAGTTCGGCCAGGCGTGAACCGGTCGCGTCGGTGATCACTTGAGTTGCAGTCCGCTGTCGAGTTGACCATAATCCAAAGTATTGCACCTCCCTGGCAGAGACACCTTCGCTGCGTTGACCATCGGTGTTGGCGGGAGCGAGGACGAGTCGGCAAGCGATGATTTCGACATGCGGTTCGGCAAAGAAGCGCGGTGCACATTGCCGAGTTGCAGTGGTCGATCACGTGACGACTTAACTCACCTGCCTGCTGCACCATCTCGGTCGAAGCGCGCGTCATCTTTGGCGTCATCATCGCTCTACGGTTGGGGCCATCGGCGACATTGCAGTGGTGGCAGGGTTGGTTGCCGCGTCGTCCGACATTGATCTGCAACACATCCATCCGATACCCGACACGCCACAGCGCCACCCCATTGGCTGCTTGGGTGGCGATACATAGTGGTACCGGAATGTTGGCAAAGAGACACAATTGCGCGCGGGGGTGGGCGAGCGGATCATTTGGCGTCGGACGAATTGCTGCCATCGGTGTTGAACCTCGCTATGACACGTATAGCATCTTCAGAGGGGACGACGAGATATGATGTCAGGGAAATGATGAGCGTTCGCCACTCCAAAATCTAATGTCTTTTTTATACTATTTTGAATGACGTTTGTCACGTTTTTCACCTACGCACGCAACAGTTCAGCACGAAATTCATCACCCGGTGCCCCGTACAAAGATGTTTGGCCATGGTCGGAAGCGGGTAAAAAAGAGTTCCCGTCGCTCTTGGCCGTTGGCGTCGGTGATAATACGGTAAATCGAGATGTCGCGTCCGTTGCGTGCGACATCGGTTTGCCGGATGGTACCGCGTGGCAACGAGGGATCATCGACATAGACCGGCTCGCTCGGAGCACGTACTTCGTTACTGATGATCGGCTCCTCGATCCGTACCTCGCGTTTGGGTCGGGTACCGTAGAGTTGTACCACCAATACCTGCGCTTGCTCATCAATACTGGTCTGCATCAACAGCCAATACCCTGTGTCATTGACGAATTTCAGGTCTTGGACACCGGTGAAGATAGCGGCATCCAAGCCTTGCCCGTCGCCATTGGGGCCAAGCCCAAACCGGTCATACCAACTGATATAGAACGAGTGCGCGTGGCGCTCGGTGATCGGCAGGCCGGCCCAGAATGCGGCCCGAAAGACGGTGGTGCTAACCTGACAGACACCGCCGCCCCATTCGAGTTGGGTACGGTTGCCGATAATGGCATAACCCTCGACAAAGCCATTTTCGGCATTGACCTCACCAAGCTGACGATTAAACGAAAACTCTTCGCCGGGTGCGATCAGGACACCGTTCATACGGGCAGCGCCGGCTCGAATATTGGTAATACGGTATGGTGCGGAGCCAGCGAAACTACTGCGCCCTTCGGCAACCAATTCGACAATACCGAGGCTATCGAGTGTGGCAGCCGTAATCTGCGGTTCGATACGGTCTATCGGCAACACGAGGGTCCGAGTGATCGGTGAGGGTTGCATCAGCAGATCGGCAATTGCAGTGGCGGCATCGGCCTGCCGTAAGCGCCGGCCTGGCTGACCCTCGGCTACGATCCGTACTCGGCCATCACTGAAGCGGAGACGTGGTTCGGCCGTACCGGTATCGATACTCTGGGCTAAGCCTTCGACTGCGCGGTTGAGCCGGTCTTGATTGACTTGTACCGTCAATTGACCGTCAACCGGCGTCACCTGCAACAACTCGGCGATTCGTTCAGGAGACCAGACGATGGTCTGATCTTCGACCACCAGTTCCAACGGGCTACGCAGCAAGTTGACTGCGATCTGTTGAGCGATCACCAGATCGGTATCATCGATCTGGGGGTCGAGCTGACGGGTTCGCACCGCCACCGTCTGTGGGCGGAGCTGCTGAATGGCAAGCAGCACATCGTTAGCCGTTGCATCGATCAGCAGTTGCGTTCCAGGTTGACTCGGTTGACCGATAACACGGGCATCGGCCAGGCTGAGGACGGCATCGGCGGGCAACTGTTCAATCTGCGGTGCTATCCCCAGTAAGTAACGCTGGGTTTGGCTAAGATCAACCGACATGCGCAGTGGGAGGTCAATTCCTTCTTGCCACAGTATCCACAGATCACGGATGCGGGTGAAGAGATCGCCACTGCGACCAAGCGCAAATGCACTGTTGACTACCCGTTCCAGGTCAAATGTTACCCCCAATTCGGTCAATGAGGGCTGCCAGGCGTAATCACGGAAAGTGAGTGTTACCGGTTGCTGTTCAAATGCGCGATACCGCTGACGCAACGCAATGATGACCTCGGTGCGATTACGTCCGCCGATTGGTTCACCGTTGAGTGAGATACCGGGCAAAATGGTATTGGGGTAGATGAGGTCAACGGCATAGATCACACCAACCGGCCCAATGATCAGGACGAATAGCGCGAGTGCCAGCCACATCCAGCCGTGAGACCGGCGACGCAATGGACGGCGCGAACGTGGTCGACGCGTCTCAGTAGCGGGTGAGTTCTCGTGAGGGGTGAACCCACCCTTTGCCGCGCGACGGCGATAAATCGGCCCATATTCTGGATAGTAGCGATGATCAGGCATAATGAAGCGACGTTCCCCGATGAATCACTATGCGCATTGTACAAAACCTCGCCGTTGACGACAAGTTGACAATTTGGGGTGGTTGTTGTATATTTTCAGCGGGCCTCTAGCTCAATTGGCAGAGCAGTTGACTCTTAATCAATCGGTTGTGGGTTCGAGTCCCACGGGGCCCACCACTAAAGCACCGGTACAAACCGGTGTTTTTCGTTGATCATCATCAGCGTCGTATCGCTTCCAAGTGCCGGTAGATACCCGACCGTACCGTCGGCAAGTCGAACAAAAAGAGCGACGTTGCGTTACAACGTCGCTCGGCCTGTCTTACAATTATTGAATACTTTCGCCCAACGACACAGTTGCACGGGCTACACCGGCGCGTTGTGAGCGGGCCGTAATAGCAACACTACTTCCCGCCGGGGCCCGGATTGTCCATGTCAGACGGCGCAGGTGGTCGGTGGGAAAACTACCACCCCACAATGCCCGTTTGTTTGCCCGCCCCTCCAGTTGACCGATCTCTGTCCGCTGTTCACCACTCACCAGCATACCGTCCGTCGGCAGAGTTACCTCGACGGCAATCGGTTGGACTGCTTTCATCTCTTGTGCCTTGCTGCTGCCGTAGGTTGGCAAGTAGCCGCTATTAACCACCACCGCTTGCAGTCGGTAGAGGTCGTTACCGAGCGGTTCGGCCTGCACGTGCCGCAGCTCAAGTCGTGGCCCCGTTTGGGCAAGAGCCAGTACGAAACGGGTGTTCGGTTCAAGGGTGCGCAATAAGAATTTCTCCGGTGGGTTCCCGAACGTGCGTCGTTCAATCCAGCCACCAATCTCAACCCGGCCGAGTTGCGGATGATCAAAGGGGCGCCAATTGACGAATCCTGCGCCGTCAAGTTGTTCGTCGTTCCAACGCAGCAGCTTTAGATCGTCTTCTTCGGGATGATCGCGGAACCACTCGATAAAATCGCGTTCTTTGATACCGGCTTCGCCGATCATATCCCACAGCTCAACGGTAAAAGCGTAGATACCGAGTTGCTCGTAAGCCCAGTCATCGAACGCACCCCGCATCACGTCGCGTGGGTGATACCGAAAGCCGTGATAGACCGAGACATGCTTGTAGCCGGTGATCTCCTCACCGCGCCGGCCCAGCTCTTTGTACGTCCACAGATCGTTGATCGGCATCTGATCGTCAGGTTTATCGGAATACGGGCGCAAGATCGCACCCGAATACGTGTGGTACGAGATGGCACTGCTCACATTAAGGTGAGATGTGAGGAACTCAACAATCGCCCGAATCTCCGGTTCAGATGTCGGATATGGCCCGGCGCCGCGCTGGACACCCTCAGGGGCCCAAATGTAAGGAAAGTTGCGATTGAAATCTAATCCTTGAGCGGGTGGGGCAATCTTAACCTCGTAGCCGTCGAAGTTGCGGATGTAGCCCTCGGTATACACGCGGTAGTAGGTGCCGCCGCGCTCATCGGGTAATCGCGGACGCATCAAGCGCGGATCACGTTCACTCACCTTCCAGCCACCATCGGGATCAACCACCCGCATTTGCAGGATGAGACCATCGCCATCGATGTCGGCGGGGTAGAGTCCATCGCGATCATCGGTGAAGGGGTAGCGACGTGTACCCGAACGCACGTAGACCGGTGAAGTGAGCGCTTGCTCCATCCCGTCAGGATTGACGCATGGAACGACGTAAAGCGCTCGCTCATCGAGTAAAGCGGTAATGTTGGGATCACGCCCATACTGCTCGAGCACGGTCTGGATCACGTGGAGCGCGCCCATACAACCGGTGACTTCGGTGGCGTGAATGTTGGCATCGAGCCAAAATGCCGGTTTCTCGTCGTCAGGACCGGTTGCCTGATTGGTGAGGGTCATGAGCCAGATCGGACGCCCTTCGTAACTCGTGCCGATGCTACGCAAAGCACAGAGGTTGGGGTGCTCGGTAGCCCACGCTTGGAGGGCAGCTTCGACTTCGTGTGGACGATAATAGCGGGTAAAGTCGATGGTCGGCATTGTTCAATTCCTTGCTTTATCAACCATTCTTTATCGTAATAGTACCACGAAATCAAAGGGTGTGTGGCAGGCTTAGGTAACGAACATCGGCCAAGGGGAAGCACGATCATCACGCTCGTTTCCATAAGTTCAGATCGGGTGTCGTGTCGGTGGCTGTATGGTATACTGCGGTCAACGAGTGAGGAGGCGAGAGGTCGGCCATGCGTGTAAGGTACAGTGCCCGGACGGATGCCGGTCAACGGCGCGCGATCAATCAAGATGCCTACGGTAATGCTGAGGTCGGGCAAGGAACCCTGCTCGTCGTGTGTGATGGTATGGGTGGACACTTGTCAGGTGAGGTCGCCAGTAAATTGGCAGCTGAGACCATTCTGACCACGTTTCAGCCGAATGATGATCCGGCTGAAGGCCTCCGTCAAGCTTTTGTAATGGCCAACCGGCGCGTCTATGAAGAGGGCCGCGGCACAATGGGTACAACCGCCGTCGCTGCATTTTTCTGCCGTAATATGCTGTATGTTGCGAATGTCGGCGATAGTCGGGCTTATCTCGTGCGCGAAGGCCGGATCAGGCAATTGACCCTCGATCATTCCCTGATCGGCGATCAGGTAGCTGCCGGTTTACTCACCGTCGAACAGGCTCGTCAATCAACGATCCGGAACATTATCACCCGCGCTATTGGTCATCTCGCCCATGTTGAGGTTGATCTGTTCCGCGAGCCGCTCTTGCCCGGCGATACGATAGTGCTGTCAACCGATGGCATGCATGGGTTACTTTCCGATGATGAGATTGCAGCAATCGCCAGCATGCATCCGATAGAGGTAGCGGCACAGCGGTTGGTCGATGAGGCGAACGCGCGTGGTGGTCCCGATAACATTACCGTGATTATCGCCCACGTTGATGGTCTCGATCCGACGATAAGTAGTCAGACTACGACCGGTGAACCGGTGGTGAAACCGGCGACGATCACCCCGCCGTCGGTTAAACCGCTCTCGCGGGTTGGGATGATCGTCGCGATTCTGTTGCTCGTCGCTTTAGTTGGGTTGGGGATCACCGTTATGGTTACCGACCAACGTAACCCGCCACCATTGCTCAGTTCACCGACCGCCGTGATCTCGCCAACGCCGGCTGTTACAATGACGGTGACGCCATCACCGGTGGTAACACCGTGATATACTGTTGTTGAACATTTGTTTGACAAACGTGGCCGATTGGGTGGAAGGCTATGCCGATCCGTCTGCTCGATGAAACGATTGCTGCCCAGATTGCTGCCGGCGAAGTGGTCGAACGTCCGGCTTCCGTTGCCAAGGAGCTGGTCGAGAATGCACTCGATGCCGGTGCGCGCCGGATTGTGGTCGAAGTGCGTGGTGGTGGGCTGCGTGAAATTCGTGTGCAAGATGATGGCTGTGGTATTCCTGCCGAGGAGGTTGAGTTGGCATTTGCTCGTCATGCGACGAGTAAGTTGCACGCTGCCGACGATTTATGGTCCATTCGCACGCTTGGTTTTCGTGGTGAGGCATTGCCAAGCATTGCGAGCGTTGCCCAGGTGATCTGTGTGACCCGCGTCGCCGATGCCGAGTTGGGGGTTGAACTGCGGATCGCCGGTGGTGAAGTGCAGTCACGCTTGCTGTGTGGTTGCCCTGTCGGCACGACAATTACGGTACGCAATCTGTTCTACAATACGCCGGTACGGCGCGAGTATCTCCGTTCGGAAGCTACCGAAACCGGTGCCATCAGTGCAATCGTTCAGCAGTACGCTCTTGCCTACCCCGAAGTGAGTTTTAGCCTCGTGATCGATGGGCGGTTGGCGTTTCAAACGACCGGTGATGGCGACCTGCGTGCGGTGGTAGTTGAGCTGTACGGTCTTGAGGTCGGACGAGCCTTGGTGCCGGTGCAGGCCGAAGTCGGTGATGGTGAGTTGTGGGTGGCGGTGATCGGTCTGATCTCGCCGCCCGACCTGACTCGTAGCTCGCGCAGTTATCTTTCGTTCTTTGCTAATCGGCGCGCATTGCAACCGCGCGGGGCCTTGGCCGCCGTGGTAGAGAGTGCATACCATACGATGCTGATGAAGGGTCGTTTCCCCATCGCGATTATCGATCTGCGAGTGCATCCTGCTGCCATTGATGTGAATGTTCATCCAACCAAGAGCGAGGTCAAGTTTCGCTATCCGGCCCATGTCCATAGTGTGTTGGGGCAGGCAATTCGCGATGCACTGATCAAGGGGAGCGATATTCCGGTGTGGGAAGCTCCCGATCCGGCAACTGCACAACGTCGATTTGAGCTGCGCCGTCTTGGTCAGGAACCGGCAAATTTACCGGCAACGTGGGGAGTAGGCGCTGCGGCATGGGATCGGGCACGTGCGCACTGGGATGTCGGTACACCGAATTCGCGATATGAGCCGTCGCTGCTGTTTTCACCGGTTGCAACACCCACGTCGAATACTTCTGCGCCTGCACCAGATGCTTCATTTGCAACCTCATCATCGGCCTTACCGCCGTTGCGCGTGGTTGGGCAAGTCGGGTTGACGTATATCGTGGCAGAAGCACCAGAGGGGATGTATCTGATCGATCAGCACGCTGCCCACGAGCGAATTACCTATGAGAAGTTGATGAACCAGTATGCGCAACGTGCAGTTGAGTCGCAGCAGTTGCTGATTCCGCAAGCGGTCGAGTTAAGCCCGGAAGCGAGCGCACTTCTGCTAGGCAATGCCGAGAAGTTGGCCGAATGGGGGTTTGTGCTGGAGCCTTGGGGAACCGGAGTGCTGGTGCGGTCAATACCGGCAACCCTGCCACCCGACGAGCTAACGCAGGCATTGCACGAGGTGGCCGAGCGGCTAGCTGGGCGTGGCGGGAGTAGTCCGCGCGAATGGCGTGAAGCGATGTTGATTACGTTGGCTTGCCATACTTCGGTGCGTGCCGGGCAACCGCTCTCGCACGATGAGATGCGTCATCTGCTGCGCCAACTTGAACAGTGCGTGAGCCCGCGCACGTGTCCGCATGGTCGCCCAACTATGATCCTGATGACACCGGCTCAGCTCGAACGTCAGTTCGGGCGACGGTAACGCAAAGGGTGCAAAGATCGCAGAGAACGCAAAGATTGTCTTCGTGGCGTCCTTCGCGTCTTTGCGTTTGCCCCCCCTTGCTCTTTTTGTACTTTGCGTTTCTATATTGATACCGGAACGAACGGTACCTGACACGGTAGGTTAGCCGCTATGTGCATTGTTTGGGTTGTCACATCAATAATTACACCGCACACACTCTCGTTACGATCAACTGCGGCGATCCGCGGATCAGGGTGACGACAGATACAGCGTGGCGCACCTTCGTGATCACGCAAAATGTTCTGCAACACCACAAGATCGATCTGACCGGCAGCGACTTGCAGCAGATCCCACGCCCGACCGTACCGGTCCCGACTCGTTGAGGTAGGTTCCAACGCACATTCACCGGCAGCCGCGTTGGCGTCAAGGCAATGGTTGGCGTGGGCTAGGAGACCTTCACGCGCCGGTAACTCGGCGACTCCGCCCGGTGTGATTTCTAGCGCCAGCAATTCGCCGGTGGCACCGGCCAGAGTAATGCACGACGAACCACCGGACGGAAGGAGTTCGGCCAACCGACGAGCGACAGCTACACTTGTACTCTGCAACATCAGCCGTAATAAGACATGGACCGGCATCCCTTGGTGTTGACCATCCGCTCGCGAGCGTAGTAAGTTTAAGCCGACTGCAACCCCAGCCCCGTTTAGCCCGATTTTGGCGACCATCCCTGCCTCGGTCAGGGTCAAGATCGGCGGATGACCGGGAGTGTCGATGCGGAGCAGGATACACGCCGCCCGTTGATCACCTTGCCAATCCCACGTCTGTGCCAGCCAGACTCTTCCGTTGATCGTCGCCGGTGGAGCAGCCGCAGCGGTGGTGCATTCACCGTCTTCGCCCACCATACCATAATCGTTCAGTGGTAATTCATTGTGGAAGGGGACGCCCGCTGCACGGTTCCGGGCCAGTGCAACGGTAGCTTCCGGGTGATGCACGCCCACACCTACACCGGCCAGCAACTCGGTACGGACATTGAGCGCAATAATTTCGGCGGGGGTGCAGCCGGCCCCCTCAGCAATGCCGTACATCTCGTTCAGTAAGTCGGGAGCGATTTCGGCAAGGAGTGGCTCGTAAGCAAGCGCCTCACGCTGTACCGCAGCCCAATCAAGACCGCGCCGATAGGCAAAGAGACGGGCATAACTGGCAATGCTGTGCCGCACCTGTCTGGCGGTGGAGGCACCATACTGACGACCTCGCTCAAACGGCTCGCCGGCGATGGTGATCACGGGAAACATTAGTCACTTTCCTCTCTTCAACAAGAAATGGATGACCATATGCAACAATATCATCGAGTAACCGGTCTGCCAACCATTTTGTGCCGGTGGGTGCGCTCTTTTTGGCGATACCTTCACGCACACGGTGCTACTGCGCGCAATTGCGCGACAAGATCGGGCAACAGTTCGAGCAAGGTCTCGATCTGTTCGGCGGTGGTATGACGACCCAGCGAAAATCGGATCGAGCCATTCGCTTCTTCGGGCGAAAGCCCCATCGCCAACAGGACGTGTGAGGGTTCCAGTGAACCAGATGTACAGGCGCTGCCTGAGCTAGCGCAGATGCCGCGCTGGTCGAGTAAGAGTAAGAGACTCTCGGTCTCGATACACGCAAAGCCGAGATTGACGATACTCGGCAATCGATAGGTTCGGTCGCCGTTGAGCCACGAGTGCGGAATACGCTGCAATACGCCATCGATCAGTCGCTCACTGAGTGTACGTACCTGATGGACATACTGTGCTCGCTCACGCTCGGCAATCGTTAACGCCGTTGCTAATCCGACAATGCCGGCAATGTTCTCTGTCCCGGCTCGCCGTCGGCGTTCTTGAGCACCACCGTTGATCTGCGGCACCAGTGGTGTGCCACGGCGCATGTAGAGTACTCCCACTCCCTGTGGCCCGTAGAACTTATGGGCTGTCAGACTGAGTAAATCAACACCAAGCGCTTGCACATCAAGCGGCAATTGGCCGGGGGCCTGCACCGCATCGGTATGGAATAACACCCCATGCTCGTGACAGATGGCGGCCAGTTCGGCAATCGGCTGGATCACTCCCGTCTCGTTATTAGCGTACATCACCGATACCAATGCCGTTTCGGGACGGATAGCAGCACTGAGATCGGCAGGGTTGACCCGGCCACTCCAGTCGACGGGGAGGAGGGTCGCACGAAACCCTTCATACTCCACAAGGTAATCGATAGCGTGCAAGACAGCGTGATGCTCAATGGCACTACTGATCACGTGCGTCTTCCCCTGCGCACGTAGTGCCATAGCGACACCCTTGATCGCCAGATTAATGCTCTCACTGCCGCCACCCGTAAAGACGATCTCCTTCGGTTGGCAGCCCAAGACGAACGCTACTTGTTCACGGGCATCGTCGAGCGCTTGCAATGCCGCTCGCCCTACTTGATGGATACTCGAGGCATTTCCGCTTATCCCGCTCAAAAACGGCATCATTGCCTCGAGCACACGCGGGTCGAGCGGTGTCGTTGCGGCATAGTCTAAATACAGGAGGTGCTCAGGCATACACGACTCTCTACCGTGTGCGACGGGCACGAGCTTCGTCGCGTAAGACTTGCAGGTTTAATATTTCGGCTACTTCAAAACGGGGTGGTAATGCCCCTGCAATTGGTCGTAAGCGTAACACCGGCGGAAAGTACCCCATACGACCATGGAGTTCTGCCAACAGGGCGGCTGCACTAAAATTTAAAGACGGCAGATTGACCAAAATTTCTTCACTTTGCCACTGCTGCGGCGTCAATCCGGCAGCGTCGGCAAGAGCGATGATTTGCGGTTCGAGCGGTTGCTGCTGATCGATTTGACTGTTGATGTCGATTAGTTGAGCGATAGATTGACCGGTTAACGCGACTATTTGCTCTTGCTGAGCAGTTGTAATCGGATGCGCGTAGTTTAAGACGATCATATCCAAAAAAACCTTTCATTATGAAAATCTATTCTAACCTAACCAGATGAGCGCCGGCGTATACCAACTGCCGGCGCTGCATTACCCTAGTTCCATAGCTCATTTGTGAACAGAGCAAGGTATGTATCTGGTGCTAACGGGATGCGCTGTCCATCGCGATCCACAATCAGACCTTGTTGGTCGAGCCACGTCACAAAGGCTTGCCACCGCTGGTCATCCATCACCCCCCACCGACCATCAGCGGTCAGCAGAGCAGGGGCGAGTTCATGCAAACTTTCGGTCACAAAATCGCGATCCTGCAAGCTCGGGTGCTTGGCTTCCGTGATAAGTGCTGCCACGGCTTCATCGGGATGATGAACGGCGAAGCGGTAGCCCTCGGCAGTTGCATTCAATAATGCGCGCAGGGCATCTGGATGGGTGCGGAGTGCATCCGGGTGGGCCAACAATATCGGCGTGTAGCCGTAAGGAATACCGTAGTCGTCGAGGTGGAAGGCGTTGAGAGCGATCCCGGCTCGACGGGCTTGCACCCCTTCCCACGGCATAAAGACCCATGTTGCATCGGCAACGCCGGTGAGCAATGTTTCCCAGATGCCGAGTTTGGGTGGAAAGATCTCATCGAATTCACCCTTCCCTCCGTCGTTTCGGATCATCTGCGCTACGATTGCGCGCTCAAATCGCGCATTGTACGAAGCATAGCGACGACCATCAAGTTTGGCCGGTCGATCAATGCCGCTGTTGGCTAATGTCACAATCGCACTTGTGTCGCGTTGTGCTAGCGCTGCGATGGCAACCAACGATGGTTTGGTGGGGTGAAGATGGTAGCTCAAAGCACTCTCCGAGGGAGCAATTGCCAATAACGCTCTTCCCGCTGCCACCTTCGCAGCCGGTGTCGTCTGATAATTGTCCTCTTCTGGGGATAGCAAAATCAGTTCGATTCCGGCGTCACGGTACCATCCCTTGGCAATGGCTACGTAGAACCCAATATGATTTGTGTTAGGTGTCCAATCGAGGGCTAAAGTAATAGGTGTTGCCATACGTAGTCTCCTTTTCAGGTTGATTGTTCGGTTATCACCGTCTTACCAACACCCGTGAGACGTGCAATCAGCCAACCAAGTGTGAAGACCGGGATAGGCTGAGTGAGAGGGATGAGTGCCTCAATCGCGGCTTTGTTGCGTAGCCCACATAACCCTAGTCGGTCAAGGATGAGCCAACTGACCGGCATTGCCAGTATATCCAAACCAAAATCGAGCAGGTCGAGCACAATCGGTAGTGCGATTGGGATGTAGTGCATTGTTGTGAAGAAACCGGCATCTGGCGGTACCTGCAAGCTGCGCAAGCGCCGCCATATCAACCAGAGCACGATCCCTGCCAGTATCAAGCCGCTCAGCATAGCAATGAGCAGCCACCCCACAATTGTCATTAACTGGTCACTCATCCTGATTTCCTTGGCCCTAGCCCAACCCAGAGCAGCGCTGTAACACTTACGATGAGGAGCAAGGTGGTAAGAGTACTAAACTCTAACACAGCTCCAAAGCGCGGTTGCGAGCGGTCGATGATGGTCAATGGTGTTACGAGCGGCTCTGTTAGCCCGTAGAGCCACGCTACGGTCGGACTATCAGGGCGCGCAGCTAACAGCTTCAGCACCAATCGCACGATCAGTAGCCCGCAGAGCGTACCACCAAGGATGGCGATTATTTCGCGCCACTGAGCTGTCGAGCCAAACTTCATGCTTACGCTCCTTGTGGAACTGTTGGCTGTTATTGTACGTCTCTTTTATTGTACAAGAACACAAGCGATAGTTGCGATTGCTAGATGAGAGGTGTTGAGCAACTGTGTCTACACCATAATCCTCGGTGTCGGGAATTGTTGTCAGATAATGTTAACCATTTTCAGCGAAATATGACCGAAGACCTATGGTGTTTGTCATTGTCTTTTGTTACACTATAAGCTACCCTTACTCGTCGGCGTCAGGTCACGGGGTCAACTAAACAGGCACGATCGAAGGCAACCGGTATGATTAAGCCAATAGTATCAGCTAGAACAAAGCACCCTATGACGATGACCGGAATGTCCCGGTTGCGTCGATTCAGCCTGTTTACACTCATGATCGGGATCGAGCTATGCTTGTTGGTGAGTGCAGTTGGTTGGTTGCTCAGTGCAACTCCGTCGCGTACACCATTGTCGGCAAACCCCGATTTGACGCCCCTCGTCGATGAGATTCGAGGTCGAATGAGTGGGGAAATTATCGATCCGCTGATTGAGGTGAAACCGGGGATTACCATTCGGGTCAGCAATATCCGTGGTTTTCGGTATGCTGGCTCGATCTACTATTACTATATCGAAGGTGCGCCCAACTACGATCCGCTCTCCCGCGGCATCATTCGGCCCGATCAAGTTGAAATTGTCCTGCGTGAGACGAGTGGTACGCAGACGATTGTCCTTTATCGGGTGCATTAAAACCGACGCCGGCCTTCATCCCAATCACCCCAATCACGCTCTTCAGCGGCGCGAATAGCACGTCGCTTGAGCGCCCGTCGTGCAATCGGTATTACCTCTTGCAAGACAACCCACAGTTGCTCTTCAAGCTGGGGCTGCGTTGCCAACGCTGCTTCAATGGCCACCGCATCGATGCCACGGGCGTGTAAAGCCGTCGCAATCGTTTTTGCCCGCTCGCGATCACCGCTAGCCAATGCCGCGATCAATTCCTCTTCGAGCGTCATCGGTACCTCCCATTGCATGTTGTGGCGTGTTAGGCGGTTAAAATGATCGGTCCCTCATCGGTAATAGCAAGCGTATGCTCAAACTGGGCCGACCGCTTGCCATCAGCCGTCCGTACCGTCCAACCGTCACGGTCGACTTTGGTTGCCGCCGTACCGACATTAATCATCGGCTCAATGGTAAAGACCATCCCGGCCACGATTTTACGGGTCTGGCGAGGGTCGTCGTAGTGCAAAATAGTTGGCTCCTCGTGCAGATCACGACCCAAGCCGTGACCGGTATATTCGCGCACCACAGCAAAACCGTTGGCTTCTGCATAGCGTTGAATAGCTGCGCCGATCAACCGCAACGGATTACCGACGCGCGCCTGCTCAATTCCCAGCTCAAGGCAACGACGGGTAACATCGAGGAGACGCTGTGTCTCTTCATCAACCTCGCCTACGGCGAAGGTCTCGCAAGCGTCACCGATCCAACCGTTGAGACGCAAGCCGATGTCGATTCCAACAATATCACCTTGCCGTAGCCGGTCGCGCTTGCTCGGAATACCGTGGCAGATCACATCGTTAATTGAAGCACAGATGGTACCAGGGAACGGAGGCACGTAGTTGCGGCGACCCGCCGGTACATACCCTTTATAGACAGGTTCGGCACCGTGTGAACGGATAAACTCTTCAGCAATCGCGTCCAGTTCAGCCGTGGTTACGCCCGGACGGATATGTTCGCGCAGCACGTTGAACGTCTGCCGCACCAGTTGCCCGGCGGCACGTAACAGTTCAATCTGTGCAGGAGATTTCAGAATAATTGGCATGATACCCTCACTTCAAACCGTTTTGTCGGTGATGAACGTTTTGGTACCTCTAAGACAAACAGTTCGATCACGTATCAGTGAGACCGCACGACCGATAGCCTTACGATGCGGGATGGATGATACACGATCCCATCACCCATCCGCTACGCCTCATCCACCAATGCCTCTGGCACCGGCGGGCGTGGCAGCAAGCCGGCCCGCTCCACGACCCGCGGGATGGCGCGTGTCCAGTCAACCGACATCAGATGCACACCGGCTACACCTTCGATACTGAGCAGCTCGGTGACTAACTCGGCAGCCAGCGCAATGCCTTCGGCTTCACTATCGGTGGCGCGCTGCATCCGCTCAACAATCGCATCAGGCATGAGGGTGCCGGGGAGATGATCGCGGAGATAGATCGCCGATTGTGGCCGACGCAAAATCATCACACCGGCCAGAATGTAGGCCTGTTGGTGCAAACCGGCAGCACGCACATCTGCCATCCATTGCCGGAAACGGTTGACATCGAAGATCAACTGGGTCTGCACAAACTCAGCGCCAGCCTCGATCTTTTTTTCCAGCCGCGCTGCTCGTTCGACGTTTGGGTTTGCGACACTACCGATAAAAAAACGCGGTGCCTCCTTCAATGGCGTACCCGATTGGAACGTGCCCTGATCGCGGAGGGTGCGCAGCATCCGGATCAGTTGGAACGAGTTAAGATCGAGCACATTTTTGGCTTCGGGATGATCACCAATGCGCGGATGGTCGCCGGTCATTGCCAAAAGATTGCGCACACCGAGCGCCGATGCACTGAGTGCATCGGCTTGGAGGGCGATCCGATTACGGTGCTGGCACGTCATTTGCATAATCGGCTCAATGCCGAGCTGGTGCAAAATGACGCTACCGCCAAGCGATGACATGCGAGCGATTCCGCGCTGATTATCGGTCAGGTTCACCGCATCGACGTAGGTGCGAAGGTTTTGCGCCAGGGTTTCTAGATGAGCGCGTGCCGCCCCCTTTGGCGGTGCAATCTCACCGGTAACAACCGTTTGCCCGGCGGCGAGTCGGCGTTGCAGGGTCGAGTGCATAACTATTCGTCGGCAAGGGCCTGTTGCAGATCGGCGATCAGATCATCAGCATCTTCAATCCCGCATGAGAGTCGGATCAAGTTGTCGCGAATACCAACCGCCAAGCGTTCTTCACTGCTTAGTTCATAGTAACTCATGAGTGCCGGTTGTTCAACCAGGCTTTCGACACCGCCGAAGCTAGGGGCAATATACGGTAGCCGGAGCCGGTCGACAACGGCCATCGCGCCGGTCAGATCACCTGCAACCTCGAACGACACTACGCCGCCAAAGCCGCGCATCTGGGCGCGGGCAATCGCGTGATCGGGATGATCGGGCAGGCCGGGGTAATGTACCCGCGTCACCCGTGGGTGGTGGGCGAGAAACTCGGCGACGGCTTGCCCATTCTGATTGTGGCGCTCCATCCGCAAGGCAAAGGTCTTGAGGCCACGACCGAGCAGATAGGCCGCGTGCGGATCACAGATTCCACCAAGGATTCCCTGCGTTTCCCGGAGTGCTTTGATGATCGGCGGACGGCCAATAATGACTCCGGCCAAAAGATCGTTGTGTCCGGCTAAATATTTGCTACAACTGTGTACCACCAGATCGATCCCGTATTCAAGCGGACGCATGTTGTAGGGGGTGGCAAATGTAGCATCGATCACCGTTTTGATCCGGTGCTCGCGCGCTATCTTCGCCACTGCGGTCAGATCGATCACGCGCAGGTACGGATTCGTCGGCGCTTCGGTGACAATCAAGCGCGTGCGCCCCGGTTCGATTGCCGCCGCAATAGCTGCCGGGTCGGCAGCGGCGACCACGCTATGACGCACCCCGAGACGGGCCAGCATGGTGCTGACAAATTGACGGGTACGGCGGTAGCCGTCGTCGGTTAGGATCACGTGACTACCGGCGGGAAGCATCGCAAGCATCACTGTAGTCAGCGCATTCATCCCGGAGGCGCAGAGAAGTGCCTCGGCGGGGGCATGCGGTGACTCCAGCGCAGCGAGACGGGCTTCAACAGCGCGCACGGTTGGATTTCCGTACCGACCATACTCTTCGCGCTCCAGTTCGCCCGACTGAAAGGCTATCAGCTCGGCGCTGTCACGGAATGTGTACGTAGCGCTATGGACGACAGGGGGTGTAATCGCGTCAAACGCGCGCCGGCGTGGTTCGCCTGCGTGGACGGCGGCCGTACCGAGGCCAGGAGATTGGTTTGTGGGCATAAAAAACCTCTCATCAGGGCGATGAGAGTGCAGTTGACGTACTCTTGCTATCGGCAAGATGACGCCGCTCTCCTCTCATCTGCCAGCCTTATGCTGCCGGAGTTGCCACCCGTCAGGCGTTGATCCGCCGGGTTGGCGCGGTTTCATCGGGCCGGTCCCTCCACCGCTCTGGATGAGTGCAGCGTTCTGCAATTGTACGAAGTATAACAGGTGATCTTGAGGATTGTCAATCAGACGGGATGACGTCCCGCTCTTGGCATCTCATCCTCCGCGTGTGCAATAGTAAATCTCGCCACTCGCGGCTGTCAATCCCATCTGCAACGCTGTCTCGTGATCAGGAACCATATCGGTTACAGTCGTAACTGTTACAGTAAACCCTGCTTCACGCAACCGATCGATATAATCCCGACCATACCTACGCACATGATCTTCTTGACCAAATGCAATCAGCCGTTCCTGCGGGTCAATGATAGTCGGATCTTCAAAAGTCACTTCAGCCGTAATCGGTACCAATAGGATAGTCCAGCCGTTTGGCTTAAGCGTGCGCCAAAATTCGCGCATTGCTTTGCGATCATCAGGCACATGTTCAAGTACATGACTGCATAAAATGACATCGAAATATGCATCAGGATATTGAATATTTGTAATATCCATCTTAACCATAGCACGCGGATCGAGTAAATCGGCGGTAAGATAGCCGGTGCCGATGAGGCGCCGGAAGTTCGGTTCAAAGCACGGTTCAGGAGCGACGTGGAGCACATTTTTATGCAGCCCATCGAAAAGATTCGTCCGATGAATGAGATACAACCACAACAACCGGTGGCGTTCTAACGAACCGCAATAGACACACATTGCACTTCTGCGCTTTGGACGACCGTATGGCGCAAACGCTCGCGATTCGCGTTGGCAAACCGGGCAGAAGACCCCACTGCCACGATATTGAATAAGGTTTATCATCCTCTGTAGTCTATTGCGGACGCTTCGCAGCGGCCTTTTGACAGCCTCAGGGAGTTTTCGCAAAAGGTTTGGTATAGCGTATATCAAATCATTGGGGAGTGACCCTGTCGCAACTCATCTTGATATATCATCACACTCGTAAGAAGGCCGACATAATCACCACATCGTGCAACTCACCGTTGCGGTCGATCGCGTGACGGGCCAATTGGCCTTCGACTGCAAAACCGAGACGCGAGAAGATGGCTTGACCGGCTTTTAACGCGGCGAGCATCGCTACTGTCACCTTCTGAGCACCAAGATCACGAGCTGTATCAACAATAGCTTGGGCCATATAGGTACCAAGCCCGCTCCGTCGCCAACCCGGCTTCACAATTAACCGCAGCTCGGCCACGTGGTTTGACCAACCCGGTATACGCCGCGCCGACGTGTAGGCGACAATCGAGCCGTCATCAGCGACTGCGACAATCTGTCGCCAATTCTCGGCATATGAGGCGTTGACGAGCCGAGCAATAATTTCCGGGTTAGTAAAGTCTTCTTCAAGATACAGCAGATCGTCTTTTGGTAAACTCAAACCAAAATCGGCTAATGCTGCTCGATCATTTTCTACCAGTGGCCGAATGGTTACTTGTCGGCCATCTTTCAATGCTACATTGCTAATCGCATCGCTGCGTAGGGCCATGCCCAGCCTCCTGCGGTGTGCCGATGAGGGATCCGATGCTCCATTCAAGTATGTGAAATATACCACATGAAGTTACAGCTCGGTTACGTTTCCGAATCCCAACTTGATTGAACATGAAGGTGTTTCTTTACGATAAGTGTGGTTGAAGCTGGTATAATGATAATCGTTCCGTGAAAGAGGCAGCAACCGGCGGAGTCGCCGACGACCCGTCGTAAGGAGGTTGTGATGAGCGAAAAGCGTGAAGTCGTCGTACTGAGTGGCGTGCGCACGGCTATTGGCACGTTTGGTGGCACTCTCAAAGACACCCCCCCAACCGAACTTGCGGCACTGGTAACGCGCGAGGCAGTAGCTCGCGCCGGTGTTCAACCGGACAAAATCGGCCACGTGGTATTTGGTCATGTGATCAATACTGAGCCACACGATATGTACATGGCCCGTTATGCAGCGGTGCGTGGCGGTTTACCGGTTGAGACGCCGGCACTCACCCTCAACCGATTATGTGGGAGTGGCCTGCAGGCGATTGTCTCTGCTGCTCAGTATATTCTGCAAGGTGATATTGACGCGGCAGTGGCCGGTGGCGCCGAATGTATGAGCCGTGGTCCCTATAGCTTGCCGGCAATGCGGTTTGGTGCTCGGATGAACGATACCAAAGTTGTCGATATGATGGTCGGTGCACTGACCGATCCGTTTGACGATTGCCATATGGGGGTCACGGCTGAGAATGTCGCGGCAAAGTGGGGGATTAGCCGCGAAGATCAAGACCAACTCGCCTACGAAAGCCATATGCGTGCGGCGCGTGCTATTGACGAAGGACGCTTCGCTAGCCAAATCGTGCCGGTTGAGATCGAGACCAAAGGTGGAACTACCCAGTTTATGGTCGATGAGGGCGTGCGTCGTGATACCACCATTGAGAAGCTGGCCAAGCTACGCCCTGTCTTTCTCAAGGATGGGACGGTTACCGCCGGGAATGCCTCGAGTATCAACGATGCTGCGGCTGCCGTTGTCTTGATGGATCGGGCAACGGCTGAGCGGCGTGGCTACAAACCCTTGGCACGCTTGGTCGGTTATAGCAACGCTGCTGTTGAGCCGAAGTATATGGGGATTGGCCCGGTGCCGGCGGTGCGTCGTCTGCTTGAGCGCACCGGTCTGCGGATCGACGATATCGATCTCTTCGAGGTCAACGAGGCCTTCGCTGCCCAAGCGTTGGCCGTGATCCGCGATCTGGGCCTGCCCATGGATCGCACCAATCCGAATGGCAGCGGTATTTCGCTTGGTCACCCGATTGGCGCTACCGGTTGTATCCTGACCGTCAAGGCAATTCACGAGCTGCACCGTACCGGTGGCCGTTATGCGCTGGTGACGATGTGTATCGGTGGCGGACAAGGTATCGCTGCGATTTTTGAGCGGATGTAGGTGTGCTACAATTGTTGGGGAGCGAGCGGGCAATCCTGGGCACGAGGTTGCCCGCTCAAAGAACACAAATAAAATTTGGTTGTGGTGGAGGCAGGAATGGGTAAGTTAACCAACCGGGTGGCGATCGTCACCGGTGCTTCGCGTGGGATTGGGCGGGCTATTGCATTGGCGTTGGCAGCCGAAGGCGCAAAGGTAGCCGTCAATTACAATAGTAGTGCAGCCGCCGCGCAAGAAGTGGTAGATACTATTATTGCACAGGGCGGTGAGGCGATACCGATCCGTGCGAATGTCGGTCAAGCTGATGAAGCACGGTCAATGGTGCAGCAGGTGATTGAGCGATGGGGAAGGGTCGATATTCTGGTGAATAATGCCGGTATCACCCGTGATCGCACGCTTCGTAAGCTTACCGATGAGGATTGGAGTACGGTCATCCAGAATAACCTCAACAGTGTCTATTACTGTACGACTGCCGTGATGCCGTACATGATCGAACAGAAGTACGGACGGATTATCAATATTAGCTCGTTTGTGGGGCAAGCCGGGAACTTCGGCCAAGCCAACTACGCTGCTTCAAAAGGTGGAATTATCGCCTTTACCAAAACGGCAGCGCTTGAGCTGGCCAAATACAATATCACCGTCAACGCACTTGCGCCCGGTTTTACCATCACCGATATGTTGTCCAAAGTACCTGAGCAGATTCAAGAACAGATCAAGGCCCGTATCCCAATGGGTCGCTTCGGTTTACCCGAAGAGATTGCAAAGGCTATCGTCTTTCTTGCTGCTGACGGCGATTACATAACCGGCCAACAGATCAACGTTAACGGTGGCGTATATATGTAACCGTTCTTTCGGCTACGATTTGCGCATCCGTTCAATAATCGATTGGATATCGCCGACGTATCCTTGCCATGCCTGCAACATCTCTTGACTCAGACGTTGCTGTGTACGGATTGCGTCGGCCACGGCTTGTTCAGTCGAATGGCGTAAACTACGGCTGTAGTCCCAATTCTTCAGCACCAAATCGAACGCCATATCAGTGCTGGCAGTGAGTAACTCGTTCCAAACCCGCAACGATTGAAACATCGGATCGGTCAGATCGGGTATAGCTGACCGTGGGGTGTTCGTGGATTGGCGGTCGTGTTCTTCGTTGTTCTGCATTGTATCTGGCCCCATGTACAATACAATCACGTTGACATTACGCTGAGTAATTGTTGCAACGTAGTACGTTGCTCGCGAAACTGATCCCTGCTATCCTCATGGTATCACAAGCGGTTACAGGTGAGTATAACGAACATCTGTTGCGGCCTCGCCTATTGCCACCCCCACCACCGTTGCACCGCATCCGTCGGGTGCGGGTCGAGCAGCGGCTGGCGGTAGCTGTCGATGCTCCCTTGACTATTGTAGTGGCACCACCCGGTAGTGGGAAGACGGTTGCCTTAGCCGCACTCGCAACCCATGGTGGCTGGCCCGCTGCATGGTGTCGTGCCGATGCCGACGATGATCCGCCGCGCCTGCTCGCCCACCTTGCTGCTGCCCTGAGTCGGGTGACATCCCTCGATCCCAATCGTCTACCACGAACGATTGATGGTTTGATTAACGCACTAACCGGTGAGCTTGATGATGAAACGCTGTTGATTATCGATGATGCGCATCTGATCGATGAGCAGCCAGAACTGCGTGCCCTTATTGAACGGTTTATCATGGCTCAGCCTCCACGATTACATCTCATCCTCGCCGGATGGCACGAACCCGATTCTCCCCTGATCGCGACGGCTCGTTTGCGTGGTGAAGCGTTGTTGATCGAAACCGCTGATTTGCTTTTTACATCCGATGAAGCTGCTCAGCTTTGGCAGCAGGCCGGCAAAACGTTACCGGTTGATTTCGATGAGTTAATGTCGTTCAGCGCCGGATGGCCACTCGCTTTACGGATTGCACTCGATGCGACCGATTGGCGGAGTGCGCTTGGGCTGCGTGAACAGAAGAGTAAGCCAGCCCTTGACGATTATCTGGAACGAGAAGTGTTTGCACGGCTGCCCACACCGTTGCAACGTTGCCTACAACGCAGCGCAGGTCTGCGCTGGATCACCCCCGATCTGTGTGCAGCCATCGATCCAACCTTCAATTCATCTGAACTCATTGCCGAATTACGTCGCCGCCGCCTCTTTGTCGAACCATTTGGTGAGCATGGTGTCCGGTTTCAGCCACTGATCGCGGCGTGGCTGTCTCGCCGAGCGGCTGCCGATCCGGAATGGGTGCATCTGCACCGCAAGGCTGCGGTATACTTTCAGCAGCACGGTGATCACGAAAGTGCGTTGTACCATCAGATTGCTGCCGGTGATCCTGCCGCAGTAACCACCTTCCTCCCACTGGCCCGCACGCTGCTAGCCGAGCGTCGCGCCGAAGCTGTGCTCGATTGGATGCGACGGTTAGCGTTGACCGGTGATGAAACCCCAGAATTGATCGAGATTCAAGCCGCTGCACTTCACCAGCTCAATCGGCTTGAAGCTGCCTTGGCCACCTACCGCCGGGCCGAGCGGGCTTTTGCCGCGAGCGGTGATCGACTTGGTCAGTCGCGTTGTCTGCGTGGGCAGGCTGCAATCTACCTTGATACAGTTCAACCGGCTCCGGCTACCGATCTGTTACGTCGGGCTTTGAAGTTGTTGCCACGTCAATGTGGTGCGGAACGGATCGAGTTGTTGCTGATGCAGGCCGAGAATTGGGCCAATCGCGGACGAGCCGATATCGGGTTGCGACTTGAGCAGACGGCGCGTCAGTTGGCGAAAGCCCACAGGTTGTCCACGCAGTACGATCCGCAGGCTGAAGTGCTCCGGCCTCGCTTGTTGTTGCGGGCCGGACGTCTGCGTGAAGCACGGCAGTTGCTCGAAGAACGGCTTTGGTCCGAACAGTCGTTTACGCGAGCAACGGGCCATCGTGAACCACTTTTATTGCTGGCGCTGATTAACGCAATGCTCGGCATGGGGCCACAAGCACTAGCCTTTGCCCATCGCATGTTGATCGAAGCGCAACAGAGTAGCAATGTAGTTACGGAGGCTTTGGCCGAGTTGCGCCTTGGTCATGCTTATCAACTCATCACTCGTGGCGATGATCAAGCGGCGCTCCAACACTATAGCCGTGGTTTGCGTCTGTTGCAACAGGTGACAGTGCCGCGGACTCGTGCCGAGGGGTATCTGGGTCTGACGCTGCTTCACGGTCATGCCGGCGATTTGGCCCGTGCTGAGGCCAACGCTCGTGAAGGTCTATTGCTGGCCGCTTCAGCCGGCGATGAGTGGGTCGCCGCTCTCATGTTGCTCGCCCTTGGCAGTGTTACCCTTGTGGCCGATGATCCGCGCGGTTACGAATGGCTCGATCAGGCCGAACAACGATTTCAAGCCGGTCATGATACCTTTGGTTTGTTTCTTGTGCATCTCTGGCGAGCATTAGCAGCCCTGCGCGCCGGTCGGACTACTGCGGTCGATCCGTTGGTCGATCAGGTCATGCGCGAAGCGGCGGAGTATGGCTACGAGAATGTCTTGATCGGACCGAGTCTGTTTGGACCGCGCGATATTGCGGCGTTGGTGCCGCTACTCCTACGCGCCCGCACGATGCCGGCCCACCGCGATACCGCTATTCGTCTGCTGCGGCAGGGTTTTCCCTCGATTGCCACCGATGACACGGTCGATGATTACCATCCCGGTTTTACGCTACGGGTGCAGATGTTGGGGGCATTCCGGGTTTGGCGGGGGAATCAAGAGATTCAAGCGCGTGAGTGGCAGCGCGAGAAGGCGCGTCAGCTTTTCCAGTTGCTGCTGACGATGCGTGGTAATTGGGTACAACGCGAGCAGATCTGCGCATGGCTGTGGCCTGATGCCGACCTCGAAGCGGCCGAACGTCAGTTTAAGGTAACCTTGAACACGCTTAACACAGCGCTTGAGCCACACCGTCCGCCGCGCGTACCCCCGTTCTTTATCCGTCGGCAAGGGTTAGCGTATAGCTTTGCCCCTTCCTTCGGTGTATGGATCGATGTTGACGAGTTTGAACTGCGTGCCAGTAGTGCATTGACGGCAACCGACCCCGATTTTGCGCGCCGCAGCGCCCAAGCTGCGCTCCAACTCTACCGCGGTGATTATCTCGCCGAATCACTGTATGATCCATGGACAACCGAAGAGCGTGAGCGTTTGTTGGCCCGTTATCTGGCAACGGCTGTTGCATATGCCGAACAACTGAGTGCCGAAGGAAATCACAACGAGGCGATCCAGATCGCCGAACAGGTGTTGCGTCGTGATCGCTGTTACGAGGAGGCGTACCAATTGCTGATGCGTGCCCATGCCCGCGCCGGCAGCCGTTCGCAGGCGATGCGCGCCTATACACGTTGTGTCCAAGCGTTACGTGAGGAATTAGGTATTGAGCCGTTGGCTGAAACGGAAGCGCTCTACCTGCGTATCCGCCTGAATGAGCCGATTTGACTTTTATTGTGAAAATTTGTACGATGAGAGTGATAAATGTTCGGCGTTTGTCGCGTGGGCAGCATATGCCAATAGCACGGCTGCATTGCTCGGTTTAGCCCGCGAACGCTACGCTTAGCGTACTGCCGGCATACAGAGTACTGAGGTGCATCGTTCTGTCTTAGACGGAGTAACGTATGGATCCCATCTTTACCACTATTCGTCAAATTCACGCCATTTTTGGGCGTGAAGTCATGTCGGTCTTAATCGTTGTGGCTGCCATCTACCTGGCCTTTACCTATCGGCCCAACACACCGCGTAGCCCGGTGGCGCGAATCTTTCCGGTGTTGGTGGACATCCAAGCCACGTTGGGTTTAATCTACTGGTTAGTCGGTATCTTTAGCGGTATCACCTATTTTCTCACGTTCCCCTTTATTCTCCATCCGTTACTAGGCTTAGCGACGGCGGTAGTCGGCCATATCTTTTTCGGATCGCGTAATCCCTTTGCCAAACTTGGGCGGTGGTCAGCACCGGCGGCGCTTGGAATTATGCTGGTATTAGTGTTGAGTAATGTGATGATTGCAACAATGGCCTGATGATCTTATCCAATGGCACCGGCTTGCGCCAACAGTTCACCGCTCTCGTCATCTTCCGGGCCGGCGGCGAGCCATGCCGCTTGCTCGGCCAGCGCTGCATACGCTGTAGCCAGATCGGTAGCCGCGAACACCAGCCGGTCACTAGGCAAGAGTTGGGCCGCTAGCGGGAGATCGGCGCCGATGACGACAGCAATCACCGGATAACCGCCGGTCGTTTGGGCATCGGCCATCAACAGGATCGGTCGGCCATCGGGTGGTAACTGGATCGCTCCCGGTACGATTCCGAATGAAGCTAGCGAGTGGGTAAACGAAGGTAAGATGGCACCGGCCAGTCGATAGCCTTGCCGGCTGGCCGCTTGTTCGATCTGCCATGTAGCGGATAGTAGCCCGATCCAAGCCATCGGCAATTGATCCGCATGAGGGCCAGGAATGACTCGCAAGCGTGGTTGAGGGCCGTAGGGTGGACGCCGGTTCGACGGCCACCAACGCATCCCGTCGGCTGCCATCGCGGATCGAGCGTGGACGATAATCCGATCACCGGCA
Organism: Chloroflexus sp.; assembly: GCF_049970315.1. Lineage (GTDB taxonomy): Bacteria > Chloroflexota > Chloroflexia > Chloroflexales > Chloroflexaceae > Chloroflexus. The sequence continues at coordinate 26,496 of NZ_JBMFNE010000029.1, forward strand.
CGTAAAGCCCGCCCTTGATAACCACCAAACCCACCGGCCAAACAGGTGCCTGCACCACCGATCGCCCACTCCACGGCTAGTTCGCCGGCTACCGCCAGATACGCACGGCCGCCCCAGCCGCCACGTCGTCCGCCAAAGGTGATGGTACTGCCGGCCGGAGCGACGGCGCTATACCACGGGACAAGCGGTGTATCGTTGAGCCGCGCTTGCAAATCGGCGCCGGCCAGACCAATGGTGATAGCTGTGCTGCAACGGAGCTGGGTTCCACCAGCAGTGATCTCGAACGCCGGTGCGTGAGGCTGGTTACCGGCTAAGCGGTTAGCTACAGCTAACGCAAACCGATCCATCGCTCCACCCGGCGGTACCCCGTAGCGCCGCGCTGCTGGCCGCCCCCCGTCTTGGATTGTCAATAGCGGCCCGGCCGCGATGATGTCGAGAAATGTAGCCACGTGCGTGTTCGATTCGGATCAATAGGACACGGATTCACACGGCTTGGGGACGGATATGCACGGATCAGAAAAAACCGTGTGTATCCGTTCTCCTGCCCCCATCATCAAACCTCTTT
>NZ_JBMFNE010000029.1:27153-51808 GCF_049970315.1 Chloroflexus sp.
CCTCTTTGCGTCCTCTGCGCCCGTCGCGTCTTTGCGTTCAAACCTCTTTGCGTCCTCTGCGCCCGTCGCGTCTTTGCGTTCAAACCTCTTTGCGTCCTCTGCGCCCGTCGCGTCTTTGCGTTGACCACCCTCTGCGTCTTTGCCTCCTCTGCGCCTCTACGTTCACAAACCGCACCCGATCACCGGGTCGCAGGAGACACGGTGGATCGGCAGTTGGATCGAACAAACGCACGTCGGTACGTCCGATCAAATGCCAACCACCGGGCAAGACAGCAGGGTAGATACCGGTCATACCGGCCGCGATTGCCACCGAACCGGCCGGCACCGCGACACGGGGCGTTGCCCGCCGTGGTAGATACAGTACCGGTGGGAGCCAGCCCAAATACGGGTATCCCGGCGCAAAACCGATCATTAGCACCCGCTGCTCGGTTGCCGTATGAATTGCGATCACCTCAGCAGGTGACAACCCCACCTGTTCAGCAACATTGTTAAGATCAGGCCCGGCGTCACCGCCATAATGTACCGGAATCGTTACTTCACGCCCGTCCGGCGGCGCATGTGATCGCGAGTGGGCAATCAGACGCTGAACATGATCAGTTACTTCGGTGTAGTCAGTTGCTAACGGGTCGAAGCACACCAACAACGTATCAATCGCCGGCACCAGATCGACCAACCCCACCGGCGGATGGTGCTCTAACGCAGTCATCAACGCGAGCGGCGCACCTGTGGGAGCTTCATCAACTGACCACTGCACCAGTAACGCCGCCTCACCCATTGGGACAATACGTGCCGTCATTATCGTGGTGTTCGCACTGTAATCCCTGCTGCCTCTAGACCGTGGCGCAGTGCCGCTGCGCGGGCGGCAGCCCCTGGCGTGTCGCCGTGCAAGCAGATCGTATCGGCTTGTAATGGTACCGGCGTACCGTCTATCGCGATCACGACACCATCGCGCACGATACTGAGTGTCTGTTTGAGACACGCTATCGGGTCAATAATCAACGCATCGGGACACCGTCGGTCACGCAGTCGGCCATCGGCCTCGTAAGCCCGATCAGCGAAGGCTTCGGCCAGCACCGGCAGCCCTGCCTCAATACCGGCAGCGATCAACGCCGAACCGGCCAAGCCAACCAGGGCGAGATCGTGGCTAAACGCGGCGACCGCACGGGCAATAGCTATGGCCACCACATGATCACGTGCAGCCACGTTGTACAATGCACCGTGCGGCTTCACATGGCTGAGTGCAACCCTTTCGGCGCGTGCAATAGCGGCCAACGCCCCGATCTGCGCCAACACCCATGCTTCAATCTCAGCCGGTGACATCGGCAACACGCGCCGGCCAAACCCGTGCAGGTCGGGGTAGCTCGGATGCGCTCCTACTGCCACACCCAGCTCACGGCAGCGGCGTATTGTATGCCGCATCACGATTGGGTCACCGGCATGCCCACCGCAAGCGATATTGGCCGAACTGACGAATGGTAATACGCCTTCGTCGTCACCGATCTGAAACGCACCATAGCTTTCGCCGCAATCACAATTGAGATCGATTGAGAGCATCCTACCCCTACCCGTTGGCTATCGTCGCAATTACTTGCACATGTGCCTTGCCTTGCTCACATTGTTATTGGGCCGACATACCGGCCAGTTGTGCCGATCGCGTCATTCCGCGATAGGCCACGGCCAACATCACCACCATCAGACTAGCATCGGCCACGACCAACAGTGATCCCATTGCCGGCCCAAACCAGCCGATGAACAAGCCAAATAAGGCCGGCAGAAACAGACCTCCGCCGGTACCAATCGTCAGCGCGACACTCAGCGCAACTCCGCTCCGTCCAGCCGCATGCGTAATCATCAGCATCGTGGTGGGAAAAATCGGCCCACACGCTAGACCCATCAGTGCCACTGCCGTTAATGCTAGTCCAGATTGGGTGGTACCGATAACTAACAACGCTCCACCCAGCCCTAGACCAACCAAACACAACAACAGCAACTTCAGCGGCCCCAAGCGATCACCCCAAAAGGTAGCGGCCAACCGTCCACCGGTCAACATTCCCCAAAAGAGGCTCGTACCTAATGCTGCTTGGGGTGCGGCCAGCCCGGCCCCTCGTTCGAGGATCAGCGCAATCCAGCCGCCGATCCCGATCTCGGTACCGATATACGTAAACATGATTAGACCGAACATCACTGCGGCCAGCCAGCGTGGCGCCCCGGACATCTGCGCTGTTGACGCTTGGGTAGGTTCACCGAGTCGCAGGGCCGGCACCACCAACACCAACATCACGATCGCGGCCAGCCAAATCGCCGCTTGCGGTTGGCCGAATAGTCCAATCATTGTGGCTACCAACAACGGGCCACCGATTGAGCCAACGCTGAAAAAAAGGTTGAGCGCATTGAGCGCTCCGGCAGCACCTTGATACAGACGTGCAATAAGCAGATTCCCCCCGGCCAACATTCCGCCATACCCAAACCCTCCGATCAAGGTACCGGCCAATAAACCGAGGAGCGTTGGGCTAAACCCGGCCCACAATATGCCACCACCCATTAGAGCAGCACCACCGGCGATCACGGTACGCATACCCCAGCGCCCAATTGCAGCGCCCACACCTACCGACGCCAGGACTGCACCGAGTGAGAAAGCAGTAAAGACGGCCCCTAGTTCGGTAACATCACGATTCACCTGTACGGCCAAACCGGGTAAGCTCGGCCCGATTGCCGACAGAATCCAGCCGACACCAAAATAGAGCAAACCGACAATGATTAACGCCCACGTTCGCTTCACGATACCCGCACCAATCGCCGTTCCGACCAAAACGCCGCATGCACCTGCAACAACTCATCGTAGAGGGCAATAATGCGGCGCGCCACCGCCGGCCAGCCATATTCAGCCGCACGCTGTACTGCTCCCGAACGCAGCCGCGCGGCCAGGGCTGCGTCGGTCAGAATGCGCTCGATCTGGGCAGCGAGCGCCGCATCATCATCCGGCGGAACCAGCAAACCGCTGCGGCGATCTTCAATCGTCAGCGCCAACCCGCCCACATTTGACGCCACTACCGCCGCCCCGCACGCTAACGCTTCCAGCGCTGCCAAGCCAAACGATTCGTAATGCGAGGGGGCGGCCACCACATCGGCGGCGGTGTAGTAAAGCGGCAACCGCTCTTGCGGTTGTGCGCCGGCAAACTGCACCTGTGCCGTAATGCCAAGCTCGCGCCGCAGCCCATCTAGCCGGCGCTGTTCACTATTCCACCGCTCTGGCTGCGTTTCATCATCGCCGCCGACCAGCACTACCTGCAATCGCTCTTTCCATTCTGGATGTTGGGCTAGCAACCGCGCTGCTGCTAGGATCAGCGCATCCATCCCCTTCAGCGGCTCCATCCGCCCCACGCATACCAGCATTATCGCATCAGGTGTAATCCCGAGCGCTGCCCGCGCCTGCATACGATCGCCCGGTTGAAATCGGCGTAAATCAACCCCACACGGAATCACCCTGATGCGGTTCGCGTCAGCGCCGTAGTGCCACACCATCTGCGCCCGGTCAAGAGGTGTAGCGGCGACGACGGCATCAACCTCCCGCATCAAACGCCGTTCAATCGCAATGCGGCGCTTAGTCTCCACCTCTTCTTCCGAGCGAGCGACACTATTCTTCATTGCTCCCAAGGTGTGAAACATCTGTACGACCGGTGCGCGCCACACATGACGGAGGCGCAGCGCCGCTTCACCCGACAGCCAATAGTGACTATGGATGAGATCATAACTCACATCTTCATTATCGGCAAAACAGCGTACCCGGCTAACAAACTCCGGCAAGTAGGTCAGGAGCAGATTTTTATCGTAGGGTGCAGCCGGACCGGCGTGCAAACTGATCAAGCGGACACCACGTCCTAGCGGAAGCACCGTTGGTGTTGTTCGATCTTGGCTACGGGTAAAAATATCAACCCCTATCCCGCGCTGTCCCAACTCACGGGCCAACTCGCGGACATACACGTTCATGCCACCGGCTTCTTTCCCGCCAAGGCGGGCCAACGGGCTACTATGCACACTCAGCATCGCAATGCGCATTGATTCCTCGCTATGAATGAAAAGCGAGCGTGCCGGAATGTTCCTGCACCGCCCGCCCCTCCGCGGAATGACGACAGGCCCATCACCTGCCTTCCCTGAGAGTTGTATCACAAATTATCTGATTGCACAAGTATTACCGATGACCGGCATGTTCGAGCAAGCATCGCGCTTCCCACGCGCCCACGCCGTAGCCCAGTTCAACGCCGATACACGCATGTATGGACGCTTCATTCCGCCATCGCATCCCCGCTGTCGGTGGATTCACCGGTTGGTGTCATCAGCCCCGCGATCATGGTGTTAGTGCCAAAACCGATACTTTAAGAGCGCAACAATGGCGTAAATTCCCTGAATCGGTTTCATTTTCTTACCTTCCTCGTAGGTGCGACCTAGATAACTCACTGGAACTTCGTAGATTCGGTAGCCGCTTCGTAATAATTTAGCAGTAATTTCTGGCTCGATACGAAAATCATTACTCTCAAGTCGTAAATCCCGTAAAATATCGGTGCGCATCACTTTGTAACAAGTTTCCATATCAGAGATCCAGCAATCAAAGAGAAAATTAGTCAGGAAGGTAAGAAACTTGTTGCCAAGTGCATTCCAAAAATACATTCCGGTATGACGACCGAGAAACCGGCTCCCGAATACCACATCGACTCGTCGATTGACAATCGGCTTCACCAACTCGTAGTAGTCTTGCGGATCGTACTCTAAATCGGCGTCTTGAATAATCGTGATCTCGCCCCGGGCATGGGCCAACCCACTCCGGACTGCGGCACCTTTCCCGCGATTCTGGGGATGGCGGATCACCGTCAGATACGGACGGTCACGCGCCATCTCGGTCAAGAGCGCCGGTGTTGCATCCGTCGAATGATCGTCAACCACAATAATCTCTTTGTCGAGGTTCACCGCTTCTACTTGGGCGAGAATGTCTGGCAGTGTGGCAGCTTCGTTGTAGCATGGAATAATCACCGAAATGAGCGGTCGGTTCATAGATGTATGAATTCCAATACACAGAATACGGAATGCCTTTAACGATGAGTCTCAATATAGCTGGATAGATGATAAAGGAAATAGCGCCAAAAAGTCCCTAATAGGACTTTTTGGCCAGCGCAACCTAACCAGACAACACACCGATCTACAGCTTCCTCATCACTAATCACCGGTCGGTTTCGGTTGGGTTGATGGGTTGCGGCGGGCAATAACTATAGCTTCACGTACTATAACGACCATTGCGGAGAGGACAATCCCGGCGAGAGCAGCAATCGCAGCTTGCGTAATCACCTGTCGTTCCAAAACCGAAGGCGGCTTATTTACCGTGCCGAGGTAACGCACGGTTACTTGAGGTGCGGAATCGGCCAATTGCAGTTCATTAATCCGTTGCGATAATACTTGCACTAATTCAAATGCAGTATCACGATCTCGTGTCAATTCACGTTGTTGACCGTAAAGCTGTTCTAATCGGGTTTGCGCTGCGGCTAGTTGTTCGTACAATTGTTGGCTGATCTCAGGGCTTAACTCTTCCGGCTGAAGTCGACTCAACCGCTGTATTTCGGCGCGAACTGCACGGTATTCAGTATCAAGAACTTCTATCAATTGATCGAGCTCCGCTAAGGTCACAGTTGCCCGATCTGTGAGCGAAGAATCGATTTGCAAAATCGGGCGGTCAGCTCCACGATCGCTCAGATTGCGAATCCTGAGCAACAATGCCGCTACCGCATCGGCGGTATTGCCATCGGCATTTGGTTGCCCGGCCAGCCGGGCCCGTAAGAGCTGTGCATCCCGCAAGACCTGTTCCAACTCGTTGTTACGGCGTAGATACGAAGCAAAACGTTCAGTGCCCGAAGAACGTGCGCTGTTGACGATATCACTCAAGCGCTGTACAGTTTGTTCAACTTCGGTGAGTTCACCTTTCGCAATGAATGCTTCAACAGCAGCCTGTGCAGTGCGATAGCGTTCTTGGGCTTCTACTAACTGTTGCTGTACCGACTCAAACAATGCCACATCACGGCTGTAGATTTTGACGACCAAGCGGACATACTCTTTGGACCATACTTCAGCAATCTGGCGTGCTAGGTCGCTACTGTCGGCGCGAGCGGTAATTTCTATCAGATCGCCATTGGTTTCGACCGTAATCCGATCAAGTAATTTTCTTAATGCACTGTCACTAGAGTTGGCGGGTAATATGCCCGCCGCACTAAGGGTATCGGCAACGCTCGCTGCCAAGGTAAGATCTTCGGCAAGCCCCAACAACGCTTCACGCTGATTGGTCGTCGTCGTGAAGAGGAGTGAGTCGCGACTGGTAAAACGATTATCGAGGGTAACCTGAGAACTGACGGGTACGATTAGCAGTGATGAACTGGCCGTATATGGTGGTATGCGCAGGACAGCAATCGTCCCACCAATCACGGCCATACCTATTATGAGCCACCAGCGTCGTAATAGTGCTTGCAGGTAGGGTTTCAAATCAATTTCATCGTTCATCATACGCTTGCCTGTCGATCCGTGGTATTCCTGACCGATTGTAGCAGATAGTCCTGCGCTTTGTCAATGATAGTAAAAAATAAAGAGGGTGACCAGTGCTGCGCCATCCAGACCGACCAGGATTGCGAGGAGCACATACGGGCTATACTCCCGCCAGTGCGCGGGCCAGAGATGTTGCCAACCGAGCAGAAGGAGCCACATCGTCGGCAACACTGCCCAATATAGATAGCGACCGCGCGGAATGTAGGTGTTGCCGGTTTCCGGTAACGGGTGGAGACGACCAAACAACGCGAGCCATGCGATACCCACTGCCAACAAACACAGCCAGATCCACCGTTGTTGTGCGAGTGAGAGGTCTTTGTGCCGGATGAAGGTACTACGCACAAGGCCAATGAGGGCAGCAATGCTCAACCCTCCGACCAGCCAATCACCTAGTGGTGGTAACACGGCAACGTGGCCCCACGTGAGCCGGACCCAGAAGTGGCTATGGGCAACTTCTACGGTGCGCCGGTACCACGGCCATGCCCGTTCCCAATCAGTCCACGACATTAGCCATGGCACCAGTGAGACGCGCAGATAATCGCGCTCAATCGTGGCCAGCCAAGGTTGTGTCTGCACGCCCTCGTCGGTCACTGTAACGCTGCTCACGACCAACGTTCCAATAGCAACTACGCCCATCAGTACATATATCCACCGGTGGATCGGGCGCCGGTAGCCAGTCCAGAGAAGCGCCAGCATCAGCGGTACCACCAGTGGCAATGCCGTGCGTTTGGTCAGTATGGCGACGGTGGCACCCAAGAGCGCCAGCGCTAAGCCGGACGGACGCCAGCCGTCACGGAGCATGATAGCCATACCTAAAAACGCTGCCGCTGCCGCGAAATTCATCAGGACGTCACTATTGAATGCACTCATCAGATCGACAAACGCTGGCGCCATTGTCACTAATGCCGCCAGTACGATTGCCATATGTGGCTCGTCGGGAGCCATAATCCGTACCGTGCGCCAAACGGCGAGGACGGTCAGCATCATCAACCCCGCACTGACGAGTCGGCCGACGTACAGTTGCAGTTCAACCGGCAAATAGCGCAGCGGATAGAGGATCGTCGCCATCACGAGGTAGTAAAGCGGTGGATGATGGCGCTGGTCGGTTGGAATTCCCGGCGGATGTGGACTGAGCAAGTCGGGTCGTACATCCGGCGGCCAAAAATGATGGCGATACATCGAATCAGCTACTTCGCGGGCAATTGCGACATTGTCCGGTGCTGCGATCCCTCCACGAACAATGTAGGCTGCATAGAGAAAGTGGCCCGGTTCGTCGTAGTGTTGCCACGGCGGAACGAGAAAGACGTACACGAGCGAGTGTATCAGAACGAGCGGTGCGAGCCAGCGGATGATCCGCCATTCAGCAACATATTGGGCGAACAAATGCCGCCACTGAAGGGCGAAGGCTGAAAATGCCGGCTTCATTGCCTCAGTACGCGCCATACCCTTGCCACACCACTACCAGCGTCTTGGCTAAGATGCGTAGGTCAAGCCAGAACGAGTAGTTTTGAATGTAATACAGATCATCTTCGGTATGCAAGTGCATCGGTTTCTCACTCCGTCCGTTCACCTGCCACCAGCCCGTCATGCCGGGCGGGACACGGAAGCGCTGCCATTGCCATGGCTCATACTCAGCAGCGATGTACGGCATTTCGGGGCGTGGTCCGACGAGGCTCATTTCCCCGCGCAAGACGTTAAACAGTTGCGGCAACTCATCGAGCGAGGTACGGCGCAGCTTCCGGCCCACACGGGTCACCCGCGGATCGTCTTTCTGCTTGTGAATGAGTTTCCCGGTCGTCGCATCACGCTTTGCCACCTCATGCCAGCGCCGGTCAGCATCGATATACATACTGCGAAATTTGAACATCTTAAACCGACGACCGTGCTCACCGATACGCTCTTGCGTAAAAATCACCGGGCCGGGTGATTCGAGCTTTATCAAGAGCGCAATCACCAGCATCAGTGGTGCGAGGAGGACAATCAGCCCAAAACTCACGACAATATCAAACAGTCGTTTCACAATGCGCTGCGAGAGAGTGAGGGCCGACTCACGGAGTGAGACGAGGGGGATCCCACCAACGCTATCAACTGGTGTCCGAGCGAAGACCAAATCGAGCGCGGTCGGAACCGTATGGAGCATCACCGGCTCGCGCAACAGCAGGAGGGATAACTCGACAACGCGGTCGTACTGTGCCGGTGGCAACGCAAAAATGACTTCATCAATCCGGTGACGCTGCACAATAGTGACTAGATCGTTCAGACTGCCAAGCCGGGGCAGTGCAACCGGTTCGTCGCATTCATCTGAGGCATAACCGACGATTTGCACCCCCGTCCAAGGTCGACAGCTGAATTCATCTGCGAGCCGTGTTGCCGTAGCCGCATTACCAACGATCAGCGTCTGCCTCCCGGCGCCGACGCGGCGCCAGTGGTTGATCATGGTGCGGAAGCCGAAGTGGAAGAGACTAAGAATGACCAGATCAAGCGCAACAAAGGTTACGAACGTACTGCGTTCAAGCGTTGTCCCGTTGAGCAGATAGAGCAACCCGGCCAACGACGTTGCTGCCAGGCCAATGGTGAGGAACAAGCGGATGGTAGCTTCGGGCAGGGTATGGGTAAAGAGTGCTTGCTGAGGAGCGAGAATGATAAACACTAACGACCAAATCGTGATCACACTACCGTAGAGGATCACGTGCTGGATTGTGAATAACGGGGTACCGGTACTCCATGCGAAGCACAGCATGGTTGCAATCAGATCCCATACGATGACGCTGCCGATCAAGCGCGCACTTAAGCGTTCGATCATTCCTACTCCTCACGTGGAGGCGCTTATCTGCAGTGTGATCAGCTTGATTGCGCCTTCACCCAGGCTCGGCGGTTTCCCACCCATAACGTGGAGTATGTCGAGGGGTAGTATAGCACACGGTATAGTAAAGGACAAGTTATTTAGTCGTTCAAAGGTTATCCTATTTTTGTGCTTCAATGTATAGGGATCCGGGTTTATACTGACGACCATCGGTATCGACATCTAACCCATAGCGTTCCCAATTGGGGATATTGCTTGTGTTATACGCAAGCACCGTGATATTGCGGAATCCTGTTCTTTCAAGCAAGACTCGCAGATTAATCCGGTCATACATCCACTGGTGGGTTTCGCCTCGCCGCCGAGCATCACCCAAAACAAGCTGTTCGATGAATCGACGCAACGGTTTCTTATATTTCGTTGAAAAGGCTGCTTTCCGCACCGATTGCTCAATAATTGCGGCTACATATTCATCATGCCGATACTGCTCGTGGCTCGATTGCTCTGACAGTTGGATATGCAGTATATAATCGCGACAAAGTTGTTCTAAATCGGGTACGACAATACGTTGAAACCCGTTTGGCCGCAGGACGCGCCGGACTTCATTCATAAATTCTCAGCGACATCGCGGTCAAGATGTTCTAGCACGTGTGAGTGGTATACGACATCTACTGAATTTTCAGGAAATGGAATCCCTTTTGCGAGATTATGCGCTCGAATGTTGGACGACAGCGCACGAAACCGTGCAAGTCGCTCGGCGTCAAGCACGAGTGGTGCCAGCAGACTACCGAGCCGCGATTGCTTAAGCCGTGCATACATTGACCAATCAATATTTACCACGTCCGGGTGCGCACTGACTTTCGTTCCACATCCGAGATTGAGGACACGCATACGTTGCTCCTGATCCGGTAGTGATAGAACATAGAAAAAATATAGTGACGGCGAGTGTCAGTTGATATTACAAATGTCGAACAGCGTGCGTTCATATTCTGCAACGGTACGATAAACGACGACGTTCCATAGCAATTAAGCTACGTGTTATTTGCGTACAGCTATCAAGGACTTTGTGAAACCGACAACCTTTTCTTACCAGATTTCATCATCTGGAAATAAGGTCTGACTTACTGACATTCTTTAGCAAATAGTTTGTGATTTTCTAATGTTCTTAGATGTTCAATGATTGAGTTGCTATATACAATATCGAAAGAGTGATCATAAAATGAAAAATTTCTTCCATCTGCAACCACCCAAGGAACTCCACCAACATCAAGAGGCATTACTCTACTATGCGTAAGAAGTGTTTTTCAAAGATTTTCATTATCCTTCTGCAAAAAGCGTAAAATTGGCAGATGAACGTTATGGATGTTTATGATTAGACTCTCTTTCTATCCATATCTTATTGGTTTAGGTGCGTGTCCTGTGGGGTCAAAGCGCTGTAATTGCGCTAATTGGGCGAATAATAGACTCACATAGAGTGGATTGAGCAATAGATACCTTCGCCACAGCCGACGCGGTTCTTGCCATAAACGAAATGCCCATTCCAGACCAAGCCGCTGGAGCATTGGAGGGGCTTGGGGCAGAAGGCCGGCGTGGAAATCGAAGGCTGCCCCTACAGCGATAATTGGCATTGATAACAAATCGCGGTGTTCGTAAGCCCATACCTCTTGTCGAGGACAGCCTAATCCAACGAAAGTTATGGCAGCGCTGCTGGTTCTGATATGAGCGGCAATAGCCTGCTGTTCTTCCGCGGTCAGCCGACGAAATTGTGAAGGCCGTGCTCCGGCAATAATAAGATGCGGAAATCGCCGCTGTAGATTGTTACAAAGCTGTTGTAGCACTTGAGGCCGACTGCCGTATAGGTAGATCGGTAGTCCCTCGAGACTTGCTCGTTCACAGATGCGTAGCATCAGAGTCGGTCCGTAAACGCGTTCGCTGATGCCGAGGCGATAAAGGATGTTTAGCGCCCAGCGTACCGGTTGCCCATCAGGGACAACAATATCGAGGTGGTTGAGTCTGTAGCGTTGCTCAGCGTCTAGAACTCCGGTCATTACGCCATGCACAGCAAGAGCTGATAGAGTGAGTGGTTGACAATGATGAGCAGCAGTTAATACTCGGTTAACTGCTGCTTCGTAATCAATAGCATTGATAAGAACACCTAATAGATTGTATTTGCCTTTATCGACCATAATAAGCAATTCCTCGTGACAAAAGTTGGTTGAAATATTTAGCACCAGCGGTCACGATTAGCTTCAAATATCTCCTGCAAGATATCAGGGATTGTATACTGAATACGCCACTCTGGATAATGCTCTTGAAAACGGCGCAGATCACTGATCCACCACATATGATCACCGATGCGGTTATCATCCGAATAACGCCATGTAAGTGGCTTACCGGTTATCGATTCACATAGCTGAATAGCCTCTAATATCGAACAATTACTCGCTCTTCCTCCGCCTATATTGTATACTTCAGCAATACGCGGTTTACGAAAAAAAGCGTCAAATGCCCTAATAAGGTCGGCACTGTGGATGTTGTCGCGAACTTGCTTACCTTTGTAACCAAAGACGGTATATGGTTTGCCAGTCATGGTACAGCGCATCAGGTAAGCGAGGAAACCGTGGAGTTGAACTCCGGCATGATTAGGACCGGTAAGACAACCACCACGAAAGCAAGCAGTATACATACCAAAATAACGACCGTACTCTTGCACAAGAACATCGGCTGCCAGCTTTGATGCTCCAAATAGACTGTGAAGACTCTGATCAATCGGCATATCTTCACTAATACCGTTTGTATAAGGATGAGAAGGATCGATTTCCCAACGCAATTCATGCTCGACCAGGGGCAGTCTATTCGGAGTATCACCGTAGACCTTGTTTGTCGACAAAAAGATAAACACTGCCGTTGGAGCATAGCGACGGGTTGCTTCCAACAGATAAAGCGTACCGGTTGCATTAACCGAGAAATCAGTAATCGGTTCACGTGCTGCCCAATCGTGACTCGGTTGGGCAGCAGTATGAATGACCAGGCGAATATAGTTACCGTAGTGGGCAAAAATACGCTCAATAGCTTCACGATCGCGAATATCAACTTCGTAATGTTTGTATTGCCTAACTTCGCTCTCCAGCCGTTGTCGATTCCATTGTGTTGATGCCTCATCACCAAAGAAATAGCGTCGCATATCATTATCGATACCGACGATATCCATACCCTGATTGGCAAAGTATGTGACCGCTTCCGAACCGATCAGGCCGGCCGACCCGGTAATAATAGCGATACCCATAGTTAAACCTATGATCTAGTAGTATGAATTACCCACCTCATTATAACAGTTTCTTGGTACAAGTGCAAGATCTGTTGACAGTTTTCCTCACTAGTGAGTGCGAGCATTATATGTAGATCGCCTAAATGTAACCTCGTGGTCAATGTCTTGATGATTACCTGTATGAAAGAGCAATTTCCCGAATTCAGTAAGAAAATACGATTTTTATTACAACTTTGTACTTGGAAGTTCAGAATTTTTGAGTAAAATTGATAGGAACTACATAACAACAACTTGTTGCCTTGTTGCCAAGTTTTCATAAATCGATGAATAATTCTGTAATGCTGTAACGACAGACGTCGAAAAGGAACCATCACGGTAGCACTTGCAGTAAAGATCCGGAAATATTAGTTTGTCAAGACAAGATTCACATACTGATCCATTGCGTAGGAAAAAGGCATCAGCATAGAAGAGACGGTAAATTATGTAGTGATTGAACAACAGGTACTTATTCTTGATGAGTTACATAGTAAGCAGACAGTGATATAAGAGGCAATTTTTATGCAAATCATGTCTGGCCATTCTCTTAGAATAAGCTGGACTAATGCGGAAAAGAATCTCAAATCGTTTTCTAGGTAACAGATAGAAGAGATATTGTAATCATATTATTGTGTTTAGTAAAACAGACAACTTGGCGACCGTACCTTTTGAGAGGATCAACTTCGGTTTGGAATCACTGACTTCGCTACCAGGCTGTTGGTAATATATGTGAACTCGTAAAATTCTCATCTTATAAACCTCGTGCTATATCTTCAAAGAGGTCGACATATTGAGCTGCTGCTTTATTCCAAGAAAATATTTTTGCTCTTTCGATGCCACGCTGAATCATATGTTGGCGAAGAGAAGGTTGTGTTGCAACGGTGTATAAAGCATTAACTATATCTTGAACATCGAGTGGATCAAAGTAGTACCCAGCGTCTCCTCCAATCTCTGGTAAAGCAGCACGATTTGATGCCACAACTGGAACTCCGCTAGACATTGCCTCAACTAGCGGTAACCCGAACCCTTCAAAAAGCGACGGGAAAGCATATATATATGCATTTCGATACAGGACAGTAACATGTTCTTTTGGGATGAAACCGGTGAACAACAGTCGATTACTAATGTTATATTGCAATGACTTTTCTTTAATACGATAATCGTCAGATTGTCCGTGAGTGTTTGTTTTTGGACCTGCTAGGACAAGAAAGAGTGGTTGATCTGGAAGATATTTAACTAAGATCCCAAAGGCCTCAACCAATCTCGGTAAATTCTTGTGTGGTATAGAGAGACCCACATGTAAAATATATTTTGCTGTTTCTGGAATATTGTATTGATACAATATACTACGATCATTTCGAGGGTCTACTTCTGGTAAATCTCCGCCTGAGTAGATGGTAGAAACTCGTGATTCTGGTAGTTTGAAGAACGTCAAGATGTCTTGACGAGTATATTCCGATACAGCTACAATATGCCGGATGTTGCGTGCCGGATATTCAGTAAATATACGATTAATCAGCAGCCACCATCGAGGATACCATTCAGGATGGCGCCAGAGTGCCATATCATGAATTAGGGTTACTGTTGGAACAAGTTGGTGATAGGGACTAAACATGCAAGTTGCGAAGACAAGATCACAGCGCCGTTGTTTTGCTTGAACTTGTGACTCTATCTGTGACCAATATAAGTGATAGAGATGATTTCGGACTTTTTCTAGTTTTGTGCGTGGTTGTGTAATAATTTTTCGTGATGGTTGTAATAAAACAAATTCGTGTTGATTGAAGTGTTTTTGCCATCTTTGTAATAAATTCTCTATAACCGTACGAATCCCAGTTTTAAATATATGGTAAGGATACATGTCGATTCCTACTCGCATAGATAACCTCCTTAGTGTTTAACATGCCTGGAAGTGACAAAGCAATTAGATGATGAAAAAACTTTCAGCTCGGTGCTGTCGATGATGATATCAAGATGCCCGCTGACCTTTTTCGGGAATCTCACGTTCCATCCCTTGCCCCGCCGCGACAGGGTGGTGTGGTCGGGGACAGGCAAGTCCACCCCCATCAACCCAAATATCGCACGCACAAACCCTGCCGTGGCGCGGTTGGGCACATGAAAGAGTTTCTTCAGGGTCCACATCATGGTGATGGCCCAGTCGCTGTCCTCAAATTGGGCGCCGCGCTGTTGTTCGCCTGTATAGCGCCATTTCTCGCTGACCTCATCCGACAGCCAGATGGTAAGCGAACCGCGCTGAACCAGCGCTTGATCGTATTCAGACCAGTTCTTGACACGGTATAATAGCTTTGGGCGTGAACGTGTGTGCTTTTGTTTTGTCATAAATTACACGGTCACGCCCCCTTTGTCAACCTTTCATGCACCAAAGCCATCGTACATTATAGACGCCATCAAAGGTGTCTCAAATATCAATATTGCACTATACGAAGATATGAGAATGAGATTATAATTCTGCAAAGAATGAATGCAATCGACTCTCTGTCCAAGCTTGGTGTATTAGCTTCCCAAAAGGTTTGGGTAGAGCGAAGAGTAGTCGCCACCATAGAAGACGTATGCCCCTTCTGTATTTTTTGATCTCGTCGATATTGGGATGATTACCTGAGTAGAGGTAGTATGTACATAGTGTCAGTCCAAGACTTTGTTCTTCCCAGCGTTTCCTGTCTATTACAAGTGTGGGATAGTTAATCTTGACAAAATATTCCTTGTCTTGTAATACACTTCTAGCCATTGATATGTATCGTTCTATGTCTTTTGCAGTTCTTCGTTGACCGTAGCTAGTCAGATTACCCCCATGCTGTGTCCAGGTCCCAAGCACTTCGGGAACAGCGTAGCAGACGGTGATTGTGGATGCTCTAAGACAGATCACAGCATCAGCCGTTGATCGAAACGAATCTGGGAGAGGAAAAACACGAAGTGCAACATCTCGGTGAAGAGAAATAGCTGAGGATGGAGCTGGAGGCTCGCAAAAATGATGGATAGATTCTGGTAACAGCCATCCAGTAATTAGTGATCTTATTTTAGGATAATCTCGTATGAAACGCCCATTTGTGTAGATAATCCTAAGTCGATGGTATACAAACCCTGCTTGTGGGTTTGTACGAAACGCCTGAACAGTCTTTTCAAGCTTACAAGGAAACCAAACATCATCAGCATCTAGGAAAGATACAATTTCACCTCTAGCATGTTGGAATGCAGCATTAAGAGCTGAAGCTTGTCCACCGTTTTGTTTGGCAATGAACTGTATACGATCATCCCGCTCAGCATATGTTCTAATAGTATCTAACGAGTTATCGGTTGATCCGTCGTCGCAAATAATTATTTCAAAATGTTGATATGTCTGCTTTAAAGCGCTCTCTATAGCCTTGCCCACGTATTGTCCGTAATTGTAGTTGGTAATAATTATTGAGACCAGTGGATGATGAGATATTGGTTTAATACGCATTGGCTCCATTGTTGTCTCCTTTGTATGTCCGCTGCATCTTTTGTTATAGCAGCAAGTCAACTTGTTATATCTAGATAAGAACCGAACTAGTATATTATTAATTCTTCGATAATGCAATCCAGTCAATTTCGAGTTCGCTGTTCTGATCGAAGCGTACAGCTATTAACATCATATGGAGACGTGCGCCATCGACAGGTATGTGCCAGTATTGCCATTCCGAGCTAGTATCAAGAAAATATCTTTCGAATGGTTTGCCGTCTAAGTACACCTCTGCCGTGACAAGTCCGGTGCCTACACTATGCTTGCTACGCAGTCTGATAACTAAATGTTTCGATTCAGATGTGTTGATATTTAGGCCGCCCAAGACTACAGCAGTATGATTCCCTAACTCTAACATTCCATTACTCGTTCTGAAGTATGCATTGTTCATGTCAAGACCACACCAAGGGCAAATCTGAATGCCATAATCGCTAGCAAAGCTCTCAATTATTTGCCAGTCTAATCGTGTATCTTGATCAATATGTTGTTTCATCTGATATTCGATGAGAGCCTTTACGCTAGAGGCAACTTCGTAGTTCTGTTCGTGCTCCACTGTTTCTAAAACGGTCGTAAAATCCTTTGAAGATAATCTTGCTTTTTTCCAAGCAGCTAAAGCAATTGCATGGCAGTTTAGTATGGTGCAAGGATGACCATTTGTGAGTTTAAGTTCAGATAAAGCGACATTGTTATCGTTCCCTTTAACACTTAATTCTACTGTAACCTGTATCGATTGACCCAACCACTGACTTAAATCTACGACATGATTTATCCAAACCATCGTCTCTTCCAGAGGCTTACTCGCTATCAGCTCATTATTCACGTACACATTTACAATTATGGAGTCGCTGAGAGTTACTGTTTTAAACGTTAACCACTGATGTGATAACGGAACTTCTAAATGGAAAGTAACTTTCTTGTCGAGATAAGCTGGATAGTTTCCTAGAAGTGACGGATACCACCAATGTGATAATGATGGTATTTTTTCAGGAAGTAGCCATCTAACAGTTGAATCTTTTGTCAGGGTGGGTGCTACGATCTGCATAGTGCTTTTCGCAGAAGAAGTATCTAGTGTGTAGTAGGCGACGCCGAGCTCATTCCAGAGTAGTAGACTATCTGGTGATATAGCTGTAGCTGCTGAAAGTGTACTTATTGAAGATTCTATATCTCCTCCGAGCGCCTCGACAAATGCCTTTGCACGAAGGAAATCTGGATACGAGAAGTCTGTCTGATTAAGAATGACTAATACCTCTTCTAACTTTTGTTTTGCTAGGGGATTTGAGAGTGGATACCAACTAGTATAATCGTAGTCTCTATGCTCAATAGCAATAGCTTGTTCCATTAGTTGCATTGCGTAATAATAGTTATAGTAATTCTTTATCTGTTTGTATAGTGTTATTATGGCGAATACAGTAACAAATAATAGAATACTTATTACAGTAAGCTTTCGTATATCTGTAATAACCACGCGTAAGCCTGCGAAGAATAGAGTGATTCTTCTCTTTTCCAGCACTGTAGTCTCCTATTCCTGTATCTCTTCCCGGTGATCCATAACTTACTTATAAAAGTTCATCTTGAAGACTTCCCTGAAATCAAAAGGTGATACCGCATTCAGTCCTGCTACATCAGGCAAACTACCGGTTTATGATAATTGGTGTACCAGCTGCGCGTAAAGTGTCGAAAATCTTGAGTGCACGCGCTATCGCCTGATCCATGTTGTAGTATTGATAGTCAGCAAGCCGGCCAGCGAAGATTGTTGTAGGTAGAGCATCTGCTTCAGCACGGTACTTAGCGAACAATTCTCGGTTTACGCTACTGGGAATCGGATAATACGGTTCATTTTCACCGGTACGGTGCTCTACCGGAAATTCGAAAGCTACTGTAGTTGCGTGGTGCTGTTGACCAGTGAGATGTTTAAACTCAGTGATTCTGGTGTATTGATAGTCATTAGGGTAATTCATTTGCCCGACAGGTTGATACTGTGCCACCTGGTAGTGTTCAAACTGGAATCGAAGACTGCGGTATGGAAGCTTGCCATACTTATAATCAAAAAATTCATCAATGGGTCCTGTATAGACCATTCTATGATACTTGATCATGTCAGAAATCTCACGGTAATCAGTTTTTAGTAATATACGAATATTTGGGTGACTAAGCATTCTTTGAAACAATCTCGTATAGCCATGCTTAGGCATAGCTTGGTATGTATCTTGAAAGTATCGATCGTCTCGCGAAATGTAGATTGGTACTCGAGCAGTAACACTAGCATCAAGGTCTTCTGGCTTTAATCCCCATTGTTTCGTAGTATAGTGATAAAATATATTTTGATATACGTAATCTGCTAAAAATTGTATGTCAGAGTCACTTACTTCTTTCATTCTTAGGATAGGAATCTTTGTGCCGAAACCAAAATGCGAAATGAGTTTGGTCTGCAGTTGTTCGGCTAACCTAATTGGAAAGAGCTGTTCGATAGAGTTGAGATTGAAAGGGATAGGAATGGGTCTCCCCTCCACAATTGCCAGGACGCGATGATAGTAAGGGTGCCATTCGGTAAATTGTGATAGGTAATTCCAAACCTTTAGACTATTAGTATGAAAAATGTGCGGGCCGTATCGATGAACGAGTATCCCATGGTGGTCGAATTCATCAAAAGCGTTTCCACCAATATGATCGCGTTTCTCGACAATAAGTACAGTTTGGTTCAGTTGTGACGCAATCCGTTCTGCTAATACTGCTCCAGTGAAGCCCGATCCAACGATGAGCCAGTCTGTGCTTATCATGATGTTTTCCTATTATTGGTAGCTACTACTCAGTAAGTCCATCCTGAGTGGTTGGTTGCTTCCGGCAACTTCCGACGAGATACAGTCATTATGATGCCATACACAGCCAGACGTTTGTCCAAAAATCGCATCATCGGCATCGGTACCAAACGAACACTGCACGCGTGCTCACTGCAGTTACAACTCTACCTAAGCAGTCGGCGATCAATCAAAGATTGCACCATCACTCATGTGTAGTCATTACATCTGTAACTCATACCCTTCTCCAGGTACGAGACTTATGTCACTATTGATATGGCTTTTAGTTAATAGAATAAGATAAGAAAATTATAAGTGATCTGATTACTGATTTAGTTATGTCATTTCTGTGCTTTGATACTTCTAGTTTTTTGATAGTTTCGTAGAATTGTTTTTGATCTCGATAAATAAATCGCTTTTTCGTAATCTTGAAGTATACTGGTTTTATCAAGAAACGATCTTTGAGTAAAGAATGCGAAGTGTGATACCACAGCATGGCCAAGTATGCAGTTTACTGCCGATATTTCTGCTGGTTTGATAACTGTTAAGAACTCTTCTTCATCGCCGTGATAATCGCATTAAACTTTTTTAAAATCTTTTTCTAACCAAGACATACAGTTGATCGAAAATCTGTTAAGAGTAATAGGAGTTTGTCCTTTAATATATATTCCTAACATTACCACTATGGACGACTATATGCAAATAGAGGATCTTTCCAGCCTATTTCATCAAAATAATGATTACTTATTGATTCCTGCTTTTTTGATTTTGTTGAAGTAAATGCGATACGATAGTAACGGAAATACCAGAAAACATTGGCTCTGAATCCTAAAATTAACAAATTTCTCAGTAAAGTCATCCTCCATCTAAATGATAAATTAATAGAACGGTTACCAAGAATTTGACCATCCGATTGAGGGATAAGTCTGATTTTAGAAAGATTTTTCGGCCAAATATAATCTTATCAGAATATGCCATTCGTCAACGATATCTGATGATTAAGGTGCAAGAAGACG
The DNA here is from genome assembly GCF_049970315.1 of Chloroflexus sp. GTDB lineage: Bacteria > Chloroflexota > Chloroflexia > Chloroflexales > Chloroflexaceae > Chloroflexus. Next base: position 47,144 of record NZ_JBMFNE010000029.1, read on the forward strand.
CATGTATCTTCTTCGTCCAGCGGGTGTTACACATGTAATTGTACCCTTTGAACATGGCTATCTCCCTGTGTCTACTTTGGAAGGAACGGTAGTAGTCTGTTTCGATACAAAATCGTGAGGATTGATATAGTGACAAACGCTTCAATAATGACAACAGCAATTGCTATACCAGTAGCACCTATAAACATACACAAGCTAATAGCAACAGGAAAGTAGATAAGTGATGCTAGCATACATATCACGTTCAACCAGTTTGTTTTTTCGAGGGGCATGAGCCAAGATATGGCAAGTGATCCAGAAGCTGCTACAAACGGAATAGCTATTGATAGTGTGCGTAAGATGTGAACCGATTCATAAAACTGAGGTCCGAGCAGTAGATTGATAATACTTGGCAAAAAAATATTTAACACGATTGTGATAGTCAAGCTAAAAACTAACAGGATTGCCAATGAAAAGTTTACTACTGATTTTGCGCGTTGCATATCCACAGATACGAGACTAGAAACTCTTGAATAAGAGGATTGAATTATCGGATGAAAAAGAGTAAGAATATATTGGTAAATTCTATGTGCTCCTGCAAACGCCCCGACTGTTGAGGGCGACGCGAGTGTTCCTAGTATAAACAGATGCGCAGATGTATACGGTATGGTGGATAGTTGAAAAACAAGGTTGATACTACTCTTTTGCAAGAAAACGAATACATCTTGCCAACGTACTGAAAGTATCTTTATTTTGTTTTTATTAATAATGAGAATAGTTGCTGCTCCGTATAGTATTATACTTGAAAAACCACTGATAAAAATGGGAAATATTACATCACTTGGTTTTTGAACTAACCAAAAGACGAATATTATCGTAACTAGCTTATTACTGACATCTAAAAGTGTAATGATGTTTATTTTCTCAAATCCTTGGTATATCCAGTTCGGATTGAATGCAGATGCTAACGCACAAAGACCTAAAGCGATCAGCAGTTTTTGTTCCAGGTGAGGCTCTGGAACTAGATTCAAAACTGGAGATAGTTGAAATACTAGAAGAAATACGAAGATAAACAATAGAAGAATTGCTTTTGACCAAAAACCTGCAACAATGATCCGTTCTACGGAATCACCGACTGCCAGCATCGCAGCTATCTTTCGTGAACCGTAAAGAAAAGTTCCAAAATCCATAAAGATCTGAATGTATGATACCACGACCTGACTAGTAGCAAGCACTCCGTAGTTTGCGATACCAAGCATTCGTGATAGATATGAAACCGTAAGTAATGATAGTATTTGATTTGTAAGTAATGCAAAATACAAATAAAAGGAGTTTTTAACTACTTTTTTTTGTGTCAAGATTTTTTTGTATTTGAACTTTATTAATTGTATCATAACTAATAGATCAAATATAGTACGTATAGTTGTAGTGTATGAGCGTTCTTTACTATAGCATAGCCTGATGATGTTGTCAAGTATTCTTACTTGCTGAGGCACTCTGTTTACATTCAAAGTACATTAGCTTGAGTAGCACTAGTCCAGGGAACCAAGCTTGCGGTATTTCCCAGTATACCTCACCCCAACCTAGAAAGAAGAAAAATAAAATACCCCACGTCAATATAAATCTTTCTGTTGGAGAAGAGTGTACGGCTCGATTTACTTTGTTCAGTATTATTAGTAATAATAGTATTGCAACCATGACACCTAAATAACCCCACTCTGACAATACTGCAATCCACGATGAATGAGGTGCTGCGGTCGAACTTCTACCAAACGCCGGATTCTCAGATTGCTCAATTTTCAGGGGAAGTAGGTATTTTATCTGTGCCTGAGTAGTTATCTCAGAAAAATTTTTTGTCCATTGACCACCAAAATAGAGACCGGTGCTTATTAGTCCAGCTCGACTTGCGAATTGCCCAGGACCGAGCCCAAATAGTGGGAAAAAACTGTACTCCTCAGGTAGGTCTCGAAGGATAACAGCTATGATAGCAGTCCGGGGCGTATCTCGTGATAGATAATGACCTGATAATAGATTTTGAGTGTTTAAGGGTTGGAGAGAAAGCAAAGTGAATGATGTAGTTGAGATCAATACCGCGATAATATATATACCTTTAGAATATTGTATTGTTAATCTCCGAAGATTTATCTTTACTAAAATCGTCATGGCGCTTATAAATAGAGTTACCCCAAGTATAACTATGACATGAAGTGTTGATGCTAACACCAAGCTGGTCGCTCCAATGAAATAAATAACGTATGCTAATAAGTTTCTTTTTCTTACATCTTTCCAAAGAAAAATAAGAAGTAACGAAATGCCTATAGAAAACATCGGATTAGAAAAGGACAAGTCAGGCTCTAGGTCGGGATGAAAAGTTCCTTCAACTATGTCTCCAACACCAAGATCTGCGCTTCCTGACCTTATGAAGCCATACAAAAATTGTACTATAGCAAGGATTGATTCAATAAGTAAGAGTATCCATGCAAAAAAAGATAGTTTTTTACAAAGAACGTCATACTGAATAGATTTATTGTATGGAAAGATCATTAAAATCATCAATCCTGACCAAGTCATAAAAGCCACAAAGGAGTTGACAATCTGGAAATCAGGGTTAATTATTACATAGAAAATGGTTTGGAAAGTCCAACTTATTACTAAAAGTATGAATAGTGCAAGAAAATGCCAGTGAGGTATGAGCAACGATGTTGAGAACAAGAAAAGTAGTGGTGCAAGATAACCTAATATATTACTCGGCGACCACGAAAACAAGGCTACCGCAATATATATCCAGTAAAGTATGCGAGTGTTTCTGTTCATAACCGGTGATCAGGGTGACAGCGATTGTTGCCTAAAGGCACGGGGCTAGGATAAAGTGTACTCAGAAATTTGTCAAGTTATTTCGGTGAGAATAGTTGACGATACTCTGATCGTACAAATAAACTTGGGATGTACGGTTCGCGTACAGGTTCGAAGCCGTACTGTTGCGGATCATTGAAAAAGCGCCGGATCTCGGGAGATAAAACATCGGGTTCGGGTAAAATAATGATGTCAGCTTCTTCAAGGTGATCCATGAACATATCATCATTGTTACGGTGTTGTATTACCTTTTTGAACTTTGGGATATACAATCCAGCGGCGTCGTGTGTCACTAAGACTGTTAACTGAGCCTGTTGCACAGAGTGTAATGTATTCAAGAAGCGTAGTGCCGGCGTGTGCCATTGCATTTGCCATGGCATTTTCAATTGATTGTCGTATGGCATTGGAGTGAGTAAGAACATTAATGAGACTGTTAATACTAATTCAGTTAGGCGCGGTGGCGTTCGGGCTTGATTAGCGGTATACACAACTATAATATAGAGAAGCAAAGGGATTGTAAATAAAAGTAAATAATGAATCCTTGGGAAGATGAATATTATTGTATATAAGAACGGTACTGTGCAAATAATTATCCATACTCGCAAGCGGTTATGCTCTTTGGAAAAAAGTAGCTCACTGATTGAGCGACGAGTAAGATGAAGGGTCATCAAAAATGCCACCAGTGCCATGAAGAGAAGTACCCAAAAGTAGAGTTTGGATATTCGGTCAGCGTTGACATCAACTAGAACAACACCTACAGGTAACAGCGCTGCCATATGGTACAATCGGATTACATTTTGTACCACGTGACCTAGGATGGCCGTCGGGTTGGCTAAAAAAGCCTCCCAAACAGTATCTGCTTCGCCAAAGACGGTCTGCATAACGATTCTGTGATCTTCCCAAGGATCTAGCGGGCTAGTGTTCCATGTTATCCAGCTCGTTGCAAAGTGCTGAGAGAATGCTACGAAACTGCGTCCCTCGGTCACCGGAACTCCTTGCCAAGTCAGGAGAGCAAGTTGCGCGCAGCCGGTTATGCCCATGGTTATCCATGGTAACAGTCGTTTTTGGCGATAATCACGGATGAGGTCGATCAGAACAATACTTAATCCAATAATGTAGGATAAGAACAATTCCGGTCGAACATAGCTAGCTGCCAGTAAGCCGGTAGTGATAGCCAAGCTGCTCCGACTACGGGATCGAAATAGATTAATCGCGGAGAGACTTAGCAACACAATGAATAGCCCAAAGTGTGATACGCGCGGCCATGTCAACACGTTGATCGACGAGATGAGCAATAACCATGCCGCGACCGCACTGACCATCGGTGTAACTCGATTGAGTCGGCAGAGCAGGTAAAACGCGAGAACTGGTAGGAGGGTGGTCATACGCCAGTTCAGATAGTAGAGGTCGATGCGATCAGGTGTAGCCCACTGGAGCAGCCAGTACCATAGGCCGTACAGCGGGCCGTAGTCGGGGAAGAAGGTTAGGGTAGTGCCCTGATAGAGATAAAAAAGCTCATCAGCAGTGGCGTCTACTTCGAGGCTGTGTTCTATGCCACTACATAATTTAAACCAAGCTATCACCAAGAAGCAGACAATCGTTGCGTCGACAAAGAGCTTTTGAGCAGCACGCATTCTTTGCTCCAGCTTGATTGTTTAACGGAAGAAAAACGAGAGTTACTACCGCCATGACTTGGTGATACCTATTGCTATGATAACATACTTACCATATTCTGTGGAAGTGAGGAACCGGTCATCGCATTCTTGACGGATAGGGTGCTTTCGGCTAGGATCGAACTGATCCTAATATTGATTGCGACGTTCACGGTGAACG
>NZ_JBMFNE010000030.1:0-27277 GCF_049970315.1 Chloroflexus sp.
CGGGTGTGTCGATGACGTAGGGGCACGGCGACGCCGTGCGGGTGTGTCGATGACGTAGGGGCACGGCGACGCCGTGCGGGTGTGTCGATGACGTAGGGGCACGGCGACGCCGTGCGGGTGTGTCGATGACGTAGGGGCACGGCGACGCCGTGCGGGTGTGTCGATGACGTAGGGGCACGGCGACGCCGTGCCCCTACTTACCGTTTTCGCGCAACGTAAACCCCAGCATCAACGCTAAATCGCGCACCGTCGCCTGAGCCGCGCTGACATCACGACCCTCGGCGGCTGCATCGATGATCATGCCGGCCATCGCATGCAACGACGCCAATGCAGCCGGTGTATCGAGATCGTCGTTCATTGCCATGATGACATCAGAACGGCCACGGCTCACATCGAGTGGGCTATGGGTGCCACTGGCCAGGCTCAGTGCGTGACGGAGATCGGCAGCATACTGTTCGTAACGAGCGACTGCTTCGCGTCGGTAATCGAAATCTTCTCGATAATGCTCGCTCAGCAAATACCACCGGAGCGCATCGGGATGATGAATCTGCAACGCATCACGGGCGAAGACCAAATTGCCCAGTGATTTACTCATCTTCTCACCATCGAGCCAGACTAAGCCCACGTGCATCCAGATACGGGCAAACGGTCGTTTGCCGGTGGCTGATTCACTCTGCGCAATTTCACACGAATGGTGCGGGAAAATCAAATCGGCACCGCCACCGTGAATATCGATCTGTTCACCGAGGTAGCGGATCGACATGGCGCTACACTCAATATGCCAACCGGGTCGCCCCAAGCCCCATGGGCTTTCCCACTTGGGTTCGTCGGGGTTGCCCCGTTGCCAAAGTACGAAATCGAGCGGATCGCGCTTGTTGGGGTCATGTGGGTTATTGCCCCGCTGATTAGCAATCGAAAGCAGCTCGGCATAACCCATACGTGCCATGCGGCCAAAGTCAGGATCGGTTTGGATACTGAAATACACGTTGCCGTCAACCACATACGCATGACCGAGTTCGACCAGTCGCTCGATAATGGGGATCATGATCGCAACTTCTTCACTCACCCGCGGCGAGAAGGTTGGTGGCAAAATATTGAGGTCGGCACAGTCGGCACGCAATTGAGCAATTTGTCGTTCGGCCAGTTCGTACCAGTTCACCCCATCACGACGGGCACGCTCGAAGAGAGGGTCATCTACGTCGGTGATATTCTGACAGTATATCACCGTTGCGCCCTGCCAGCGTAAGTAGCGGACCAGTACATCGAAGACGATGAAGGTGCGAGCATGGCCCATATGGGTGGTATCGTAGGGAGTAACCCCGCACACGTACAGCGTGACCGGGCGGTTGGTAGGCGACGAGAATGGTTCCCGGGTACGGGAGAGAGTACTAAACAGTTGCATACCTACGTGTCCTTAACTGATACGCTCAGGCATAACATTCGTAATGCTTGTTATTATGGTATCACCAATTATCATTTCGGCGAAATAATTGCCAAGTGTACGGAACGCAACGAGGACACTACCGTTGATGGAAGTCTGATGTCGGTATCGACATAGGATCCGTAGCTACACTGTCTACGGTGTGGCAATAGGTACTTTGGCGGCAATCTCAGGGGCAACCTCAAGCACAGTAGCCGACATCCATCCGGTTTGACCATCGGGCAAGCGAACGACGTACCAGTTGGCCCGTTGTCCTTCAAGCAGCACTTCGGTATTCACCGGAACCACAGTCACAATCGGAAAGGAGGTACCGGGGCCACTGCGCACGTTCGCTTCGGTGGCGGCTCGCCCGATAAATTGGGCGGTAGTCGATGTAGGAGTTGCCGATGGTCCCAGAATAATCGTCACCGGTGAGCGAGTGGGTTGCGGTGTGACCGGGGTTACGCTGGGGAGGCGTGGCAGTGTTGGGAAGGGGCTTGGCGAAGGCGGCAACGCTGCACTGAAATCGAGGCAAGCAGTGAGCATAGCGGCATAGCTTAACCATACGCAACACCAAAGCGTGAGCGTTTGCGGTTTCATAGTCAATTCCTTGTCAAGCGACGTATCCTACCTGTATCATACCAAATCGGGATAGCGGTGGTGGGCCGGTACTGCCTGCTCTGGTCTCGACGGCTGAAAAATGATAAAACGCCTATGCTTGTTGCACAGGCGCTCCTTATTTGGTCGGGGCGAGTGGATTTGAACCACCGACCTCCGCGACCCGAACGCGGCGCTCTACCAGGCTGAGCCACGCCCCGTTGAAGAACGGTGTTGTCGGGTGGTGCCGAAGGTGGGACTTGAACCCACACGGGGGTTGATCCCCAGCGGTTTTTGAGACCGCCGCGTCTGCCATTCCGCCACTTCGGCGCGACCGAGCAGATTATAGCAGCGATTGTCTGGTTCGTCAAGGCATCGGTGATTGGCGTGCGATTGATGCCGGTGCAGAATAAGTGTGCCCGTGCAACAGTGGTATAATTGGCGTAGCACAACGTACATCACAGACGACAATGGTCATGTTTGATCGGTTGGCTGAAAACCTGACGGTACGCGGGAGGAACGATTCGTATACCATCCTCAACCTGATCGGACGAGGTGGCATGGGTGTCGTATATCGCGTCCGGCGGGTGAGTGATGGGACGATTTGGGCTTTGAAAGAAATGCGACCGGCCGACGAGACGAATGCCGAAGAGTTGGCCGAGGTGCGTCAACTTTTTCTGCAAGAGGTCGAACTGTTGCAGTCGCTCTCCTTCCCCAACTTGCCGGTTGTGATCGATCTGTTCGAGTACGAGGGTCGTCCGACGATGGTGATGGAGTTTGTGCCCGGAAAAACCTTGGAAGCTATCATCCGGGACACAAACGCTCCGTTACTCGAACAGCAAGTGATCGGATATGGGATCCAACTCTGTCGCGTATTACACTATCTGCATACTCGTCAGCCGCCGATTATCTATCGCGATCTCAAGCCGGCCAATGTGATTGTCACCCCCGATGGTGTGCTCAAGTTAGTCGATTTTGGGGTAGCTCGTAAGCACAAAGTCGGTAAATCGAAAGACACCATCGCAATGGGGTCGGCCGGCTATGCCCCGCCTGAACAATACGGTAAAGGGCAAACCGATGCTCGCTCGGATATTTATGCGCTCGGGGCGACGATGCTGCATTTGCTGACGGCGATGCCGCCGGTGCCGTTGCAGCCGCCGCGGAAGGGTGAAATTGTACGGATCAACCGTTCGGTTGCGCCGGAGACCGAGACAATTATTATTCGTGCGATGAGCCTTGAGCGCGAGAAGCGGTTTGCTACTTGTGCCGAACTTGAGCAAGCGTTGCATAAACAGCTGAAGTCGCCGTTTGTCGATCCTACCCTACACATGGCACCGTTGCCGCCGATCAAACCACCGGTAGTAGAGCAGGTTCCGGTGGCGGTGCCATTGCCGCCATCCTCACCTCAACCACCGGTTGGGCTGGTGTGTGAGCGATGTGGCCGGCTGAACAAAGTACAAGCGCGATTTTGTGCCGGTTGCGGTGCCCCTCTTCATCAGGGCGCACCGGTGGTTGGTGCGGAAAGACCGACATTGCCGCCGGCACGACTGATCGTACGTTCGCCCTATCGCACGTGGGAGGTAAAACTCGATCATAAGCTAGTACGGATCGGTCGGCGCGATCCGCGTCAAGCTCATTTCCCCGAATTAGATTTGGCAGAACACGACCGTGGTATCGCTTCGCGCTTGCACGCTATCATTGAGCGACGGGGTGATCAGTATACGCTGACCGATCAGCAGAGTACCAACGGCACTCAGATTAACGGGAAGTTGATCCCGCCGAAAGTGCCGCAACCACTCAAGTCGGGTGATCTGATTAAGATTGGTGATGTAGAGATGGAGTTTCGGTGGAACTGAAAGCTCTGATTCTGCGTGCTCCTGGTATCAACCGTGATACCGATGCGGCACTGGCGTGTGAGTTGGCCGGTGCCCTTCCTGAACGTATCCACATTAATCGCTTGGCCGAAGGATCGATTCGCCTAGCGGATTATGCCTTGCTCGTCATTCCCGGTGGTTTTTCGTATGGCGATCATCTGGGGGCAGGTCGTTTGTTGGCGGTTGACCTGATTCATCGCCTCGGTGAAGAACTCGAACGTTTTGTGGCCGATGGTCGCCCGGTGATCGGCATCTGTAATGGTTTTCAAGTACTGGTCAAGGCCGGCCTGTTACCCGGCCCGCCACGTCGATCGCCGCAGGTGACGTTAACGACCAACGAGTCTTGTCAGTTTGAGTGCCGTTGGGTACATCTTGAGCCGGCGCCGACCAGTCGCTGCCTGTTCACGCGCGGTATTGAGCAACCGATAGAGGTGCCGGTGGCGCACGGTGAGGGTCGGATTGCTGTACGTGATGAGGCGACACTCGCCGAACTCGAGGCGAATGGTTTGGTTGCGCTGCGGTATCTTGGCGATGAATATCCGGCTAATCCGAACGGATCACCGCATCGAATTGCCGGGTTGTGTAACGCGCAGGGGAATGTGCTCGGTCTTATGCCGCACCCTGAAAATGCTGTGCTACCGCATCAGCACCCACGGTGGACCCGCGAACCGGTTCGGCGTGAGGGAGATGGGTTGCAGATTTTTCGCAATGCGGTGCGGTATGCGGCATCGTTGTAAGGTGATTGCGACCGATCATACCCTGCGTCGTCATGCCGATCGTCCGTGCCGTGCGGTATGTGGCATCGTTGTAAGGTGATTGCGACACTGCTGATGGGCAGTGGGATGTACTGGAACGATTATGGTACTCTATCCACCTGATGACCCGTTTCTGATCAGCTTTACGCTGTTCGGATTGCCGATCGTTGTACGTTGGTACGGCGCGATCATTATGACCGGTGCGCTCATTGCAGCGTTACTAGCCTCACGTCGTGCCGTTGCTCGTGGCTATCATCCCGATCACGTCTGGAATCAGTTGATGCTAGGATTGGTGCTCGGTATTGCCGGTGCACGGATATATTATGTGGCTTTTGAGTGGGAACGCTTTGCGCCGAACCCGTGGAGTGTCTTTAACCTAACGACCGGTGGGATTGCTATCCACGGCGCCATTATCGGGGCGTTGCTCTCTACGGTAATCTATACCCGTTATACCAGGTTGCCCTACTGGGATTGGCTCGATGTCTGTGTGCCGGGTTTTTTACTGGCCCAGAGTATTGGCAGGTGGGGAAATTTCTTCAACCAAGAAGCCTATGGCCGGCCAACCGATTTGCCGTTCGGGTTGCGGATTGATCCAGAGTACCGGGTGCCACCTTATAACGATCTGACGACCTACCCGATCACGACCCTCTTCCATCCGACGTTTCTGTATGAGTCGGTCTGGAATCTGGTTGGGGTGGGAATATTGCTCTGGCTCGACCGCCGCTTTGGTCGGTTGGCGCCGCCCGAACGGCGGCGGCTCAATCCGGGTGATCTGCTGTTTTTGTACGGGATCATCTATTCGAGCGGACGGTTTTGGATTGAAGGCTTGCGTATCGATAGTTTGTGTGCGAATGGGGTTGGTGGTTCGTGCGAGGGTAGTATTCGGGTGGCACAGTTGGTGAGTATGGTGGCGATTGTGGTCTGTGGCGTGTTGCTCTTTCTCAATCACCGGCGACCGTTCGCCGGTACCCCGACGGTGACGCCTGATGGTGATGCGTCTCCGGTATCAGAGGCGCGTTGAGTTAACATAATAAGTGTGACGTGATGACCGGGCCGGCAGTTACTGCTGGGCCCGGCTTTCCATCTTTCTACATAAGATGACTGGCAGCAGTTGGGCGGGAGTGCGGGGCACTCCTCTGTATGCCGTTAGTTCAGTTGTCATCCCTACCCAACAATCGCGCGTAAAGTTGCCGAAAACCCTCGCCAAGCGGACCGTAGCCAAACTTCGCCACGACCTTCTCGCGACCGTGCTCGCCGAAACGGCGGCGCAGTGCGGCATCTTCACCCAATATTCTTACCTTCTCGGCATAACCGGTGACATCATCGCGGGCGACCAAAAATCCATTCAGACCATCGTCAACCACCTCAGGCAGCGCGGCGACGTTCGTTGTCACCACCGGGCGGCCACAGGCCAATGCTTCTGCCGGTGCGATGCCGAACCCTTCGAGCCGAGAGGGGAAGAGCAGGATGTCACAACTCTGGTAAGCCGCCACCAGTCCGGCGCGGTCGGGTGAGCCAATCGGGATCATCCTTGGATGGGGTGGCCCGGTATCGCGTCCTTGAAAGCCACCGGTGTAGTAGAGGACATAATCGGCGGGTAAACGATCCATAATCTGGGGGAGCAGGTCAAACCCTTTCCGGCGAGTACGATTGCCGACAAACAACAACCGAATGCGGGCATCGCTCGGTGGGAGACCATCGTTGCGGCGCGCCATTCCCGGCGGTGGAACGAAGACATCGGTGTCAATCCCGTCGTAGATCAGGACGGTATCGCGCCGACCGTAAGTTAGTTCAACCATCCGTTGGGTGTAGCGACTAACACAAACAACTGCATCGGCATACGCGATGGAGAGGCCGTCGTAGCGCGATTCGACCAGTCGGTAGAAAAGGCGTTGGGCGAATGAGCTATACGGTTGTAACGCCGGGTCGGTGGTGAGGTGATGGACGGTTGTGACCACCGGGCGTTCGTAGTTGCGCAGGCTAAATGCGACGCGCGAGCGGCCTTGCACAATGTCGAACCGACGGACAATGTCGGCGGGGAGGGTAGCGGGAATGAGCATCGGGAGAAAATTGTACAGTTCAGGTAAACGCAGAAGTTCGGGCGCCAAACCGGTGCGCCTGACTGCACGGGTGATGTTCTGAATACCGAAATCAACACCACCACGACCGAGTGGTGAGATAAAGAGTGGACGCATAGCACGGTTCCTGTTGTCTGGCCAAGATTATGCAGCGTGCTACGGCGGGGCTGCTTTGCTTGCCGCTGTAGCGCCAACGATTGTAACAGGATTTTGCGACGGTGAACGTGGGAGGGTGGCGGCGATCGTCACCAATAGTCACCACAAAACGGTGGTAGACCGGCCAGTGCCTGTTCGAGGAGGGTCAAGGCCGCGCGTTGGTATACGGTGAGCAAGCCAAAAGCGGCGGCGGTGCGTGGGTGCAGGTAGCGACTGAGGAGCTGACCAAGGGTACTGCTGGTGCAGGCGAGATCGACAGTAGCGTGGTCGAGACGACTGACGGTTGTTTGACCGTCGTACCATTCAATCTGGTAGCAACCGACATTGTTGTTGAGCCAGTCATCGGCAACTTGGATACGCAGCCGACCATTGACCGTAGCAAAGGGATACAGACTCACCAAGCGGGTCACATCGAGGACCCGCTGCATAAACAATGGTATCACCGTCGTCGGCGCAGGAGTGGGCAGCAGAGCATTGAGTGGGGCATCGATGGGGGTTGGAATCTCGGCGGCGACGATTTGATCGGCGTGATACGCGATAAAGACAAAGAGTTGGGCGCGTGCGAGCGGATCGAGCGCGACAATATCGCGGCAGACGAGGCGGTCACCGTCGCTCCTCCGTTCGAGGCGGTAAATCAGGTACGAACGTCCGTTACCCTGTTCATCACGCCAGATATAGGCGGAATACGGTTCACCGTCCCATGTTTGTAACACATCGATCTGCCACCATGTGCGGTCGCGCACGAGGGGGCCATAACGTCCACGTAAGGCGCCGCGATAGATAGTGTCAAGCTCTTCGATCTGGTCAACACCGACCGGATGATAGCTGCCGGGGGCGGGAGCAAAGGCACGCAAATGAGTTGGTGTGGGTTGAACCAGCCGCCGTTCGCCGGCCAATGCCCACCCCAACCGATGGTAGAAATCGGCGTGAAAGGGATACAGCAACGCCAACACTGCACCACGTTCGCGCAGTTCATCGCAAGCAGCGCGCAACAGACGCTGAGCGTACCCACGGCGTCGGTGCTGCGGCCAGGTTGCCACACTCCCCAGTGCGCCAACCGGCAATTCGCCGTGGCCGGCCTGCATCTGAAACGGCATAATCTGCAATTGCGCAACATGCTCACCATTGACGAACAAGCCACGCAGTTGCGCGATAACCTCCGGTGTGTAACGGCCACGGTGATATTGACGGGCAAAAGCGTAGCTATCTAGCGCCCAGAATTGCTCGAAATCGGTTGGGGTAAGTGGTCGGTAGGTTATCATCGTGCGTAATACCCATCACGCTCGCGGTTTTTCCACCAGGATAAAATAACTACCGCAGCGCATCCAACCGAATAACCAGAGATCGAGTTCCATCAGCAGTGTAACCGCCAATAGCGCATAATACACCGGACCCTTCTGGCGTAAATAGCCACGCATCCGGCGACGAGCGCGAATCTCACGGGCCGTCCCGGCACTCACCCGCGTCGGGACATCGGTGGTAGGTGTGCGTCCACGTATCCGCCCGATCATCGCTTCACCGAGCTTCATCAGCACATGTTCGACAAACGTTGTAAACAGACTATTCCAGAACACCACCTTTACCGGACGCAAACCGGCCCGTTCGAAGGCAGCGACCACATCTTCCCAAGTAGCAAGCGCCTTGATGTGATCGGACTTCCGCAGCTTTTCACGTTCAAAATCATAAACGCCTGCCTTCACAAAGAGCCGCCCGATCTTGCGACTGACATCGATCAGTGGTTGGATCGGTGACCGCTCACGGGTGTTCGAGAAGGCCATCATACGCCCGCCGGGCCGCAGGACACGTGCGGTTTCGGCCAGATACGCATCGATCACCGGGAGCGGAAAATGTTCGAGAATATCAATGGCAAACACCTTATCGAAACTGTTATCGGCGAACGGCAACACACGTGAGTCGGCTTTCACCAGCGTCACCGTGCGCACCGCCTCATCGGCAAAAAGGGTGGCCGGGTCAGAGCCAACCATCAGCCCAACATGCTTCGCATTCCAGACCGCATGCTTGGCGGTTCCACAACCGTTATCAAGTACCACATCGGTCTTGCGCCAGCGCATCAGCCGGCGGAGTGTGCGGTCACGCACACCCGCAGCGAGCAAGGGTGGAGCCAGTTCACGGTAATCGAGTTCGGCGGCCAACTGCTCTTCATCGGTAACATACTTCGAGACGTAATCGAAGGCAGCACCGCGTGGCATCAAATCGAGATACCCATCGCAGAATGGGTAACCCGTCTGGCAGCGCGGGCAGCGCAGGCCGTGATCTTCGACGATGAGCGGACGCAAGCCGCAGGTCGGGCAGCGTAAGAGCGGAAAAATGCGGTGATCGATCATAGTGATGGTGGGATCCAACGCCGGTTAATCTCAGCAGCGAGGATGCTATCAAAGAGGAACAAAAAGAGACCCTGAACAAAAATCCCGGCGCCCATACCACGGCGGTCGGCGCGTTCGCCGGACGTGCGGAACAGCCACAGACCACTCCCGATGTAGAGGAGGTCAAGACCGGCATTGATCAACAAAATCGTGCGAAATCGTTCGGCAGCCGCGTGTGCCGCCGATTCGTCGAGGTCACCGGCGACCAAATCTTCGGCTTTGAGCAGCGCTTGCCGTCGACCGGCGATGGCCAGTAGCCAATCGATTGCTCCCCAACTGAGCGCTTGCAAACCGAAGTGACGCCAAAAACCGGGTATGAGCGTCAGAATGGTGCCACCGATGATGTTGCCGAGGCCCCATTGCTTGAGTGGCTTAAGCGCGTGGTATTGGAAGGCAAAAAAGTTATCGTTCATATTGGCATCGTCCCGATCGTTTCAAATAACCCACGACCATTATACTCGGTTCGCGCCAATTGGCGGCAGCATGGTGAATGGCTCACAGTAACCGGTTGAGGCGTAGTCGTGAAATAACTCTTGACCATCGACTACGCACGTTGTATAGTTGACGTATCACACGATTGCAACTGCATATCTCCGGTGAGGGAGGGCTGGCTCGTTGGCGAGCTTAATTGGTGATCGTCGCGTGTCCCTCGTCGTTTGACCAGGGTCGGTGACGCATATTCGATGAAATATTGACTTTCTTGCCTGACAAAGTTATATTACTGTCGACGGTCGGTATTCGGGCAGACGAGTGGCTTTGTACAGAGAGGGAGGTCTCACTATGGCAATTTGGCGGCCTGATCCAACGTTTTACCCATCACCACGGATGGCGACGAAAGCACCCCCAGAAACGTTAGCGTATGTTGTGCGGCTCAACTCACAGCGTGATGGTCAGCCTGATGCAATGTGTGTCGTGGACGTCGATCCACAATCAACGACGTTTGGCAAGGTGGTTGGAGCTACGGAGATGCCCTATACCGGTGGTGAGCTTCACCATTTTGGCTGGAATGCGTGCAGTTCGATGCTCTGCCCCAACGCTCCCCATCCGCACGTCGAACGGCGCTATCTGGTTGTGCCGGATATTCGCAGTTCGCACATCACCATTCTCGATATCAAAGAAAATCCAACCAAACCAACCGTTGTGAAGGTCATTGAACCGGACGTATTGTTCGAGCGTACCGGCTATGCGCGCCCACACACCGTCCATTGTGGACCCGATGGCATCTACATCTCGGCGTTGGGTAATCCCGAGGGTGAAGGGCCGGGCGGTATTTTTATTCTCGATCACGATACGTTTGAGGTCCTAGGGCGTTGGGAGATCGACCGCGCCGACCAGTATCTTCACTACGATTTCTGGTGGCACCTCGGCCACGATACGTTGATTACCAGCGAGTGGGGTACTCCGCGGATGGTCGAGAGTGGTGTGCTGGGCGAGGAATTGCTCGCCGGCAAGTACGGTCATCGCATTCACCTGTGGGACTTGCACCGACGTCGTCACGTCCAGACGCTCGATCTCGGCGCCGAGCATCAAATGGCGTTGGAGCTACGTCCGGCGCACGATCCGACGAAAGCGTATGGTTTTCTCAACTGTGTGGTGAGTCTGAAAGACTTGTCGGCATCGATCTGGCTCTGGCATCGTCATAACGGTTCGTGGCAGATCCAGAAGGTCATCGAGATACCGGCTGAACCGGCCAGCGAAGATCAACTGCCGCCGATTCTCCAACCGTTTAAAGCAGTGCCGCCGCTAGTCACCGATATTAATCTAAGCGTTGACGATCGCTTTTTGTACGTGTCGTGCTGGGGTACCGGTGAGTTGCGCCAGTACGATGTCAGCGATCCCTTCCACCCGCAGTTGACCGGTGTGCTCCAGATTGGTGGGATCGTCCGCCGTGCCGGTCATCCGGCGACAACGGGGCCGCTCAACGGTGGACCGCAGATGGTCGAAGTCAGTCGTGATGGTCGGCGGGTCTATTTCACCAATTCACTCTATTTGTCGTGGGACGAACAGTTCTATCCTGACGGTATCAAAGGGTGGATGGTGAAGGTTGATGTTGATCCGCAGGGTGGTATGCAATTCGATCCCAATTTCTTTGTCGATTTTGGTGATCGGCGGGTGCATCAAATTCGTTTGCAGGGTGGTGATGCGTCAAGCGATTCGTATTGCTTCCCATGATTGCGTGGAATCGCAGATTGTGATCTTCTGGCGGAGGTGAGGCGTGGATCAGGCCACTTTTTGGATTTGGCTTTCACTGTTTGGGCTTGGTTTGTTCCACGGCCTCAACCCGGCGATGGGCTGGTTGTTTGCCGTGGCGTTGGGGTTGCAAGAGGGGCGAGCTCAAGCTGTGCTTACGGCGATGGGACCGATTGCAATCGGTCACGCGGCAGCAATTGCGGTGGCAGCGTTCGTGACGACTCTGCTCGGCTATACATTACCGGCCGATGCCTTGCTCGTGTTAACCGGTGTCGTCTTGTTAGGGTTTAGTGGGTGGCGGCTACTGGCGCGTTTTCGCCATCCCACGACCCGCTTTCGGGCCGGTGCGCACGAGTTGGCGTGGTGGTCGTTTCTGATGGCTACGGTGCATGGGGCCGGTTTGATGGTGGCGCCCATGCTTGCTGCCATGAACGCTTCGCATCACGTGATGCATGCCGGGCATGGACATCACGCGCCGGCTATGAGCGATTCGTTGATCGGTGCGACGCTGGCCGTTGTGGTACATACGCTCGGTATGTTGTTGGCGATGGCAGTGCTGGCCCTGATCGTGTACCGGGTGGCCGGTCTGGAGATACTGCGCCGAGCGTGGATCAATACCGATCTGATTTGGGTGGCGGTTCTCATTGTGACCGGGGTAGTTGCAGTTGGGTTGGGTCTCTGGAATATCGTCTGACGTGAGTGCATACGGCGGTACTGCTTCGGCGGTACTGCCGTTGTTGGGTTGGGTCGTCGGAACCTCGTCTGAGGTGAGAGCGTCCACGCGGCGTCTCAAGGTTTTGTATGCCAATCCCACCATAGTTGTGCTAACAGCCGTACCAATTCCCCTAACCGCTGCCAACGAAGGTACAGTTGGCACCATGGCGGGGTAATCCGGCTTTCGAGGTGGTCGAGATGCAGGGCGAAGATTGACCGTAGCAAACGATGGCTGGCGTGAGCAGAGCTTGGCACATAGCGTGTGGCCCAGATGAGGAGTTCGGCGTAGGTAGCGCGGGCAGTCGCGATGGCTTGACGTTGGCGGGCCGGTGGCGCGCGACGGGCTTGCACGACCGCGGCCTCTTGGCGGGCTGCGAAGTAACGGAGCACCAATGCACTCACCGTCCATTCGGCGATGTCACCGGCGAGCGCTGCTTGTTCGGTGTGAGCGCTACGGCGAGCCGCCGCGAGTGCTGCTTCCCCCGCAGGTAGTGTGTCCAGTGCGTCGTGAAGGGCAACGAGACGTTGTTCACAATGCGGTGGCGGGGCATCGTAGCCATCGAGGAGATCGCGTGGCGGTTGGGTGATCGGATCACGTGTTAATCCGGGCTGTTGTCGTTTCACTTCGGCGGGAGTGACGTTGAGAGCGCGCTGCCACGCCGTGGTCAACTTGGCGTAGGCACAATCGAGCAATGTTGCCGTCGTTGGCGCACGGACGGCGGCGTATTCGCGGCGCAGCGCGATGGGGTCACGTTGTGGGTTCCACGCCAGTGCGGCGAAGCTGTACGGATTGGGGCCGGGTGCCAACCATGGCCGGTCGCCGGTGAGGAGGACGTATACACCGTCAAGGCGCCACTCGTGGTAAGCGCGTAGGTCGGCAGCGATAATCTCACCGAGCGGCGGTAAGGTTGATTTGAACAGGATGCCGTCGAGATAATATTCGAACACACCGGCGCCGGTGGGAAAGGTGGTGCGCAGCGCTGTGATGGCATCGGCGAGCGGTCCGTTAATCGGATGCGTGCTGTCACCGATCCCGACGGCATACGAACGGCGACGTGGGGCAATGAGCACCTCAACGTTGGCTGCCGGTGTGATTTGTTGGGGTGGGGCAAACGTGTCATGGTACGCGAGATAAGTAAGGCGCGCTTGCGGGTTGGTTTCGGCCAGAGCTTTCGCCATCACATTCATCAGCAGCAGCGACTGATCGGCGGGCGACAAACCGGAACACTGTGGGCACGCACACCAACCACCTGCAAGGCGATCGTCAGGCCAGAGATGGTAAACCGCTGCCGCAGGCTCGGCATAAAACCACTGCTTGGCCCACGTATAGACGAGGGCCTGCGTTGCCGGATTGGTGGGACAAGGGTTACCATTCGCTACACGACGGCGACCATCGTACCGAAACAGATCGGGTTGTTGTCGAAAAAGCCGACGTGGAATAGCGGCAGTAAGGTGGTGTCCTCCGATCTCAAGACGTAAGCCCCGTGTGTGAATCAACGGCCAGAGCCGATTGCGGTGTGATTGCCAGGTGCGCTGACGGCAAGCTCCTAGTGGCATGCTATGATCGGCGATGGTGTGGATGAAGATGGTATTGAGGCGAACGCGCGCTGCCCACTCGATCCACGCTTTGCCTTGGGCTAGAAAAAGATCGTGCCCGATGACCAACCCACGGCGGGCAAACGCCGGCTGTTCGGCCACGGTGGTGGTGGGGAAGGTGATGGTGGACGGGCGGGGCACGTATTCATCGGCGGGTCCGGGACCAACCCAACGCCATCCTAGCGTTTCGAGCAGGTGATACACGGCATAGAGCAGACCACGTGGTCCTTCGCCGATCAACGTGAGGCCACGCTCATCGGCAATGCGCACAAAGCCATCTCCGTCGGCACCGTGGCGCAATGCGAGGCGCCGGTCATTGGCATGACCGGTGATGTTCAGGGCGGGTCCACCCATACGCTGAATAGCGCGACGCAATTCTTGGGCTGCCAATTGTGCAGTGGGATGTTCGCTGGATAGTTCGATAACCCACCGGCTCGTGAGGTGATGATCCATATCCTCTTCGTCGTAGGTGCAGTCGGTGACCGGTTCGCTGAGTGAACATAAACTCTCGACCGACCAATCTCGGCGCTATTATAGCAGTCTCACCCCATTCAGACGGTATCCCAATTCAGTTGTATTAAAATTAGTTGCATAGTAGACAAATTTCCGATGAGCGGCTACAATGCAGGCAACCACTCTGTATGCTGCGCAGCGTATGAGCCTATATGAGATTGGCAGTCATTGTACGCATTCTGTATCATGCCGGTAATACCGGTAATACCGGTGGTTGATTAATCTATCTGATGTGAGGAAACCATGCTACGGTTTGAACACGAGATTCTGTTCACTCCATGTCCCGAACGAATTGCTCGGCTTCGTGAACTTGCCTACAACCTTTGGTGGACGTGGCATCCTGAAGCGCAGGACCTTTATCGTTCTATCGACCCAGAGCTGTGGGAGCTGGTGTATCACAACCCGGTCGAGTTCTTGCGCGATGTGCGTCAGCGCAAACTTGAGGCTGCCGCCAACGATCCGGCCTATCTGAAGCGATACGATGCGGTACTCAAGGGCTTTGATAGCTACATGCGGTCTGAGAAGACGTGGTTCAGAAAGAATTATCCCGATGCGAAAGACACGTTGATCGCATATTTTAGTGCCGAGTTTGGCCTCCACGAAAGCCTACCGATCTACTCAGGCGGTTTGGGCATATTGTCGGGCGATCACATCAAAGAAGCCAGCGATATGGGCATCCCACTGGTCGGTGTTGGCTTCATCTACCCGCAGGGCTACTTTCGGCAGCGCATCGATCCTAGTGGTTGGCAGCACGCCGAGTACAACAAGCTCAATTTCGCCGATGTGCCGGCGCTACCGGCGCTCGATCCCGACGGGCGTGAGGTGGTGATCGAGGTGGAATTACCCGGTCGCACGATCTACGCCAAGGTCTACAAGTTTCAAGTTGGTCGGGTTGAGTTGTTGTTGATGGATACCGACATCCACCCGAATAGTCCGCAAGATCGCGAATTATCGGCGCGGCTCTACGGTGGCGACCAAGAGATGCGCATTTCGCAAGAGTTGGTGCTTGGTGTAGGTGGTGTGCGGGCGCTGCGTCGTCTCGGTTATAAACCGACTGTCTGGCACATGAATGAAGGGCACTCGGCCTTCCTTGTGCTCGAACTGTGTCGCGAATTGGTGGCGCAGGGATACAGTTTTGACGAGGCGATGGAGCAGGTCAAGGCGCATTGTGTGTTCACGACCCACACCCCGGTACCCGCCGGTAATGATGCCTTCCCGCTGCCGATGATCGAGAAGTTCTTCTGGAGTTTCTGGCCGCAACTCAACCTCACCCGCGATGAGTTTATGAATCTGGCTTTGCAAGAGCAGCAATGGGGACCGACCTTTGCAATGACAGCGCTGGCATTGCGTTTTTCGGCCTATCGCAATGGGGTGAGCAAATTGCATGGCCATGTGGCACGCGGCATGTGGCAGTGGCTCTATCCCGGTCGTTCGCAAGATGAGGTGCCGATTACCTCGATTACCAACGGTGTGCATACGGCGACGTGGCTGGCGCCGGAGATGCGAACACTCTATACCTCGTATTTGGGCAAGAACTGGGAAGAAAACCTCGATGATCCGCATATGTGGCGGAAGGTATACCAGATTCCCGATGAGACCTTCTGGCGAACCCATCAAAAACTGAAGAGCGATCTGATCGCGTTCAGTCGTCAGCGGCTGCAACAGCACTACATCCGCTTGGGCATTCCGGCGCCGGTTTGGCCGGTGTTGGAAGAGAATATTCTGACGATCGGCTTTGCCCGTCGCTTTGCGACCTACAAGCGGGCAACATTGCTGTTTAAAGATATTGAGCGACTGAAATACATCTTGAACCGGCCCGGTAAGCCGATTCAGATTATCTTTGCCGGAAAAGCGCATCCTAAGGATGATCCGGGCAAACAGTTTATCCAAGAGGTCTATCGTCTCTCGATGCAGCCGGGGCTGGCCGGGCGGATAGTGTTCCTCGAAGAATACGATATTGCGGTGGGGCGAGCACTGGTGCAAGGTGTCGATGTCTGGCTCAACAACCCGCGTCGTCCTTACGAAGCGAGTGGCACAAGTGGGATGAAGGCCAGTCTCAACGGTGCGCCTAACTGTTCGGTACTCGATGGCTGGTGGCCAGAAGCGTACAATGGGCGCAACGGCTGGGCTATCGGTGATGAGCGTGAGTATGCGAATCAAGACGAGCAGGATTGGAACGATGCGCAATCGCTTTACCATCTGCTCGAACACGAGATTGCACCCCGTTTCTACGATCATCGCGATGCAAATGGGGTTCCGGTGGAGTGGATTCAGATTTGCAAGGAGGCAATTGCGACAGTAGCACCACTCTTTAGCACGCGCCGGATGTTGGCCGAATATCTGCGCGAGATGTATATGCCGGTGGCAGTGCAAGGGGCGATGCCACAAGCTTAGTCCAAAGTGTTAGTATTGCTGGTAGTTATGGTGCGCACATTCTGCGGAAGCAATGTGCATGACTCGTACTTTTGTTTCTATTCACACTGCCGCCACAATGTTAGGCGGCTCGGTACTGACTGTCTAAGCGGAGGTGGTGTGAAGATTGCTCGCTGCGCTCGGAAGGACAGTGGTTTGGGTTTAGGAAGTGGCTGCCGGCTGTCACCCTGAGCGGAGGCGGAGCCGGAGCGACGGGTCTTCCGTTGAGGTCAATGGTAAGATTTCTCGCTGCGCTCGAAATGACAGCGGGGGTGATGTGAAGATTGCTCGCGGCGCTCGGAAGGGCAGAGGGTGTGGTGTGAAGATTGCTCGCGGCGCTCAGAAGGACAGTGATGTTGATGTTAAGATTTCTTGCGACGGCAACTGGCATCCGGTGATTTCCGTCCGGTAAGACTCGTACCGGGTGTGGCCTGTGTGCGATGATTTGTCGTTGATGGGGCGCATGTGGGATTGTTCGGGGTGTATGTCACCACGACCGCGACTGCAACGTGGTCATCATTGGGAAGCATTTGGTGTCATACTGAGATCGGGTATGGTGAGAGAATAGAGTGGAGATATCGTGGTTAAACTTGTATCGTAAAATATCGTAGACGATTGCTATGAACCTATCGCAATCCAACCTTCTCTCCCAACCTTGGTCGTGGCTGGTCAACGAGGTCTACCGAAGATTGGTGGATCATTTCGGTCCGCTGTATGGTCCGCCTGCCGCGCATCCGTGGTGGCCGATTATCAGTACCGAACCGCAGCTTGAGATGGTCATCGGTGCGGTGCTGGTACAACAGACACGCTGGGAAACGGTTGAGGATGCGATAGCACGATTGCATGTGAACGGTCTGATCGATCTCGTTGCATTGGCGCATGCCGATGCCGGTGAGTTGGCACGGCTGATCTATCCATGTGCCTTTTATCAGCAGAAGGCAAATGGCTTGATCACCTTAGCCCGCATTGTTCGCGAGCGTTACGGCGATCTGGCGACTCTGTTACGCCTTCCTGCACCGAGGCTGTACACCGAACTCTTGCAATTGCCGCGGATTGGGCCGGAGACGGCAGATGTGATTATGCTCTATGCCGGTGGGCATCCGCGTTTTGTTGTTGATGCCTATACCCGGCGAATTTTTGCCCGACTGGTGCCCGAAAGGTTGGTTTGGGAACGGGCCGGCTACGTGCAGGTTCAACAGACCATTGCCACTGCATTACCTGTCGATCCGATGCTGTTGGCCGATCTCCATGCCCAGTTGAACGAGCTGGCTGTGCGCTACTGTCTGGTAAAGCCACGCTGTGATGGTCCACCTTCACGACGGATCTATTCGCGTCAACCCGGTCGCAACAGTTTTCTCGACCGGAATGATGGTTGTCCGCTGCGTGAGATATGTAGCTGGTATGCGAGCCGAATCGGCACCGAGTCGTTGAAGCAGCGATAGTCATAGTCACAATGTCATGCATCCATCTTCTCCCCTCACCGTCTTTCTGGTATTTTTGCGCTTAGGGCTGACCTCCTTCGGTGGGCCGGTAGCCCATCTTGGTTATTTTCGGAGTGAGTTCGTCGAACGACGGCGTTGGCTTGATGAGGCGACCTTTGCCGACCTGATCGCGCTGTCCCAATTTTTACCCGGTCCAGCCAGTAGCCAGGTAGGTATTGCGATCGGGACGATACGTGCCGGGTTGCTTGGTGGGCTAGCAGCGTGGCTCGGTTTTACGTTACCATCTGCTCTGCTGATGATCGGGTTTGCGTATGGTGTGAGCGTGATTGGCGATCCGGCGAGTGGTTGGTTGCACGGGCTGAAGCTGGTAGTGGTGGGAGTCGTTGCTCAGGCGGTGTGGCAGATGGGCCAACGGCTTTGCCCAGATCGCTTGCGGGTGAGTATGGCAATACTCGCCGTGCTGGTGTTGCTGATCTGGTCTGATGCATTGGTGCAACTCGTGGTGATCGGGTTAGGTGGATTAGTTGGTTGGCGGCTGTTGCGTCTACCGGTGCCAAGCGGTGTTGTGGTTGCCTCACCGATTAGTCCACGTACCGGTTTTGCTTTTGTCGCGATGTTTGTCGTTTTACTCGTCGGTGCAGGACTGCTGGCACCGCTGAGTGACAACGAAACACTACGTTTTCTTGCCGGGATGGTGCGTACCGGTTCACTCGTCTTTGGCGGTGGGCACGTTGTGTTACCCCTTCTTGCCCCGGTCGTGGTTGGAACCGGTTTGATGAGTGCTGAAACATTTATCGCTGGGTATGGTGTAGCCCAAGCACTGCCGGGGCCTTTGTTCAGTTTCAGTGCCTATCTGGGTGTGGTAGCAGCGGTTTCGCCAGGTGGTTGGCTGGGTGGGATGTTGGCACTGATAGCAATCTTCGCACCCTCGTTTTTGCTCATCTGGGCCGCCTTACCGTTTTGGGCTGCCTTGCGTGTACAGCCAGTCGCCCAATCAGTGTTGGCCGGGGTGAATGCAGTAGTCGTTGGGATTTTGTTGGCAGCACTGTATCAACCGGTCATCACCAGCGCGATTCGTGGTCCGACCGATGTCGCACTGGTGCTCGGCGCCTTCGCGGCATTGCACGTGTGGCGACTACCATCGTTGGTCGTAGTAGTCGCGTGCGCTGCTATCGGTGCCATCGTATGGTAAACCGAAGGTAGCGCTGACTAAAGCTATGCGGATGATGTGAGCCATTCCGCAGCGCAACGGTTCATCGTAGTGGATGGGCAATCCTACTCCGCCGATAATCCTGCTCCCCACCGCATCACCTCTATCACTTCAGCTTGACCGATTGGGCGTTGTCCACGCTCGATGGCAGTTCGCAATTGCCTGAGCTGTTCACCGGATGGAACACCAGCTTGACGTGCGAGCCAGAGGTTGAGCGCTTCGACGTACAGAGTAGTAAGATCGGTCGTATCAGCGATATGGGTCGTCAGCTCGGTCAGGGTCATCTGGAGACGACCACGAGCTGCCGGCCAGTCAATGACATCCGGCATTGCTTGAATAGCATCGAGCAAGCGTAGAGCGCGTTCGCAAATCGCTTGTCGTTTGGAGGGAGGAGGCGGCGCAGGTACTTCTGGTTGGACGAGCGGTTCTGAAGGTGATGGGGCCGGAGTAACCGGAGCTGCTGCTTCACCGTGCAGCAGCGCGACGAGTCGCTCATAACCGGCGCGTAGCAACGATTCCATTTCGCGGGTGTAGTGGAGCCACGCACCGATCTGCATCCCTGCCGGATCGGGAATATCGCGCGCGCGGCCGGCCAGTTCACCGAGCGAGGTAACGTTCGCCTGTGGATAACGACTGCGTAAGAATCGGGCAATTCCGCTATCGACGGCGATCAGGATGTCGGCTGCATTCACCAGTTCTTCAGTGAGCGAGCGCGCAGTGTGGTTGTTGTCGGTCATGCCAAACACGGCTAGTGCATCGCGCGCCATTGGTTGCAACGGTTCGTCGTCGTGACCAACGACGCCGGCGGAAGCGATCTGCCACGCATGGCCATGCTCCTGCGCCAAGCGGCGGAGGAGGGCAACGGCAATCGGTGCTCGCCCGGTGTCGGCGGCGCCAACGATTAAGATGGTTGGTTCCAAGTGTGACATATAGAGTACGCAACTGCTCTCAAGAACGTGTGCAGAAGTGCACACGGTTCCTTCTCGTTCCGAACGTAGTTCGCATCTGATGGGTGTAACGTTTCCGTTTGTACCTTTTCAGAGACAGTGCTGCTGTTACCGGTGAGCTTTGCCTCGGGTAAGAGGGGTGCTGTTGCCGGCTGTTTGCGGTTGTGCGCTACCTTGTGATCCCGATCATGAATTGTGCCGCAGTGTGGATACAGCCATTTCCAATCGCACACCATCAGCATGTTATCTTTCCGGCGACAGCTCGAACAAAGGTATGTGCGTGGATACCGATCCTCAACACACATCATCTGCCCACCAGAGCGTGTTGTCTTGCTTGCAATCTGCGTGTGGAGTAACCCAACGCCTACATTACCAATCGTGTGAGCAAGTGGTTTGTTGGCCGTCATCCCCGCGACGGATACATGCTCTACAACCATCGCTTGGTTTTCGCAGCGGTCTCGTGTGATGAGCATATAGATGACATCGTTTCGGTAGTAGTCATCCTTACGGATAGTCTTGTCAAGGTTAGCGCAGACTTCGTATGGATTCATGCGAGGCAGTATCTTGTCTTTTGGTACAGGCGCATCGACCGCAAGAACCATACGCACGTTTGCTGCCTCGATGATGCGGCTATGTTGCTAATTATATCTTGAAGCGACGTGCGCCGCTTTGAGCAGATTCGGCGCCTCGATGGACGCACCATTGGAAAACGTGGCCGCAGCCTTGATACCTACATCGATACCCATGACGCCATGGGTCGTTTGTGACCAATCCAACGTTCTACCTGTGCTAATTTTATCCATCTGTTGCATGAGGTGTATCCTGCAACGTTTTTCGGTAGTTTCTCACCCCGGCTGTGACGCAAAGCACACGGCGATGGTTATCAGGTCTTATACCATCTCCTGCTCAGGCAAGCAGCTCTCCTGATTAAAAACCACGATTTTCGCATCTGTTGATCTGGGCGAACTGCTTGAGCTACTCAAAATCGAACCTTACAAGCCGGTCGCGGTAGGAAGGATCAGAATTTTGCTCTTGCGTCAGCCAATAGCATCCATGCGTTCAAGTAAGCGTTTGCGCTTAAAGTTCAAGCTACCACCAATGTTTTCGATGAACTCAACGTTCATAAGACCCGGAGTCATTGCTATCGTCCTGGGTGACGTGCTGCTCACCACCAATATCTTCACGAACTCAACGTTCGCAAGATTCCTGACAACAACGAACTCGGCGAGTGTTCTCCGTTAAATGACTTTTTTTGCCGGACTAGAAGCGCGACAATACTGATGTCGGTGCAGTTACCGACGTGCGCGAGCCGATGAATGCGCGGATCCGCGATTCGTTGCACAGGCGGCGACTACTACCGGTGCTTGCTGTTGGAATCAACCGCCTTTCTCGCTACCACTGCTGCAAGGGTTTGATCGCACTCCCCAACAGCTTCACCGCTTTGCCTATACTCGTCATGTTTTCCATGGGAACAATTATACCCGATCACACACCTTGACAAATGCCAAAGTCAAGCTTTCCTCTGCCCATATTGCACGGTTCGAGTGCTTCATTTGATTGTTTTAGCGGATTATGGTATCTTGCCACCGTGCCGTATCGAAGATGATATAGGCAACATATGTCATATACCTTGCTGTATATGACACAGCACTCCGCGGCAGGACCATGATCGTCCTGTCTCATCGTTGCACTACGGTGTGACGACGTGATTCCGTGTTGAATGACGTTTGCCCTCGTCTGGGCAACGTCCGGAGGAGAAACAATCGATATGTCGCTGCATTCGACGCGCCGGCAATACGCTCTAAGAGCATTAGGCTGGTTGATCGCCGTGATGCTGACGTTCGTCACTCGACCGTGGCCGGTCGCCGCTGCGCCCACCCTCGTTCTTCCCACTCCTCCCGGCGAACCTTGGCGGATTATTCAAGGCTATGCTTGTGGTACCCACAATGGCTGGGATCGCTATTCGCTCGATTTAGCCCAAGTCAATGGGCCAACCTATAACGCTCCAATCCGGGCTGCTGCTGCCGGTACGCTCTGGCACTGGGAAGCGCGGAGCGGAACGATAATCCTTTTCCACGGGGATAACTTCTTTACAATGTATACCCATCTTAGTCGTCCGGTGACGACCGAACGCGGCTACGCTTTTGCGGTAGGCGACGTGCTTGGCTATGCCGGGGATCGCGGTTCGCCCGGTATTCCACATCTCCACTTCACTGCCTATACCGCCGGAGCAAACGGGTGGAGTGGGCGACAATCGGTACCGCTACGGTTTGCTGAAGGCTATGACCTGCCGGAAATCGGTGGTTGTAATCAGCATGGTGGTACAATCTTGACTGCGATGTCGCTCCAAGATCCGCAAGTAACGTTTAGCAGTGTGGCGTTACCGGCAGGATGGTACAACGTTGATCACCAGATCGATTTTAGCGTGACGTGGGGGGGCGGCGGGCTGAGTCAAGCGTGGGATAGCGAGCCGCCTGCCGATGGGCCGATGTTCCCCGGCGCTTACGATGGCTATGCTCGCCTATCTGATATGGGGGAGGGTTGGCATACGCTTTATGTGCGTGCGTGGGGGCCTGATGGTCGCCAGACGTTAGCGCGCTATGGGCCGGTAGGGTATGATGTTTCACCACCGGTATTGCATATCACGCTGAGTAGCTCGACCATTCCGGCCAACCAATCGGCAATCCTGACATGGCCTGCTGCCATCGATCCGCTCTCTGGAGTAACCGGTTATCGCCTATACCTTGGCCCCGATCCTGACGGCGAGAGTGAATGGTTTGAGGTTGAGCCAAGGGTGCTCATACCGCCGTTGGCTCCCGGCACGTATGTTTTACGGGTAAAGCCGATTGACAATGCGGGTAACGTAGGCGCGTGGCAGACGGTGCAAACCGTTGTGGTGACGCAACACCCCTAGCTTCACGCCTGTTGGTCGCTCACTGTCGCACGATCACCGGTGTTCCGACCGGCGCCCAATTGTAGAGCCACGCTGCGGACACGAGGGGAAGATTGATACAGCCGTGGCTCCGGCGTACACCGGTGCCGAACTGATTGTGCCAGTAGGTGCCGTGCAGGGCTACTCCACCGACAATGTACATCGCATGGGGTACTTTTGGCACCAGCCAGCACTCACCGCCGAGACAGCCACGCATCGTCTGTTCGCGCACTTTGGCGTAGATACTAAAGGCGCCAACCGGTGTATTAAAGCCATCGCGTCCGGTTGAAACCGGTGCGTCGAAGATGATGCGACCATTTTCAAGGGCATAGAGCCACTGATCACTTAGATCGACGATGATGAGCTTGTCGCCTGAGTGTGCTACCGGCTGAGCGGGTTGTGCGGTCGGTTGAGCCGGTCGGGGGGTAGGTGCTTTTGGCAGCGGTGGTGGAGTGACGGTGGGTGGTGGTAGTTCCTGTACGTGACCGTTGGCGTCGACCGGTACCGCGTTTTCGGCTGCAACCGGACGCAAATCGATCCCACGTAGACGGGCGAGATCGCGGCCTATATCACCAACCTGCACCGTCTTGGTCGGGGAGGCCGAACGGGGATCGACTTCGAGCCGTGCGCGTTCAAAGTACTGTACCTGCTGTAACGTACCACCGATGTATTCCCAGCACGGTTCGCTGATCGGCAAGCCAAAGACTGCGATCCCACCATGCGCTTCCCAAAAGGCAAGAAACGGTGGCCCTATGGTATAGCCGGTCTCGGTGAAATAGCGCCGTTCGGGTGCTTCACGCACAGCGTGCGACGGGAGCGGAAACGAACGACCTAACGCTGCGGCATACTCGGCACCTACTCGTCCACGGAGGATAGCGTTGTTGTACGCCGGATGCAGCTCAAGCCGACCGCGCTCGAAGTACTGTACGATCAGATCACCGTCACGGAACGGTTGGCTGATCGGCTGACCAAGCGTTAATGCTCCATCGCCCTCACGCCACGCGCTCAAAAAGCCATACGTATCGTCAAGTCGCTGGCCGGTAGCCACAAAGTAGAGGGCATTGCTCTGTGCAGAGAGCGGTGTGCCGATCAGCGCCAGCACTATCCCCAAAACCATCCCGATCAGTCGCATATGTACTCCGTTTCTCTGCGATCTACGGCTGCTTCCCCTGTATTATACGAGTGGCTGAGCTGTGGTACCATAGGAAGAGTGATACTAAATAGAAGCGCTATCAAGGAGAGGCTATGTTAGCTGAATTGCATGAAGAATTGGAAACCATCCGCGAGCGCTTTGCTAACTTGCGAGGGCATCTTTGACTTAGCAGCGAAACAGGCCGAGATTGAACAACTTGAAGTCCGGGCTTCTGATCCTGAGTTGTGGAATACACCGCGCGTCGCCCAAGAGTTGATGCAGCGGCTGACACGGCTGAAAGAAGAGGTGGCGCTCTGGAATGATCTCGACCACCGGATGACCGGTTTGGCCGAGCTGATCGAGTTGGCCGAGCAAGAGGGTGACGACTCGCTGGCAGCCGATCTTGCCGCTGAGTTGCGCGCAGTGCAGCGTGAGGTAGTACAGCGCGAGCTTGAGATCTTGCTCAGCGGTCCTTATGATGACCGTGATGCGTTCTTATCGATCCAAGCCGGCATGGGCGGCACCGATGCCCAAGATTGGGCAGCGATGCTGCTGCGGATGTACACACGCTGGGCAGAACGGCGTGGGTATACGGTGAACTTGATCGACCTGAGTGAAGGTGAAGAGGCCGGGATCAAAAGTGCGACTATCGAAATCCGTGGGCCATACGCCTACGGTTATGCCCGGGCCGAAGCCGGAGTTCACCGACTGATCCGGCTATCACCGTTCAACGCTGCTCATACGCGCCAAACTAGCTTTGCCCGTGTCGAGGTCATGCCCGAAGTGGATGACGCACCAGAGGTTGAGATTAAGCCGGAAGACCTGCGTATTGATGTCTTTCGGAGTGGCGGTCATGGGGGGCAAGGCGTCAATACCACTGACTCGGCAGTACGGATCACCCACTTACCGACGGGCATTGTGGTAACCTGCCAAAATGAGCGTTCGCAGATTCAGAACCGCGAAACGGCGTTGCGGGTTTTGCGGGCGCGTCTCCTCGAACGCGAATTGCAGCGGCAGGCTGAAGAGCGTGCTCGTTTGCGCGGTGAATATCGTGAGGCAGCGTTTGGTAACCAGATGCGTACCTACTATCTGCACCCGTCAACGCTCGTTAAAGATCATCGCACCGATTACGAAACGAGCAATGTGCAGGCCGTCCTCGATGGTGAGATCGATCCGTTTATTGAAGCGTTCTTACGTGCAAATGTACGGGAGTCATGATGGAGATCAAGTATACGCCGTGGCGCATGCGCTATATCAAACAGGGTGATACTGCTGATGATGGGTGTGTCTTTTGTGCGATGGCCGCTGCCGATGGTCGTGATGATGCCGAGCGATTAGTGCTCTATCGAGGGCGGCAGTGTTTTGTGGTGATGAACCTCTACCCCTACAACACCGCGCATCTGATGGTTGTGCCGTATAGGCACGTCGCCGATCTTACTATACTTGATAGTACAACGGCGCACGAACTCTTTTTGCTCACTCAGCAGAGTGTCGCGATCATTCAGACCGAATACGCCCCGCATGGGTTCAACCTTGGGATGAACCTTGGTCGGGTTGCTGGGGCCGGGATCGCCGATCACTTGCATATGCATATCGTGCCGCGTTGGAGTGGTGATACTAATTTTATGCCGGTAATTGGCGATACCAAGTTGATCCCTGAGGCGTTGAACGAGACGTATGACCGGTTACGACCACACTTTGCCGCTCTCAGCTCAGCGTCCGATCAATAATGTCGATGAGATGCTGAACCTCGAACGGTTTTTGAAGGATGACTGCACCTTCGGCTTCAAGGTCGGCAAACCACGGTTTGCGGCTAAGGGCAGTCATCAGGATGATCGGGATACCGTCGTCTTGAAGACGCTCTTTAATACGTTGAAACGTCTCGACTCCATCCATATTGGGCATCATAATATCGCTCAACACCAAACTCGGTGAGCATTGGTTGAGCAGGCGGAGGCCTTCTATACCGTCACGAGCAAGGATGACGTCGTAGCCGGCGTTGCGCAAGGCAATCGCCAAGATGCTTTGGAGGTTGAGGTCATCGTCAATGATAAAAATGGTGCCTTTGCTTGCTGTCATATGCGTTCCTGTATATCCTGCTGTAGTTGGGTACTTGGAAGTCGAGTGAACACGTCGGTGTAGCGTTGAGCGCCATTATACCAGAGAGTGACAAGATACGTGGTAATCTTAGTGTGAAAGTGAGGAGCGATTGTCATGAGTCGTCCGGTGCCGGCAGTACTGGCCGAATATCCGTTTCATTACCCAATCGAGGTGCGGTTTCGTGATCTCGATGCGCTCGGCCATGTGAACAATGCCGTCTACGCAACCTACTGTGAGTCGGCGCGGATCGCCTATTATCAGCAATTAGTTGGTGGTTCGCTCGATCGGTTAGGTATTATTTTGGCCGAGCAGACGATCCGCTACAAAGCGCCGGCCCATTTCGGTGATGAACTGCTGGTCGGTGTGCGGGTGGGTCGGATCGGCAGTAAGAGTTTTACCATGGAGTATGCGATTGCTCGCCTCGGCGATGGCGCGCTGATTGCGACAGCACAGTCGGTGTTGGTAGCTTACGATTATGCCGCCGGACGGAGTGTGCCGGTGAGTAATGAGTTCCGGGCGCGGGTGATCGAGTTACAAGGTGAGTTGCATGAGTCATAGGGGTATCCTGCCGAGGAGGGTGCATGGCGGTGTGCCCCACTACGGGAGGCGCTTTGCACCCTCTGCTTCGTTGCGTGTGTATGCGCGAGCCGTACCGGTGGGGGCTGTTGGGAGCGCCGCACTACCGTGCGGCTTTACTGGGTTTGTGTTATGCAAAGGTGGTCCGCGGGTTGCGGCCGGTTGTTGCAGCCGCACTACCGTGCGGCTTTACTGGGTTTGTGTTATGCAAAGGTGGTCCGCGGGTTGCGGCCGGTTGTTGCAGCCGCA
>NZ_JBMFNE010000030.1:27372-41822 GCF_049970315.1 Chloroflexus sp.
GCGCACTACCGTGCGGCTTTACTGGGTTTGTGTTATTGGATCAATTCGTGATAGAGTTGCACCACCGGATCGTCGCGTTTACGGCGAGGGTTGATCCCGGTGGCGGTGAGGTAACGTTGATACGCTCGTTGCATCTCCATCGGTAAGCCAAGTCGATGGTTTGCCCGCAACAGCCAGCTTACGACTGCCGCGGTGCGCGGCTCGAGGGCGAGAATACGCTGACAATATTGAATGCACTGTTGGTCATTGCCGTTGGCGAATGCATCTGCGGCTAATCGCTCGCCGGCGATGACGGTTTTACTCAAGAGGTTTGCTGCGCGTTCGGTAGCCCACCGTTGCGCACCGGCAATCCCTTCCATATACGGCCCATCGTATAAGTCGAGTACGTATTGAAAAAAGGGAACGGCAGCGCTCAGGCCTTGTTCGGTGACGGTTCGTGTCGCTAGCTCGAAAGTGCGTTCAAGCAGATCGGCATCGCTCTGGTAACGATCGGGGTTGAGTACACAGCGCTGCCGGTCGGTAATAAGGAGTTGGTTGGTGAGAGTTTCACCGCCAACCTGCTGGAGTACTTGGCGTAATGCGGTAAGGGTACGGGCAAAGCTGCTGGCGCTGGCTTCGCCATCCCACACTGCCGATGCAATTTCGTGACGGGGAGCGCCACTTGCTCCACAGTGAACGAGATAGGCGAAGATGCCTTGCACTTTGCGTCCACCCGCACGCCCAGTTTCGCTCTGACCCCATTCTTCCGCTTTGATCATCCGGCTATCGATGAACACTTGAAACTCGCCGAGACAGTGAACGTACACACCACGGAAGGGGCGTAGTTCGATGCGCAGACCACTGATCTCGCTGATGTGGCGTAGCGCTATCTGTGCTTGTTCACTAAGCTCAGGATCGTCAAGCAGACGACGTAAGTACGTGAGGGCGCGGTTGCCGTAATGGGTCAGGAGAATGGTCGTAGCTTGCCGACGAACCAGCGGGTCGGCGTGGGTCAATAATGGCAGATAGAGCGTGACTGGATTCGACATGCCGCTACTCTTCTACACTATTATGACGCTCTTCAGGAGGAAGGCGACGTACAACACTGACAGACGGATCGATCCGTAGTTCGCCGTGTTCATCGAAGTCGACGATCAAGATTTCTCGGTCGCCGTTCACCAGGCTAAGACGGACTTTGCCTGCACCATATGGCATACAGATGATGCGGTCACCAGGGTGAAAGCGCGGTTCAAAGGTTGGATTACCGGAAGCCGGCGACTCGCTACGGCGCGGTGTTTCCGTTGCAATGCGCGAACGCCGTTGGCGCAGGCGGGCCAAGATGGCTTCGGCATCAGGTAAAGTTGGCTCTTCGCTTGGCGCTGCTGCGGCTGGTGTTTCCGGCTCAACCGGTGTTATCGATTGTGGTCGGTTAGCATTGGAGCGTGGTGGTACTCGGTCAGGTGGACGGCTGTACCGGTTGCGGGTGTGGCCGGTAGCGCGATTTGGGCGCGGTGGTTCAGCACGCACCGGTGGGTCGGATGCGCGTGTCGGCGGGTCGGGCGCGCGTGTCGGCGGGTCGGGCGCGCGTGTCGGCGGGTCGGGCGCGCGTGTCGGTGGGTCGGATGCGCGTGTCGGCGGGTCGGTCGCGCGTGTCGGCGGGTCGGGCGCGCGTGTCGGTGGGTCGGACGGGCGCGTCGGCGGGTCAGACGGGCGCGTCGGTGGGTCGGGCGCGCGTGTCGGTAGGTCGGGCGCGCGTGTCGGCGGGTTAGATATGCGTGTTGCGGAAGATTGTGCCCGTGGTGGGAGTGCAATGGTCATATCGACCTCGCCGCCCAACACGGCCAACAACCAATCCATATCGGCACGGGCAAGCGGCTCGAACAGCGGGTCAAGCCGTTGATCGAGAGCAATGTCGTAGGCGAGCGGCAATATCGTCTCTAAGTGTTCGTAGAGCCATGCCGCAAGACCATTGCCACTCGGTTGGGCATCGATCAGGTAAAGATAGTTATTGTCTGGATCGTAAGCGGGAACACAATCTTCCAAACGGGCTAACGTCTGCACTGCAATCGCTGCTGCGCATGACCAACCGACTAACTGACCGGTCACATTTAGAGGACGATTGAGCTGAATCCAAATCGCCGGACTATGCCATTGGGATGTGAAAGGTGCCGGTAAAGTCCGTTCTTGCACGACATTGCGACTATTGTGCTCGCGGTAAGCGTAGGTCGTCTCTTCGATCATCACACGGCCCCAAGCAAGCCGTGGTCCATGACCACCCTGTTTACGTCCCTGTTTACGTCGAAGTTCACGCTGACCCCACTCATTATGGATGTGTACGCGACAGCGACGGAGGGGGATGGTGCGCCGACCACTGTCAGCAACAAGCTGTACGGTAGCTTGCTCTTCGTCCTGAGCAATCACTCGCTGACCGCCGCGTAGTGGCGGGAGTGCAGCCCCGACAAACGCCCAGCGCCCCGTGATTGAAGGATCGGCAGTACCGATCGGTTGTCCTTGCTCATCAAGGAGAAAGAGTGGATCGGTACCGGCAGCGTGCAGATCGAGCGGGATGTAGGGGTCACTCTGTGTGCCCGGTAGCCAGAGTGGTGGCTGATGAGGGAGGCGGTGGAGATGGAGGTGTGCTTCCAGTCGTTCGACCGTCGGGGTAAGCTGCCATTGCTGTATTTCTTGCTGGCGTAATGGTTGTTCGTTGGCGGCGCAGACCAGATGTAATGCAGCCACGAATGAGTTGATCGGTGCCGGTGGCCAGACAGGAGGCTGGAGCAAAGGCCATGTTGCCAGATCGGTCACCGCGAGTCGTTGCAGGGCTGGCTCGCTGATTCCACGCCCAAGGAGCAGGATCACCAGCATTGCTCCACTGCTCAAAGCAGCAGAAAGCTGTACGGCGCCGTTGTCAGCACCGGTGATTATCTGAACGTGGGCCGGTAGCGGGGTGGAACCAACACTTAGTGCATCGCCGGTGAATGCGCGCAGCGTACCGATCTCAAACCGGTTCGCAACCAGACGAACGGTTGCACCGGCAGTGACGAAAGCGTTGGCTAACTGCATTATCTCGTGTTGACGGTCGCCATCGCTCTGCCAGAGCGCGAGCGTCGTTGCCGGATGGGGCAAATCGGTGACTGGGGTGATCCGCCATTCTTGACCGCTGAGCAGTTGCAAGGCAATTTCGACACCACTCACCGGCGCCACCGAGCCACCCAGCAAAGGGGGGTGTGGGGCCAGCCGTGTCGCGCGCAACAATGCCATACTGAGGTGGCCGGCAGCTACGCCATGGTACGTGTGGAGATCGGGAATGGCGATCATCCGAAGGCGTGACCAAAAATAACGCCAGGCGCGGTCGTGAAAGCGGAGGAGCGAGCTGTGTAGTTCTGGTAGCGTAGTGATGACGAGGCGGGAAGTCGGCGCTGTCCGGCGGTTGGAGCCATTGGTAGCCGTGATGGCGATGGGCGGACGAAGAGAATGGGCTAGTACCGTAGCTTCGCGCTCGTGGAGGAGTGCTTGATCGGGATCGGCGGCAATGAGCAGCGCTGTCGCCGATGGTTCGTGATGGAGTAAGTCAAGTACCAGCAGGTGCAGACTCGCGCGACTAAGCATGCCGGTGCCGGTGATCGCGAAAGCGGTTCCGCGGCGGAGGGCGGCGAGCGCAGTGGATTGGGCTTGAAAGAACGGTAAGCCGACTACATCTAACCATGCATCTTTCAGCGCCGGGGCGATCGTGAGATGGCTAATCCGCACACCGGCCCGGCCAGGCACGTGGTGTAGCGCGATCAGGGGCGATGGTTTTCGTCCAGATCGTTCGGCCAGCATCTGCAAGATTTCGATGAAGTCGCTCATCGTTACCAACTATGTCTGCGCTCCAATGGCTTGCCAACGATTGACCGAAGCGTGATCACCTTCCGTCAACCTGTCAATAGTGTGATTGTAGCATGCCTGTCGAACATCCATCAGCAGCGTGGTATACTCCTGTCGGTTCTGCCTGATGAGGGATATTCTATGCGTTCACGATGGTTGCGAGTCAACGGCTATCAACTCCATTGGATCGAAGCGGGCCGCGGACCGGCAGTCGTATTGTTGCACGGGTTTGCCGGTTCGTGTGCCGATTGGGAACCGACCGTGCTGTGGTTGGCAGAACAAGGCTATCGTGCATTGGCCGTAGATGCACTGGGCTTTGGGCATTCCGAAAAACCGGTTCACGCGCCGTATGGTTTGGCATTGCAGAGCGATCTCTATGCAGCGTGGTTGGCAGCACTCGGTATTGAGCGCGCTGCTTTTGTTGCCCACTCTATGGGGGGAAAATACGCATTGGCAACTGTGATCCGTCATCCAGCACGGGTAGCGCGTTTGGTGTTAGTCGCCACCGATGGCTTTGTCAACCCATCGCCATTGACGATCATCGGTGGTTGGCCGGTGCTTGGCGAGACGATCCTCTGGCTTTCAGCGCATCCGGCGGTGGTCCGTGCCTTTTTAGCCGCTGCGTTTCACAACCCTGAGTCATACGTGACGACAGAGTTGATTGAACGTGGGCGGGCAGCGATTAGTGGGGTGGCTAATCGACGGGCATTGACGGCCCTTAGCCGACGTTATACGGCGACCGATCTTGGTCTAACTGGATTGCGCGCCCGCCTACACGAGATTCGGGTTCCCACCTTGCTGATTTGGGGGGCACACGATCGTATCTTCTCCTTGCAATATGCGACCACTGCTCATCGTGAACTTCCGTGTTCGCAACTGGTGGTGATACCGCATTGCGGTCACTTTCCGCATATCGAGGCGGTGCGTCCGTTTCGCGGTGTGCTCAGTGGGTTTTTAGCTTCACTCTAAGGTAGGATTTACGCACCGCCGTACCAACACACGGGTAAAGTTATACGTTGCTTCTCGGTATTATCACTATCGAGCGGGTGGGGAAAGTCGCGGCGGAACGTTGTACCGTGCAAGCGATCGCAACGCAGAAACGTAAACTCCATTGTCGGTGGAATAGCAATGTTGCCGATTCGAACGATGTTACAACAGTTGTTTGGGTGAATATGGACACAGGCGTGGGTTTGCAAAAGTTTGACAATGGCTCGGCTGGCAGTGTGAAAAAACCACTTATTCCACAACTGATCGAGATGATGAAACTCGATAATCATAATCCGAAACCGCTGAAGAAGGTCCGGTGCAGTAGCTAAAAGCACTTCGTACTCAAACCCCTCAATATCCATTTGCAGCAGAAGATCACCGGTCGCATCCGCCGGCAATTCGTGGGTCACCCAATCGGCCAGCGTAAGATACTGCCCATCGCTCATTGCACCGATAAACACCTTGCGAAAATGAAACGCCGGGTGATGAGTCGCCGGTCCTTCCACCGACGCATCGGCCATATATACTTGCATACCACGCTCAGCACAGGCTAACTCAAACGCAGAGATGTGCCCGACACCAGGCGAAAAACAGGCCTGAATGCCATGTAAGTCATCGGGAACGACGTACCCACCATCACCGCGTGGCCCCAACCGGATAAAAGGGGTTGGTGGGGCTAATGGATGAAGTTGTTTGATCAGCGCTTGCACCCGTTCAGGTGGAGTGAGGTTGGTTGGAAACATGCGAAACGGTGCGCAAAGCTGAATCAGTTGCTGTAAGACAGTACGTTTGAACGTCATTGCCCTATCTGCATACAATCGGTGATAGCTTTATTGTAGCAAGGCGGCTATCATATCGTCAATTTACAACATCGTTATCAATGCACTTCAACTTTTGACAAAAGATTTAGAATAATGACACCTATAATGATAAACCCGATGCCTACCATTGCCCATATATCGAGTTGTTGACCGTAGAGAACCCACGCAATGGCAGTAATGAGGATAATCCCAATTCCCGACCAGATCGCGTAGGCGATACCAACCGGAATAGCTTCTAAGGCGAGCGACATCGCAAAAAATGAAATAGCATACCCTACTATGACAATAATCGAGGGCCATAAACGAGTGAAACCGGCACTGGCCTTCAGCGCCGATGTTGCCATCACCTCAAATAAGATGGCAATAAGAAGATAGATCCAGTACTTCATCATCGTCTCCTTTCCGGGTCAATGGTAAAAATACCAAAAAAAAGGCCAATAATAGCCCGCTGAGGGCAAATTCACTTCAAGCCCCCTTAGAGATGAGGAGGCAGAGGTCGGTATCAGTTCGAATCGCGATTAATCAGGTGCGGCAGGGTTGGGGAGGACGAGTTTCAAGAGAGGGTTGGGAAACCGGCGCGTCATCGTAATCGCACAAAACGTCTCGACGAGGCCGGGGAGCACGGCATATTCGACCAACTTACCACTGTCTAATTCATCTTTCACCACAATTGGCGGTATAACGGTTAACCCGCTATGCTCACGGGCCACAAGACGCATCATGGCCATGTCGTCAACTTCGGCCACAATATGTGGTCTGATGTTCCATTGTTGCATCAGGGCGTCGAACCCGGCACGGATCGTCGATTCCAGGGTTGGAACAACCAACGGCTCAGTCTGCAACAAAACCTCTAGTGGAGTGTGATAACGATCTGGCCGCGGATAACCGATCAAACCGACCGACTGGGTATCGATGACATACACAATCCAGGGTGAGGCATGATCGCGGGGTGGCACCACATCCGATAGCACCACATCGAGATCGTACAACCTGAGACTGTTGAGTAATTCATCGAGGGTGCCTGAGCGGATGATCACTTTACTACCGACATCGAGTAGCAATGGACGCAAAAAGTGCACCTGAAAGTTGCGCGAGAGGGTTGCTAGGGCACCGACACGCAATACCTGCTGCTGGGTTTCATTCAAGCGACCGAACGTGCCGAGGAGTTCATCGCCTTTGGCAAAAATCTCGTCGGCAAAGTTCAGCGCAATGTGTCCTGCTTCAGTCAAGACGAGCCGCCGGCCTACTCGCTCGAACAGCGGTTGTCCCAGATAGTCTTCGAGCGCGCTGATCTGCATTGAGAGCGCCGATTGAGCGATATTGTGTTTCTTGGCGGCACGGGTGAGGTTACCTTCGTGTGCCACAATCCAGAAGTAACGAAGGTGATGATAATTTAACATACACTGTTCCGGTCACGGATCGTACAGGTTATCTCCCCTCAGTATGCCAGATGATTGATGCTTCCGCAATGACTGCTCGTGTGATTGTTCTGTTAAAACGAACAAATTGAGAAGATACATATATTTTACTGATTGAAAACTCCATGCTACTATCCAACTGTCGACTATTGAAATCGAGGAGGTTCGGTTGTATGGATGGTGTGCTGGCACTGCTCACGTATCTCGTGCCGTTCTCGCTGATGATGGTAGGGGTGTTGGGGATGTTGAGGCTTTTGCCATCGGTTGAATTGACCTTTCAGCTTGGGCGAGCCATCAGCATCGCTTCGTTTGGCTTGATGGTGATCTTGGGAGTGGTCGTTGCTCTTCATGGCCCATTAGTGAGTCCGTTGATCGGCATTGGTGCGGTGGGGCTATCACTACGTCTCGATGCGCTCAGCGTCGTAATGTCGTTGCTGGTGACATTCCTCGGGTCGGTACTGATCCAGTTTAGTCGGAACTATCTCGATGGTGATCCGCGTCAGCAGCTCTTTTTTATCCGTTTGTACTTGACCATTGGCGCAGTCTTATTGATGGTGCTGTCCGGCAATTTGTGGCAGTTGGTCGTGGCGTGGGTTATGACCAGTTTGACCTTGCATGAGCTGTTGGTCTTCTACCCAGATCGGCCTCAAGCAATTCGGGCAGCACGGAAGAAATTTATCGTAGCGCGGATCGGTGATGCCTGTCTGATCATCGCCGCCGTGTTGCTGGCGCAGACCTTCGGTACAACCGATCTTGGGATGTTGCGTGAGGCCGCAGCGAGCGCGCTGGCTGCCGGTATTGCACCGACCGGGGCGGTCATCGGGGCGCTGTTGATCGTGGTTACTGCAGCGCTGAAGTCGGCGATGTTCCCGTTCCACGGCTGGTTGCTTGAGGTGATGGAGACGCCGACGCCGGTGTCGGCGTTGCTACACGCCGGTTTGCTGAATGCCGGTACTTTTTTGGTAGTGCGGTTTGGTGAGCTGGTCTTTTTGAATCCGGCGGCGTTGGTCTGCTTGATTGTAGTGGGCGGTTTGACTTCGATTATTGCTTCCTCTGCGATGATCACCCAGAGTAGCGTGAAGGTGTCGCTGGCCTATTCGAGTGCAGCGCACATGGGTTTTATGCTGATGCTATGCGGTTTTGGTGCGCATACGGTGGCGATTATGCATCTCATTGCCCACTCGTGTTACAAGGCCCATGCCTTCCTTTCGTCGGGTAGTGTAATCGAGTACGTGCGTAATACCGGTGCCCAAAAGCTTAATCAGGTGCCGCATCCGTTTGCTTTGCTGGCGAATATGGCGGTGGCAGTGCTGATGTTTTTGGCTGTGGCAACTGCCATCGGGATCGATATCACCAAGCGCCCGGCTGAGACGGCAATGGTCACGATCTTTATGACTGCCGTGGCTTATCTGTTGATAAAAGGCACGACCGGCAAAGCTCCGTTGTTTGTAATTAGTCGCACGGTAGGTATGGCCGCTCTCGTCACACTGGCGTTTTTTGCGCTCGAGGTGATAGCCGAGTTCCTACTGAGTAGTGCGGTCGCCGTCTACCCGCCACTCGATCCGATCACGTGGGTGGCAGTTGTGATGGCTGTCGGCGCGTTCGTTATCGTGATGGCTCTGAGTTCCTACTTGCCTGCGCTCACCAATCGACCGGCGTGGCGCGCGTTCTATGTCCATCTCAAGCACGGCTTTTACGCCAACGCGGTCTTCGACCGTTTGCTCGATACGTTCCGTCTCGCTCGTTAATCTGCTGTAGGCCAAGACGCCGAATGTCCGACGACGTGGCGCTACCTATTGCGCCTTAGTGGTTGCTGTGTGCCGATAACGATACAACAACAGGAGAACGTCACGATGACGATGGTTAAGACTAATATCAAAACGATGTCGGTATTCGCTATTCCCTCTCCGACGCTATCACGCGAAGATATTGCTGACGCAGTGCGGCGTGCCGAGCAACGGATTGCACCTCTCTGGCCGTTACGCAATTTTGTCGCGGTAAACCCTTATCTTGGTTTGATCGATTACTCATTTGAGCAAGCCGCGCATGTGTTGGCTTGTCGGGCTGGCGCCCGGATGACGTTGCCGCGCTCGTTTTATGCCCAAGCAATCGAATGTGGTCGGATTACCGATGATGATCTCGCTGCCGCTTTGGCGGAGGGCATTCCCTTCCGCGGTGCGCCGGAGACAGTTGCCGCTTTAAAGGCGTTTGCTCGCGACAATTCACCAGAGCCGGTAGGTAATGTCCTGCCGACGGTTGCCGATCTGGCGGCAAAGATAACTGGCAGCAATTGGTCTGCTATCGTGACCGATTCCATCTCAAACTGGGCCGGTGCGTACTTCGATCTCGGTCAATCGTACTGGCGCTCACCATGGGCTAAGCTGCCGGCATACGCGGCGTGGCGGGCTGAAGCGGCGTTCGATCGCACACCTCAGGTACGTGGTGCACGTGCGTTCCAACGTGTGTTACGCGATATGCCCAGTACTGCAACAGAGACAATCGTTGTTGCGCTCAAGCAGTTGCAGGTTCCAGCGACCGGTTTGGAGGCGTATCTTCATCGGTTGTTGCTGTCAATCCACGGTTGGGCCAGCTATGCTCGCTACCTCCGTTGGGAAGCAGAATTGTACGGTGGTCAGGATGAGACGCTCACCGATCTACTGGCTATTCGACTGGTGTGGGAAGTGGGATTGTGGCAGAGTTTTGCCGGCGATGGGGTGGCCGCTGCGTGGGAGCAGTCGATCGGTGAGATGTGCAATGGGCAAGACGACGATGAGTTTAAGCGTGTGCTAGGTGGTGATCTGTTGCTGCAACGAGCATTTGAGCACGCTTACCGGCGCAAATTGTTTGCGCAACTCGGTGTGACAGCACCGGTCACGACCGGAACCCGCAAGCGCGTGCAAGCTGCTTTCTGTATTGATGTGCGTTCTGAGATCTTCCGCCGCGCGCTGGAAACAGTGTCTGGCGAGATCGAGACGATTGGTTTCGCCGGATTTTTCGGTTTTCCAATCGAGTACATTCCATTGGCCGAGGCGGAAGGTGGCGCCCAGTGTCCGGTCTTACTGACACCACAATTCGTGATTGCCGAATCGGTTGACGGTGCTACGCCATCGGAAGTGGAAGCGGCCATCACCAAGCGAGCGATGCGTCAGCGCGTGGCAAAGGCGTGGCGTATGTTTAAATTTGCTCCGGTCTCGTGCTTTGGTTTCGTCGGGCCGGTTGGTTTGGCCTATGTGCGCAAATTGCTGCTCGACACGCTGGGCATAACCCGCCCGGTGCCGCATCCGGCAACCTTCGGTCTCGATGGACAAACGCGCGCACGAGTTAAGCCGAGCCTCGAACCGCGCTCGTTCAACGGACGACTGATCGGTATGCCGCTCGCACAGCGGATCGCTGCCGCAGCTGGTGCGCTCAAGGCGATGTCACTGACCGACAACTTTGCCCGGATCGTACTACTGGCCGGTCACGGCTCGACTACTGTCAATAATCCACACGCGACCGGTCTCGACTGTGGCGCGTGTGGTGGGCACACCGGCGAGGCAAACGTGCGGGTCGCCGTGCAGATACTCAACGATCCGGCGGTGCGGGCCGGTCTGTGCGAGCACGGGATCGTTATTCCCTCCGACACGGTGTTCGTGGCCGGTCTCCATGACACGACGACCGATGATGTGACCATCTTTGACAAGGGTGATATTCCGGCCAGCCATGCCGATGATCTCCAGCAGTTGGAACGTGATCTGGCCGCTGCCGGACGGTTGGCGCGGGCCGAGCGGGCAGCCCTACTCAACGTCGACCGCAACACCGACATTGACCGGGCGGTGCGTCGGCGTAGCACAGACTGGTCGCAAGTACGGCCAGAGTGGGGGCTGGCCGGGTGTGCCGCTTTTATTGCTGCACCCCGTGAGCGCACCGCCGGCATCTCGCTCGACGGGCGCGCTTTCCTGCACAATTATGACTGGCGGCAAGACGGCGACTTCAGCGTACTGGAGCTGATCATGACCGCGCCGATGATTGTGGCGAGCTGGATCAACCTGCAATACTTCGGCTCAACGGTGGATAATCGGGTTTTTGGTAGTGGCAACAAGACGCTACACAACGTGGTCGGGACGCTTGGCGTTCTGGAAGGCAACGGTGGCGATTTGCGGGTTGGGCTACCCTGGCAGTCGGTCCATGACGGTAAGCGGTACGTGCATGAACCGATCCGTCTGCACGTTCTCATCGAAGCACCGATTGAGGCAATGACTGCTATTATCACCAAGCACGAACAGGTGCAACAACTGCTTGACAACGATTGGCTCTACCTATTCGCAATCGGTGAAAACGGTAAGATTACTCACCGGTATGCCGGTGGGTTACGGTGGGAAACGTGCGTATAGCCACGGATGCCATTTTAGGGCTACGGTCAGGGCGCACGTTCCTGCGCCCCGACCACATCACGATCCCGGCGCCTCAATGCAGGCGCCGGAGAAAATTGCCCCGACCACATCACGATACCGGCACCTCAATGCAGGCGCCGGAGGAAATTGCCCCGACCACATCACGATACCGGCACCTCGTCGGTACGGGGTGGCATCGTAATGACCGGCGCGTTTTCACTCGGCGGCAACAACGCAATATTCAACACCTCGTCGAGAGTCTCAACCGGAATAAATGTCATCTCGGCGCTCACCTTCAGTGGCAGATCATCGAGATCGTGCATATTGCGCTTTGGTAAAATGATCGTGCGAATACCGGCTCGATGCGCACCAAGCGCCTTCTCTTTAATACCACCGATCGGTAACACTCGTCCGCGCAACGAGATTTCACCGGTCATTGCCAGATCATCACGCACGAGGCGACCGGTTGCTGCTGAAGCCAATGCGGTTGCCATCGTAATACCGGCCGAGGGGCCATCTTTCGGTACTGCGCCCGCCGGCACGTGAATGTGGATGGCGTGGGTCTCGAAGAAATCCGGTTCGATGCCGAGCGAGCGGGCGCGCGAACGAACATACGTCAGCGCGGCTTCGGCGCTTTCGCGCATCACATCGCCGAGCTGGCCGGTGATGATCAACTCCTTCTTTCCTTCGACTGCACTCGCCTCAACAAAGATAATATCACCGCCGACGGGCGTCCAGACCAACCCAATCGCGACACCGGGTTGATCGATCCGTTCGCGGGTCTCGTTGGTGAAGCGCGGGCGCCCCAAGGCAGTGCGGACAAAGGCGGCATCGACCACAAACGGCAG
Organism: Chloroflexus sp.; assembly: GCF_049970315.1. GTDB lineage: Bacteria > Chloroflexota > Chloroflexia > Chloroflexales > Chloroflexaceae > Chloroflexus. The sequence goes on from NZ_JBMFNE010000030.1 coordinate 39,669, forward strand.
ACTGGCTGGGTAAATCTCGCCCTCACTAAGGCGACGGGCCACCTTACGCAACACCGCACCTATTGAACGTTCGAGGTTACGCACACCGGCTTCGCGCGTATATTCGTTGATAATGCAGCGCAATGCCTCTTCGGTTACCATTGCCTCATCAGGACGCAAGCCATTGGCGCGTAACTGACGCGGCACCAGATGGCTCAGGGCAATTTGTACCTTCTCGTCCTCGATATAACCGGAGAGTTCGATCACCTCCATCCGATCGCGCAATGCCGGTGGCACCGTATCCCACGTGTTCGCCGTGGCGAGGAACAGCACCCGTGAGAGATCGAAGGGCAGATTGAGATAGTGATCGGTAAAGGTATGGTTCTGTTCTGGGTCAAGTACTTCGAGCAGCGCGGCTGCCGGATCGCCACGGTAATCGATGCCGAGCTTATCGATCTCATCGAGCAAGATCACCGGATCGGCCGTACCGGCGCGACGCAGCTCTTGAATAATCCGCCCCGGCTGCGAACCAATATACGTGCGGCGAAAGCCGCGCAATTCGGCCTCATCGCGAACTCCACCCAAGCTCATGCGGACAAAGCTTCGCCCCAAGGCACGGGCAATACTCTGACCGAGGCTCGTCTTACCGACACCAGGTGGCCCCACAAACGCGAGAATCGGCTCGCGATTAGCCCGCAGATTCTCTTCACCCAACATCGCACGCCGCTGCTTGACCGCCAAATATTCAAGGATCCGCTCTTTGACCTTCTGCAAGCCGTGGTGGTCTTCGTCCAACACCTGCCGCGCATACGCAATATCAATCGGCTGGCCGGTATACTTATTCCACGGCAGTTCGGCCAACCACTCTAGATAGGTACGTACCATCTGATATTCCGGCGAGCTTGCATTAATGCGAGCCAATCGGTTCAACTCGCGGTCAGCCTCTTTACGGGCCACATCGGGTAGGTTGGCGGCAGCCAGCTTCTGGCGTAAGTCATCGAGCTCAGCAGCTTCACTACTATCTTCACCCAGCTCTTTTTGAATCGCTTTCAACTGCTGACGCAGATAAAATTCACGCTGCTGTTTCGCAGCGCTCTCTTGCACTTCTTGGCGGAGGCGTGCTTGCACCTCGAGCAACGCAAACTGCCTGCGGTAAAAATCGCGCACCTTACGCAGCCGTTCGACAACATCAAACGTTTCGAGCAGGTCTTGCCGTTCGGCAAAGGTGTAATCGGGCGAATAGCCGGTATTATCGGCCAGATGACCGGGATCATCGATAGAGCGCACAAAATTGCGAATCTCTTGGGTCACACCGGGCCGCAGTTCGAGCACCGCATCGATGGCAGCGTGCGCTTCTACCATCAATTGTTCGAGTTCAGGAGTTCGTTCAAACACATCAGGCCGGCGCGTAAAGGTAAAACGTAGAAAAGGCGAAGTCTGTGTCGCTTCCCCCAGTTCGGCCCGCACCAACCCACGCACAACCACGCCGGTCGAACCGTTGGGAAGCGTACCAAGTTGCTCGATACGTGCTACCACGCCTACCCGGAAAAACTGCTCGACAATCGGCGCCTCAGCCGGCGGGTCGGGGCGGCGGGCCGCCAGCAACACATAACGCCCTTCGCGCACCGCGGCCTCGGCGGCTGCCACACCGAGATCGTCGAGCGTCAAACTCACCACAGTATGCGGGAAGACCACTGCTCCTTCCAGTGGAATCAGCGGCAGAGTCTCAGGTGTCGTTTGTTCTGGTTCATGCAACGTTGCCTCGCTCATAGCACATCTCCATCATCGAAAGCAGAAGGGAATATCCTTCCGCACTATGTGTATTGTGAAACGCGCGCGAAAGCGTGTCAATGGCAGCGGTCAAGTTCTAGTGAAACTCTAACAGTAGAGGCGCAGAGATTGGTAACGCAAAGGCGCAGAGGACGCAGAGAGCGCAGAGTGTTTTATAGAACCGAAGCGACGCGGTAGCCGGCAATGTAGAGTAAGGCGCAGAGGACGCAGAGAGCGCAGAGTGTTTTATAGGGATAACCCCAAGCACACTCTTACCCGACCTAAAAACCTTCGCGTCCGCTGCGCTCTTAGCGCCGTTGCGTTCAGCGTCCGCTGCGCTCTTAGCGCCGTTGCGTTCAGCGTCCGCTGCGCTCTTAGCGCCGTTGCGTTCAGCGTCCGCTGCGC
>NZ_JBMFNE010000030.1:41920-47296 GCF_049970315.1 Chloroflexus sp.
GCTCGTGGTGCCGTTGCGTTCAGCGTCCGCTGCGCTCTTAGCGCCGTTGCGTTCAGCGTCCGCTGCGCCTTGTCAAACCAACGGTAGTTGCCGCTTCCGCTCACCGGTCAGCGCAAAGATTGCATTGGCAACTGCGGCGGCAATCGGTCCCATCGGCGGTTCGCCGCCTCCAAACGGCTGGTTGCCGCTCCGCAGAATCTCTACACTGATCTCTGGTGCATCAGCGATGGTCAGCAACGGATAGCGGTCGAAATTACCGACCTCGATCCGCCCCTCACTGATTGTCACCCGTTCAAACAGAGTGGCACTTAGCCCCATCATGATCCCACCCTCGGTTTGTGCGGCTAACCCGTCAGGGTTAATTGCAAGACCGGGGTCAATCGCCGCCCAGACCCGATACACGCGCAACCGGTCACCTTCATAACCGACCTCGGCAATATGCGCAGCCATTGTGCCTGCGTCTACACTGCATGCTAGACCGCGCCCACGTCCTGCCGGCGGTGGTTGATCCCATCCGGCCATGGACGCGACCGTGCGTAGCGTTGCTGCCATTCGTCGGCCCTGTTCGGTATCGGGTAAGTGGCGCAATCGAAACGCAAGTGGGTCACTGCCGGCTGCATGGGATAGTTCGTCAATGAAGCTCTCGACGGCAAAGACGTTAGCCAGCAGACCCAACCCACGCCACGGTCCGGTCGGCACCGGTAGTGCTACCGTTTGCGCCGTCACCAACAGGTTGGGAATGTTGTAGATTAGCCGTGCTCCACGCCAGCCGCCGAAATCACTACCGATCAGCCACCGCAGCGGCGCCGGAAAGAGGTCAAAGAGTACCGTTCCGCTGGCGTGCCGCTGTTCGAGTGCGGCAATGGTGCCATCTGCGTCGAGCGTAGCTCGGAAAGCGGCGTAGGTCGGTGGCCGGAGATAGCCATGACGAAACTCTTCGGTGCGCGTCCAACCGACATGCACCGGTTTACCTACTGCTGCCGAGAGTATCGCCGCTTCGCTCGCGACGGTAGTCGTGACTTTACGACCAAACCCGCCGCCGAGGTACGTTGGGGTGACTTCGACCGTTTCTGCTTTACGACCCAACAGGTTGGCTATCGCATTCGCCACCTGTACCGGCGATTGTGTACTCACCCACGCTCGCACCTGGTCAGGTTGCACATCGACCAACGCGGCTTGCGGTTCAAGATTGGCGTGGGCGGCGAGTGGCGTGCGGTAAACTGCCTCGATCACCTGAGCCGTGCGTAATGCGCTCGCGGCATTGCCGCGTTGTTGAACGGGTGTGCCCGACCCGACCTGCGCCACCAATTGCTCTTCGAGGTCGCGGTGCGTGAAGGGGGGCGGTAACTCCCACTCTAGCTCAAGGTCATTGAGCGCGGCGTAGGCGGTAAGGCGCGACTCGGCCACTACTCCGGCAAAGCCGTCGCGGATCACAACCTGCACCACACCTGGTCGTTCGAGCGCTGTACCCGGTGCAGCACGCCGTAGTTTTGCCCCTAGCCGAGGCGGACGAGCGACTGCACCGTACAGCATGCCCTCTACACGCGCATCGTAGCCATAAATCGCAGCACCCCGAATTTTTGCCGGTAGATCGAGCCGAGGTACTGGTTGCCCGATAATTCGCCAGCGCTCAGGCGGAGTGAGCGGTGCTGCTTCCGGTGGCTGCCAATCACGTGGTTGCGCGGCAAGTTCGCCAAAACCGATCCGCCGCGCTGGGTTGCTTGCGTCAATCACAAATCCTTGCTCGATCTGCGTCTGTGTTGGCTCAATCCCTAGTTCCTTAGCTCCGGCTATTCGCAGCATCTCACGCATGGTAGCCGCCGTTTCGCGCAAAATCGGGAAGAGCGAAATGACTGAATACGAGGCACTGGTACCGGCTCCGTCACGTACCGGCCCAATCGAACTACTCTGCGTAATCCCGACCTGCTCCCACGCTACGCCCAACTCTTCCGCCGCAATTTGGGCGAGCGCCGTATGCACCCCTTGCCCCATCTCGACCTTCGGCATCGCCATGATTACTCGCCCATCAGGTTGAATATTGAACCAGACGGCCGGCTCTCGTGAAAAAGATGAGGGTATCTCGATCACATCACCAAAAAAATCGGCCAAGGCCAACCGGGCTGCCGGTAATCCTAGCGTCGCGCCGAGTGCCAGGCCACCGCCGACCAATCCCAATCCGATTAAAAAGCCACGTCGCGTCATGCGCCAGCGTTGTGGGCGTGTCTCACGTTTCATGCTGCCTCCTCCCGTATCAATTCGGCGGCACGCATGACGGCACGTGCAATGCGAGCATACGAACCACACCGACAGTAGTTGTAGCGCATCGCTGCGATCATCTCATCATAGGTCGGGTTGGGTGTCTCGGCCAAGAGTGCGGCGGCGGTCATCATTTGCCCACTCATACACCAACCGCACTGCGGTACTTGTAGCTCGAGGAAGGCCTGCTGGACCGGATGCAATCGCTCGCCATTCCCTAGCCCCTCGATGGTTGTGATCGTGGATCCGGCCAACGTATGCACCATCATTTGGCAACTGCGGGTTGCTTTGCCGTTGATATGAACCGTACATGCTCCGCAAATCCCTGCTCCACACCCAAACTTGGTACTCGTCAGGCCCAACTCATCACGGAGGACGTAAAGTAATGGGCGGGTCGGTTCGTTGGCGACAGTGTAACGCTGACCATTGATGATAAGTTCCATACGTGCCCTCTCGCAAAGTGCAGGCATTGCCATTCTTTGGTACAATATCTGTGCAAAACCTGTTCACAGTATACTACGAATAATTCATGATGACCAACACACCAATTTTGATCGTCGGTGGTTTTGCCAGCGAACCAAAACTGTATCAACCATTACAGACGTACCTCGCCGAGGTGAGTGGACGGCCGGTCTTTATTACGCCGATCAACCGCCTTGATTGGGCGTGGGTTACGTTGACCGACAGCTATGCTGAGCTGTTGCGCAAGCTCGACCGCACAGTGAACCACGTGCTTACCGCTACTAACAGCTCGCGTGTCACACTGGTTGCCCATAGCGCCGGTGGTATACTGGCCCGCATCTTCCTCGGTGATCAACCCTACCGCGGTTACGTCTGTAACGGTTATCAGCGAGTTGCTATGCTTATCACCCTTGGCACTCCGCAGCGTACCGAGCGCACCGGACGGATTGGCGGCCTCAACCAAATCCGCTGGGTCGAACAGCGTTATCCGGGTGCGTATTGGTCAGAGGTGCAGTATGTGAGTGTGATCGGGCGCAGCATCTTCGGCGATCCCAATGGTCCACCACCCGAACGTGGTGCGTATCAGAGCTATCGTCTCATTAGCGGCGAGGGCGCACAATGGGGTGATGGTGTCGTTCCGCTTGACTACGGCCTGTTGCCCGGTGCGTTGCAGATCGTTATTCCCGGTCTCCGCCACGATCCACGTCCCGACCGGCTCTGGTACGGCTCTAGCCCGGCCACAGTCGCGGTTTGGTGGCAGGCTGCCGGCGCATATGCTGCCACATCAACCGACGTGATCGGCTATAATCAAACTGTATCGCCGGTTAAACTGGCGCGCTGACGACAACCATGTTGTGATTGTGGCGCCGAATAGTGAAAGTTGCGCCAACCATCACTCGCGAGGAACCGATATGTTTCGCCGTCTCTTTGGACGCGCTCAAGATGCACCGCGTAGCGAAGAAGAAGCTGCCCGTGAACAAGAGCAGGTTGCTGCTTCACTGGAAAAATCACGCCAGGGTATTTTTGGTCGGATCGCAAAACTCTTCGCCAACGATGATCCGATCACCGATCAATTGTGGGACGAACTTGAAGAGGCGTTGATCCAGGCTGATGTCGGTCTGGAAACAACGCAGTATCTCGTCAATCGCACCATCGACCGCGTGAATCGTTACGGTGTCAAGAAAGCACGTGAAGCGCGCGAGATGCTCAAGGCCGAGATGGTGCGTACCTTTGCCGAATATGCTGGCCAACAGCGTCCTGATGCCAAACCGTATGTGATTTTGGTCGTCGGTGTGAATGGGGCCGGCAAGACCACCCTCATCGCGAAGCTTGCTCACCGCTATAAAAATCGCTTCGACAAGAAGGTACTGCTTGCCGCCGGTGATACCTTCCGTGCTGCTGCCACCGAGCAACTTGAGACGTGGGCAGAGCGAGCCGGCGTGCCATGCGTCAGCCTTGGTCAAGGCGCCGATGCCGCTGCGGTGGTCTATAAAGCCATCGATGCTGCGCTGGAGCAGGATGTCGACATTTTGATCGTCGATACCGCCGGTCGCTTGCATGCCAAGTACAATCTGATGCAAGAGCTTGAGAAGATTCGCAATATTATTGCGCGTAAGCTGCCCGGTGCGCCCCACGAGACGATCCTGGTGATCGATGCGACCACCGGCCAGAACGGGGTGTTACAGGCCAAAGCTTTTCTCAAGGCTGCCGGTGTGACTGATGTGGCCGTGACGAAAATGGATGGGACGGCAAAGGGTGGGATCGCCTTTGCCATTGCGCAAGACATCGAACGGCCTATTCGTTACATCGGTACCGGCGAGAAGCTCGATGATCTGGCCCTGTTTGATGCCCAAACGTTCGTTGACGCACTCTTTGCTGAACCAACCGTGGTGAAGAATTCGTAAGAACGGCTAAGTGGCGTCGTGTTTGCCAACATATGGGCACCGCACTGCTGTGCCCATCCTGATAGGTGTACTGGTATGTCCGTCGAAATTGTTAAATGTCCATCCTGCAAACAGAAACTCGCGATTTTTCCGTATGTGCCCGTCGGCGGGCTTGTCGTGTGTGCCAATCGGAATTGTGGCGTCGATCTGCGTCTCGTGTCACGCAAACCGGCTCGGGTTGAGTTGGTGCCCCAACAAGAAACCTACACCGTTGATTACCGTCCAGAGTCATATGGTTGATCGACGGTTTGGCTCGGCGCTCAGGCAGATCATCGCGATACTCTGCCTGAGCGGCTGGGTTATGCTCCTTACCGGCTGCCTGCTCATCACCGGCGAGCAGACGACGGTCTCCCTCCAGGGCAGTGCAGCCAACATTCTAACGACCTTTGTCAGCGCCGAGGGCGCCGACGAGTATCGGGTGCCTGCCTTACCGCCCAACACCGAGGTACAGGCAATCGTGTTCCTGTCGGTCGAGTCAGGTGATGTGCAAATTGACCTCATCCAGCCTGACGGTGCGGTCTCGTTCGTTTTGGCGAGCCGGCCGGGATCGCAAGTGACGCGCAGTGGCCCGATCCGCAGCGACGATCAGGGCCAGATTCGCTACCGACTCACCGCCCGCAATGCACGTAACGGCGAAGTACAGATCTTCTTGCTGCCATAGCAGGTTTCACGCGCCTCGTCTGCGGTTGGGTCGTTCAATTCCCCCCGTCATCAT
>NZ_JBMFNE010000031.1:0-39019 GCF_049970315.1 Chloroflexus sp.
GGGGTCGTACCCAACCCGCTCAGATTCCTCGCTCCGCTCGGAATGACAAAAAGGCGGTATCGCGCGCGGACTGACGCGAAGGTGGTATCGCGCGTGGACTGACGCGAAGGCGGTATCGTGTCACCCGTGACCGTCCTCCATTGTCACCCCGCGCCGCTTCCTCCATTGTCACCCCGAGCGCAGCGAGGGGTCTTACCCAACCCGCTCAGATTCCTCGCTCCGCTCGGAATGACAAAAAGGCGGTATCGCGCGCGGAATGACACGAAGGTGGTATCGCGCGCGGAATGACACGAAGGCGGCATCATGCATTCAGCTCAGCGCCAACCCTCGGCGGTCTCGGTGATAGGGGCATGGCACGATTATCGGGAACCGCCTCGCGGTCGGTACCCCAGCCGTAGCACGGCATTGCGCAATGACCAAGGGCGATGGGTACGATACAGCAAGCGCGGGTACACAACCCGCGCTTCTCGTGAATCGCTCCAGCAAAGACCGGTGGAAACTACTGCTTTAGTGACTATTCATCCGAAACTTTGCTCATATCCAAGGCAAGCGATTGCTGCACTTTGCGTAAACGATTTAGTTGCGCCTCAAGCGCATCCAAGGCGTGAAGATCACCGGCTCGCGCTGCAGCTAAAGCTGTCTTCATCATTGTCTCGATCTCACTAAGTAGTTTTGCACTCTGTTTGCGACGCATTTCGAGATCGGCAGCATAAATCGCCAGTGAAATGTGGCAAGCAACCAACTCCAGTAGATTGAGGTGTGAACTATCGAAGCGACGGCTATGCGTCGTTGTTACCGTCAATGCGCCCAGTAGTCGTGGTCCCCATCGTAGCGGAGCTGCCATTGCACAGCGAGTAGGTGAGTCAAACTCGCGCATCCGCAATGTAAGCCAGCGTTGGTCAGCATCGGTCTCGTCAATGATCAGCGGTTGACCTTCACGCAACACCAATCCGGCAAACCCATGCTCGCGCACCTCGCGGGCACGTTCTGGCGTAGAAACATGACCATTGCTCAGCAGGAGGATTGACGATTCGGGGTTGTCGGGCTGGATGAGAAGAAGTGATGCTCGTTCGCCTCCCACCATAGCCGGCACTTGCGTCGCAAGTTGTAGGCCGAGGTGTAGCGGATCGGCGGTCGCACTCGTCACCAGACGGCCAAACTGGAGCAACTGGTCGAGCGTATCGGCGTGGGCACGTGCTTGATTGAGGTATTGGTCAAGCTGACTTTGGAGCGAAGACTGCTCAAAAACAATGCCGATAATTTGCCCTAATACCGTCAGTAATTCCCGATCATCACTGTCGAACGGTGGTGTGGATCGACTTACCTCAATCCTACCTATGACTCGTCGTCCGATTGTAATCGGGCCGACCAGCTTTGTCGGAGCGTGCGATTGTAAACTGCCCGTACCGGCAGGCACCATTATCTCGACGTTATCGACCTGTAGCCATTCGCTACACAGATCTCGCAGCACCGGTAGTGGATCGGCCTGGCGTACCGTGGTAAAAAACGCTCCTACCGTCATCAGTGCGTTACGCAGACGGGCAGCACGACGTTGAGCAACAACGAGCTGGATGGCGGCATCAGACGCAGTCACATCAACTCCTGATCAGAGACGAGAGAATCGCTACTTTCTCGAATTCCATCATACCATGACGCCGGTTGTCAGAAGATGACAAACCCGGCGTCACAGATTACAGTTCACGCATCGAGCGGTTCAGCCGGACGGCGCTCTTCCATGGTCAAGATACCACCGCGATGGAACACGAGCTGACCATTTTCCACATCAACCTCAATCAGGTCGCCGGCAGTGAAATGACTTCGCAACAACTCGCGTGAGATCGGAGTTTCGATGAGACGCTGGATGGTACGACGCAGCGGTCGAGCACCAAAGACCGGATTATAACCCTCTCTGACGAGATACTCCTTGGCCGCTTGGGTTAGCGTCAGGCTGATCTGCTGTTCACGCAACCGGTTGATCAACTCGCCGAGTTGTAGCTCGACAATCTTGGTCAGGTCTTCCATCGACAGCGGATGGAAGAGGATAATTTCGTCGATCCGATTAAGGAATTCTGGTCGGAAGGTCTGCTTGAGCGCTTCATCAACCTTCTTGCGCGCTTCGCGCAGATCAATAGTTTTCGTAACCTTACCCCCAACGTTAAAGCCGATACCACCACCTTGCAGGTGCTCGGTCCCTGCATTGCTGGTCATAATAATGATCGTATTGCGAAAATCGACCGTGCGCCCCTGACCATCGGTTAAGCGCCCGTCATCGAGCACTTGCAGCAATGCGTTAAAGACATCGCGATGCGCCTTCTCAATTTCATCGAAGAGAATCACCTGGTAAGGTCTGCGACGCACGCTCTCGGTCAACTGGCCGCCCTCATCGTAACCGACGTAGCCGGGCGGCGCACCGATCAAACGACTCACGGTGTGCCGCTCCTGATACTCACTCATATCAACCCGCGTCATCGCCTCTTCGCTATCGAACATAAACTCGGCGAGCGCACGGGCTAACTCGGTTTTACCGACGCCAGTTGGGCCGACGAACAGGAACGAGCCGATTGGGCGACGCGGATCGCGTAAGCCTGAACGTGCGCGCCGGATTGCGTCACTCAATGCGACGATCGCCTCGTGCTGACCGATGACGCGCTCGTGCAGTCGCTCTTCCATATGGATCAGCTTTTCGCGCTCGGTTTCCAGCATCCGGCTGACCGGCACCCCCGTCCAACTGGCGACGATCTGCGCGACATCCTCATCATCGACTACTTCGTCGAGGTCATTCCGGGCCAGCCACTCGTTGCGCTCAGCCTCGAATTGAGTTTGGAGCGCTAGATAGCGCGAGCGGAGTATCGCTGCTCGTTCGTAATCGCGACGAGCACCGGCTTCTTCCTCTTCGGCCTGTAGCCGCTTCAGTTCTTCTTCCTTCGCTTTCAATTCCGGTGGCATCGAGAAAATATCGATCCGCAGTTTGGCACTCGCCTCATCAATCAAGTCGATAGCCTTATCCGGCAGGAAGCGATCGTTGATATAACGGCTCGAAAGCTGTACGGCAGCGCGCAACGCCTCATCGCTAATCGTCAATTGGTGATGTTCCTCATACCGCTTGCGCAGGCCACGCAACATCTCAATGGTTGTCTCCGGGTCAGGTTCCTCAACGAACACCGGAGAGAAGCGTCGTTCAAGTGCCGCATCCTTCTCGATATACTTGCGGTATTCATCAATAGTTGTTGCGCCGATCACCTGAATCTCGCCACGCGACAGTGCCGGCTTGAGCATATTCGAGGCATCGATGCTGCCGGTCGCTGCACCGGCCCCAACAACCGTATGCAATTCATCGATGAAGAGAATAATGCGACCTTTGGCGTTGCGTACCTCGTCCATCACCGCCTTCAGCCGCTCTTCAAACTCGCCGCGGAACTTTGAGCCGGCTACCATGCCGGCTAAATCGAGAGCCAATACCTTGCGATCGCGCAGGGTCGGCGGCACATCGCCACGAGCGATGCGTTGGGCCAATCCCTCGACAATCGCCGTCTTACCGACACCGGTTTCTCCCACCAACACCGGGTTATTCTTGGTACGACGCGACAAAATGCGAATGACCCGTATAATTTCGGCTTCCCGGCCAATGACCGGATCGAGCTTGTCTTGGCGTGCTAGTTCGGTCAGATCGGTACTGTATTTCGTCAGGATTTCGTAGCGGCTCTCGGCCGACGGGTCATCGCTGCGTTGACTGCCACGAATCTCCATCAACACTTGATACATCCGCTCCTGATCGATCTGATAACTCTGTAAAATCCGTGCCGATGGACCGTCGCGCTCGCCCGTCAGTCCGATTAGCAAGTGATCGAGACCAACGTACTGATCACCGAGCCGATTGGCTTCTTCCTCGGCACGTTTGACAAGTCGCTGGGTACGCGGCGTAATATACACTTGACCGCTTATCCCGTGCGTGCTAAGCATTCGGGGGAGCTTTTCCAGCTCACGCTCGATCCGTCGTTCCACCTCTTGTGGATCAACGTTCAGCCGCGTGAGCGCACGACTTGCCAGACCATCGCGCTGGCGGAGCATCGCTAAAAAGAGGTGCTCAACGTCGAGTTGCGAATGCTGATGCTCCTGCATAATTTCTTGCGCTAAATGGAAGGCATGTTGCGCCTTTTCGGTAAATCGCTCCAGTCTCATCGCTTTCCCTCTAGAATGACCGCCTCAGGGCGGGTAAGCAGATCACAACATTGATCTGCTCTGGTAGTATAGCATAGGGTTCGTCCAAAAGGAGACCCGATCTATCAGATTTTTATTATAGAAACGGAGACGATATGGGATGGTTACGACAATGGCGGTACGATCTGGTGGGTATAATCGGGTTAGCCATCCTTGGGATAGTGTGTGCCGGTTTATCCGCGGTGGTGTTACCGGTAGGACGCATTGATGTAGGTACGACCTACGCTTTGCCCTATATCTCAGGCTTTCATGGTCTCGAACGCAACCAACAGTTCTCCTATGCGTTTACGAAAGAACAAGCAACGGTCGCGTTTCCCGGGATTGGCGCCAATTGGACGACGGTCGTCATGCGGGCAAGTGGCTATCGGCCAGATGGCGTACCGCCAGCGGTAGTCACGATAACCGCCGACCGTCCCGTTTCGGTGACAATACAGCTACGCAGTGATGTGGCGCGGTACTACGTGTTGCTACCACCGGGCGATGATCATCTACAGCTTTACTTCACCAGTTCAACGTTCTCAACATCCAGCGATTCCCGCCGCCTAGGATTTGTCATCGATTGGGTGATGGCTTACCAGTTGGTATACGGCTGGCCGTGGCAACAGTCGGTGCATTTGGCACTGATCGGTGTTTTAGGGTACTGGTTGATGCGCCGACTGGCGGTCACACCGATGCCGGCGGTTGTGATCACGACGGTAGCACTCGTTGTGCTGGCCAGCTTGTTAGCTACGTTTCCGCTAGAGTGGGCTATCTTTACACCAATGCTGTGGGGGTTGTTTGTTGGGTTGCATGTGGTGCTGGGACCGTTGCGCGCCTTGACCCGTTTTGCGTTTGTGCGTGGCGGTGAAACGCTGCCACAATGGCATGAAACTTGGCTGTGGCGGATTATCGTGTGCGCAGCCATTATCAAGATCGGTGGTGTGATCTATCCGCAGACTATCGTGTACGATGAGCGCTGGCATGTGCCGCGCACGCAGATGGTGCTCGATGGCCGGTTTATGGAACTGGTTATCCCGAGTCGGGTGACGTTGCTGGGTGATACGGTAGGTTTTGAGGGCGGTCATTTTCCATACTCGCCGTTGTGGTATCTGATTACGGCGCCGTTTGGCCTGATCGGAATCGATCTCGGTCTGGCCTCGAATGTACTAAATACCGCGCTCGATGTTTCACGTAGTTTGTTCATTGCATACGTTGCATTGCGCCTCTTCGGGCAATTCGGAATCGCGGTAGCCGCAGCAGGTTGCTACCATTTGCTGCTCATGCCCTACTTCCTGATCTCGTGGGGGAACTGGCCGACGCAGTTGGGCCTGTGGGGCACGTTGGTGTTGATTGCCGTTGTGTTAGCCTACCACGATGATCCAACAGATCGACGGACGGTGTGGGGCTTGGCAGCAGCCGCAATGCTGGCGATCTTGACATACACGGTAGTAGGGATTATGGCCTTCACTATGATGGGGATATATGCAATTGCCGAACTGATCCGGCGCGAATCGTTGGCAGTTCAACGTGGCCGCTCGGTCATCTTAGGGTTGGTGATTGCCGAAGGGGTAGCGTTTGTGATCTACCATATGTGGTACGTGCCAACCATTGTGACCGAGACGTTGCCGGCGATTACGTCAGCACTCGACCGACGGATTGCCAGGGCAAACCCGTTGCCATTGCCTACTCCGGCAATCGATGCCGCATTTATCATCAATCATCTAACATGGCCGGGTATCTTCTTGATCGTTGGTGGCGCCGTGTTGGCGTGGTTATCGGCTAAACGTGCTCACGCGCTCCTGGTAGCGTGGTGGTCTATTCTCATCCTCTATTCACTGGTCAACTGGACAATCGCTGACATGATATTGAAGCATGTCTTTTTTATGTTGCCGCTTGCCGCCATCTGTATGGCACTGGCACTCAACTGGCTCTGGCAGCAGTCTGTTCCTGGACGCATCGTTGCCGGTCTCTCGTTGGTCTATCTGGCGCTTAGTGTGGCGGCACGCTGGTACCATTTTATTATGGAGAAGCGCCATATCGCTTAAACGTGATGAGCGTTTGCTCACGTAGCCCGATAGTGCCGCTTCCCCCAATGTTATGGTTGCTCGTTGCCCAACCGTTATGATCAGCATAGTACTGTGATCTGATGGGGCTGCGGTGCGGAACCGTCATCGTCAGTGATAGTCATGATACAATGGGAATAGCTTACTATATCGTTCTTACATGCCTATGCAAGGTTCCTTGATTCTAGGGCAAAAACATTGTATGATACGTCAAACGGCAATAGTTTAATCCCCATGAGGACTAGAAAGCTGTTTGCCATGGTGCAACGATTAGCACAGACCGCAAAGATTGGGATTGGTGTATGGTTGGCCGGAGTCACCATTGCGACCTTCTTGATCGTGCCGCAGTACGAAGGGCTTGGTGAGGCTGGTCGGATTGTGATCTTTCATGTACCGACGGCGTGGGTCAGTGTTATTGCCTTTACGGTTTCGGCGATCTTCAGCGGTTTGTATCTCTGGCGGCGACGAGAACGTGACGACCATATTGCCGTCGCTGCGGCCGAAATCGGTTTGTTGTTTACCATCCTCGCCACCGTTACCGGCATGATCTTTTCACAAGTGGCGTGGGGTATTTTCTGGAATTGGGATCCACGTCAGACCTCGATCTTCGTTCTGCTACTCATCTATGCTGCTTTGTTCGCGCTCCGTTCAGCCATTGATGATATGGATCGGCGTCGGCAACTGAGTGCAGTCTATTCACTCTTTGCCTTCGTGACAATGCCTTTTCTCTTTTTTGTTGCACCGCGGATCGCCGATAGTACGTTGCACCCCAACTGTGCCTTTATTCAGGGGAGCAACTGTGATGGTGTAGAGCTTGAAGTGGGGAAAGTTGGGTTGATCGGCGATAACAAAGTCCAGTTGCTCGGTCTTGAGCGACAGGGTAATCTCATTGTTGCCGAGGTGAAGGTGAGTACGCCAGGCTTACAGAGTGAAGCCATCCTTTACCCCAGTCTTGATCTAGTTGACGGCGGTATGGCGGCTCGCCCTGAATTCCCCGGTTCGCGCTTCCAGCTCGGTCTTGAGGAGTATGATGAAGCGCGCGGTACGGTTCGCCTCAATATGGAGGCACCGGGTACGCAGTTGCTCGAGAATCGGCGGACGCTGTACGTCTTCCTTGCAGCCAACCTTGGTTTTACCGCGCTCTTCTTCTGGATGTTACAGGTGCGCTCGTTAGTGCTAAACTTACAGTGGGCTGTCGTACAACGTGGGAGGGCCTAAGATGGATAGTTCATCAATAATCGCAGCCACTGCTGCCGTGCTGTCGATGTGGATCGTCATTTTCATCTATTTGTGGCGGATCGATGCGACGGCGCGGGCGTTGCGCCGTGAACTAGAGCGTAAACGTGAACATCTTGACGCAACGGCCCCGTCGGCAGAAGTGAGTCGTATTCACGAGGTACGTGAGGACGCGCCGGTTGAGCATCGTTAGGAATTGCAAGCCGTTTATGTTATCGTCTTCAGATTAAGGAGATTGGTATGGCTGTTGCGAACCCTCCATTACGTCGAGGTTTGACCATTAAACCACTGCACGTAGTGGGTATCGGTATTATCCTATTGACGGTGGTGTACGGCTTCTTCGGGTTCCAAGATAGTTTTCGTGCATACACTACCAGTGTTGATGAGGCGATGCGCAGTACGCGCAGTGTGCAATTGGCCGGTTTTCTCGGTAGCACAGGCGAGATCGATGAACAAGGCCGCTTCACGTTTATGCTGCAAGATGAAAACGGCAAACTGATCAAAGTCATCTCTGATGACCCGCGACCGGCCAATTTCGAGCAGGCGATTAGCATCGTGGCGATTGGTCGCTACGATCCGATCGAGCAAGCATTTATGGCCGATGATTTGCTCGTTAAGTGTCCATCAAAGTATCAGGAGATGAATCAAGCGAAACCGTAGATAAATGATCGGTCGTTATCCGACGATCGCTGGAAAGAGTTGCTATGTATCTCTTTGGCACGTTTCTGTTAATGGCCAGCCTCGGCATGACCCTGCTGGCGACGATCAGCTATGGATTGGTGATCCGCGGGCAGCGGGTAGCGCTGAGCTACGCGCGCTTCGGTGTCTACGCTGCGCTGGCCGGCGTGCTGATGTCGTGGACGCTGTTGATCACCGTCTTTCTGGCCCGTCGTTTCGATCTCGATTATGTCTATAACTATAGCTCACGCGATCTTGAGTTCTTCTTTACCATTGCCGCCAGTTGGGCTGGGCAGCCTGGTAGTTTCATGATCTGGCTGTTGTGGGGGTCAATTGCCAGTGCGTTGCTGGTGCGCCGCACGAAGCATTTCGAGCCTTACGTACTGGCAATTGTGATGGCGATTCAGGCAGCAATTATCGGTTTTGTGTTGGTCCTTAATCCGTTCCAACCTCTGATCGATCCATCAACCGGTGCAGCACTGACCCCGGCTGATGGACGCGGCCTTAATCCATTGCTGCACAATTTCTGGATGATTATCCATCCACCGGTGCTCTTTGTAGGCTATGCCCTCACAATGATACCCTTCGCGTTTGCCTTGGCTGCTCTGTGGCGTCGTGATTACGATACGTGGGTGCAACGCGCTTTACCGTGGACGCTGGTTGCATGGGCGTTTCTTGGTCTCGCTCTCCTGCTCGGTGGCTACTGGGCCTACGAGACACTGGGTTGGGGTGGTTATTGGGGCTGGGACCCGGTCGAGAATTCGTCACTAGTACCGTGGCTGATTCTTACCGCGCTCATCCACGGTATGCTGATCCAGCGCACCCATGGTGGTCTGCGTAAGACCAATCTGGTGCTCGGTATAGCGACGTATATTACCGTCTTCTACGCTACGTTTATGACCCGCAGTGGGGTCTACGCCAATTTCTCGGTGCATTCGTTCGTGGCTGAGGGCATTTTCGAGGGATTGGTCGGCTTTCAGATTTTCTTGCTGGCAGTGGCCGTCATTTCCCTGCTCATGCGCTGGAACGATATTCCCGCTCGCCCGCTGAGCGATAAGTTCTTCTCGCGCGATAGCTTCTTTGTGTTGGCGATTATCACCTTGGTGATGACGGCATTGGTCGTTGGTATCGGTACTTCAATGCCGGTTATCTCGGCCATTCCTGGCGTTGGTCATACCCTGCAAGAGTGGATGGGCCGCTATTTCGAGATTGATGATGGCACGCTGATGAACCCACAGGCCCAACCGTTTACAGATGGCCGTTTCTCACTGGCGCCAAGCTTTTATCAGCGCACGGTGCCACCCTTGGGTGTGGTTGCAATTATCCTCCTGATTGTCGGACCATTGCTTGGTTGGCGTGACGCTAATCTCAGTCATCTGCTGCGCGCATTGCGTTGGCCGGCAGTGTTGGCTGTTGTTGCGACGATTGTGGCTCTGATCATCAACGTCCGTGATCTGCTCTCGTTGGTATACGTTGCCGGCGGCGCATTTGCATTCGGTACCAACGTCCTGATGGTCGTGCGTACCTTGCGCGGTGGTTGGTTGCGGATCGGGGGTTACCTTGCTCACATCGGCTTTACGGTGATGGCCATCGGTATGGTGGCTTCGTCAGCGTATGCGACACCTGATACGCGCTTGACCCTCGCTCCCGGTGAGTCGGCCCGTCTGTTTGGGTATGAGTTCATCTTCAATGGGTATCAGCTTGACGATCAGCAGCGTGGTGTGCTCGATCTAACGGTGAGCGACGGTGTCAATACCTTCTCGGCCAGGCCCTATCTCTACTTCAACCAGCGGATGGGCGCTACCATGCAGACGCCCTCGATCCATAGCTATTTCTGGCACGATCTGTATATCTCGCCGGCCGGCTATGATCCTGAGCGCGATCCCTCGCGCCCGGTGCTCGGTGTCGACCAAAGTGCCCAGATGGGGCCGTACACGCTCACGTTCCGCGGGTTTAATATTGATCGCGATGCGATGATGCGTGGTGAGGCGAAGGTCGGGGCCAAAGTTGATGTGCTCTATGAAGGACAGACGATCACGGTTGAGCCGCGCGTCGAAGTGGTGACGAACCCCACTACGAACCAAGGCGAGTTGCAATATATACCGGTCACGCTACCCGGCGGTCATACCTTGTATCTGCGTGAGCTTGATCCAACGAACCGGATGGTTTTGCTCGAAGGGAGTGGCCCCGGTCTGGATGATTTACCGGTAGTACCGGCCAAGGCGGTGATTGCGGTGAGCGTGAAGCCGCTGGTGGTGTTGGTATGGACCGGTGTGATTTTGATGGTCGTCGGTGGCGCAATTGCCTTGGTGCGTCGTTATCTCGAAGGGAGCTTGGCCTTGGCCGGTGTACGGGTCCGGCTGCCCAAGGCGTGGCCTGAATTGGTTACGCAACTCGGTTGGCGAAGAATGAGCCATTCGTGAGTTGATAGTGCATCATACGTTACGAGGTTGTTGATAGTTGTTCAACGTTCGTTGTAAAGGTGATAGCGCTGATATAACGTTTGTACTGGTTGGTCTTAAAGAATCTTTGTGGGTATACCTTGTTCGGGCGATAACGCACGGTGGGAAGATAGCAATGCCAGGTTCCTACCTGCGTTTCGCTACTATGACATCCAATCCCACACCCTTCCCAACCAGCCGTATCTTCTTTAATGTTAGTTGTGTCTCTCCGCTAATCACCCGCTGATCGATTTCATACTCGGCCGTATCGAGTCGGTTTGGGTGTGATGGTTGCTCAATGCCCGATCAATATATCATAGTGCTAGATGTTATCGTGGTGAAGTAGAGGATTCCGGTGCGGTCGTGGTTGGTAGTTACGCAAACTACCGGTCGCGACCGTTGTAGTGAAGAGCAATGACCGACTATTACGAAATCCTACAAGTTCATCCCAAGGCTGATGCGGAAGCGATTCGGGCCGCGTATGAACGACTGCGCGAGCGTTACGCTCCCGAACGGTTAGAAGGTGCGGCTGAAGAGTTAGTTGCGCTGGCGCGCCAACGTCGTGATGAAATCGAACGGGCTTACGCCATACTGAGCGATCCACAACGACGTGCCGAATATGATCGGGAGCGACAGGAATCGGCGCACGCGGAACCGAATACGAAACATACCCCCAGTTCGTCAGCACCGATTGTTGATGATGATGAGCTTATCGATTTTCGGCCGCTGCCACCGGCGCGTCGGCAAGAACGGCCACCGGGTTTCAACCCACAACCGTATCTCTCACCTACCCACAAGACATCGCCTGGTCGGGGTCGTGCCGTGCAACGCCAGTTGCCAGTCTGGGTCTTGCCCTCACTGATCGTAGCTGCCGCGACGTTCAGTATTGTGCTCGGTACACTGATCAGTACGGCTGTGGTTGCACCGACGACGTTCACGCAGCCCACACCTACCATTATTCCTCCGACGCCAACCTTGCGTGAGGTGCTCGATCAGTTTGAAGGACAGGTAATCGCCGCACAACAGGTGGTAGGACAAGTGCCGGATAACCCCAACGCATGGGTAAACTTGGGTAATGCGCTGTTTGACAGTGTTGTGTTTGTCCGTGAACAACTCGCTAACGGTGATACGGAAACCCGGCGTATTTATCAGGAGCGCTTGCCGCGTTGGTTAGAAGCGGTAGAAGCTTACCGCAAGGCTCTCGAACTTCAACCGGACAATGAGGTGGTACGGGCTGACATTGCTGCCAGCTTGTGCTACTACGGCCTTGATACCCGTAATCCACAACGGGCCCAGGAGGGGCTTGCTGAAGCTGAGAAAGCGCTTACCGCTGCCCCGCAAGATGCTCGCGTGTTGCTTTCACACGGTATCTGTCTGATCGCCGTTGATCCACCACAAGTCGAACGAGCTATTCAACAGTGGCGGTTGGTATTGTCAATCCCAGGAGTGAATCCGGGCCTGCAATTACAAGCTCAGATTCTGATCAACGAGTATAGTAAGTAAAAGCTAACCGTCCTGGTAAAGGTATGTTACAATGTCAAGTATGACAGGGTATACATATTACAGTTTGCTCGGTGTTAGCCCAACTGCCGATCAGGCAGCAATAGCCGCTGCGTATGAACAGCAGCGACAACGATACGACCCAGCACGTCTGACAGACCTTGACGGTGAGCTGGCGACCATCGCTCGTCAGCGACTCGCCGAACTAGAGCATGCCTACTACGTGCTCAGTGACCCTGAGCGTCGCCGTCAATATGATATTAGTCAAGGACTCACCACCTCAAGCCCACCACCGGCGCGACGCACCCTTAGCCGCAAAGAAGTCATCAGTGCCTTTATCTTTTCCTTCCTGGCAGTAGGGTTGGTCGCTATCGTTTGGCTAATGACCAACCGCGATACAGTAAATACTCCACCGATGGGACAGCTCGACCGCCCAGCTCCCAACTTTACTGCACCGGAGCTACGTGGCGGAACGGTTGAACTGGCACAATATCGGGGTAGAGTAGTATTAATCAATTTTTGGGGTACGTGGTGTGAACCGTGCAAACGCGAATTACCAGCGCTCCAGCAGGCCTACGAACAGTTTTCCGAGCAAGGGTTGATGGTTATCGGCGTTAATCTTACCGATGATGAACAGGTGAACGGCCAAACGATAGAGGATATAGCAGCTTTTCTTGCTCAGTACGGTGTCACCTATCCAATTGCTCTCGATGTTGATGGCGCGATCGCCGAGGCCTATCGGATTTTTCCACTACCAACGAGCTATTTCGTCACTACCGATGGTCAACTCCGCTACGTACACATCGGAGAATTGACATTTGCTGACATTGCTGCTCGCTTTGCTGAGTTGCGACCGGTCGGTGATAAGCAGCCGTAAGTGTGTTGGGGTGAAGCAATGGAACAGCAGTATACCATCTTGGTTGTTGATGACGACAATGGCCTGCAAGAGTTAGTACGGGTACGGCTGGAACAAGAAGGCTATCGCGTGTTACAGACGATCAGTGGTATTGAAGCAATTTCGCTGATCCGTCAACAGCGACCCGATCTGGTCATTCTCGATATCATGCTACCCGATCTTGATGGGCTGACGGTTTGTCAACAGGTGCGTGAATTCGCGTCGACCCCAATTTTGATGCTCACGGCTAAGGCGGCCGCAAGAGATATTATCACCGGTCTCGATCAAGGGGCCGATGATTATCTCACCAAACCGTTCAACTACGATGAATTGCTGGCTCGTATTCGTACCCTTCTCCGTCGCGTGCCATCTGTGAATCGCCCGATCACTGTCGGTAATGGTTTGATCACAATCAACCCACGCCAACGCGAGGTTCGCGTGCGGGGTACAATCATCGATCTTACCCCCACCGAGTATCAACTGCTGATGGTCCTGGCCGAACAAGCTGGGGCAGTAGTAACACACGAGCAGTTACTGCGTGCAGTATGGGGTAATGAGCCGAACCGTGATAACGATTATCTGAAGGTCTATATCTGGCATCTGCGGCGCAAGATCGAACTTGATCCGCGCCAACCGCAACTGTTGCTTACCGAGTGGGGAGTGGGTTATCGCCTCCTTCCCTAATTGACAGAAGCTGATGAGCGTGCTATACTATATAGCGCTGAAAGCGCGGGAGTAACTCAGTTGGTAGAGTGTGTGCTTCCCAAGCACAATGTCGCGGGTTCGAGTCCCGTCTCCCGCTCCAAACGTTTCCCCCGACGAACTAGTCGGGGGATTTTTATGTCGAAACCTATCACAATGGGCTGCGTATTTGCTCGGGGGTAAGAGACCCTGCCGTAATGAACCGGACGATGACGATACCGTGGCACCGTTTCCAGACCCTATGAAATAAGCCGGGGATAGGCTTCCCCGGCGATACTTTCTATCGGAGTATGAGCGAGCAGGTGACCGGCTAATCTAACCCCAGATAGGCTTTCTGCACCATCTCGTTATTACGCAAATTAGTGGCACTATCTTCGAGTACAATCACACCACTCTGCAACACATAACCGCGGTGTGCAATTGAGAGCGCCTGCAAAGCATTTTGCTCAACTAATAACACCGTCGTCCCTTGCTGATTGATTGTTTGAATGATCTCAAAAATCTGCTCGACCAGCACCGGTGCCAAACCCATTGAAGGCTCGTCGAGCAAGAGCACCTGCGGACGGGTCATCAAGGCGCGTCCGATTGCCAACATCTGCTGCTCACCACCGGACAACGTACCACCCTTCTGATTTGTTCGTTCGCGCAAGCGGGGAAACAGGGTTAACACACGATCAAGGTCGGCCTGATACTCTGGGCTGCGGGTGTTATAAAGGAATGCCCCCATTTCGAGATTTTCTAACACGGTGAGTCGCGGAAAAATGCGACGCCCCTCAGGCGACTGAGCAATGCCCAATTTAACAATGTCGTGTGGTGGCAAGGTATCGATTCGCTGCCCCTTGTAGAGAATCTGGCCTTGACGTGGCTTCAGCAACCCAGAGATTGTCCGTAACGTTGTGGTTTTACCGGCACCATTCGAGCCGATCAGGGTAACGATTTCGCCCTTCTCGACCGTCATCGAGATACCCTTTAGGGCGTGAATTTTGCCATAATAGGTGTGAACATTCTGCAATTCAAGCAGGGCCATACAATCCTCAACTATCTACCCTACCTTGTGCTGCCACAGGGCAATTATCCTCTCGTGAACCGGCGCAATACTATCTGCCTAGGCAGCGTGACTTGCGGCACCTTTGCCAAGATACGCTTCGATCACCCTTGGATTGGCACGAATTGCCTGCACATCGCCTTCAGCGATCTTACTCCCGTAATCGAGCACCGAGATCCGCTCCGAGATGGACATCACCAGTCGCATATCATGTTCGATCAGAATCACCGTAATCCCACGTTCATCGCGCAAGCGGCGGATGAGGTGGGTGGCTTCCGTCGTCTCGTGCGGATTCATCCCGGCAGTTGGCTCATCGAGCAAAATAATCTTGGGATCACCGGCCATCGCACGAGCAATCTCTAATCGGCGCTGATCACCATAGGGCAAGTTTTTCGCCAATTCATCGCGCTTATCGGCAATACCGACAAAATTCAGTAACTCTATCGCCTTAGCGCGCGCCTTTGCTTCTTCACGCAACATACTGCGTGAACGGAAGATAATATTCCAGATCGGCGCATCGAGATGAACGTGCATTCCGACAAGCACGTTTTCGAGCACCGTCATATTCCCAAATAGCCGAATGTTCTGGAAGGTGCGGCGCATCCCAAGTGTCGCGATCTGATCGGAGCGCCAGCCGGTAATATCTTGCCCGGCAAAGACAACCCGCCCCTTGTCGGGCTTGTAAATACCGGTTAACACGTTAAAGAAGGTAGTCTTCCCGGCACCGTTAGGGCCGATCACACTCACAATACTACCCGGTTCAACGGTGAAAGTCACGTCATTCACCGCCACCAGACCACCGAAAATCTTGGTAATATTCGTAGCTTCGAGCAGCGCCATAGCTATCTCCCTGTGTCGGTGCCGGCCGGTTGATTTACTGTATCAGTCTCTAGCTCCTCGTCCGTAACCACAACATCGTGCTGTTCTTCTCGTCGTCGTTCGTCAGGCCACAGTCCCTCTGGGCGGAAAATCATCATCAGCACCAACAGTAAGCCGAACAGCAAGCGCTGATACTGCGTCGGATCAAACTGACGTGGGATGGGAGCACCGGCAGCCTGCGCTTCACGTAACACGGTTGCGATCCGAGGCAAGATCTGGAGGTCGAGCATTGTCACAATAATCGCGCCGAGCATTGCACCGGGAATCGATCCCATCCCGCCCAGGATAACCATTGCCAGAATGTTGATCGAACGGAGCAAGTCGAACGTTGGTGGATTGATAAAGAGCTGTTTCGCAGCAAAAACGACACCCATCACACCGGCAAAGGAAGCACCGATAGCAAAGGCAAGGAGCTTCATCCGTACCCGCGGAATGCCCTGCGCCACCGCAGCGATTTCATCTTCGCGGATTGCCTCCCACGCTCGACCAATGCGTGAATATTTGAGGCGGGCTACAACGATAACTGAGAGTAAAACAATGATGAGTACAAGGTAGTAAAAGAAAAGCTGGTAGAGCTGATTATCGTCGGCCTGAATGCCGAGATTACGAATTTGGTCCACAATAATTAACGGTGGCCGCTCGATGGCGCGAATTCCTTGGGAACCGTTCGTTACATTTACCGGACGGTCGAGATTGTTCGCAACCACGCGGATGACTTCACCGAAACCGAGCGTGACAATCGCCAGGTAATCACCACGTAGGCGCAATACCGGCAAACCGAGCAACACACCGGTGATTAGTCCCAGAATGAGACCGATGATGAGGAAGGGGTAGAACATGATCGGATCCACCGGACCCCATGCCGGGTTAATCTCGGTAATTTGGGGGGTACTCATAATCCCCCACGCATAGGCGCCTACGGCAAAGAAGGCCACATAGCCGAGGTCAAGCAGGCCGGCAAAACCGACCACAACATTGAGGCCTAGCGCCAACGCGGTAAAGATACCGGCTTGGGTCGCCACATCGATGTAGAAGGGGTTGAGCAGACCAAAGTACGGGAGCACAACCCCCAACGCAAACACCCCCAAGACGGCTTTAAACCATGTTGCCACCCGCGCACGATAAGTTACCAACATCGAAAGCAGAAACAGAACGAAGACGACATCGGTGCTCAGGGAGGTGCGTGGGTTCGTCAGCAGGAGGATCGAACAGGCCAATACATAGAGTACCAAAAACCCGTATGCAGTCGGCCCACTGCTCAGTGGCGTAGTTACACGCTGCCAGAGACTTTGCGATGATGTACTTGTCGTCATAGCTACACCTTCTGCGTTGTTGCCTCACCGAGCAAACCAGAGGGCCGGAAAATGAGGAGGAGGATCAAGATACTAAAGGCCGCAATATCGGCATAGGCTGCTCCTGAGAAGTTACCGGCAGTAAAGATGGACAGATATGCAGCTACAAACGCCTCGAGGAAGCCAAGCACAATCCCACCGACCATCGCACCGGTAATATTACCGATCCCACCGAGAACTGCGGCAGTAAATGCCTTGAGGCCGGGGATCAGGCCCATATATGGGTTAACGGTACCAATGCGCAACCCAAACAAAGCACCGGCAGCTCCGCCTAGGGCTCCACCGATGAGGAAGGTGAGCGCAATGATCCGGTTGACATCAATTCCCATCAGACTCGCCGTTGGCATATCTTGCGCGGTAGCCCGAATCGCTTTGCCCAATTTGGTGACGTTAACCACATAGTTTAGCACTATCAACATCAATGTCGCAGTGACAATAAAGATCAAATCACGTGGGCTTAAAATGACCGGAACGCTTCGCTCGCCAACTTGCATGGTGAATAGTTGGAGCGGCGGACCGAAATCAGGGGTTTGATAACGGGCATTAAAGCCAAGGGGCGTGTTGGTCATTACCAAACGGGCAAGGTCTTGCAAAATCAGAGACATTCCGATGGCCGAAATCAACGGTACCAGTCGTGGGGCATTACGCAATGGCCGGTAGGCTATCCGTTCGACGGTAACCGCTAGTGTACCACAGAATGCCATAGCCACAAGCACAACAAGCAGGACAAATACTAATGGCGGCATACTTGCCAGAGTGCCGGAACTCACCAAGATAAAACTGACCGTCGCTCCGACCACGCCGCCGATCATGAAGATTTCACCGTGGGCAAAATTAATAAACTCAAGGACGCCATAAACCATCGTGTAGCCAAGGGCGATGGTGGCGAAAAGAAAGCCACGCACGAGCCCGTCAATGATCACTTGCGGGAGAATAATTGTTACCCGCTGCATAATATCGGGCTGGCTTGGCGAAAGGATGAGGGCGAAGACGATGACGAGCAGTGCTAAGCTAGCAGCACTTCCAACAATGAAGGCCAATAATTGACCGACCGGACCTAAAACAACCCCAAGAACTTCACCGAGAGACCGGCGAGCAGTGGTGGGGGAAACCGTTACATCGACAGCCATGCACTCTCCCGAACAGCGTAATGGGCACATGCGTAAGTTGAAGAGTACTTACGCATGTGCCGACAGATAACCGAACTTATTGCGGCGGTGCAATCTCGAGGCGGCTAATCAGTTTGTTCTGATTCCAATCAGCCGCATTGACCTGCCACACGAAGTAGGTAGCAACCGTCGGGTCGCCCTTCGCGTTAAACTTGAACGTACCGGTAATGCCGGGGAAGGGCGGCAAATTGCGGATCGCCTCTAGGACTTGGGCGCGAGTCGGCTTACCACCGGCGGTGATCGCAGCCGACAAGATACCGGCGGCGCAAATGTTGGCTGCATCGTAGGCTTGCGCCGAGAAGGATGGAGCGTTTTCACCGTAAGCCGCCTTGTAATCAGAGGCATACTTCGCTGCCTTGGGGAACTGGCTCACCAGCGCAGCGACCGAGGTGTAGTACATCTTGTCAACGGCATCGCCGGCCAGCTTCACCAACTCTTCGGAGTCAAGGCCGTCGGGACCCATAAACTGAGCGGTGATACCGCGGTCACGGGCTTGGCGGAAGAACGGACCGGCCTGGTCGTAAATCCCACCGAAGAAGATCAGGTCAGGATTGGCGGCCAAGATGGGGGTGAGGATTGCCGAAAAGTCACTCTTCTCTTCGGTACCCTCGAAGCCGAGCACCTGGATACCGTTCGCCTCTGCCGCTTTGCGGAAGAACTCGGCAACACCCTGCCCGTAGGCGGTGGTGTCGTGGATGATGTAGACCGACTTAATCTTCAGCTCTTCGCGGGCGAACTTCTCGGCCACCGAGCCTTGCACATCGTCGCGACCGACGACGCGGAAGGCAACCTCATAGCCACCCTCGGTGATGTTGGGGTTGGTGTTGGCCGGCGAGACCATTGCCAGCCGGGCATTCTTGTAGTCCGGCAGGGCTGCCAGCGCCACACCGGAGTTCAGGTGCCCGACAACGCAGAGGATGTCGGGGTCTGATACGATATTCTTCGCGTTCGCCGACCCAACCTCCGGCTTTGCCTGATCGTCGAACGGTGCCAGCTCAACCCGGAAGCCAAGTTCAGTAAGTGGGCCAGACAGTTGCTTGACTGCCAGCTCGGCGGCATTCTTCATACCGGTACCGAGCGCAGCCTGCCCACCAGACAGTGGGCCTTGCGTAGCAATCTTAATAACTTGTGCCGGTGCTGCCGTGGTTGGTTGTGGCGCAGCAGTCGGTGCCGGGGCCGTGGTGGCCTGTGTAGCCGGCTGAGGGGTTGCTGTCGGCTGGATCTGACCACCACCGCCACAGGCGGCAAGCATGGAGGCCAGCATACCAACCAGCAGGAATAGACTGATCGCACGCTTCATAACCGATTTCTCCTTGTTTTAAATCTGTAATCTGCCTTCGCCACGTGGTGCTGATCACAACGAAACGGGAGCGAGTCGCAGTATGCCGACTTTGCGCACCATTGTGTTGTGAACAGTTAACCACAGTAGATGACAGTAGGCGAATATACGCGATTCGCGTCAGTTTGTCAAGCAGGCTAGCCCCGGCTACAATAACGATGGCAGCGCGTCTTGTTGGTCAACAGGCTAATGGCGGTAACATGTTCTGTTGGTCTTTGAGGTATGTGATACTATGCACGATGACACACCATCGGTTCCATTTTGGGTAATCGGGCTTTTCGGTGCAGCGTTCCTCATCGGGTTGAGCATCTTTTTGCAACAATCCAAAACCATTGCCCTGAGCGATCAATTTGCACGACAACCACCACCGGCGTTGCCGCTGCCGGCGCTCCCACAGCTTGAGCTGAAGGATTTGGCGCCGGAGGCGCAAGCAGCGGCACGTACTCTTTGGCAACAGCTTACAGATGGTCGTCGCGGCCAACCCGTCGATCCGGTTGCCCGCAACTCGCGCGTGCAGGTGACTATTGATGCCCTCGAACCAATTGCCGGTGGGGTGAAAGTTAGGGGAACGGTGACGAACCTGACCAATGCCGATCTGATGGTGCCGATAAGTGCGTTCGAGTTGCGAGATAGTGCTGGCGAACGTTACCGTGCGCCAGGAACAACGATTGCCAACTTGCCACCAGGTGGTTCAACCCCGCTTGAGTTGAGTGTGCCGTTACCGGCAGGACGCGGATTGTTACTGATCACGGAGTTGCCGCCCGATCCACCACTTGAGCAACGATTATTGATCGATGTGCAGGGAACACAACCATGACTGAAACGCTGAGTCGGCGGCTAGCTGCCGTTCGTGAACAGATTGCTGTCGCTGCTGCTGCTGCCGGTCGTCGGGTTGATGAGATTCAGTTGATCGCGGTCAGTAAGACCCATCCACCTGAGGTTGTGGCAGCCGCAGTGGCAGCCGGTGTGAGCGATCTCGGTGAGAATCGGGTGCAAGAGGCGCAGCAAAAGATCGCGGCGTTGACCCATCTCCAACCACACCCGCGCTGGCACCTGATCGGTCATTTACAGCGCAATAAGGCAAAGCTCGCCGTCAGTTTGTTCGATCTGATTCATTCGGTTGATAGTCTACGATTGGCCGAGGCACTCGATCGGCATGCCCGTGAGCTTGATCGACGGATGCCGATATTGCTTCAGGTTAACGTCAGTGGTGAAGCGAGCAAAGAAGGTTTTTGGTTGCCCGGCGGAATCACCAACGATGCCGCTTACCGTGAACTATTGCCCGCTATCGAGGCCATCCTCGCATTGCCGGCACTTGAAGTGTGCGGTCTGATGACCATCGCACCGATTGTCGACCACCCGGATGCGGCTCGACCTTACTTCGCCGCCTTGCGTGCGTTGCGCGACGATCTGGCCCGTCGTTACCCACAGGCAAGTTGGCGGGAGTTGTCGATGGGTATGAGTGATGACTTGAGTGCTGCGATTGCCGAGGGAGCGACGATGGTGCGGATCGGGCGGGCGATTTTCGGCGAGCGCCATTAGACGTGAGGTATCGAGGAGCAGCAGGCGTATCGGTATGAGCACGCTGTATCGAATGGAACGATCATGAAACGGCTTCCTGATGATTTTACAATCCTGGCGCTTGAAACGTCGTGTGATGAGACGGCAGCCGCGGTCGTGCGTGGTGGGCGCGCAGTGATCAGTAATATCGTCGCTTCACAAATGGCGACGCATGAGCGGTATGGGGGTGTAGTACCCGAAATTGCCTCTCGCCAACATATCCTTAGTCTGGCGCCGGTAGTACGGGCAGCGTTGGCCGCGCTTCCTAACGGCTGGAATGATGTCCACGCCGTGGCGGCTACTCACGGTCCCGGTCTGAGCGGTGCGTTGTTGACCGGTCTCAATGCAGCCAAAGCTATGGCGTGGCAGCGTGGCTTGCCGTTTGTCGCGGTGAACCATCTGGAAGCCCATCTGTACGCCGGTTGGTTAGGCAGTGACCCGCCGCCGCCCTTCCCACTCGTTGCTTTGTTGGTCAGTGGTGGGCATACCTTACTGGCCTTGATCCACGATCATGGTCAATACGAATTGCTCGGTCAAACTCGTGATGATGCTGCCGGTGAAGCGTTCGATAAGGTAGCGCGAATTCTGGGCTTGGGATATCCGGGTGGGCCGGCGATCCAGGCTGCCGCGGCGCAGGCAACCCCAGGTGGAGTCTTGCCACGGGCATGGCTCCGCGATAGCTACGATTTCTCATTCAGTGGACTCAAAACTGCCGTCCTGCATCGCGTCCAGGATCGGTTGGCGCAGGCAGCCCGTCTCAGTGGACGAAAGAGTTCAAACGAAACACCACAACTCGATGCGCCATTTGTTGCTCAGATGGCGTATGCGTTTCAAGAGTCGGTTGTTGATGTGTTGGTAACGAAGACGGTTGATGCAGCACGTCGCTATAAGGCGCAGGCAATACTATTGGCCGGCGGCGTGGCGGCGAACCGACGGTTGCGTGAAGAATTGAAGCGGCGCGCCAGCGTACCGGTACATCTACCGGCACTTGACCTCTGCACCGATAATGCAGCGATGGTGGCAGCGGCTGCATTCTACCGCTTTGAAACCGGTATCCAACATGGCTGGGATGTTGATGTAACGGCCAGTTTACCCTTGGGGGCATAAACGGCACGGATGCGGAGGAAATCCGCGAATCCCCCCATTTGATTGGCCCACCGACCATCCACCGGTTATAACGGTACCGCAAGGACTTGGTTGGCAATCCGCGCAATCGCTTCGCCATAGTTACGACCAGGGCTAGCCCATCCTGCACCGCGCGCACCAAGTGGATTATGGACGCGACCAAGTTGCTTGATCGTCTGCGCGCTGCCGCGAAACGCGCCTGGGAAGGGCCGATAGCTAAGGGCTTTGGCGATCAATTCGCGTTGCGGAGGAGTTTCACTGCCGTCAGCAAGTGCGTAGGCGAGTAAGCGGCCAACATGGGCCGGAACAGCGTCATCAGTCCATGTTGCGAAACTGACGCCCGCTTCCCACCGCTGACGTTGGGGGTTGTAGGCCCATCCACGTGGATTGACGGGCTGCTGCTGTTGTGATTGCCCGGTTACCCCGATACCGGCGGGGTTTCGTTGCGGGCGTTGACTCCAGAAGCTGGTCAGATTCCCCGTCTCATGAATCATTTGTGCCACCGCAATGAGAGGATCAACGCCGACCGTGAGACAAATGCGTACATATGCCGGAATAATAACATCGGCGACATCTTTCTCGGTATACTCGCCGTGCGGCCGACTAAGGATATAGCGGCTCATCTGATCCATAGCAGCCGTTTGCGGGCCAAGGATAGGACTGTCGGCAGTGTACATCATCAATGGCCCCCTTTATGTCCGAATAAGCTGCGGTGCGTAGTCGACGCGGGGATGGTAGATCGATTGTAAATTATTGACAAAGACCGTCTTAATCTGCCGGAGTTCGCGCATCGTCAGAGGCGCATCGTTCAGTTCCCCTTCCCGCACCCGGGCATCAATAATGGATTGAACAAGTTCATCGAGGGTAACAGCGCCATTCGTCGAACGCTCGCTGCTCTCACCATTACGGGTCGCGATCAGCTTCCCATGTTGCGCCTTCG
The DNA here is from genome assembly GCF_049970315.1 of Chloroflexus sp. Classification (GTDB taxonomy): domain Bacteria; phylum Chloroflexota; class Chloroflexia; order Chloroflexales; family Chloroflexaceae; genus Chloroflexus. The sequence continues at coordinate 23,122 of NZ_JBMFNE010000031.1, forward strand.
AACGCACGGTTGCTTCTACCGAATCGGCCAACATCAAAATGGCCTGTTCGCGCGTTTGTGGACGGGGCCCAGGATAGCGAAAGTCGCGTTCATCGACATTATCGTAGCGTTGCAGTGCTTGTTGGTAAAAATGACGTACTAAGCCGGTACCGTGATGAGTGGCAATGAAATCGATAATCTGTTCAGGTAAACCGGCAGCGCGGGCCATCTTGATCCCCTCACGCACGTGATCAATGATGATTTGGGCGCTAATGTACGGGTCAAGCTCATCATGCACATTTTCACGCCCCATCTGATTATCGGTAAAAAATGCCGGGCGAATCGTCTTGCCAATATCGTGATAATAGGCAGCAACCCGCAGCAAGAGCGCATCGGCACCGATTGCCTCGGCGGCAGCCTCGGCCAGATTACCGACGGCCACACTATGGTAATAGGTACCGGGCGCTTCACGGATCAGCTTACGTAGCAGTGGGCGTGAGGGATGCGCCAGTTCCATCAACTGCAATGCCGTCACTTGTCCGGCCAAGCGCGCTATCACATTGAACAGGCCGAACGAAAGAATTGTCGTCAGACCGCCGTTCGTCAGAGCGCTCATGCTCGTGGTGAGCATCCAGCCGCTAAAACCAGACAGGCTAAAGATAGCTTGTTGACTAAGCCAGAAGGTCGTCTCAAACCCGATAATCGTCGCAGTCATCCCAAGACCGGCGATCAAAAATGAGCGGAGCCGGTCGGCAGTGCGAACGAGCAAAATAGCGCTTGTACAACCGGCAAACAACGTGACGACCAACGTCAGATCGTTGCCTTCCAGGACACCGATAACGATAGCAGCCAGCAGACTAACGGCAAAACCGAGTTGGCCGGAAAAGACGACGGTGGTCACGACGGCGAGCGTGGCCAATGGAAAAAAGACGGGCCGTGCATCGTAGATGAGGAAGGTGAGACGGGCAAGGAGGAGAGTACCGACCACGATACCGATCAAAGTAAAGAGTGATCGGGTCTGGACAAGCAGGGATGGTTGAAAAACCCCGAGATAACCGAAGAGTCCGGCGCTCAGGAAGGTTGCCAGGAGGCCATAACCGAGCAGTTCTGACCAACCAAGGGGGCGTGGCATCGCACCGGTTGCCTGCAATTTCTCGATATGGGCCGGAGTAACGATCTCGCCGGCGCGAATGATCATTTCGCCGGCGAGCACCTTCACCTCTACCGGAGCAACCTGTGCGGCTGCATTTGCCCGCCGTTCTTCGGTAGCAGCGCGATCGAGGGTACGATTGACGCGCAGAAAAGCGGCCGTTATCGTTTGTGCGAGTTCGCGTTGTACCGGATCAAGGTTCGTGGTGGCCAACCAGAACCCTAGCCAGCGTTCACGGAGCTGGTTCAGCGCTCGCTCATCGACGGCATAATCGTAACGCTCGATTGCGCGGTCGTAGAGACTGAGAATGGTTGTGCGCAGAAGCGACCACTCCTCATCATCAAGTGATAACAACAGACGAACCTGTTCGGTGGTAAAGGTAACATCGGCGCTAGGCAAATCTTGGAGAGCGCGTAACCGTGCTGCTTCATTAAGGGTGGGATCATTACGAATCCGCCCGATCATATCGAGCAGGGCAAAGAGGTTACGACGCTGCTCAATCGGAATCTGCGGATCGTTAAAATAAACCAGATTATCGGGATTATTTTCAGCCTGTTTACGCCGTTCGGCAGTCAGTACTTCGCTCGTATAGATGACCTCATTCGGAGCAACAATACTGATAGGACTAGGTTGACCCACCTGTAACCCGCTCGCGCCAGGGAGACGGAAAGTAGACACTGCCCAGATTCCGGCCCAAAGTAAGAGCACCGCCAACGACAACCGTACTTGCCCTCGTGAGAGAGTCAAGCGTGGTGGGTGGATCAACCTACGGAACGGTCGGTAGCGCAAAAGGGCTTTCATGGGCTTCTTTGGTAGGCGAGAGTTATGATGCACTTAACAATTCGCGTGCAATCTGACTCAGCGTGCGATTTTCCGCCTTTCCCTTGAAGCGTTCGAGCAAAACCGGCATCACCTTCCCCATTGCAGCAGGACCGCTCTCCCCCAATTCAGCAATGACGGCGGCCACGAGTGGGCGTAACTCCTCAGGACTGAGCATTTTTGGCAGATATTCACTCAGCACAGCGATTTCAGCCTCTTCAGCCGCTGCAAGATCGGCACGGCCCGCCTTGTGGTAAATCTCGGCAGCGTCACGCCGGCGCTTAATCTCACGGGCAATGACCGCCTCTTGTTCAGCCTCACTCAAAGCGGCGTGGCTATCGATAGAGATATTGGCCTTCGCCGCCTCGATGGCAGCCGGATCGCCGGCATGTTCGGCTTCGATAGCGGCGACGGCAGCATCGAACCGCTGCTTGGCCGCTTCGAGTTGAGCCGATTGGAGCGCAGCGCGGGCAGCACGAATAGCATTGACACGCACTTTATCACCGGCGCGCATTGCTTCTTTCAGATCGTTAAGTAGACGTTCTTGAATACTCATTGTGAGCCTCCTGTCAGTGATCATATCCGGTACGCCACAGTGTTTAGGTTCGTGTCGTCGTTAGAGAATGACCCGACGTGGGTAGACACGAGCCTTTTCAGCACTAATGATCGCCCGGATTTGACCCACCGCTTCATCGAGACGGTCAGCGTGATTGATGACCACGTAGTCGAAATTGGGTAGCTGTGCCAGCTCATCGGCGACCATCGCCAAGCGTCGCTCTACCTCTTCCGGCGATTCGGTACGTCGCAGCATTAAGCGATGCCGCAGTTCGTCGAGAGAAGCAGGGGCCAGAAAGATAAAGACCGCCTCAGGAGCCAACCGCTTGATGGTCGCTGCACCGTCGACGTTGATCCGTAAAATAACATCGCGTCCGCTGGCCATAGCCTGCCGAATCTCGGATTTGGGAATACCTTTATACTGACCGTATACTTCGGCCCATTCGAGCAGCTCATCGTTGTCGATCATCTCGCGAAAACGTTCGGCGGTCACAAAATGATAATCGACACCGTCGATCTCGCCGGGCCGTCGTGGGCGACTGTTGGCAGTTACGACAAAATGAAACGGAAAACCCAGCTCACGCATCCGCATCAGTACCGAGTCTTTGCCAACACCTGATGGTCCCGAGATAACTACGAGGAGTGGCTGCGGTGGTTTACCTTGCAACACCGGATTGAGGAGTGGTTCCATCGTTCACGCTCGCCTTGTGGTATCCTGCCGGTGCTATCGTCAATGATTCGGGTGGTTTGCGTATGTACTTCGATGCTCTTACCCTTGCCGCCGTTGTTGATGAATTACAGTCAACAATCTTGTTTGGACGCATCCAGCGCGTTCTACTCGTTGGGCCGTTGACTATCGGCTTGGAGGTCTATGCTCACGGCCAACGCCGGTATGTGATCGCCTCTGCCGATGCGCAAACGGCGCGCATTCATTTGGTTAGTCAACGACTAACCCGTGGCGTTGATGGTGAAACGCCGTTTTTACTCCTTATGCGCAAATACGTACTCGGTGGACGAATCGTGAACATTGAGCAGCCGCCCTACGAACGAGTCGTTTTGTTCAGTATAACGAAACCGGCGGAGTCGCGCAAACGCTCACATTCTCCTGATCTTGATGAAGTGATCCTTGACGAACTGGATGATGATGAGACGGAGGAGACCAACGAGTGGCTGCACTGCGATCTCATTGTAGAGCCACAAGATCGGCGGAGCAACATCATACTGGTCGATGATAACAATCTGATCCTCGATGCGATCAAGCGGGTGACGCCGCGGATGAGTAGTCGGGTGATTCTGCCACGTCAGGTCTATACGTTGCCGCCGGCGCCGGACAAGCGTGATCCGTTGCGGGCCAATGCAGCCGAGATTGAAGCGATCATGGGTGTCGGTGATCCGGTAAAAGCGCTCGTCAATGCGTACCGTGGCATCTCGCCACAGGTGGCGCGTGAGGTGTTAGTACGGGCCTGTGACGTCCTGCCGACAAGTGGAACGGGCTTGCCGCCATACACTATTGCGGCTCGGCTGCGTGAGATCGTTGCCGCCCCACCTGAACCACATCTGGTCAACGATGAGAGTGGGCCGATTGCCTACGCACCCTACCGGCCACTTCACTTGCCCGGTGCGGCGCCGATGGCGAGCATGAGTGAGGTACTGGAAGTCTTCTACACAGCACGCCAACAACCACTGGGGCGAGATCGGCGACGGGCCGATCTCGAGGCACAGTTGCAGGTCAGTCGCGAGCAGCTTCTTCACCAACGGGAACAGATCGTCAATGAATTGGTGCGGGTCAACGAACTCGACCGTCTGCGGTGGGAAGGTGAGATGATCTTCGCTTTTCTGCACCAATTGTCAGGTGGTATAACAGAATTGGTGGTAGAGAGTGAACGGATTGCCCTCGATCCAAACCGGTCGCCGGTTGAACAGGCACAAGAACGGTTTAAGGCGTATGAAAAAGCGAAGAGTGCTCGTGCCATCTTGCCAGCACGACTCGCCGACACAGAGAACCGGCTGGCCGGACTCGACCAATTGTTGGCGATGTTAGCCATTGCCGACGATGCTACGCAAATTGACCTGATCGCGGCTGAAGCGGAAGAAGCCGGGTATCTCCGCACGTCGGCGATGCGACGACAACGACCACGTGGCCGACCACTACAGGTACGTTCAAGCGACGGCTTACCGATCTACATTGGGCGAACAGCTCGCCAGAACGAAGAAGTCACCTTTCGTATCGCTCGTCCCACCGATCTCTGGCTCCACGCGCGCAACATCCACGGTGCCCACGTCATCATTCGTGCCGACCATCCGCCCGAACGAACGATTGCCGAGGCAGCAGCACTAGCAGCGTATTACAGTCAGGCGCGAGATGATACGGCGGTAGAAGTTGACATTTGTCAACGACGAGTCGTGCGCAAGATTCCCGGTGGACCAACCGGATTGGTCAGCTACTATCCCGAACGCACAGTACGGGTAAAGCCGGAGCGGTGTGGTGAAGTGGTACAAAAGTCGTAGACAACTCGTTGGTGTTGTAGTAGTCTGAGTACAAACAACCATCGCGCGGAACTTCCGCAGTTGTAAATAGGAAGGAGCTTATTGTGCCATACGTCATTACTGAACCGTGTATCGGTACCAAAGACGCCTCCTGCGTTGCTGTATGTCCGGTCGATTGCATTTACGAGGGTGACGATCAATACTACATCAACCCTGATGAGTGCATCGACTGCGGCGCGTGTGAGCCGGAATGCCCGGTCGAGGCCATTTTTGCCGATGACGCGGTACCTGAGCAGTGGAAGAGCTACATCGAGAAGAACCGTAAGTTTTTTGGGGCGTAGGTTGCACGTTGGCGGCGAATACGTTGTGGGGTGGGCAGACACCCCACCCCATCTCTGGTGAGAAGTGGTACTATGGGACGACCCACATCTCCCTCACCTCATGGCAAACGCTTACCGGTATTGGGCTTACCGATACTGTGGTGGAAGGTAAAGCGATCGGCGATGAACACCAACGAACCACCGGCATGGCAGCGTCAAGTACAGGCCATCGTCGAAGTACAGCTTGCGCGTTTTCCAGCTTTGATTCAGTTGCGGGCCACATGGCGGTTATTACGCGAAGAACAGCCCGATTGGCCGTGGCTTCTACCCGTGTTGGCTATCATCTTTGTGCGAACCTATCGGCAAGAGCGGGCGCGATTACGACGCTTGTAGTCATTCCTCATCGCTAATCCACTCTGGATCGGCGATCAGGTCGAAACGCGGGATGAACGCGGTAAAGTAGGTATTATCTGTTGTACGGAAGTAGTATTCACCTTCCATCCAACCCCGCGATGACTTCAGCACGCAAAAACTCTGGTATTCATGCACGTCACCGGGGTCGAGGATAGGCTGTAAGCCGACCACACCATCACCGACAACTTCCAATTCTTCCCCAATCGAGTCATAAATCGTCCAGCGCCGACTCATCAATTGAGCCGTGCGCCGACTAACGTTTTCGATTCGTACATCGTAGGCGAATACAAAACGCTGCAAGGGCGGAAACGAATGACCGGGAACATAGTGCGGGCGGACGCTAATGCGCATACCTGCGCTGAGGCGATAATAAAATGGTCGTCGTGTAAACATATTCATGGACCACACTAAACTAAGGCGACCGGTAGGGACGGTCAGGCCAGACTGCCCCTACCGGACATCATACGCTACTTCAGATACGTGCGGAACCAACTAATCTGCTCTTGCGCAGCATAGAGCTGGTTTTCTTGCAAACCCAACCCATGCCCCTCAGAAACGAACCGTACCATGCGGGCCGGCACACCACGGTTGACCAATTGCAGGTGGAAGTTTTCATTCTGCACAATGGGTAAGAAGTCATCGGTACCGTGGAATGTGAGCACCGCAGTCTTAACCTTATCGGCGCCATAGCTTGGCGAGTCCTTAACGTATTCATTCAGTGCCTTATAAGGAGGTAACCCTTCCAGATACGGCGGTAGAACTGTTGCGCCCTGTGTCCATTCGGTAATTGCATCGATAAACCCACATTGTGGATTGGCCGCTGCATAGAGGTCGGGGTAGCGGACAATACTCTGGAGGACGAAATAGCCGCCATACGAGCAGCCGGTAATCCCCACTTTCCCCTTTGTTGTCCAGCCGCGAGCAATTACCTGCTGGACAATTTCGGCCTGTTCATCGATGTCGATCTGACCGAAGTTACTGTTATCGACCAGCGAAGTGTACACTGCCGGTGTATACCCGTGACGACCGGCGACCGGCGTGATCAAGAGTGCAAAGCCAAACGAGGGTAGGAGAGCATATGGATTCTCAACATTCGCCATCCACTGGTTAACCATCGGCACGTTCGGTCCACCCTCTTGCCACACAATCAGTGGCACATTCTTGGGCGGGAACGGTGCATCGGCGGCCTGGATCAAGGTACCAACCCGCACCTGACCATTGCGCAGGGTAAACGTCACCGGGTCTTGGCGCAGATTAGCCTCGCGACGGAGTTCTTCATTCTGCCATGTGAGCCGGTACAATGCAGTGCCATCCCAGCGGAGGCGGAAGATATCGGGTGGATCGGTATATGAGGTATAGGTAAAGACTATCTGGCGGGTACTGCTACTCGTAGCATAGACGTTAAAGTAGGAGCCGGCGCGGTCAGCCAGATTGCGCAACTCACCTGACACCCGGTTGTAATAGTAGGGATGGCGATTGCTCCCTACCACACCGCGAATAATTATTTCATCAGGGCTAACAAAATCAGCGATGCTGAAGGCAAATGCCACATCACCACCCGACAACATCGGATGCTCGAAGGTTTTTGTCCAGCGAAATTGACCGGTCTCATCGCGGTCGTAGAAGCGGAAGCTGGTCCGCGAAGCGAATCGCGGGTAGTAGACCGGATGGGTACGCCCCTTGAGATAGGCGGGGTGATGGGCCTTGATCAACAGTGATTGGCCGCCGGGTGCCCAATCGTGAGCTTCGAGGATTGGCGCACCAAGACTCGGATCAGGTCGAATGACTTGGGTTTGACCGCTGGCGAAATCGATCACATACGTATTGTTGTTTTGAATAATCGGATTCTGGCGCGGTGGTAAATTACCGGTCAAGTCGCGATAAATCTCTTCGGAAAAGAGAGCGCCGTTATAGAAACCGCGACCTTCGGCATCAGGGACACCGAAGAACGAGATGGCTAACTGCGCAGAGTCACTTGTCCACGTGTCGTTGAGCAGGGTTGAAGCGTATGGAATGCTGGTCAGGTAGCGTTCTTCACCGGTCGTTGCATCGTATAAGAAGAGATTATACGGTTCACGAGTTACTTCAACCGTACTACCGTCTTCTTGTTGTTGAAAAAGGAACCGGGCGATCAGATCGGGTCGGCGTTGGCGAAGTCGGTCAACTTGGCGCTGGATGCGGGCCGGCAATTCGATCCGATTCATCCGGGATGCTACCGAAGTGGGTATGGCAATTCGGTGGCGGACAGTAAACGGTCTAGCACCTACCGCAGACTGCTCGGTAGCACTCGGTGGTTCGCGCACGATCAGCCAACTGGTGAGATTGGGGGCCACTGAGACAAAGCTAAAATTCTGATCGGGAATACCAACCGCAAACGTACTAATCGAACCGGTAAAGCGGTCAATGAAGAGCTTAGCGAGTGCATCCTCGTTACCGGTCGCGAAAGAGTTCACGGCGAGTACGCCAAGGGTACTTTCGTCTTGCCAGCTATAGCTACCAAAACCGAGGAAAGGAAGCGGCACAAAAACATCGAACGCTGTTGTGTCAATCGGTACAGTATCACCGGTAGTGATATCGAGGAAAGCGAAACCTTCGCTTGAGCTGATCAAGACCGCAGTATCGTCTGGGCTAATCTCGCTGATGGCAAGAGGATACGATGCGCCGTTCTGCAAACGATCTATCTTTGCAATCTCTTCATCGCTGAGGAGATTAGGCGGCAAGTCCTTTGCATCACCGAACTGATCGACATTGATAATGTTGTTGCGTGGCGGGGCTGCCGAGACGGGAGCAACAAGACCAATGATTGCGACCAAGACGCCGATCCACCAGAGTCGGTTGGGCAGTCGCATACAAAAAACTCCTCTCCCTTGTCGAATAAGGTTGCTGCGGACGTTTTGTATGATAACAGATGGCAGCACAGAATGCTACCCAGTTCCTGAACCTTTTCGATAGTTGTCATCTGAGCTAGCGTGGGTTCACGTGAAAAGGTAAACGCTTACGTTTATTCTAACTTGCCGATGAATGCAGAAGTGAGTCACAATAGAAGCAATTTGAAGATGAGGTTTGACCGGTTATCCTGACCGATGGCAATTTTGGCGAAGATGAGAGTACTGTATTCTAGGGGTCACCGGTAATACACTCTCCATAGGTATGTTACCGATGATCGGTTGGCATTGCTATGAACTGTAGTGAAGCGCGTGCGTTGCTTGCCGCCGGTATTCGTGCCGGGGTCGACTCCCCTCTGCAAGCCCAATTAGCACATCATCTCGCCGAATGTACGACCTGCCGCGAATACGCTGCTGCCGGTGATTTTGAGTTGCTCGCAACCCTGCTGGCAACACCGCTACCGGACCGAAAACCGGTCGGGCGCAAGCGTGGACGTTCTGTGCTGTGGGTAGTGGTGGCACTGCTGGTCGGCTGGCTCGGTTTTCAGACCGGGCGCGTGTTGGTGGCGGCGAGGACAATCATCCAGAATGTGGATGCTATGCAACTGCCCTCATCAGTCGCCCAGACATTGCCCATACCGACCACGGTCGTGCCAATTCAACCGGTCGTTGCGAGAGCTTTACCATTACCGGTACCAAGCCAGGTACCATCGCTGATACCAACCCCGGTGGCTTCTTCATCACCGGTGACGGTGATCGGGGTGACAACGCTAGCCTCGGCCACACCGATCACCTTACCGGCGGTAGATGGGCGCGTACCCGTACCAACCCTGATACCGACGGTTGACGTTCGTCTACCGAACACCAATGCCATACACATTCTCTTGTTGGGCAGTGATCGGCGACCGGGTGAGAGTTGGGCAACGCGGTCAGATGCGATTATGCTGATACGGATCGAGCCTGCCAACCGGCGGGTGGCCTTGCTCTCACTACCGCGTGATCTGGTCGTGGAGATTCCCGGTTATGGGTATGGACGCATCAACAGTGCAACCGTCTATGGTGAGATGGATCCGGTGCTTGGTGGAGCAGAGCTAGCTCGTCGCACGGTAACGCAACTATTAGGCATACCAATCGATCACGTGGTCTGGGCTGATTTTACCGGTTTTATGGCAGCGGTTGACGCCATCGGAGGGATTGAGGTTGAGCTAGAACAACCCATTTACGATCCGGCGTATCCGACGATGGATTACGGCTTCACCACGGTCTATTTTCCGGCAGGGAAGCAGTGGCTTGACGGTGCGCAAGCGTTAATTCTGAGCCGCACCCGCCACAATGATAGTGCCTACGCCCGCGAAGCGCGGCAGCAGATGATCGTGTTGGCGATTGCCCGCCGGATCCGCGAACACGACCCGGTGCGACAGGTGGAGTTGGCGGCGCAAGTGACGACTACGCTGCGCCCGCACATCCGCACCGATCTGAGGGCTGATGAACTATTGGGGTTGGCGTGGTCGCTACGCGATGTGGATTTGGGTTCAATCGAGCGGTTTGCACTTGGACCGGACGGTGTGTACGAAGGACTGAATACCGATGATCCCTACGCCTTGACCCCTCGCCCCGGTGCAATTGCGATGTTGGTGCAGGCCTTTGTGAACGGGAAGTAGGCACGGCGTGGCTCTCTGTCAGGAAACCCCTCGGCCTCGCTCACCGACAACGGTGCAGAGGCCGAGGGTGGCGGTAATACACGAGTGGCAAAATGCGTGTAACGATTGCTGTCCCCATTACGCAATATGCGTTCCACCACCGGCCAGTGCGTGGCTAATGCATGCTGGAATGCGAGCATCGGCGAGGATAACACGCTGGACACCGCCGGCTAACGCCTCTTGAGCGCCAAGCAGTTTCTTCTTCATTCGACCGGCAGCGTATTCCATATATGCCTCTACCTCGGCGCGCGGGATGTGGTTAATCAGCGATGCTTCATCGGGAAAATGACGCAAAAGACCAGGCACATTCGAGAGCAAGAGCAACGTCTGCGCACCGAGCGCAGCAGCGATAGCGGCAGCAGCCCGGTCGCCATCAACATTCACCGCTTCACCGGCAGTCGAACATGCAATCGGCGCCACCACCGGCAGGTAGCCCGCGTCAAGGAACATCCGCAAGAGCGAAGTATTGACCCGCTCGATAGTACCGGTCCAGTCGTCGCGTAAAATCATCTGGCGACCCTGCTCGATCACTCTGATCGTTGATTTTCGTTTACCTTCCAACAACCGGCCATCGAGACCACTCAACCCCAAGGCCATCACCCCCCGCATCTGTAAGCGTTCCACCAGTTGCTTATTGACTAAGCCGGCGGTCGCCATCAGAAAGATTTCGAGCGTGCGTCGGTCGGTATAGCGGCTGGTATGGCCGCCCGGCGAAGTGACGAAACGGGGCGGATGACCGAGCGCCTCGGCGAGACGATTGGTCTGATCCGAACCGCCATGGACGAGTATGAGATGCTCGCCGGCTTGCCAACGAGCAGCGATGTCGTCGCACAGGGCATCGTAGTCGTTGCCGGCGCTGCCACCCACTTTTACTACCAGCATGGTCTGGCTCCTTGTCCCTGATTGTTTTGTCAGACGGTGCTGTGGCTACGTATCAATTACCTGCTTTCTCAGCAATCTCTCTCACAACTGTCACAGCAGTGATGGTATGATGCGGGTATGATACCAGATTTAAACCAAAAGCTCAGGTGAAGTCGATTGTGGAACGATGGATTTGATATGAAGCAGATGAACCCAGTTCTGATTATCGCCCTATTGACGTTAGTTGCGTGTACGAGTGTCATGCCACAACCGGCAAGCGATGTGGTGATGGAACCTTTGGTGACACCTTCAGCCACATTGGTACCAATTACGCCAACTGCTACTCCTACTCCGGCACGTATCGTGCAGGTGGTACCGCCGGTTAGTGATCTGGTTGCCGAACCGGTCATTGCAATGCCAACAGCCACCCCAAGCGTGATTCCGACGCCGACACCACGCCCGCCGGACACGCCACCGCGGGTAGGTTTACAAATTGGGCATTTGCGCTCGGATGAGTTACCTGATGAGTTGGCTCATTTACGTACTTCTTCCGGGGCCTACTGGAATGGCATTACCGAAGCTCAAGTAAACGAAGCAATTGCCGTGCGGGTGCGTGACATCTTGGTTGCCGCCGGCGTAGAAGTTGAACTACTTCCGGCCACAGTACCGCCTGCGTATGACGCCGATGCATTCGTGGCAATTCACGCCGATGGATCGGTAGAAGGAGCAAGAGGTTGGAAGATTGCGACGCCGTGGCGCACTTCGGCGGCAAGTCGCGCATTGATGGAAGCGGTGGCAGCGACGTATGGTGCGATCACCGGTCTACCGGAAGATCGCAATGGAGTGACGATTAATATGCGTGGCTACTATGCCTTTAGTTATCGTCGCCACACTCACGCAATTGCCCGCACTACACCGGCAATTATCGTAGAGACCGGTTTTTTGACCAATGCTGCCGACCGAGCGGTTATCGTTGCCCAGCCTGCGCTAGCAGCACGGGGGATTGCCGAGGGGATTTTGCAATACCTCAAGCAACGTGATCCGAACAATGGTGCAGCACTCTTGCCACCTGAGTGGCCAATTCTGTACACCAGCACCAACGTGAGCGTCCGTGCAGCGCCGAGCGAAACAGCTCGAATTATCGTCGAGGCGCCGGCTGATAGTCGAGTGTTTGTTTTCAATCGTGACGGGGATTGGTATGAGGCGATGGTGCGAGTCGGGGATAGTCGGTATGTCGGATGGATACGGGCCGATCAAACACGTCCGGCCGATACCAACAATATCCCAGCGTCACCACCTACCGACCCTCCGGCAATGAATCCGTGAGACAATGCGTGGTATCGCGTGGGAACGACCGACTCGCTCTAGCGCTTGGGCTAGCTGCGGGAACCGGGTAAGGTGGGTGAAACAAACCGCTACCGTTGCACGAGCGGAACGTCGATACGGTAGAGGGGACGAGCTACTACCGGAGTAAGCGGGTCGCCAAGCAACAGAAATGTGCGTAGGCTTTCAGGTGCCTCACCGCTCATTGCCAAATTGGTAAAGCCGGCAGCGACTAATTGACCAAGGAGAGGCGGCGATGGTGCGCTCCACAGTTCGGCGACAAAACCGAGCAAGAGCTGGCGATGACCGTAGGCGACACCAAACCCACTTGAACTCCACGTTGCGATAGCACCACCAAGCGGGTTCAACACGAGTGCTTCATCGATTGTCGTGCCACGGAACGACGGATGTTGAAACGCACCGGTAAGACACGTCATGCTAAGTACGACCGGAAACGCCGGTGCATTCCGCAGATCGGTAGCATTATCGACGTTAAGCAGAAATGGATCGGATGTACCGATTTGGGTGAAAGCCCACTGAAAGTGTAGCCCATGACCGGCATAGACCAGCAAGCCGGCTCCTTGATTAAAAGCGGTAAAGGCCTGCTCACGCGCGAGTACGGCATCGGCAATGCGCCCCGTTGAGCCGGTTGGGTCGTAGTAGACGCGGCGAAAACTGGTGTGTAATGGCTGATAAGCGACAGCTTCATCAAGCAACTCGGCAAAATCGCCGCTTGTATCAGGATTATCGGCCAGATACACGGCGTGACGTTGCCAAACCCCACGGCTCTGTTCATAGGTAAGTAGTTTGTTCACCAGATCGCGCAATTCGGTGACCGATTTGACCGGTAGTCGTCCGATCCAGAGATCAGGTTGAAAGAAGCTCTCGCCGGTAGGATCATCACCATCGAGCTGGGCAAAACAGGTCTCGCATGCCGTTTCACCAAGCCACGGGTCGACAGTGGCTAAGTAGGGTGGAATGAAATTGGGCCAGCCACGTCCAAGATAATTGCGTGGGTCAGATGTTCCATCGCCGATTAAAATAACAGCCTCAGGCCGTGTTGCCCAGGTTGCAGCAGCATAGCGCAAAAACTGACGAATGGCATACGGTTCTGGTTCGCCGCCACTCCAACCGGTGTAAATATCTTCAACAGCGATAGCAATCGGCGACCAACCCTGTTCCTGTCGGTGAGCAAGTAACGGATCGAGTTCACTCAAAAACGCGCGTGGCGCGATATAAATGGCACGGGCAGCGCGTGGTGTCGCCAGATCGATCGGTTGATGACGCGCAATCGTCGGTGCGTGCAGCGTCGTTGTGCCTGTGACCAGATAGCGACGCGGTATAGGCGAATCATCGGCGAACGAACTGCCGCTAAATGTCAAGCGCACCGGTTGCAGCGGATCGGTAATATCGTAGACAGCAGTGCCGGTAGAGACACCGGTGATCGGGTAAGCGAAGCGACCGGCTTGGCCGTTGAAGATGGCTCCCGCCAGTGAAAAACTGGCTTGAGCCGGAGCGATGAAGAAGATGCGGTCGAGATATATGCGGTCAATGCCGATAATAGGATCGAGGGTCAGGGTGAGTTCGCGGGTTGGACTCGGTAAGGACACCGTTGCTCGATGCGAGCCGGCGCCGTTCCATGTCACCGTCGTCTCCCACCCTGTCGCGGTAGAGATACGTAATCGGTGATTACCGTTATGTTTCACCAGCGTTGCCAACTCAAGGGTAAGACTCATTGAGCCGGTGGTCGCCAACGGTAGGGCAGTTGCGAACGTCACTGTAGTGCTGATCGGCGAACCTGCAACAGTGTCGAGCTGACGGCTAAAAAAGTGATCGCCATCGAACCCGGGTAATGTCGACTCGTAGATAGTTGGAGAATCCGACGGCCAAATACCACTGATACTGATAGCAGCAGGTTGATCTCCGGTTTGGATTTGGGCTGCGCGGGCAGACATGAGAGTAGTTGACTCCGCTTCCACGGTCAGCCAGTAGCGATCAGTAGTCGACCAGCGATCACCCGGTGGTGGTGCGTAGAAACGGAGAGCGGTGATCGTGGAGCCACTGACAACGGGGTCTAGCGGTAAGACCTGCCCATTGCGCTGAAGTCGCAATCGGTTGAGGGGAACACTCTGAACATCCAACCCAAGATCGCGTAACACAGCCGCGTCGAGCTGTTGGATACCTTCCTCAGCAACATCAATCGTCCATGCCTGACGAGCTGCAAGCGGATCGGGAAATGGCACACCGGCAAGTTGTGGCGATGGCCTAGTCGTTGGCGGTGTCAGAGATGCACCGGCAATGAATGCCGTCAGACTCAATACTTGACGAGGCTCGGTACCGGCAAGATAACGGGGCGTAATCTCATAAAGGGCCATCCGTACTCCGCGTTGGTATCCTTCACTCACCAGTCGTAATGGCGATTGGGGTATTGTAGGCAAGAATTGGGGCAAGGGTGGGTAGGTCTCACCAGCTAAGGTTTGTACCGGTAGGGTGGGTGAAGGTAACGGTTCGCGCAACGGTTGATCGAACACCGAACGCAGGATGGGTGTCGCCGGTGTATCGGCTGATAGGTACAACCAGAAACGTTGTGGAGTGGATTGTTCGGAACCAACCCAAACGACTTCAATCCCGTTGGCAGAGGGATGGAAGGTAAGCTGTACTGGAGGCTGCGCCGAAGTGATCGGCGCAGCTCCGGTGAGTATGGCGACGAGGATGATGCAGTAGAGCAAAAAACGTCGCATAAGTACACAATCTTACAAAGACGAGCGATGTCGCAACAGAGTTCCCATTCCAATCGCGAGTAAGGCCAATCCGATCAAGGCGAACATTTGTCGAACAGGATAGCCGGACGTTAACGGTAGGGTTGCCGGTGGAGGCGAGTTTATCGTCGCACTACTCGTGTTGTTCTCGGTGGTAATCTCGCTGCTACTGGTACGGGTCGTGGCGAGATTGCGACTGTCCGGCGGCGTGGGGGGAGCCGTCACCGCTGCACGAATGGTAATGGTCACTGTCTCGCCGGGGGCGAGGGTGGGGAGGGTGACTCGGACTTGATTGCCGGCCGTCTGCACCGTGCCGGTCGAGGCAGTGGCCTCGATCAGCCGGAGGAACGGCGGTAAAGGGTCATCGACGGTGACATCAACGGCCGGCGCGCCACCAGTATTGCTCACGGTCAGCGTATAGACCACCTGATCGCCGACTTGGACCACGCTCGGCGCGACCGCTTTGGTTAACACCAGGTCGGGGAGTGGCGGCACAATGGTCGCACTACTCGTGTTGTTCTCGGTGGTAATCTCGCTGCTACTGGTACGGGTCGTGGCGAGATTGCGATTGTCCGGCGGCGTGGGGGGAGCCGTCACCGCTGCACGAATGGTAATGGTCACTGTCTCGCCGGGGGCGAGGGTGGGG
>NZ_JBMFNE010000031.1:39119-43774 GCF_049970315.1 Chloroflexus sp.
CAGCGTATAGACCACCTGATCGCCGACTTGGACCACGCTCGGCGCGACCGCTTTGGTTAACACCAGGTCGGGGAGTGCATCAGGAGAATCTGGTGGTGGAATGACCGGCGTGTTGGTCGGTGGCACCACCGGCGTGTTGGTCGGCGGCACCACCGGCGTGTTGGTCGGCGGCACCACCGGCGTGTTGGTCGGCGGCACCACCGGCGTGTTGGTCGGTGTGCGTGTTGGTGGTTCAGCCGTGCTTGTTTCAGTAATGCTCAACGGCGGTGCTGCATCAACCATGACCGGCGATGTTGACAACAGTGCGGCCAAGAAAAGAAGGCCGCCCAGGATAATGGGAATGATGCGCCAGATCGTATCTCTCATAACAAATGTGACTCCCTATCGCCCGATCAGCGGAATGAAGTATCGGTACTGTTGGCTTATAGTACCACGCGGCTGTAACGGACCATATTCGTGGAAGGTACCATTTGTTTCAATTTCGACCAGCCAATACGAGTACGCGACACCGTTCACCGCAGTGTGATCACTAAACTGATAAGTAGCACCGCTACCCGCACTACCCTGCGCCGGAATGGGTAAAGGGGTGAGCAACTGTGCTTTTTCACGTTCACCAATTGAACGATAGATGAGAAAACCACGTGTATTTACTTCTGCACCGGTAGCCCAGATGATATCCCAGCCTTGATTGGTAGCGACGAGTCGAAACTCGGTCAGCACAATAGCTGTGGGCGGTGCATCGGGTGGTGGCGTGCTTATGCGAGTTGGATCGTCAGATGTCGTTGTGGTTGGGTCATCACTTGGTGTGGTTGACACATTTGCACCGCTCGCCGTTGCTTGATTGATGATTGCGGTGACAGTAGCCGGTAATGGTGTATTGACTTGCACACGGAAAGTGACGGTGAGACTGGCGTTTACATCAAGTGATGCGAGGGTGACTCGTACAAAGGTATCACCAACGTTATTCCCTTGAGCAACGATAGCCGGAGGTGTTGCCGTTACGCTACCGGTGATCAGGGTCGTATTGACATCAGGCGTATCGGCGACCAAGAGTTGTAGGGCTACTTCGGGACCGGTGTTGGTTAGAATCAAGATGTACTCGATCACATCACCGGCACCTGCCAGGCCATCGTTATTCCCATCGACAACGATGGTGGCCCGCTTAGTAAGAAGCACAGCAGTACTACCAGGGATGCGGGTCTCATCACTCGCCGTCACCGACGGGCGAGGTTGGTTGGCGCTGTCGGTGTAGGTGAGCGTGGCAGTGTTAGTCAGTGTAACCGGCCCGCTCGCCGTGACTAGCCCCGTCACGGTGACACTACCGCTTGCGCCGGACGTTAGCGGGTTGGTGAGTGTAAAGGTCACTACGCCGCCGCTCGCACTACAACTACCGAGCGAACCGGCATCACAGCTTTGGAACGAGACACCGGTGGGCAGCGTGTCGCTTATCACCACATTATGGGCCGCACCCACCCCAGTGTTAGTAAAGGTAAGGGTATAGGTCAGCGTCTGACCGGGCGCGGTGATCGACATGCCGTCGGTCTTACTGAGGACCATTTGGGGTTGGGGTGGCACCGTCGTCTCATCACTCGCCGTCACCGACGGGCGAGGTTGGTTGGCGCTGTCGGTGTAGGTGAGCGTGGCAGTGTTAGTCAGTGTAACCGGCCCGCTCGCCGTGACTAGCCCCGTCACGGTGACACTGCCGCTTGCGCCGGACGTTAGCGGGTTGGTGAGTGTAAAGGTCACTACGCCGCCGCTCGCACTACAACTACCGAGCGAACCGGCATCACAGCTTTGGAACGAGACACCGGTGGGCAGCGTGTCGCTTATCACCACATTATGGGCCGCACCCACCCCAGTGTTAGTAAAGGTAAGGGTATAGGTCAGCGTCTGACCGGGCGCGGTGATCGACATGCCGTCGGTCTTACTGAGGACCATTTGGGGTTGGGGTGGGATATTGTCGGTATCACTGGTCGAGACGGATGGATACGGATTATTGAGCTGATCTGTATACGAGAGCGTCGCTGTATTGGTAATTGATCCACCTGCTCCAGGATCTACCTGTACTGTTACCGATACTGTACCACTACTACCGGCGACCACCGGGTTGGTCAAGGTGAAGGTTACCACGCCTCCGCTCTCGCTGCACGAGCCGGCGAGACTGCCCATAGAGCAGCTCTGATAACTCACCCCGGTGGGTAGCGTGTCAGTAATCACCACATTGAACGCAGCACCGGGAGAAGGTGTAGTATGGCTTGTGTTGGTAAAAGTAAGGGTATAGGTCAGGGTTTGGCCAGGCGCTGTGAGGGTAGTGCCGTCGGTTTTGCTCAATTCCATGCGAGGTGTTGGTGGTTGGGTCAGAAATCCAATAACACCGGTCTGACCTTCTTGAATAAACTGATTGTTAGGGTTAACACAAGTGACAATTCGCCACCAACCAGACTCGGGGTTCGCGAAAGCATTACCACCGCGCGTACTTCCCGTCCCACCGTTCCATACTGCATTACTGGATATAGTGCCGGTAATTCCTCCCGTCAATCCATTAGGATCGTAAGTGTCACTTGGTGCATAATAACGAACGCGGATATTGCCATCCATGTCAAAGTTGTGAAACGTCACACTACTTTGACCGGGGTTGACATATTCATATAAGGTTATGCAGGCCCCAGAAGCATTATCATGCTGAAATGTGGTTGCCGAAATGCCGATCAATAATTCATCACCGGTACCCGGGTTACCGTCGGGGTTATCGTAGTTTAGTGGTGGTGAATTATTTGGATCGTTGTCATTGTCGGTGCCAAATCGTAACCGCCAGCTATTATCGGCGTTACCACCGGTCTGGGCACGTAGAATGTAGGTGCCGCATGTTACCGGTGCTGGGATCGTGTACAATCGTGTCCATTGCGGCCCAATAGTATTGGAGTTGTAAGTCTGCTGGATCAAGGAACCGGTTGCCAATGGGCCCGGTTGCGTTGGCGGATTAAGGACTGTGCCCGGTTGATATACCTCGAACGTGGTAGTCCCGGAGGTGGTAATCTCATCGCTCACCCCGCCACCACTGGTGTTGTTTAAATCGGGATGAAACAGATCAATATGCACAGGATTGTTGGGATCCCAGCCGCAGGGTACGTGCAAGGTGATGTAGTGATAGCCGTTACCGGCACCGGTACTGTTGTTGGTGTACCAATCACCGATACCCAAACCTCGACTTGGACTAGATGTTTGTAAATACATCAGTGAACCGCTTGGTGGTAGTTCAACGGCATTTGCAATCTGGTTAGTAAGTGTAGGTAAAGCTAGCACAACTGCCCAGATGAACAATAGCATAAAATTGATGCGTCGTTTCATGACGAATTCTCCCTTGGCTTTCCCCTAATAGGGTGTGATCTGAGGGGGATTGTAAAATGCACATAAACGTAAATTCTCACCGAATTATAGTACATATTGACTGATTTGTAAATTCATGGTCATATCTGACAGGTGTTCTAACTGTCAAAAAATTAACCTTTTGAATTGATTTGTATAAATTAATTGTAATCTTGCAAGATGTACTACAATTATTTCACAATTATATCTATTACGGAGTGACCACAGTGCCAACAATTACCACTCGCCACGGAGCACTTCACTATCTTATTGCTGGTCAGGGAGCGCCGTTTGTTTTAATCCACGGTAATACCTACACAGCAGCAACCCAAGTTCGGTTAGCGCAGCGCTTCGCCGATCGATTCACTGTCTACTCATTCGACTTACTCGGCCATGGTGGTTCAGCTCGTCCGCCCGATCTGTTTACACCGCGCTACTTTCAAATGCAGGGTGAAGCCGTAGCAGATGCGCTCACCGGTCTGTTTCACGAGCCAGTTCCCGTGTTTGGGATGAGCGCTGGGGGTATTAGCGCTCTGAATGCCATTTGTATCAGGCCGGATTGCATAGCGGCTTTGATCCTCGATGGAGTATTTGCGCGTGTCACCGCCGCAACCTATCAGGCACACCGGCAAGCAACTGCCAGTATGTCACCAAGTTGGCACCGCTACATGGCCGGTCAGCATGGCGCCGATTGGTGGCCGATTCTCAATGCGGGCGTCGAGGCCGTCATCGAGCAGCTCGCCGCGCAAGAAGCTCTCGTGACGCCTTGCCTCGATCAAATCAAGGTACCAGTGATTATTTTTCACGGTGGGAAAGATCCGTTTGTACCGGACGAACAAGCCCGCGCGGTTGCCGCCGGGATCCGCGGGGCACGGATTGTGTATGAGCCAGAGGCTGGGCACTTGATCGCATGGCGTAACCCTGACGCCTTTCGAGCAAGGGTAGAGCGATTTTTGGCGGAACACGGCCTTGTGCGGGTAGAGCGATAGAACGAGGGTTGTGATCGCATCTTACGAACAACCTTTTGGTGAGTACCCCATCGACGATATGGCGATGGGGTACTGAATGATGGATTGCTAGCGCGCAATAGCTGGGATGAAGATCGTATAGCGTGGTGGGCCGTCAACTGGGGGTGCGCTGGCTGAGGTGACTGTTATCGTAAAACTACCGGAAGCGGTGTTGCCGGCGGCATCGGTAGCCGTACAGGTGACGGTGGTGGTGCCGAGGGGAAAGGTGCTGCCGCTGGCCGGCGTGCAGGTGACAGCGACCGCCCCGCTGACTGCATCAAC
>NZ_JBMFNE010000032.1:0-35482 GCF_049970315.1 Chloroflexus sp.
CAACCACATCATCTACCGCTTAGCAATGCTCTCCAGAGCACGATTCGCGCGGTGGCCGCTGATGTTCCACTCGTTGTCAAGCATTTTCGGTGATCATCATCGGGTATTGCCGGGATTTTTCGCTTTCTGCTGCGATCCCGCGCCGCTTAGAAGATGTACACCTCATGACTCGTCTCTAGCGGTGGCCCTTCTCCAATGATCTCGGCGTTACGTCGACACATGCCGCAGAGTTGGTAGATACGTAATCGGTCGCCTTCGGCTACGTCAATGAGCCGGCTGAGTTTCTGTCTGAGCTGGCGATAGGCATTCACCTCGAGGTCACATTCAAAGACACTCTCTAAGACGCGCTGGCCGTACCCTTCGAGCAGTTTGGCTATCTTGAGCCGTCGCTGATCAACGCTGATGTCGTAGCTGATGAGGTAGAGCATGGAACCGCTCCTTATATTATCGAACAGCAAATGGCTCGTAGTCGTCGGTGCGTTGACGCACAACCCGCGCTAGTCGTCTGGCCTGTAACGCGATGCAGCGCGTGTATGGTACTTTGCCCGGCCCACTGTCCGCGCCTTCGGGATGGGTGGCTTCGGTTCGCATGCGTTCTTCAAACGCGGTGAGAAATGCCCGTTTGCCCTCGTCGGTGATGATAATTGGTCGCTCACCTTCACCCGGCCGGAAGTGTTCGGGTCGGATGCGCCCGTCGTTGCAGATGCGCACGACCAGCGAGTCGATGAGTATTGGACGAAACTCTTCCATTATGTCGAGCGCAAGCGAAGGTCGCCCATAGTCAAGGCTGTGTAAGAAGCCGAGGTATGGGTCAAACCCGGCTGCCTGTACCGCCCCTAGCACTTTGTGCGCCAAGAGGGTGTAGCCGAGCGAGAGGAGAAGATTGACCGGGTCGGGTGGTGGGCGCCGTTGGCGTCCGCTGAATGACCATTCCGGCCCGATCAGGCTGCGTAGCCCGGCAAAGTAGCGTGCGGTTGCACTGCCTTCTACCCCCAGTAGGGAGCTGAGTTGAGTTGTGCGTTTTACCCGCTTGATATAGGCATCAAGATCATCTGCCGCTGTCTGCGCTTCCGGTGGTGGTTCGGCACGGTTGCGGCTGAAGCGTTGGAGGAGTGCGCGTTGGTTGCGTAGTTTGCCCTCGACGAACCGTTGGGCAAGGGCGAGTGCTCGTGCCGGATCGGCGGCACAGGCGTATTGCGCATGGCGTAGAGCGACATGCGCCGTGACCTGCCCGACGAGGCGACCCTGATAACGCCCGTCAACCGTCATGAAGGTGACTTCAATGCCGCGGTCGAGCAGCCGTTTCATCGCCGGAGTACTGATGCCGACGTTGCCAAAGATGACGATGTCGTCAAGTTTGACCAGCGGCACGCTGCCAATGATGTCGGCCCCTCGGCGCACTTCGATCCGTTCGCCATCGCAACCGAGTTCAGCACCTTGTTCAATCACGTAGAGGGTCGCCATTGTCGGGTCGTTGGTCTAGGTTGAGGCGATGAGCCGGGACCAGTCGTGCTTGCCCAAACCCCCGTGTGGTGCCGGCGCCAACGCCGCTGTAAAAGGCGAATGTCGTAAGCACAGCGATGCAGGCGCGCCAGTATCGATCACCGGTCATTGCCCGATAGGTACACCGCCCCACCGCGCCGATTTGCAACGCACCCCCACTTGTCGGTACAGCAGCACTGCGGAGGTCGAAACGACTAATCGCCAAACATTCGGTTGCATAACGGCGTACTTCGTCAGGCAGCGCCAGGTCGGCCGAGGCGTTCCACTGTTCGAGGAGGCTCCCAAAGACGAGATCGGGTAGCGGGAGCGGCATCGTCATGCCGCGCTGCCGAAAAGTGACCGGTGTGACGAATTCGAGTGTCCACGTGACGGGTAATTGATCAGGGCGATGGAGCAGCGGTGCGGCGAGTTCTCGGTAGTCGGCTCGGTTGGCCCACGGATGCTCGGCAGCCGTATTGGCCCGGGCAATAACCCGCCACGGCTGACCGTCAAGTTCGAGCGCGCCGATCTGTTCCGGTGTCCATTCCGTAGCGATTTGTTCGAGTTCGGGGCTCAGGAGGGTGATACGCAAGTGATAGTCACGTTCGGGATCGACGAGCACCGAGGGACCACCACCTAATCCCCAGATATTCGAGACGGTGAGTGGTTTGCGCCCTTGCTCGTCGTGGATGCGTGCAGCAAGTTGGGGATCGGCGCGCTGAATGAGCCGGAGCACGGCAGCGTGGGCGGCCCGGCTCAGATTACCGGGTGCCTGTCCCGCTTTGGCCGGACGTAGGGTGAAGACGATAGCTTGCGGCATACTGTACCTCGCGAGCTGTGCAGTGTTGATGCAATTGTTAAGGTACCATAGCTCTGTAACTATTATATACGGCTTGTAGCAGCGTATCTTCTTGGTCTGTATGGCTCACGACCGCAGCAGTTGCTCCAAGAGGCGGTTGATATGTTGGTAGGGAAATGGTGGCAGTGGCCGGTTACACACCTGCTCATAGAGCTGTTTCAAATGTGGCACAATACCGTCGGCAGCGGTATCGAGAGCCTTTTGGCCGGCAAAGGCGCGGGCCAACCCAACTTTTTGCACCCCGGCCAGGTTATGGGTCAATTCGTTGCGCCGTTTGACCAACTCCCCTAGCCGATCAATGTCGTTGAGCAGTTGCTTCCGACGGGGATCGGTAGGGTCGGACAAATGATCGATGAGTTCGCGGAGCACCGAACGATCGACGGGTAGATCACGACTCGGATCGCGATCTCGGCTGAGGATGAACGGCTGTTGTTGCAGCCAGGCGCGGTCGAGGTAGGGACCGTCATCGTCGATGGTGTGTTGGCGACTGCGGAACCGTACCCCGTGCTGCAAGCAAAGGAAACGTAGTAGATTTTCTTCAAAGCGTACCACTTGGGTCAAGAAATCGGCGTAGAGACCGATCTGGTAGCGAGCTGCTGCCGCGTGGACCACCTCGGCCAACCGCATGTGGCGGTCGGTGTCACTGACCTCGGCCCGTAACTGATTTATGGCATCCACCCACTCCCCGCTTGGGCGAACCTTGTCAAGCGCCCGGCGCGCGCTGTCAAAATCAAAGTTGAAACGGTAATGGGCGTAGTCTAGCAGCGGCGCAATGAGACTCGCTGCCGCCGGGTCGAGCCGGTCGGTGATGATCGATTCTTGTTCGCGAAAGGTTTCGGCGGCAGCCTTATAGGCGTAGGTTTTGGTGTTGGAACGGAGTGTCGCGCGGAGTGGGGCGGCCAAGAGACGCCGACCGGTGTTGAGAGCGATGGGTATTGGTTGGGTGGGGTGGATCGACAGCACTTCGGTACGCCCACCGAAAGCTTCAGTCCCGGCAATCAGCAGACCGGTGGTCATTGCCGGTGTCCCCCCGGTAACTTCGAGAAATGCTGTGTGATTCGGATATTCGGCGGCCAATTTCAACAACTGTCGCTCGAGAAAGCGCAGGGTCAGGTCGTAGTCCGAAGGGTCACAGCCGTTTCCATGTTCATCTTGGATGATCCACGTCTCGATGCGCGCCGGATCAACCGGCGGGTAGGGGGTTAAGCCATCGGCGAGCAAGCGGGCAATGATCTGCGCAGTATACACGGTATCACTTTGATAAAACTGTTCGCCGACGGAAACCGGTTGATCGGAGGCGATCAGCACTACCCGCACGAGTGTCACGCTTTGTTCGGCCAGATAGCGCAAGGCTTTGGCGATGATGCGTAACTGAAACGTTGTCCGCAGCTTATCGTACTGCGCCAACGCAGCTTGCGCCCATTGCCGTTCGCTCGTTTGTTTCGGTAAGGTTGGGCAATCGAGATCGCGATTCCCCACGTTGCAAACTAAAAGTGCTTCCATCGCGTTACACCCCGCACTGCAATTCTCTACCGACTTTATCGGCAATCAGCTCAAACGGTGATTTGGACGGTTGAATGTCTAACAGATCGAGTACACGGCGGAGATCGTCAATAATCTTGGCTACACCCCCTTCGTACACTTCATTGATCGTATCTTGCGAAACGCCGGCAAAGCCGTGGGCTATCACGCTCTGATTGCGCAACTCGGCAAGACGGTCAAGCTGGTCAAGGCGCGCTTTGACGCCGGCGAGGCGCTCACGATCTTTTTTGCTGGCAAACGGTGTACCATCGGTGCGCAAGCCGCTGTTGATGATGAACTCAAGCATCGCCTGCATCACCGGACGGTTTGGCCCGTCACGATAGCGTAATGGCTGATTATCAATCGTCTTCTGTTCAAGGTACTGGTGAAGATGTGGATTGCCGTCGATCTGAGCAAGATAGGAGGCCAGGTTCGCCTCACGCACTGCTTTGCTCATATCGGTCGGCAAACCGAGGTGGCGTTCGACCACAAACCGCAGCACTCCCTCTTGAAACCGGAAGATGCGACCCAGCATATCAGCGTAGCGCCCGTTGTGGGCAGCAATCTCGGCGCTATAGGCCACCTCACGGAGGAGTGCCGCCGAGTCTTTATTGTTGATCAAGGGTAGCAGATCATCGTACAACGTAGCGCAGAGATCGCGCAACTTACCACTCGCCCACCGTTCCGCCAATGCAATCGCATGCTGCGCGCGGTGAAAATCGAAGGCTTCGCGATAAACGGCATACTCCAGCAGATAGATGATCGCCTCCGACATCTTCGCGCTACGCGCACTGAGCAAGGCCGCCGGAAAATTGCGGCGTTTGAGCGCCTCCATTGCATTGACGCGCTGAAACGATTCTTGTAGCTTCTCACCGATACGTAGCTCGGTAACGCGCCCCCCTTCCGGTGGATAGATGAACCGACAACGCTCAGCGTAAGCAATATTAGCTTGCAGTTGGAGGGCAAAGTTGCAGGCGGGAATCCCACCGGCAGTGAGCACGTAACAAGTACTTACTTCCGGCTTGTTATGCCGCGCTACCAGACCGGCATAGGCTTCAAACACCTCGTCGTAGATACTTGGGTTGAGATCGGCCCCATGCGTGCCTTCAATCCGCTCCGGGCGCGCCTCGACGATCCAGTCGGCAAACTGCTCACGCACCAGGCGAGCGGCAATATGGGCAAACCAGATCGTGTCTTTGTCACGCAGACTCACGCCAAAGCGATCCGGTCGGGTCGTTTCCCGGCGTTCGGGTTGGTCGGTGTAAAAGCAGATCAGGCGCGCCGGTTCATTGGAATACCGATTGCGGATGTACTCCAAGCACGGCGTAATGATCGGCAACTCAAACCGATGCGCGGTGAACTCTTCCCAGAGCTGCTGCCCTTCGGGTCGCGGACGGGAAGGTCGTTGACCGTCGGCAATCAGGTCACTGTTCCCGATATTGCACAGGATCAAGATGGTCATTGCGCTGCTCCTCTCAGTCACCAATGGTGATACACACCCATCCCAACGGCAACAAAGCCTGTTTGTTACGCACGATCACTTTGCGGGTAGCCGGAAAGACATCACCGGCGCGGAAGCGCTCCGAACGCTGGCGGTTGAGTTTCATGTTGTATTGTTTCACCGCCTGCACGAACTGTTCTTCACGTTGAGGGGTATCGCGTAGCCGGTCGGCGAGGGTCTTCGATTGCCATCCAGCCCCCCAGCCGATTGGGGTGAGAAAGGCATTCGTACCGTCGAGCTGATCGAGGCGTGATCTGAGGTCGGCGTAGAACTTGCTCAGGTTAGCTGCGTCAGCGCGGCCACTGAAGTAGCGTTGCTCGGACTCGATCAAAGCTCTCGCCCGCTGCCGTCCCCACGCAGCGATCTGCGCCGGTTGCAGGTATGTCGCCCACTCACCAAAATCGATGATCTGGCGAGCGATGTTGCTCTGGAACGGGAACTGCTCGATCTGCATCACCGCCGTAAGAGTAACCCCGGCAGGAATGGCCTCGACCGTGATCGGTGATCCTTTGGGAAAGACTCGCACCTGTAAGAGCACCGGGGCTTGTGCAAGCGGTCGGCTATCGCCAATATGCATGGTGCGCAGTACGTCGAGCAGAAGTGCGTGGCTCACCCGCTTCCCGTCTTGCTGTTGGCGTCCATGAAAGATTGCCCGCTCGATCTGAGCGGCAGCTTTACGATTGTCTTTCTCATTGGTGAAGGTCAGCAGTTGCTGTGCTGCGCGGGTCGGTGCTAAGGCCCACGCCAAGACGGTGCGCAACGCTCCTTTGAGCGAAGAACCGGACACATAGAGGCGGTCGGTTACATCTTTGACACAGGCCAGAATCTCACTCCGTCCGGTTTTGACTTCGGGCGTACCGGTGTAGCTATAGCGGACAATCGGTGAGTCGGCGGTGAAATCGGCAGTGGTCAGCAATTTGCTCGTCAGAAGATCGCTCACACCGCTGTTAGCCAACAATTCCAGTGGTACCGCCGGCCCCTGGCCGCCGGTAGCTTCAAACTCCTCCCATTCGGCGCGTAATTTGTCAAATTCCTGTTTGATCTTCTCCGCCTCGGTCTTCAGCCGCTGTTTTTCTTTCTCGGCTTTGCGCGGATCACGCGGCGGCGATTGATCAAACTGCTTGATTTCGTTCATATTTTGCTGTTTGCGCCGTTCCAACCGTTCCTTACGCTCCATCAATCTGGCGCGCTGCTGTTCAGGCGAAGGCTGCTGACCGACCCACCGCTGCAGCGCCAGCTCAAGCGCGGCATTGCTATTGATGACGTAGGTCGTCTTGGCGTTCGGATCGACGTAAAAATCGACCTCCTCATACAAGCGCTCGCCACTCAAGATGCAGAGTGGGCTGATCGTTTCGATCTGCAAGCGATACACACGATTAGGTGCAGGCATAGGGTTCCTCTCTAGCGTACCGACAACCGACAACGATGGTTGTCATGGGCAGACGCCCGCCTTAGCTCTCGAATGACACTTCCGGCACCGGTACAGCCAACGCCATGCCGCTCCGATAAATCGGATGTGCTACCGTATCGTCGGGCCGTACATCAATGATGTGCCCGTGGGGGAGTTGTCCATCGTTGATCGCCAACACCGATCCTTCGCTCACCATCATGACCGTTTGGCGTCGGTAGGTCATGCCGTTGGCCGCCAGAAACCAACCGCTGCTGGAGACCAACTGATAGGTCGAGCGCGGATCGCGAACCAACGCCAGCTCGGCGGGCGTCGGCAGGTAACGCGAGAGCAAGACGGCGTGACGATGCGGTGTGGGGAAGTCGATGGTGAGCGTGCTACGCTGCCACGCAAACACACCGTAGCCGTAAGTTCGCTTCCCACCCAACCCACTCTCGCCGAGCAGAGTCAACAATCGCTCAAAGACGGGTTGGGCGGCGGGATCGTGAAACGCGACCAGTACGTGCAGTCCCACCGCCGATGCAAAGACGACCCGCCCCACTTCGTAATACGCCGACGCTGCACTAAGCCGGTCAAGCGTCACGTGCGGGGTTGCTTCGATCTGCCAGAGCGGGGTGACTTTCAGCCGTTTGCGCCACGCCTCGTCACTCTCGTTGGCAGCCGGACGCCACGGCGTTGGCAAGCGGCGCGCCTCGGCTTCAGTTAGCCAGACTTTGCCTTGTTGGAGCGCGATAATTGTCGCCGGCAACGCCTCACCACAACAGACGGCGGTAAACAACGCCGGTGAGAGATAGCGCAGTTTCTTCAACTGCTTCGCCTGCACCGTAGCCGTCTCGGCGAGACGCAACGGCAACAGTGGTCGCGGTAGCAATGGTAGCTCACCGATGGCCGGAAACAATGAACTATGGCGGAGTGGGGGTATACCGGTGACAAACGGCTGCACCCACGCCGGTACGGCATCATCGCCAACCTCGACCATACTCAGCGCCGCTTGCACCACCAGCGCGGCGAACAGTGAATCGGAAGCGAGTGTCTCGCTCGTCTCTTCCAGCCCAATCCCCTGCCGTCCGAAGTGGAAGGTGAGGGTTGCGGTGCTGTGCGGAGGGACAAGCCGATAGACGGTAAAGGTTGGCATACGCTTACTCCGCAAAGATTCCCTGTAAGCGCTTGACCACCTGTTCACGATCCAGCTCACGCAGCGAAGTGGCCTGCGCCACGTCTTGCGGCGCGCTGATGCTGCCGGCTTTCAACCGACGCGCCATGATCTTTACGTTAAACAGGCGAATGTGGCCGTTGCCACGCGATCCCATTCCGCCCAGATAATCCTCTTCCAGATAGGTAAACGCTTCGAGTAACGTACCGAACAGCGCCACCACTTCGCTCACCTGCTCACCGTTACCGACGTAGACACTATAGACTGCCTCTGCCGGGCCAAAGACCGCTCCCGCCGGGACACGCTCGATCTGACGCGGTGCTGCCGCCGATGTCACCCGGTCAATCGCTGCCTCCCATTTCACTTCGGTGTAGGGCAGATCGGTGCGTAACTGACGCAACTCCTTTTCCGATTCTTCGGTCAGCGGTACATCGCGCATCGCCAGGCGGGTTGGTACACTGATGGTCAATTCTTTGTAACTAGGCAAGGTACCAAACACGCCGGCAATCGGGCGATAACGCTGATATTCCTCCTCGTTGGTTGGCACATGTACGAAGACCCCATCGTTGACGCGGAAGGTTTGCGGTGCGCCGTAGACCTTTTCCAACAACGAACGTAACTTACCCTTCAGCGATGAGCCGGGAATATAAGGCTGATTGGTGCGTGGGTTGCGGATCACGGGCTTATCCAAGCCCCCAATCTCAAGTCCACCGGCAGCGCCACCGATATGGAGACCGGTCAGGAGTTCGATGTTGGCGCGAAAGATGATGCGACCGTGTAGCGTAACCGAGCGTGTCATGGTTGCGACCTCCTCATCACTAATTGGTGCGACCGCCGTAGAAACGGTGGTAAGCGAGAATAGCCTCGAACAGATCGACGAACGAATGAAACCGTTCGACATCATCACCAATCAGGTCAATGGCTGCTGAGAGCGTCTCGACCAAGTCCTTCAACGCTTGATTGTTACCGAAGCGTCCGACCTGATACGCCATCTTTGGTTTGAGCATGAGTAAACGGCGCTGAACGGAAGGCGGTAGCTTCTCGGTACCAACCCGCACCTCTTGCTCAATCGAGCGGACCTCACCAAAAATGTTGCGGATCTGCGAGGTGGTCAAATTCTTCTCCTTCAATGCTTTGCCTAGCCGATCTGCTTCTTTGACCAGCAAATTGATTGCCTCGGGAGTATTGTCACCAAGGATCGTTTTCAGCTTTTCCGGGCTGATTGGCATCCGCTCGCGTTGCTCACCCGACGACGAATGATTCACCATGAACGACCTCCTTTGCTGTTCCTAACGACACACCAACGATAACTTCCCAGTCTCACCGCCGCGTATCACGCCCGCGGAGTATCAACTGTGCCCACCGCGCCGCTAACCCGGCGGGAATGATGGTGCGGGACGCAATCCCTTCGCTGCTGAGTAACTGCTCGCGCAGGGCTTCGATCCGCGGACGTAGATCACCCGACCGTTCGGCGAGGCGGGTCAGTTGGTACGCACCCTGCCACACCCACGGCCCGACGAGAAGCTGCACCTGACCACTCCGATTAAACCGCTGGCGGGCACGGACGGCCAGCGCTTGGATCGTCATGAGCAAGCTGCGCGGCGCACCACTTTCAATCACATCGATCAGCTCATCTTTCAGGGTGGCAGCCTGTTCAAATTCCATCCAGCTCAACGTCTGTCCCAAAAACGTAATCGCATCCTTGCTCCGCCCATCAGGATGTTCGTAGGATTTGGCTGCTTCCAACGCAGTGCCGGCATCTTCTGCCGCCTGATAGAGCGGATAAC
Organism: Chloroflexus sp.; assembly: GCF_049970315.1. GTDB lineage: Bacteria > Chloroflexota > Chloroflexia > Chloroflexales > Chloroflexaceae > Chloroflexus. The sequence goes on from NZ_JBMFNE010000032.1 coordinate 9,712, forward strand.
CGGCCTGATGCAAGGTAATTCCGGCCGAGACCGTCACCGCACCGCCGGCGTAGCGGATAAAGTCGGCGCGAATAGTGCGGGCCAGTTCGGGCAACACGTGCCACGATCCGACCAAAAACAGATCGTCGCCACCACTGTAAACAGCATAGATCCCACCCTGACCCTGGCTTTGTTCATTAACCTGGCGACAGAGTTCGCCAACCCAACCTTCAAAAAAGCGACTCAGCGCACTACTGAGCGCAGCAGTCACCGCTAAACCGGCCAACCCGGCGGGGCGCTGTAACCCGCGCCCAAACAAATCACCAAGGTTATCCACGTCCATTCGCAAGACGGCAATCCGGCGAATACCTTTGCTCTGGTCGGCCAACAAGTTGAACGGGGCAACATCGCCGGTACGGAGTTCCTCGGCTTGCTCCGGATCAAGCTCACGGTAACGCGACAGATCGGCATCTTGCAAACGGTAGGCTTCGGCCACTAGATAACGCTGACCGATCAAAATCGCTTGCTTCGGTTCGGACGGCACCACCTCGTCGGTCAATGCCAATGCACGCCGCTTGGCAACCGGCAAGCGAACCTGTTCTGTCAGTTCGTAATTCACCCCTAATTTGCTCACCACACTGCGCCACGTCGCCCCGGACACCGCCGACGCCTGGGGATCGACCAACAGCACAGCAGCACGGGTCAGTTGCCGCCCCAAATCGGCTAACGACTCGCCGAGCGGATCGGGAGCTTCCTTGCCATCGCTGCGCGGCGGTCGTGGTGGGCGCGGTTGGAAGATACGGGCAAACGATGCATCGTCCAACGCTGCAAACCGTCGTCGCTTGTCGGTGTCAATCGCGCGCGTCAACTCGTGCCACGTTTGCTCACTGTACTGATCAGGGTTAAACGGCGCGGTTGCACCGAGCGCCACATAGAGCACACCACGATGGTGTTCAAGCAGCACCTGCCCCAATTCGCGCCGCCAAGCCAACACCTCATTGGCGAAACGTCCCGGCAGCACGGCATAGAACTGACCACCACCGGCATACAGCAGATTACAGAGCGGCATCCCGCTCTTGTGCAAGACCCATTGCGCGCAGGCATCGGTAAGCAACTGCAAATACAGTGAACGCCCGCGCAACTGACGTGCCGCGCCTTCCGCCGGAATACTGTAGAGAAACTCTTGCAACCCAGACAGATCACCGCCGAGCAGACAGATCTGCTGTTGTGCATCATCGGTCAACGCCGCCGCGACGGCTGCATGCAGCCGCGCAAGATCGTAGAGTGACACTGTCGCCAGTGGTGATGGCCAGGCCGATCCGTAGCGTTGCAGCGCGTTCAGGAGCAGTTCGAGGCGGTTGGCCGGATCGGTGGCCTGTGCTGCTGTAGCGAGCCCAGTACGTAAGCCATCGCGCAGTGCAGCCGTAGGCGTAGCCGGTTGCGCCCTCGGAAAAAGCGCATCAGCGTTACACTGCAAGACCGTCGGTGGTTGCCAGGCCGACGGCGGTGCTTGACCGACCAATCGGGTGAAGACATTTGCCAGGTGATCCGGCAACGGTGGCCACTGCACCTGTGGCGACTGACCGGCGATCTGCCACGCGGTTGCTACCAGATCGGGCGAGACGGTTATGGTTTCGCCCACGGCAGCAGCCACCCACGCCTGCAATACGTGCGCCGCCGTGGCAACCGGATCGGTTGGGTGGGAAGTGGTCATAGGCTTATGCTCCATAATTCAGATCGACGCCGCGACCAACAACAAAACGATCACGTGTATTGTAGCAAATAGGTATATCACAAATGTGAACTTATCTCGCCATTTGAGAAGAAATTTTCGATGAGATGTGAAGGGAACGACACCGTAGGAAAGTCAATCGAGTTGTCCGATCTGCGTTTCTCTAGGCAGATCGGACAAGCGGGTATGAGCCTACAGAAGATCAGCGTATGCAGGAATATGCGTACCGGTATATCCAGCTTTTCGACAGGTGCTCAATCCTCATCACCTTGCCCAAAAACCAAGCGACCTGCCGATTGACGACCGGTCAGACGGTTGATCAACGCTGGTAGGTAGGGCAAAACGAGAGCAACCATCGCTGCCAACAGCAAACCAAACGACAGCGGTCGGGTCACAAACACACTCACGTCACCCTGACTAATCGCGAGGGCGCGGCGGAACTGTGCTTCGGCCAACGGTAGTAAAATCAGACCTAAAATCGCCGGTCCGACCGGAATCCGAAACCGACGCATCCAAAAGCCGATGACACCGATCACGTACATGCTGACGACATCAACAAAGCTGTTGGCCATACTGTAAACGCCTAGCGTGCCGAAGACGAGAATACCGCTGTACAAAAGAGGGCGCGGAATGGTCAAAATCTTGACCCAAATCCGGATCAGCGGCAAATTGAGGATGAGCAGCATGACATTGCCGATGTACAGACTGGCGATCAGCGTCCATACCAGATTAGGCGCTTTTTGAAACAAGAGCGGCCCGGGCTGGAGGTTATAGATTTGAAACGCAGCCAGCAGGATGGCAGCAGTAGCCGAGGTAGGCAAGCCGAGGGTCAACAACGGCACCAGCACACCGGAAAACGCAGCATTGTTCGCCGCTTCCGGGCCAGCTACTCCCTCGATAGCACCCCGGCCCCACTCATCTTTATACTTCGAGAGTCGTTTCTCCACCGTGTAGCTGAGAAAGGTCGGAATCTCGGCCCCACCGGCAGGCAAGGCACCGAGCGGAAAGCCGATCAGCGCACCGCGCAACCATGCCGGCCACGACCGCCGCCACTCTTCCCGGGTCATACCCACCGACGAACGCACGCCCAGTACTTCAGCTTGCGTTTGACGCAGTTGGGAAGCGACGTACAGTGCCTCACCGACAGCAAACAGGCCAACCGCCACCACCACAACATCAATGCCATCGAGCAGCTCGACGATCCCAAACGTAAACCGAACCTGCCCGGAGAGGACATCAATTCCGATTAGCCCGAAAAAGAGACCGATGAAGAGGCTAATCATGCCGCGAATAATCGACGAACCGACCAGCGCCGTCACACTCACGAAAGCCAAAACGGTCAGTGCAAAATAATCGGCCGGCTGGAAGAGCAACGCAACTCGGGCCAACGCCGGAGCCGCAAAGGTTAGGAGGATGGTAGAGAGGGTACCGGCCACAAACGAACCGATTGCCGCTGTCGCTAATGCGGCACCTGCTCGTCCGGCCTTTGCCATCGCAAAACCCTCGAAGGTCGTCGCCACCGACGCCGATTCACCCGGCGTATTGAGCAGAATCGACGTAGTTGACCCACCATACATACCACCGTAATAAATCCCGGCGAACATAATTAACGCGCCGGTTGGATCAAAATTGTAGGTAACCGGCAACAGTAACGCCACTGTCAGCGCAGGTCCGATCCCCGGCAACACACCGACTGCCGTCCCGATGGTGACGCCAATCGCAGCCAATACCAGATATTGTGGGGTCAAGGCATTGACAAAACCGGTCAAAAGCTGGCTAACGACATCCACAGTTGTATCCTACAACAAGCCGCTGAGGATTCCGGCGGGCAGGCGAATACCGAGAAGGCGGGTAAATGCGAGGTAGACGATCAGACCGATAGCCAAACCGACCAGCACATCACGTCGCCAATGCGTACTCCCCAAGACTCGACTGCTCAGAGGGAAGAAGAGGGTAGTTGCCACCACATAGCCAAGTGGCCACAGCACAGCAGCATATCCGACAAGAACGCCGAGCAATACTAAGGTAATCGGCCAATCGGTGCTAGCCTCCTCGGCAGTCACTTCGGCGATCAAGTCGTGGTCTGGCGCAACCGTCACCCGTATGAAGAACAATGCGCCAAACAACAAACATCCGATCCCGATAATCGTCGGAAACACCCGCGGGCCGACCACCGTAAAACCGGAACTTTCACCAATCTGCGGGGTCTGAGCGAGAACAACCCCGCCCAGGCCCATTACAACAACTGCGGCCAGCCGCAACCAGAGCAACGCGCGTTGTTGGTGATTCATTGGACAAGACCGAGATCGCGGAGAACCGCACCGATACGAGTAATTTCGTTGTTCAAAAAGGCACTAAACTCATCACCGGTACGGAAGAAGTCGGTCCAACCGTTGTTCTTCAGCGCATCTTGCCACTCTTTACTGGCATGCATCTTTTCGAGCGCAGCAATAATCGCAGCACGCTGCGCGGGAGTCAACTCAGGCGCACCAAACACAGCTCGCCAATTCATCAGTGCTACATCAACCCCCGCTTCTTTGAGAGTCGGTACATCGAGACCGGCGATGCGCTGTTCGCTTGAAACCGCCAGCATCCGCATCGTTCCGGCAGCGACTTGCTCGGCAAACTCAGAGACACCAGACACACCGGCGGTGACGGCGCCAGAGAGGATTGCGGCAGTCACTTCGCCACCTCCCGAATAGGCAATGTAGTTAATCTGATTGGGAGCCACACCGACCGCCTTCGCAATCAGACCGACCAGAATATGATCGGTGCCACCTGCCGAACCACCACCCCACGAAATTGCCGTCGGATTCGCCTTAAAATCGGCGATCAGTTCTTGCAGCGTCTGATACTTTGAATCGGCGGGAACCACAATCGCTTCCGCCTCCGCCGTCAGCAGGGCGAGGGGCGTCACCTGTGAGAGATTGACCGGTGCTTTGTTAGTCTGGATCGCACCGACCATCACTAACCCACCAACCATTAGTTCGTGCGGTTTACCTTTGGCTTCGTTGACAAACTGCGCCAGCCCGATCGTACCACCGGCACCGCTCACGTTATACACCTGCACCGTTTGGCCGGTTGTTGCAGTGAGCGCAGTCTGCATAGCCCGCGCCGTGCTATCCCAACCACCACCAGGCGAAGCCGGAGCCATGATATGTTAATCGGTTGGGTTGGGAACTGCTCTGTAGAGGTGGTAGTTTGATTGGCACACGCACTGAGCAGCACTGCAATGAGGATGAGTGTGGGGAAGAAACGCTGCATTGCCGATCCTTTCTATGTACCTTCGTTGATGGGAGTTGGTCGGTATTATAGTCTGAACTGCGATCAGCGTCAATTACTACGCCGATTGCGCTGGTCAATGCCCTCCCATCCAACAGCAGAAGGCGAGCGCCGGCTCTGCCACACGCTCGCCTTCCCCTTCACAGCCGGCCTACGGCAGCGGATCAAAATCCCGCCGCGTACCATCGGTGTATAGAATACTTTCCACTGCGAAGCTGGCCGTCATATCGTTTAAGCTGGTCGCCAATACCCACTGATCTTCCTTCCTAAACCGATTAAAGCGAAAACCCGATCCCTTTTCGACAAACACTTGACCAGGTTGGAGTGGCTCATTGATAGTCCAGCCGATGTACATCTGGGGTTCGCCGAACAGATCTTGCAAAATAAGCTTCCCTTTGATCGCACGCGCCGGTTTATCTAACCCAGCAGCCGTAAACTCAATATCAAACCAGATATACTTTTGGATATTGGTGTCATCAAACCGCTTATCCAACAATCGAACCGATATGATCTCCTTGCGAACATCACTTGGGAGCATATCGGACGGGATCGAAGCGGGATCCACCGACGTTGGCACGGTCGCCGGGGTAGTAGCACCGGTGTTCTGGAGTGAAATGGTGGGAACGGCAAGCCCATATTTGGCCGCTACGTATTGCTGTCGCAGCATCGCCAGCGTTTGCTCATGGGTAGCAACCGTTGCATTTGTAACTGCCGCAATCAGACCACCACTATACTTGGCGGCTTCCGCACGCGCTGCCGCAAGATCAGCTTCCAGTTTCGTCATTTCTTCTGCCAATCGCGCGGCAAGTTCAGGATCGGGATTGGTTCCGGTCATAGTCATCTCTATCGGTACCCCGGCCTCGATGGCGTGGATCCGCTGTTGAATCAGTGCCTCGGTCGTTTTCAAAATCTCTAGCCTGGCTTCGATCAATGCCTTCACCAGACCACCGGCGAGTTTGGCGTTCGCCGTTTCAGCCGAGGTAATATCCGCACGCACCCGTTCGAGTTCCGCCTGCAGATCGGCGACTTGCTGTTGTTCCTCCGGCGAGAGGGTGCGGGTGCAAGCGGTCATAGTTATGGCGACGAGGAACAAAACCAGCATGAAACGAATACGATACATTGAAACCTCCCTTGGCAACTGCGATAACGACACGTAGATGGTTCCTACAGCGAGAGACGGTGCGCGTGTTTGGGTCAGTACAACCTCCTAACGATACCGTCGATCCGCTAGAACTTAGTATAGCAGAAAGATTGTTCACAAATGTGGATATTCAAACCCATTTTTACACCGAGTTCGCAAGTTGTGCGTAAACTCGGTGTACGGCGTAACCGAACGTGGACAGAACCTACCAATATACACGCCGTGGTGCCGCTGCGTTATGCATCACTCCGTAACCGGTTCAAAGCGGGCTTGGAAGAAGCGCAGGTAACGCGGCTCATATAGGCAGCTCTCACTCTCCTCGCCCACTCCCCCACCGCGGGAGAGGGGGAGTCCGTTGCCCTTCGGGGGGGGGGACACGGCGATGCCGTACCCCTACGGGCGGCACCCGTTGCGTTGCGTTAAACACCTTTGCGCCTTTGCGCTTAACGCCTTACACAATACCCGTCGGTACCAGATGCCAGTAGGCCCGGTTGAGTAGCGCCTTCTCGTAATGGTAGTAGGCGCTTGGCTTAGGCGGCTGCGGCGGATGGGTGTAGTCGAAGACGAGTTGGGTCGCTTGGCCGCGCCCGGTCTCAAGGAAGCACATCACCTGCCCTTGGTAGCGCTCATCGCTCGGCTTGCCCTTAATCTCGCCGGCAATACGGTGGGCGATTACCTTCGCCTCAAAGTGGGCCGCAGCACCACTCTTACTCACCGGCAGATCGGTCGCATCACCCAAGCCGTAGATATACGGAAACTGCTTGTGCTGGAGCGTTTCGCGGTCGGTGGGCAGCCAACCCTGCCCATCACCAAGCCCCGAATCCATGACAATCTTCGCCCCGCGGTGCGGCGGCACCAACACCAGCAGATCGTAAGGCAGGGTCGTGCCCTCCAATGACGAGACTGTCCGCTCAACTGGGTCAATCGATTCGGGATTAAAGAAGAGCTCGTAGTTAATCCCGCGCTCTTCTAACATCGGCGTGACAAAGGTCGCAACACTCGCAATGGTAAAGACACGACCGATTGGCGAGAGGTACGTAATCTCGGTCTTTTCACGCAACCCGCGTTTGCGCAGCTCATCCTCCAACAAAAAGGTGAACTCCAGCGGGGCAGGCGGGCACTTGTAGGGAATATCAGCCACGCCGATCACCACCTTGCCGCCGGTAAACTCACGCAACGCGGCGTGCAGACGCAACGCTGCCTCAGCGCTATAGAAATGATGGGCACCTTCGCGATAACCGGGCACCGCATCGGGATCAAGCCGGGCGCCGGTCGAGATAATCAGGTAGTCGAACGGCAACTGCGCACCATCGGCCATCTCAACATAGCGTTCATTTGGTTCAATTCGCACCGCATCACCGATCACCAAATCAACCGAACGACGCAACAGCGAACGTTCGTTCCGCTCCCAACGCTCCGGCGGCGCACCACCAAACGGCACGTACAACCAGCCGGGCTGATAGACATGCTTCCCGGTGCGGTCGATCAATGTAATTTGCGCTTGCTTGCGCGTCAATTGGCCGGCGAGCAAGTTGGCGACTAACGTGCCGCCTACCCCGCCGCCCAACACCACAATCTGTTTGACTGCCATAGTCTTTACCTTCTGCGTACTGGGCAAACCCAACACGAACCTTGCGCCGTCCACACGGGGCGTACCCAGAACGAAACTCAAACGCAACGACGGACAGGGTAACAGGCTGTCATGATTCGGAGGCGTTACGCATCGCCCCCATGGCGTCGTTGCGTTGACCTCTGCGCATCTTGGCGGCCTAAGTTAGCGCGTCTTACGCACGATAAAGCGGGTATATCCCTGCTCTGGGAATGCGCCGATAAACTCGTGACCGGCCTTCTCCACCCAAATTGGAATATCTTTGGCTGAGCCGGGGTCACTGGAGAGGACTGCTACGACCGAGCCAACCGGTACACTCTTGATCCCACGGATCAGTTCCATCATTGGACCGGGACAATGGCTGCCGCGAGCGTCAATCTCTTTGTCAATCGTGATGTTAGGGGGTGTCATAGTTGTCTCCTGTTGGTCAACGCTGACCGAATTGATTCCTTGTGACAACTATAGCATCCCTACTTCGCTTTAAACAGAAAGAAGCGACAACATATTTTGTACAGGTAGCAACCGTTGCTGCCGATGCAACTCACGCTTCAACCGAACTGGCCTTATCGCTGTGCTTAACTATCTACAGTGCAGATCATGCCGTTTAGCGTAAACTGTGACGGTCGCGGATTGACGCCAGTATGCCGGAGGTTAAACCCGAACTGTTGCTGTGCACCGGGAGCAAGTGCGCGGTTCCAATCGACATGCGCAGCACTGACATCGCGTCCGACTTGCGTAATCACCGCATTCCAGAAATCGGTTACCATCTGTTGCCCATCGGGAAATTGCCATGCCAGTGTCCACCCATCAATCGCAAGTAATCCGGTATTCGTGATGACGACTGTGATCGTTGCCCCATCGTTCCACGCCTGTTGCACACGATACATAACCCGGCATCCTGCCGAATCGACCGGGGGTAGCGTTGAAGTCGGTAGGATAGTTGGGGCTGGAGTCGGCGTCGATATGCTCTGCCCGCCACTACCAACAATCAGTGGTATGTAGACGTATCGTTCGGTAACTGGGGGCGGTAGAATTGCACCGCCTGGTTCTGTTCCCCAAATGCGCGTCCCATCCTCGTACAAACTGATTGTCGTCGCTTTGATCAGATTGCCCGACGTCGTTGCGTGCAAATCGCGATACGACCAATCATTACTTGGATCCCACTGTTTGCTGCTCGTCAGCCGAAACTGGACTTCTTTTCGATAATGATCGGCGCCGCCGGGATAGATGCTAACTCCGACACAATCGATGATGACCGCATACACCGTATCGGTATACTGGATCGGCGATGAGACACTGCGACACTGATTACGCGGTACACTGATGGTAATATCCTCCGGGCGGGTATCACCATCAAGCGTAAAGAAGTAGCGCATCGTTAATCGGTCAATTACGCGAGCCGGCCAACCTGATTTATTGATAATAAAGGCTTTTATCTCGGTGAAATTTGGGCCACTCGCATTGACGGCGGCTTGCACGTAGACTTCATCATCATCAGGCGGAAGATCCGGAGGAGGAAAGCTAGTAAGCGGTTCGCCACCGAACAGTGAGTACATACGCGCTAATGCACCGGTCAAGCCGGCATTATAGTCGGTAGCGACTTCATTCATGATATAGTCGCTGCGGACATCACGGTACTGGTCGTCGGGCAGAGCCGGTCCACCAACAAGAGCGCCATAGAGTATGTGACGCTGATACGGTGGTTGATCAATTGAGTCGAGCCATGATCCGTGTGCCGTGCGGTGATGCGGGTTTTGGGGCGGGCAATTGCCGAACCCGACCATATAACTACACCCACGTGGATTATCACCGAGAATGTAGTTGATCTGGCGAATGGCAAAATCGCGATAGCGCGCGATCTTCTGCTCCTCGCCGTAATTGGTGGCTAGCCAATCGGCATAGATGAACGCGAGAAATGCCGTGTTCGCTGTGTACCGCAGCGATCCCCATTGACTTAGCCACGCTTGCCCACCCGGACTATAGGTAATCCGTGTACCGTCGGCGCCATGCTCGGTACCGCCGACCGTCCACCAATTGAGCCATCGCTCAACATTGGCGCGATAAGTTGGTTGACCGGTCAATTGAGCTAACAAGATGTAGCTGCCATACGATTTATCATCCCAATTGTGCGTCCATTTATATTGACCACTGAGCTGAGTTGCATACTGTTGCGCTTTGCTCAAGTATGTTGACTCTCCCGTCGCGCGATACAACCATGCCGCACTCCAGACTAGTTCGTCCTGATAGCCGCTCCACGAGTTGTAAAATGCTGCTGCATTTTGAATACAATCGCTATACTTCCCGCGATACGTATCGGCAAAGGTGTAGAGTTGACGCGCATGAGTAAGCATCTGTTCGGCATAATCAGGATCGGTCGGGCGAAAGGCGATGGCCGCGGCAGCTAAGGCTGCTGCCGTCTCGGCGGCGAGATCAGAACCGGGGCAGTCAGCGGTGATTTTGTATGTCGGTCGTGGCATCGGCATCACTTCAGCCGGCCCCCACCACGCATGATCGAGATGACCGTCACCCACCTGTCCATAGAATTCAAATGGCCCTGTGTGGGCTTTGATGAAATAATCAGTCGCCCAGCGCAGATTGGCTAGGATATCGTCGAGCAGGCCAGCTTGTTCGTAGACCTGCCGATATTCGACCACACCCCATGCCAGCAGCGTAGTCGAGGCCGCCATCGGAAACCCGAACTTCACATGGTCGCCTGCATCATACCAGCCACCGGTCAGGTCAATGCCAACATCGGCGCCATCGTTCAGACCCGAATCACCACGCCACCGAACCCGATTATCGGGTGGTAAGTGACCGGAACGTTGGATTTCGTAGAAAAAGATCGACTTTTGCAACGCTTCGCCGTAATTAAATTGCGCGGCAGGCAGCACCATTGGCAGGGACGGGATCAATCCAAGTGTCCAGATAACGGCTGCGAAGAAGAGAATGGTGGAACGCATAGGCTAAAATGAATGCTACTGAGATGTACTGCGCAGTATGCTATCATAGCAAATCAATTTTACAGATGCAATAGTTATATGTCTATCTATCTTACCGCTCACTATCTTGATCCGAACCAAGACAACTGGTCGGCAACAATTGATCAGCTCTGGCAACTACTCGGCGCACCGCAAAATCCTGAGTTACTGCCACCCCACTTTGTCAAGAGTACCTTCCCCCGCATGGGAGGAATGGTAGCAACTATTCATGTTCATCAACGGCTTGCAGGGGTTGGGTTGCTCTTCCCGCGTGCTATTGCGGCTGACGGCACGCGCAGCTACACCCTGCGGCTCCACGAGTTCGATCAGCAATTAAACAACGACCTCCTCCGCGCCGCATTCCATCCCACACCGGTAATCATCTATCGACCTCGCGACGGACAAACCTTTGCCCCTGCCGCCCCCCGCCCCACCGGTATTTGGATCGGGCCGCCGCAAGCTGATGACTTGCCCGCAATTGCCGACCTGTACCGGGCAGTATGGAACAGCCAGCCCTACCCTGCTGACTTGTTTAGTACCGAATTCGGTGCTGCCACTACCCTCGTCGCTACCGTTGACGACCGACTCGTCGGGTTTCTCCTCGGCTTCTGGCGGTTTGGGGCCTTACCTGATACACCTGACGAACTCGCCATCGAATCGCAAGTAATGGCCGTCGATCCGGCCTACCGCACCTACGGCCTTGCCACACACTTGAAACGAGCACAAGCCCACGCTGCATTAGCGCACGGTGTCCGCTGTTTGCATTGGACGGTCGATCCCTTACAGTTACCGAATGCGTTACTTAACTTCAACCGCTTGCACGCCATCGCCACTGAGTTCGTGAGTGGCTATTACCCGGTCTTCAATGCCTTGAATCAGGTGATCGCCTCCCGCTTTATCATCACATGGCTCCCGGCCAGTACCTATGGCCGCGCCGGCCTAGTTGATGGCGGGGAGCGACCTGTACTGACCGACCTGCCGGGTGTAGCGATTCTCAACAACGGTCCACACCCACAACCTGCACCACCGCATCCACCGTTCATCGCCATTGCTATCCCCGCTGATTGGAGCGCACTGCAACATCGAGATCTGGCACTTGCCCACACATGGCGCACAACAACCGATGCTATTTTTACCGAATGGGTGGGATGGGAGCGGTATGTGATCTATACCGTCGCCTATGATGCGAGCGGCCAACCCTATTTGATCGGTAAACCGGCCGGATCGTGGATGTGGGAATAAGATTGCTGCATCACACAATTGACGAGCACCATCTATGGTTCTGACCGCGGTTCCGTTCGCATTGTCATCCACCAACAAGGTACCGACTATGAGCAGCGGTTCCGTAGAAGAGCACCGACTTAGGTAGCAGCTATTACCGGTTCTGCCGATTGTGGTATTGCTTAGCAGGGGTAGTCACCGGGGCTAGCCGATCGGTTAGCAACGCGCTCAACATCGGTGCAACACTATCCATAGATAATCCGCGTACCGCTCATCAATAATACACATAGCGTAGGTACAACCTGCTCCGTTGTTACCGGTGAAGGTGGATTGGTTCGATGCTACCGATGAGCAACCGATGATGCAGGAAGCAGTATTGGTTAAGGCACCGCTGTTCAGCATACCGATACCCACCAGCGTAGCAAGGTTGCGTTCGAGCATTCGTGCAACAATTACTGTTCCAGTCGGAGATCACCTTGAAACCCAATACGCAGCCTGTCGATCTGCCGAGCAGCAAGATTGGATCGTTGCCACTACAGAACCCGGATCATCCGACCGGGTAAAATACCGATGTGCGCGCCAATAAACATGGATTTTGGTTTCACCGCACACACTACCCAAAATAGTTCACACAAACGTGCGGCCCAATTGCGCGCACAATAGCAACGTTCAGGCCCGTCTTATCGACACCAGCGGTCCGGTAAAAACAAAAGATTGGACCGCGTTCCGCGCGTCACCGTTACCCTTCGCCCATCGGTACTGCTCTGCCTTCAGTCAGCCGAGTAGCCATCTTGCAATAGACTGTTCCGATGCCCGTTTACAATCACGTGAGGCTACTCACGGATCAACTATTGTAACGCCGCAGTCGTCAGTGCAGGACTGCATTCGGCCAACTTCTGTTCGTTGCACTGACGTGAAAACAGGTAGCGTCGGATAATCTCCAGATACGCTCACTTGGCGAAAAGCCGGCCAATTCCAACAATTCTATGCGGTTGAGCAGAGTTGATAGATGGTATCAACGCGATTGGTCGTACATCAGATTGAATCGAAAGGTTTTCGAGATAGCGATGAACATCAGCATAGTCGCTCCTGGGGACGAATGAGCGGAGAGCGAATTGCGTCATCGTGAAGAGATCTCTACTTTGCGTTAGTCAGATTTTGGTGTATACTGTTGGCGATGTTTGTGTATTCTATCGCAAACACGACACCGCTCCACCTGAGCCGTGCCGTCATACTGTGGATACTTGCCTTCTTGATCGGGCCATGGCCGGCGGTATCTTGCATTATTCATTGCCTCGTCATCACACCATCATCCGCCGGAGTTGAGCATTTTCTGTGCGACGCCCCCCATACTGGCAACCACCACGAAACACCGCCTCCGCCGGTGCGTTACGAACTGTGGTCATCTGCGCTGGTGCTCGTTAGCGGGGGCTTGTTGATCGTACAACGCTTCGTCAATACCCTGCCGGTAATCGTATCTTCCGCCGTTTATACCCCTGATCCGCCACCACCTCGCATGACGCTGTCCTAACTAACCCAGGCAGCAGCTGCACGAATTTGGTGCAGAGTTTGGTTGTTGGTACAGAAGTTCAGGAATTATCTTGCGAGGTGAAACCATGCGACGTCTATTTGCTATCGTGACCGCAACGTTATTGGCGGTGGCGCTCGCTGCTTGTGGCGCAGGGCAAAGTGGAACTCAGACCGGTGGAATTACCGTGCGCGATCCGTGGGTGCGCGCCACGATGATGAATATGGCTGGCGATCAGTCGGGCGCAATGGGCAATATGCAAGGCGGTATGCAGGCGACCCCAATGGCCGGGATGGACGATAGCCACAGCCATGGTAATGAGTATGGCAATATGGCCGTCAGTGCCGCGTACATGGTGCTTGTCAACAACGGTCCGGCCGATGCCATCGTGAAAGCCGAAAGCGATGTCGCTAAGACCGTCGAGCTGCACAACGTGTTTATGGAAAACAACGTGATGCAGATGCGTCAGGTTGAGGCGATTGAGGTACCGGCCAACGGTCAGGTTGAATTGAAGCCGGGGAGCTACCATGTGATGCTCATCGGGTTGAACCGCGATCTCAACGAGGGTGACGAAGTGACCATCAAGCTCATGACTCGCAGCGGTAAGACGATTGAGGTCAAAGCACCAGTGCGCAAGCCGTAGCTTAGGATATTGTCGGGGATTGTCTCTTGCCGCTCGCGGTAGTGTTCACCAACCTCTCTCCTCATTAGGGAAAAGACCTTTATTCGTGGAGGAGAGAGGATCGGGGAGAGGGTAAGTAACCCTCTCTCCCCTTTACAAAGAGCGAGGTGAGGGATGATCACGAGGAACATCAATTTGCAGGTGACAACTATGCAACGCTGGCTTTTCGGTTTTCTTACTCTTGTCGCTGCACTGATACTCAGTGGCTGCGGTGGATATGAATTTCGCGGCACCGTGCTCGAACCGCCCAACCCAGCACCTGAGTTACCGCTCACCGACCAGTTTGGGCGTGATTTTCGTCTCAGCGATTATCGTGGCAAGGTGGTACTCCTCTTTTTTGGCTTCACCCATTGTCCTGACATCTGTCCCACTGCCCTTGGCGACCTCAAACGGGTGATGGAGAAACTCGGTAACAATGCCGAGAAAGTACAGGTGGTGTTCGTATCGGTCGATCCCGAACGTGATACACCCGATCTGATGCAGCGCTACTTGGCCTCGTTTAACCCAACCTTCCTCGGGCTTAACGGTGATCGAGCCATTCTCGAACAGGCTTACAAGGATTATGGAGTAACAGTCATTCGTCGCGATCTGCCTAATTCGGGGTTAGGGTACACGATTGATCATTCCGGCTACATCTACGCCATCGACCAAGTTGGCAACTGGCGCCTCCTGTGGGCGCATGGGACACCGGTTGATGACATCGTCAGCGATGTGCAAGCATTATTACGCAACCCACCACGCTCGTAAGGTTAAGTGTTTAGGGAGTTATGATCACTGCATAATGCTCAATCGCTGGAGGTTCAGACGAGTCGTTCTGTTGCCATCACATTCATGATATTAAGGTTGCTCATGCGACGCGATGTTGATGCCACACAACTTAATCTTAGCCCAAGTGTGAGGGTAATCATCCTCCTGGTGACAATGACCATCATCGCTGTGGCCGGCATCTTTCTCTGGCAAGCGACTACGAACCGGCAACGCCAGTTGGTGTTTGAGATTCCTCCCGGCACAGCGGCCCGCCTTGCTGCCGGCGAAGAAGTGAAGGTTTTTCCCTCTACCATTGTGATCGATTTGCGCTATCATGATACGCTGATCATTCAAAATAACGATAGCGCCGAAGTTACAATCGGACCCTTCCGCATCGTGCCCGGTCAGCGTTTTGTGCAGCGTTATTGGAATCCGGGTACTTACGAGCTGATCTGTTCGGTGCATCAAGGTGAACAATTGCGGATTGAAGTGCGCTAACCGTACACAATACGTGATTGCGGGGTAGACACTTGTTGTCTGCCCCATCTTTAATTATCTGTGGTCAACACCCATAACGTTGCATAAGTTGCGGTACAATAAGCACGGTGCATTGTGGAAGTAACCTGCTCATTCGACTAGGGACGTCACTATGTTGACTTCGCACTGGCACGCCACCCTTGATCGCCCACCATTGCCGGCAATCGATCTGCCCTCTACAGCCGAAGTGGTCGTCGTCGGAGCCGGTGTGGTTGGTGCAACCACAGCCCTTTGGCTTGCCCGGGCTGGCCTGCGTCCGCTGGTGATTGACCGCTCTGGACCGGCAGCCGGCGCAACCGGTCATAACGGTGGTATTCTCGCTGCCGGTTTAGCCGAAAACTATCTGACCGCCACCGCCCGGTATGGGCACGACACAGCACGCGCCCTCTACGCTCTGAGCTTGACCGGCCAACGTCTCATGGTGGAGTTGATCGAGCAAGAGCAGATCGACTGCGATCTCCGGCTTCACGGTAATCTGAACTTTGCCCTTGGCGAGGCACAGTTGTCAATTGCTGCTGCCACAGTAGCCAGCCTGCAAGCCGATGAGTTTCCGGCCACCCTCCTCGACCGCACCGCAGCCCAGGAATTTGTCCGTATTCCACTCGGTGCGGCAGTTTCCGGTGCCCGTTTCAATCCCGCTGCCGGTACCCTCCATTCCGGTAAACTCGTGTACGGCCTGCTCGCTGCTGCCCAGCGCTACGGTGCGCAAGTGAGTTGGGGGGCAACCTTACAACAGATTGTCACCGCAGATGGTAGCCTGCGCCTAATCACCGATCGCGGTACTATCACAACCCCGGCAGCGGTCATCGCGGTGAATGCGTGGAGTGGTGAGGTATTGCCGGAATTAGCCGCACACATTAAGCCGGTGCGCGGGCAAGTACTGTGTACCGTTCCGGTCGACCCCTTCATCGCGTGCGGGTTCGGTGCAAGCCTGACTGCCACCGGCGAATACGGCCAACAACTGCCCGGCGGTCAAGTCTTGTTCGGTGGTTGCCGCGCTATCGCTCCCAACCACGACGTTGGTGTCCCCCCCGGTGACGTCAGCCCGGATGTACAGAACGCGCTCGAGACCGGGTTGGGCCGTCTCTTCCCCACCCTTGCCGGTATCGCCATCGAACGGCGCTGGTCGGGACCAATGGCGTTCACCGCCGATTATGTACCAATTGTGACTCAACCTGCCCCCGGCCTATTCGCTATTGGCGGCTTCTCCGGCCACGGGATGCCGTTCGCAGCCATCGTTGGTCGCTACCTTGCCGAGGCTGCACAAACCGGTGTGCTATCGTCTGAGCTAGCACCGTTGAGCATCGAGCGGACGACGTTGTAGCCGGTTTCACCTGGCCTGTGGCAGGCACGCTGCCGCTCCTACCCCTATGGCCTGCGACAGCCACACTGCCGCTCCTACCCCCTATGGCCTGCAGCAGCCGCGCTGCCAATTCGTGCCTACTCTGGCCCTGTGACTCCCCAAACCCTACACACCACGCTCATACACGACCTGCCCACCGAGTATCGTCATCTCAACCCGAATCTCCTTTATTTCCTCCGCCGGACAGGCAAAAAAGTCGCGGTCGAGCACCGCCATATCGGCCAGCATACCGGGGGCGAGCGGCCCCTTCAAATGCTCTTCACGGGTTAGCCAAGCCCCAGCGACGGTGTAGGCATACAATGCCTCTTCCCGGCTGACCGCCTGATCAGGCGCGATCGGGGTGTCCTTCCAACTCTTGCGCGTCACCAACGCATACAGACCGATAAAGGGATTGAAATGCACCGTGCTCGGCACGTCGCTCGTCGCTACCACCCGAATACCCCGGTCGAGGTAGGTGCGCATTGGTTTGTAGCGCGCCGCTAGCTCAGGCCCGACATCGCGGAAGAGATCGTCGCCCTCGTAGTAGATGAAGGTGGGTTGGATGACAACCGCTAACCCATGCTGCGCCATGTGCTGCAAGCTCTCTTCGGTGGCGAAGTAGCCGTGGATCAGATTATGGCGGTGCTCACGCGGATGGGCCGCGATCACTTCGGCAAAAGCGCGGGCCGCTTCATGATGCGCTCGATCACCGATCGCATGAATGCCGATGTCCCACCCCAGAGTGTGACCACGGGTAAAAAACTCAACCAGCTCTTCGGGATCGAGCCGGTTGTAGTCGTACACTCGATCTTCACCTAGAAATGGCTGAAACATCCATGCTGTGTGCGAGGTCGTGCCGCCGTCAATCGCCATCTTAAGCGCACCGATCCGCAACCATTCGTCACCCAACCCACTCAGACCACCAAACGCTGCTGCGCGCGCTTCTAACTCGTCGCGCGTTTCACTTTCACGGAAGCCATGCCACGAAACCAGCAAGTTGGCCCGCACCGGCAACCGACCTGCTTGCCGCGCCGCTACATAGGCTCGGATCTCCCACGGTTGCAAGCCGGGGTCGAGGATACTGGTGATGCCATAGGAAAGGTAGGCTCTGCCGGCAGCCTCAAGCGCTTCGACACACTCGGCCTGCGTTGGCACTGGCAACAAGCGCCGACATAGTTCCTTAGCAGCAGCACGCAAATTCCCCGTTGGCGCACCATCAGCCTCACGCTCGATCTTACCTCCCACCGGATCAGGCGTCGCCGCCGTCACTCCAGCCAGCTCTAGCACTCGCGTGTTCACCACATCCATGTTGAAAAAACGCTTGAGCAAGACCAGGTGGGTCGTAGTCGCTGAATCGAGATCGTGGCGGTTCGGCAGCCGGCCCTCGCGAAAGAGCGACTCATTCCAGCCTTCGCCAACGATCCACTGGCCGGCAGGCGTATGCGCCGCCACTGCTCGCACTCGCTCGACCATCTCAGCGATCGATGTGCAATCGTCAAGCCCGATCCGACGCAGCTTCAAGCCCATCTCAAGCATATGGTTGTGTGCGTCGTTAATGCCGGGGATCACCGCCCGCCCGCCGAGGTCGATCCGGCGCGTCGCCGGCCCGGCCAGCGCCAAAACATCAGCGTCATCTCCTACCGCGACAATCCGGCCATCTTTGCAGGCAATCGCGCTGCACCGCGGCAACGCCGGGTTGAGCGTATAGATCGTCGCGTTGTGCAGAATCAGGTCAGGAGCAAGATCACGGGCGAGCAGCATAGGGTACTCCTCATTTCTATCATCGCTAACATAATCGCATGTCATTGCGCAGAGGCGAATGCGGTTGTCATTACGAACGCCCACCTTTGTCAGTGCGAGGACGCGCAGCGCCCGAAGCAATCTCCTGCTCGGCGAACGGTGTGCGCTCAGGGCACGCTCCCGTGCTCGCGGGAGATTGCTTCGCCGCGCGGGGGCAGAGCGATGCTCTGCCCCTACGCGCGACGCGCAATGACAGATAGCGCGCGGTTCTTACCCCTCTCAGCCCGTCCCCTGCTGCAAAGTCGGACGGAACGCATAAGCGCAGGTGCGGTTGATGGCCTCGGAATAGGCTGTTGTACCCTCACCCCCTGCCCCGTTCCCACTGGTATGGGTGCGGGGCGCTGCTAAGTTCCGCTTCTGCAAGACCTTGCCATCATCTGGCGGCTATCCCCACCCGCCGTGAGGTGGAGAGGTGCGCTCCAGCGTTCCGTGTCAACCGTGGCCTTCCCGTTGATACGGCAGATGTGCCGCCTCTCGCTCTTCTCCTAGGGAAGACGATCAAGACAACATGTTTGTGCCATTTGTGTCTTTTTGTGGCTATTCCCCTAATATCCTTCCGCCGCCACCATCGCCAGCGCAATCGCCCCCAGCACACCGGCGCGCACACCTAACCTCGGTGGTACGATCAACTCTGCGGGGTTGTCGAGAATGCGCGGATGCTGCAAATAGCCATTTAGCCAACGCTGCGTCGCCTCCCGCACCAGCGGGAACATCTGGGGCTGGCTCATCACACCGCCGCCGATGATGATTCGCTCTGGCGAGAGCATGCAGAGCAAGGTCGCCATCGCCTGCCCCAAATAGTCCGCTTCGAGTTCCCACGCCGGATGATCGGGCGGCAACTGCTCTGCCGGCGTTTGCCACCGCGCTTTCATCGCCGGGCCGCATGCCAACCCTTCCAGACAATCGCCGTGATAGGGGCAGATGCCGGGAAACGGATCGCGGGCCGGGTCGCGCACAGGGCGGATGTGGCCCATTTCGGGATGGATGAGGCCATGCACCAATCTCCCTCCCACCATTGCCCCACCGCCGATGCCGGTACCCACCGTGATGTACACCGCCACGTCGCAATCGCGCGCCGCGCCCCACTGCCATTCACCCAACAGGGCTACATTCACGTCGGTATCAAACCCAACCGGACGGCCCAACGCCCGCGTGAGCGCCCCAACCACATCGGTGTTAGACCAACCCGGCTTGGGGGTAGTGGTGATAAAGCCATAGCTCGGTGAAGCACGGTTGAGATCGACCGGCCCGAACGAACCTACCCCAATTGCCGCCAATTGCGCTGGCTGATGGGCGCGAAAGAACGCAATCGCCTGCCTCAATGTCTCGGCGGGTGTCGTGGTCGGAAAACGGATCTCGGCCCGAATATCGTCCGGCCCCGTCCCAATCGCACACACCCACTTCGTCCCACCCGCTTCAATCCCACCGTAGAGTCGTTCCGCCATCACCACACCTCACACCGATAACACGGCGTCCCACGACTGTAGCCAAGCACCATCACAACATCATATCGCGCGCCAGCACATCCTCCTCAGTCTCGCGGCGCTGGATCAGGCGGGCTTGGCCATTGCCAACCAACACCAGCGCCGGGCGCGGCACAAGATTGTAGTTGCTGGCCATGCTAAGCGTATAGGCTCCCGCCGTCGCCACTGCAATCAGATCCCCCGGCTGTGCTGGCGGCAAGGCAATCTCTGGCAAGAGCACATCACCCGATTCACAATAGCGTCCGCCGACAGCGACTGATTCGCTGGCCGGCTCGCCAGCACGATTCGCCAGCACTGCACTGTAGCGCGCGCCGTACAACGCTGGCCGGATATTATCCCCCATGCCGCCGTCAATATGCAGCCATCGCCGGCCTTTGCGCCCCACCACTCGGTACAGCGCTACCCCAGCTCGCGCCACAATCGAACGGCCCGGTTCGATCGTCAGCCGGGGCAGCGGCAAATCGTAACGCGCACAAGCCGCTTGCAGCGCCGCACTCACCACCTGCGCATAGCGAGTAATATCGGTCAGCGACTGCTCGGCAGTGTAAGGTACCCCCAACCCGCCACCAGGGCTCAATTCAACCGGCGTCACCCCAAACCGCTCGCGCAGGCGGGCAGCTTGAGCAGCCAAAACGTCAATGGTGGTCACGATTTGATCGAGTGCAAACAGTTGCGAACCGATATGCGCGTGCAACCCTAACCAGCGCAAACCCGGCGCAGCCAGCGTTTGCGCCACAGCATCATCGAGTGCTGCTAGCGGCAAGCCAAACTTCGCCGCTTCACCACCGGTAGCAATATGGGAGTGGGTATCTGCCTCAATTGCCGGTGCAATACGCAACAAAACACCTTGCGGCTCGGCGAGTCGTGCGCTCATAGCGCGCAAACGGGCCACCTCATCGAGGTTATCCACCACAATCGCACCCACCTGCCATGCCATCGCCCGTTCCAGCTCGGCATCACTCTTCGCATTGCCGTGTAAATGGACATGCGCCATCGGCACCCCAGCCCGTCGCGCCACCAGCAACTCCGTCGCCGAAACGACATCAAGGCCCAGACCTTCTTGTACAACGATCTGGGCCAATGCCGTATTGAGAAGAGCTTTTCCAGCATAATGCACACGGAACTGACCGGGATACGTAGCGGCAAACGCCTGTCGATAAGCACGCATCGCTCCCCGCAGCGTCACCTCATCGAGCAGATAAAGCGGCGTCCCAAACTGATCGGCGAGTGCTACCACATCGCACCTGCCCACCCAGAGCCGCCCGTCGACAACGGTGGTGGTCTCCGGCCAAATGTGCGGAACAAGCGTCATCGGCTGATCCCCGCTAACCCGAGGCGCGGCGCCGCAGTGCGCAGCGCAGCGATCACTTCACCGATAAGCGCATCAAGCTCCATCCCAATCACTTCAGCCCCGTGAACGATCCCTTCCCGGCTGACCTTCGCCGCAAACGCCTTATCCTTCATCTTTTTACGCACCGAAGCAACTTCAACGCTGTGAATACTCTTATCGGGCCGCACCAGCGCCACTGCGGTCACAAACCCGCTCAACTCATCAACGGCGTAGAGGGTGCGCTCAAGCGGCGTTTCGGGCAGAATGCCGCTATAATCGGCGTGGCTGAGAATCGCGCGCAAGATCTCCGGCGCCCATCCCGTCGAGCGTAGATACGCCACACCGTAAAACGGATGGCCGGGCAACTCAGCAGGTACCTCATCACCGCGAATCAGCGCTTCGGCAATAGCCGTCGTGGCCGGTCCAGCCTCAGGCATGTGGGGGTAGCGCTCAAAATCGAGATCGTGCAACAACCCCACTGCTGTCCACAGATCCACATCGGCACCCTGCTTAGCGGCAAAGTGGGCCATGCACGCTGCAACGGCTTCACAATGCTTACGTAGGCTATCAGTGGTAATCCATTCATGCATGATTTGGCGAGCAGTATCGGTGAGCATCGCGGCTCCTTTGACACTCAATCTAGGAAAATCACTACCGCGAATATCATACCACACCCCCGTGCAGCCGCACGGCTATGCGGCTCCGACTATGCGGCTCCCGCTCCCCACACCCCCGTGCAGCCGCACGGCTATGCGGCTCCGACTATGCGGCTCCGGCTATGCGGCTCTAGCGGCTCCTGCTCCCCACACCCCCGTGCAGCCGCACGGCCATGCGGCTCTATCAGAATCGCACCCCTTTTAATCGCAACGAATTACTCACCACAAACACCGACGAGAACGCCATCGCTGCTGCTGCTAACACCGGACTCAACTGCCAGCCGGTGAACGGATAGAACAAACCCGCCGCCACCGGGATTAAAATCACGTTGTAGGCAAAGGCCCAGAACAGATTCCAGCGAATGGTCCGCACCGTTGCCCGGCTCAGCGCAATTGCCTGCGCGACCCCGCGCGGATCACTGCGCATCAGCGTGATGTCGGCGGTCTCCATCGCCACATCGGTACCGCTGCCCATTGCGATGCCGACATCGGCCTGCGCCAGCGCCGGCGCATCGTTGATGCCATCGCCGACCATCGCCACTCGCCGCGGCTTGTCGCCGGCTGCGCTCTGCTGCAAGCGCGCCACGATTGCCGCCTTCTCATGCGGTTTGACCTCGGCATAGACCGCGTTGGCCGAAATGCCGACTGCTGCCGCAATTGCCGCGGCTGTGCGCTGGTTGTCGCCGGTTAGTAACGCCACGTCCAAACCACTCCGGCGCAGCTCGGCCACGGCTGCAGCAGCAGTGGGCCTGACGGTATCGGCTAGCGCGATCACGCCGCACGCCTCGCCGTCAGCTGCAACCACGATCACCGTCTTGCCGCTGGCTTGCAACTGATCGACTGTCGCTGCCAACCCGGTCACATCCACCCCACGCTCGGCCAGCCATACCGGTGTGCCGATCAGTACCGTTTGCCCATTTACTTCGGCCTCGACGCCGGCCCCGCTCACCGCCTGAAATCGGGTAGGCCGCGTAATCGGTAAGCCACGCGCTTGCGCTGCCTGTACAATGGCGACACCGAGCGGATGTTCACTGCGGCTCTCGGCGGCGGCAGCGAGTTGTAGCAGCGCTGCATCCGCCGACAATTCAACAGCACTATGCTGCACCAATATCGGCTGCGCCACAACCACAACATCGGTCACTTCAGGACGGCCATAGGTGATAGTTCCGGTCTTATCAAATACCACCACCTGTAAACTTGCCGCCCGTTCCAACGCCTCAGCATTGCGGATCAGAATCCCGTGCGCAGCTCCGGCACCAGTACCGACCATAATCGCCGTCGGTGTCGCCAGACCCAACGCACACGGGCAGGCAATAACCAGTACTGCCACCGCGAAAATCAGTGCCTGCGTGAGACCGACACCGGCCCATAGCCAACCGATAAAGGTCAGCGTTGCAATCACGATCACCACCGGCACAAAGATTGCCGCAATCCGATCAACCAACGCCTGCACCGGCGCTTTTGAGCCTTGCGCCTCTTGCACCAACCGTACAATCTGGGCCAATGCTGAATCTTTGCCGATCCGTGTCGCCCGCATCTGGAAGCTACCGCTTCGATTGATCGTCGCACCAAAAACGGGATCGCCAACCCGTTTCTCGACCGGCAGACTCTCGCCGGTGAGCATACTCTCGTCAACTGTCGATTCACCGGCGATAATTACCCCATCCACCGGAATTTTCTCTCCCGGACGCACGATCACCATCTCACCGACACGTACTTCGTTCAACGGTACATCAACCTCTTTGCCACCACGCAGTACCCGCGCCGTCTTCGGTTGTAAACCGATCAACGCCTTAATAGCGGCGCTAGTTTGACTCTTTGCCCGTGCCTCAAGGTATTTACCAACTAGAATCAAGGTGATGATCATTGCCGCCGTCTCGAAGTAGACGTGGCCGGGCGCTCCACTGAGCAATATAGCGAGACTGTAAAAGTAAGCCGCCGATGAACCGAGCGCGATCAATGTATCCATCGTCGCCGTGCGCATACGCAACGCGCGCCACGCATAGCGGTAAAAATCGCGTCCAGCGTAGAATTGCACCGGTGTCGCCAGCGCTAAGAATAACCAATTGAGCAAATCATCGCGGGCAGCGACCATGTGCATGATCTCGTTCATCGCTGAACCGGCCATCGCGGCTACCATTGCCGCACCTTCACCGATCAGCCATGGTGCAATCAGACCAAAATCACGCGCCATCGAGAGGATAAATAGCGGTAAGCCAAAAACCACACCGACCAACAAGCGACGCCGACGTAGCGCCATCTCATGTGCACGCGCCCGCGCCTCGACATCTTCCGTCTCGCCTGTCGTAGTTGCCGGAGTAATCACTCCATAACCAGCCTGCTCAACCGCCTTGACCAACTCAGCCCGATCCACCATCCCCGGCACGTAGCGCACTAATGCCTGCTCACTGGCCAGATTCACCTCGGCGCTCAGCACACCCGGCGTTTTGCGCAACGCCTTCTCAACCCGCGCCGAACAGCTCGCGCAGGTCATGCCGGTAATAGCCAGCGTGATTTCGTCTATTACCACACCATAACCGGCTCGCTCTATTGCGGCCTGTAGTGCTGATGGCTGAGCCTGCGCCAGATCGAACCGCACCAATGCTTGCTCACTGGCCAGATTCACCTCGGCATTCAGCACACCCGGCGTTTTGCGCAACGCTTTCTCAACCCGCGCCGAACAGCTCGCGCAGGTCATGCCGGTCACCGGTAAGATGATTTCACGTTCAGCCATGGTCATTACCTTGGGTAAATATACAATTCAATTCATTGGAGAGAGCCGCACGGCTGCGCGGCTCTGCAAACGGGCGTTCAACAAACAACTGTTAGCACGCAATTCCCAACGGGGTCACGTCATCGTAACCGGCTTCTTTGATCGCCATAACAATATCGGTGATCTCCACATCATCACTGTGGACGACCGTCACAATTTTGTTATCCAAATCAACATTAACCTGCACTACGCCGGTCAACGCTCCCACCTCTTTGCGCACTGCGTGAACACAGTGCTGGCACGACACCCCCGGCACGCGAAACTGCTCTGTTACCATCGATATACCTCCCTTACTAACGATGTGTACTCTCAAACACCTGCAACAACTCGGTTAGTACCCGCTCACGCTCGCCAACATCCTCGCTGCGGATCGCGGTCGTTACACAACTGTGTAAATGGTTCGCAAGAATGATCGCATCGAGTTTGGCAAGCGCCTGCTGGATCGCGCGCGTCTGATTCAGCAGATCGATACAGTAGGCATCTTTCTCAACCATTCGCTGCACACCACGAATGTGGCCCTCTATTGTCTTCAATCGGTTGAGAATCTGCTGTTTGCGCTCAGGATCCATAAGTTACTCCTTTTGTTGTGTCATATCCCACCCCCGGGGGAGGGGATGATGAGAACAGTATAGCATACCTTACCATCCTTATGCAAGGTTACCCCGGCCTGTGCGGCGGGGCAGGTGCACGCACAGACGCCACCTGTAACGGCACGGCATCGCCGTGCCCACACGAAGGGCAAAGATGCTGACGCAAAGGCGCAGAGGGGCCAAGGGCGCCAAGGGGTTACACTCCCCCTCGCCCACCGCGCGGGAGAGGGGGCCGGGGGGTGAGGGAACCTAACGAAAAGATTGCTGACGTACAGACGCCACCTGTAACGGCACGGCATCGCCGTGCCCACACGAAGGGCAAAGATGCTGACGCAAAGGC
Organism: Chloroflexus sp.; assembly: GCF_049970315.1. Lineage (GTDB taxonomy): Bacteria > Chloroflexota > Chloroflexia > Chloroflexales > Chloroflexaceae > Chloroflexus. The sequence goes on from NZ_JBMFNE010000032.1 coordinate 35,463, forward strand.
GCAGAGGGGCCAAGGGCGCC
>NZ_JBMFNE010000032.1:35568-43060 GCF_049970315.1 Chloroflexus sp.
GGGCCAAGGGCGCCAAGGGGTTACACTCCCCCTCGCCCACCATTGCCACGTAACACAGCCCGCAACTCAGTTACCAACTGATGAAGACGCACGTCATCGCGTAAGTCAGCGCGGCGCGGGCGTGGCAAAGCGATAGACACTTCCGCCAACACTTGGGCCGGTCGCCGACTTAAAACAATAACACGATCGGACAACAACACCGCTTCGGTCAGATTATGCGTCACGAGCAAGACTGCCGGACGAGGCGAGATTGTCGCCAGCAGATCGAGCAACTCACCCTGCAACTGCTCACGGGTCAGCTCATCGAGGGCGCTAAATGGCTCATCGAGCAAGAGCACCGGCGGAGCTAATGCCAACGCTCGTGCCAACGCTACCCGTTGCTGCATACCACCCGACAATTGCCGCGGTAGGCGGTGTGCAGCATCGCTCAACCCCATCCGTGCAAGTAATTCAGCTACCCGTGCTTTCCGTGCCTCCGGTGACCAGCCGGCTAACTCAAGCGGTAATGCCACATTTGCCGCTGCATCACGCCACTCAAGCAGGGCTGCCATTTGAAAAGCGATTCCAAATCGGTGCTCACGCCGAGCTTGCATCGGTGACAAACCGAATAACTGTACAACACCGCCATCAGGACTCTCAAGCCCAGTTACGATCCGCAATAACGTGCTCTTGCCACACCCACTCGGCCCTACCAGTGCTACTACCTCGCCAGCGGCAACGGTACAATTGATACCGGCCAATACTTGCACTGCGCCGCCCCGCGTCTGATAGTGCTTCGTAACACCTTGCACCTTAATCGCCCACGTCCCCAGATCGGCTGCCGATGACGCAGTGTCTGCTTCCTGAAAAAGAATAGCCATATCCTGTCTGTTAGGGGTTGCTGCTATGAGATACTACCGCTGCTCTGGAAGCAACGTATAATCGGGAAAATTTCCGTACAGCCGCTCACCCGGCACACCTATTGTCACCGCATCAACCAGATACTTCCCACCGACGAAACACCCTTTCCACGATGCCCCCATCCCACCGAATACCTCTTCCCGATCACCACGCGACCGCATTTTGTTGATGCCAACCTTAAATGCACGTAACTCGCCGGCAATCATCCGTCCTAACTTCAAGTCATCGGTCGCAATCGATGACACGAGATTACCATTCGAGATGTTCATCTCGCTGATCAGCTCATCAACACTATCAACGATCACAATCGTATCAACCGGCCCAAACGGCTCGTTATGATGCAGACGACAGTTGCGCGGGACGTTTAACAAGGTAATTGGGGCCATGTAAGCCGAAATATCCTGATTGGGTAAGAAAAGTTCTGGATTCAACTCACCCTCATACAGACAAATCGCTCCTGCACCCAGTGCTTCACTGTAGAGTACACGCAGCTCTTCGACCTTCTTCGCGTTGATCAGCGGGCCAAAATCGAGCCTGGGTAATGGATCACCCGGTTTATCCACTAACACCGGATTACCGATTTGGAGACTCTTCACCACCGGTAAGTACATATCGAGAAACTTGGGAAAGAGTCGTCGCTGTACAACGTAGCGGATATAGGCCGTGCAACGTTGCTTGCCGTAAGCGAAACCCTTCTTAATCTGCTGCGCCAAATTCGGCCAATCCGAGAAATCCCAGATACCGTAACAATTAACTCCCTCCATCTCGAGCATATAACGCTTGTTGCGGTCATAGAGCGAAGCGGCAATATCGCGTCCATTCGTCTTGCCGCCAACAAACGCTAAACAGGCCACATCAGCATTCCGCACTAACGCATCACTCAGCGCTCCACCCGAACCGCTCACCAACGAGACCGGCAACCCGGCACGACGCGCAATCGCAAATCCGAGCGTCAAGGCAAACAAACCACCATCAGAAGGTGTCTTTGCAATGACAGCATTACCGGCCAGCGTCTGCACCAATACAGCATGCATTAACACCGAATACGGGTAGTTCCAAGAGGCAATATTTGAGATCAAGCCGAGTGGCCGACGCCCATTCATCATCCACTCAATTTGCTCGATATACCACTCAACCCCACCGATGCACCGATCAACGTCATCACACGCTAGTTGGTAAGGTTTGCCGATCTCCCACATGAGCAAGTAGGCGATCAGATCACGGTGCTGGTGCAAACTAACCAATGCTTCGCTCACCCGCCGTCGCCGCTCGTCCAGATCGGTCTGCGACCATGTCTCATGCTCACGCGCCGCAAACCGCACCGCCCGCTTCGCCGTGTCAAGATCGATCATCGGCATCCGACCCAGCTCACCGCCGTCGACTGCCGTACTGTAGTGCTTGCCATGCCCCGGCCAACCCCACGTTCCCTCGATTAAATTAAGGACATGGCCTTCGGCGTTGAACGCTTCCGGTATGACAGTACGCAGTTGCGCCGTTAGATGAGACCATTCACATTCCGGTGCAATAATCTTGCTCATGTTACTCCTCTTGTCCTGTGATGTTTGGCACAATCCGAGTATATCACGGCTTGTCGAATTATTATAGTCAACACGCCTGTTACTCGAAGCTACGCATCGGTCCTTCCCTTACCGCATATATGATGCTACACTATGATGCACATCTTACTCCCGAATGGAGCATGGTTATGGATCGACGTACCAGTTTGCTGATTCGACCTCGACGTACTAATCGAGCTTCCAATTCATCACCAACGTATCTCGTTGATCTCGAATTTGGCGATGGTCGCCGGATCACAACCACCGACGAAGTTCAATTAAACCTCCCCCCACCAGAGACTTCTGATCCAGATGCGATCAGCCGCTACGGGCAAGAGCTGTTTTCCCGACTCTTTTCGGGTCGTCTCGCTACTTCCTTTAATGCAACACGGCTCACCGCCATCCAGCAACAGCAACCCCTCCGCTTGCGCCTCGCCATTGATCCTCAGGATGCAATATTACAAGCCATTCCGTGGGAATTACTCCATCTCCCGGCGCTCGATGCCCAAAGCCGACCACAACCATTAGCGACGAGTGATCAAGTCCTCTTCTCGCGCTACATCGATAGTGAGCAATTCCCCTTGGGCGACCCCCTTGAATATCGCCCAATTCGAATGCTGATCATCTTGAGCGAGCCGAGTGATCTCAACCGTTGGGGTTTAGCAACGTTTGACCGAAAGACAACTGAGCAAGACTTTAAGTTGCGCTTTCGCCCATTTCAAGACACCGGCCAGTTGGAATTGGAAATCTTACCGGTTGCCAGCGAATCAGCACTGCGCAATGCCCTCGAACGTGGTAGCCATCTCAGTGAGCGTGAACGTGGTTTCGATGTCGTGCTGTATATCGGTCATGCACTCTTCGTACCACAATACGGTACACGACTGTTACTCGAAGGTGGTTCCCAACGTCGCGGTCGCCTCCTCGATGGAAGTGAATTCGCGCGCCTTATCACCCAGTTGCCGAGTACGCATAAACCAACCCTCATCGCTCTCGTCGCTTGCAATAGCGCGACGGTCGATCTGCATGCACCACTCAGTAACCTTGCTGCCCGACTTATCGCCGAAAGCGGTGTTCCGGCGGTGATAGCAATGCAACGGTTGGTAGCAATTGATCTTGCGCGTGACTTCACTCAACATCTGACCGAAATGCTCCTCCGGAGCGGTCTTATTGACCTCGCCGTTACCACGGCCCGCCGTCGCATTTACCGAGCCGATACGCTTGGATGGAGCACCCCTGTTCTGTATACCCGTCTCAGCAACGGAAGACTCTTTCAACCAAGTACTCTGCTCAGTTATGTCGAATGGGTGCTGCGCCAAGAATCGATCACGCGGTGGGCCGGTGATGAATATATTGACCTTGATTGTACCACCATACCACCAGGGCAAACGTGGCAACTGTTCCAATACCGCCCTGAAAACGCACCTAAACCAATTTCGGCGCGTGACACCATCCTCTCGTTGGTAACCAATACGACCACTTCTATCGCTCCTAGTCAGCAGCTCGTTCTCCTCACCGGCTCGCACCAATCCGGCCAAACAACCATTTTGCGGCGTATTTGCCATGATCTTGCTCGGCAAGCCCAACGCGATATCAATGCACCGGTTGGTGTCTTGGTCTCGTTAGCCGGCTACGAGCAAGCACGCAGTGATATTCGTCTCTACGACCACATCATTGAACGGGTACGAAAACAGCACGTGGAGTTTGCCAAAACGCTTGAGCAGTTGTTTCGCGGTACAATAAGTGGCACCAACTCCCGCCCCCGCTGTGTGTTTTTGCTTGATGATGTCGATCAGATTGCCGAGTCGCACTGGAAGGATCTGATTCACGATCTAAATACCGTTCGCAACCGTCTCACCGATCAGCGATTTGTTGTTGCTGCACCACAAGCCTTCACATCACTAGCATTTGAACAACCGGTTACTATCCTTGCTATTCAACCTCTTGACGAACCAAGCATCGTTGCATACATTCGCCAACGTTACCGTCGGCAAGCGCGCGGGATAATTGATCGAATACGTGAGAATCGTCTCCAGCATCTCGCCGGTGATCCACGAATGCTGATGCTGATTGTTAATCGCCTCGCCGGTCCTAATCAGCAACCGATTGTCTACCATAACATTATCGAAGAATTTCTCACCCAAGAGCTACGTGCGCTCGATCATCGTTATCAAATGGGCGACGTGGCTCGCGCGAGTCTGTATCACATCGCATGGTACATGCACTGGCACATGCGCGATGCACTAACGATCGGTGAAGTATTTACGTTGCTCGCAGAAGTGCGACAAAATCGTGATTACGATCTTGAAGAGTTGTTTTATCAACTCGGGCAAACCCTATTAATCTCAATGATCGGTCAGCGCGAGATGTACTTTGCCAATCAAGCTGTTGCTGCTTATTGTACAGCCCAAGCGTTATGCCGTGCCCCAGATCGTGCAAGAAAGCTCGATGATATTGTGGCACTGTGCACCGATGTCGAACGACAACGCTGGTGGGAAGAAGTGCTCTATGCGCTCGCCAACTTGCTCGACCAACCAGAGGAACTACTTAGCCGTATTGCCAAATCATTGCGTAATGGCAATCAACGCCTGGCGGTCATTGCCGCCCGTTGCCTTGAAGCCCTCCCCCCTAATAAACTGCAATCAGTCCCTCTCACTTTACGCAACGAACTTATCGATAACTGCCTGCTCCACCTTGATGAACGGCGCGAACCGAGTGCCGAACGGCGTGAATTGCTGGTGAAAGCGCTCGGTAAGATTGATCATCCACAGATACGACAATATTTACGCCAAATTTTGGTCGATAAAGTACGTCAAACGAGTAGTGGACCACGCTATGAGTATAGCAATGTACGAATTGCCGCTGCTCGTGCATTACGCGATCTGCATTTACCTGATTTTCGTCGACTACAGAAACAGAAAGAAGAGTCCTTTGATCGTACACGTATCACGCTCAAACAACTCCGCGACGACCGTCCGTTAATTGAACTCATGCATCATTGGCTGAAAGGTGAAGCAACGCGCCAACAGCTACGTGATTGCATCGTAACCTCACCACTTGCCCCTGAACGGGCCGTTGCGGCATTTGCGCTCGCTGATGTTAGTATCTCCCCAATACAGCAAGCCTGCGATGCCCGTTTTCTGTTGCGGATAATTACGCATCCTTTAGATACCAGTACAACAACCATCAGCAACGAATGGATGGATACAATGTGGTCGGCGGCTGATGCGTTAACTTTGTTTGATCCGGAGTATGTGACACCACTCATTGCTACATTAATTCGCCACAAACGGAGTATGCCGAGTCCTACTGCGCAACAACTGGCGTATCTGGTTGGCCGTCTTCGCATCGATCGACCCTTCATTATCGACTGGTTAATCCATCTCTTGATCAACAACCCCAGTCAGAATGTCAAAGCGCGCGCATTGCAATCGTTGGCGTGGATTGGTGAAGGAGCAACGAATCGTTCGATTACGATCGCAGAAGGAGAGAGAAACAATAAACTTACCATTAAGCAACTTATCGAAGAGATTGCACTCTGGCAAGTACCACTACCCCGCTTCGTTGAAGGTGAATTTACACTTGAGATGTCGGTAGCTTCACTCTCGCCAATCTATTTACGGCGTAAAGCCATTGAAGCTCTTGCGTGGATTGGCGATCGAAATACATTACGCGAGTTAGATAGTAAATGCCAGTATTGGCCACTAGAATTACGTACCCAGTGGTACATCAGCCGCGAAAGTATTCAACAACGGATCAGGTAGTCAGTGTCTACCACACGTTCGGTGACAGCACACGATCAAACCAAACCCTCTGCCGGTCAGAACGTTGATCAGGCTAAAATTGGCTCGACGATGGCCCGCTTGCTCGGCAAGATGCCATCGGGTTAATCAACAACGTGCTGGTCCTGAACCGAACATGCTAGTGGATATGCCAACAGATGTTGAAGGACGCGAAGAATCAATTCAACGAAGCTGACATACACGTTATTTGGAAAGTTCACGCAGTAATCCCGACAGAGACACCCTACGTTGTACGCCATCTAGTATTCCCATTGCCGATAGCCGGTTGCAGCGAGCGCCTACTTGTAGGCCATTAGAAATGCTTGGCCGAAATCATTCACATGACAGAAAAGTTTGACAAACATTAGAGCAGAATGTCTTTCGGTGGGAATGTTGGAGCTTGATTTCTGGTATTTACAAGAGTACGAGATAGGTTATCGTTAACACCATAAGTACAGACAACGTAGCAAAGCTGCTGGGATACTCCGTCGAACTCTTGCAGCGATGGGAACCTGCACCAGATGCGCAGTTGTAAAATAGCAACACCATCTCAAGGCTTGGAAAGGTCTTGCACCGAATGTAGCGCTCTGCACCGGCAGCAGCAGGGCTGTAAACCAGCATTCCCTCTATCAGAACCGAGGTCTCTCATACGCTCACCACACCCATCTGCTGCGCAACCCAAGTGGTGGTTATCGCAGACGCGAAGAAATACTAGCAAACATAACTCTCACCTGCACCATCAGTAACGTGAGCGTTAGATGATCCCACACGCAGATCGAGAACGACGACAAGACAACACGCTCCGACAACCCGGATAGTCATTGCCGCGTGCTACGACCCAAACATACGCCTCTATGCGACCGGCGGCGGGAAAAGACGACGCGCTGACGATGTGAGGCCAAAAGTGGCAGGGGTCTACATCGCAACACCATTCGCGATTGGGAGCACCTCATCGCGCGCAACCGCAAACGGCTGGTCATTGCACCTGTCTTGCTCCGAACAAAGTCCTGTATCAGAGCGGTTCTATTTACGGACGAGAACGTTACACCCGTCAGATACCAATTCGAGGTGAAAAGAGAACCAGACGCACCTTTGCGCATGGTTTTGAGAGCAACTATAAGCCTAACCGAAAGGGTATTCCTTATCTAAAAATTACTAACAAGCACAGCGAGCCAACTCACCGCCGTACCGGCCATGACGCTTGCGGGTGGCTCGTCCCTACCCTTCCCAAACACACCACGAGGGCAGTCGTGCGAC
>NZ_JBMFNE010000033.1:0-17443 GCF_049970315.1 Chloroflexus sp.
AATCCTAACGTGGGGAAGGAGTGAGGAAGATTGCTCGCTACGCTCGAAATGACAATACGCTCGCAATGACAAATAGTACTGCGCCCCACTGTCATTGCGAGAGCGCACCAGCGCCCAAGCAATCTTAGCGTGGAAGGAGTGAGGGATGAACCATTGCGCTCCCTCACCTTCCACCCGGAAGATGAGTATGGCACCCACCCAGCTCTCATGGCAACGGCTACTCACACATTGGGACGAACGCCACTGCCAACAGCACCAACTCGCACCGAGGATCCTAGCGGGCTCGGTCACTACGGTTGATCTAGAGCGAGCTTCGTCGCGCAATTACAGCACCGCAGAGACGTAGTAAACTGTTTACGCACATCCCTCTTCACCGATTGCCGCAATCACGTGATCGGTAACGACCAATCGGTTTCTCACAACGGTCAGTGCGATCACATCGATCCGCCATGGGGTTGTTTCGGGCACGTCGTGTTCTGCCAGATAGTGGTAAGCGAGGGTCACCAAGCGCTGTCGTTTGCGCAACAGGAGCGACTCAAGCGCATATTCGTCTCGGCGCGTGCGCACTTCAACAAACACAAGGTGGTCGCCATCACGAGCGACCAAGTCCATCTCACCATTCCGACAACGCCAGTTGCGCGCAATGATGGTATAGCCACACTGTTCGAGATAGGCAGCAGCTATCTGCTCACCCCTATCTCCGAGCTGCCGCTTAGGTGTAGGCATATTTGCGCCAAACATCGTGCCGCTCAAGCTCACCGAGCAGGGCAAAGGCCAGATACTGCGGTTGGCGCGGCGTTGAGAGGAGCACCATATTCGCCTGTTCGGGCGTTCGCCCACCTTTACGGTGGTTGCAATCACGACAAGCCGTTACGACATTCTCCCACGTGGTTTGCCCACCTTGTGAGCGCGGGATGACGTGATCCATCGTCAAATACGCCCGCCCCGGCTGTTTGCCACAATATTGGCATGTCTCACGATCGCGGGCAAACACGCCACGCCGCGAGCAGGGCAAGCGCAGTTGGCGCGGAATCCGGATGTAGCGTACCAGACGGATCACCAGCGGTACACTGTACGTCACCGACTGAGCACGTAACTGCTGCATAGCAGCTTCGACCAACTCGGCTTTTTCCTGCAAGAGGAGGATAAGCGCACGCCGTACCGAAATCAGTTGCAGTGGCTCGTAACTTGCGTTGAGAACGAGGACTCGCTGTGCCAAGTGACACCCCCCCTTAACATGAACCGATGTTATCACGATAACAAAGGCTCTTGCCCGGGGGCGTCATGGCCCCGCGCTAGAGCGGCCTGATGCGGTTCGCGGAGGATACAGCCCGAATCGCGCGCAACGCCGCACTGTCACCGCCCATTGTGCGCTGAATGCGGTATCGCGACGCACAATAGCAGGCGTTTTGCCCGACCGGTGGCGAGCATTGACAGTAGCGATGTTGCAACGGCGAATAATCCATGTAATTTGACCTTATTTGAACTAGCCTAACGGGCCAATATAAAAGTAACATACGTCGCGTTTTGTTGTCAACCCACTATCGCACCATTTTATTTGCTTCGCTGAAGATAATACCGTCGATCAATTGTTCAACCGGGGCATGATCATCGGTAAACGGACGGAACTGGGCCATCTCCGGTGTGAATTCGCGCAGTGGCCCAAACCGACCTTCATAGAGCGACCAGGCCATCACCAATTGCAGCGCCGGTATATCAATACGCGCGGCATTTTCGATGAAATGAACAATACCATCACCAACCGGTTGATTGACCCCAATGATGATCGCATTGTTGAAGCGTGTATCGATGATATACACTTGGGGGAAGACCGCCAACATCGTTGATGCTAAGGCATTCACCAACCTATCATCGCCGCTCGCCGGTCGACCGGCATTGACGACTGCAACGCCACGCGGATTGAGTTTAGCTTTGACCTCCCGAAAAAACTCGACGGTGGTCAAGTGAAACGGGATATAGGGCTGGTGGTAGGCATCCATCCCGATCACGTCGTAACGCCGGTCAGTCGTTGCCAGCCAATACCGCGCATCTTCGTTGTAGGTGGTGAAGTAAGGTGCTTTTGGGCTGCTATCGGTCATATCAAAGTAACGTCGCCCAACTTCACTGATTTTGCGATCGATTTCTACAGCATCAATGATCGTATCTGGGCCGTAAATCGCTAAGAACTGCTGGGCGATGCTACCGGCAGCGGCGCCGAGGAGGGCTAGCGAACGCACATCTGCTGGGTCGGTCTCGGGATAGAGGTAGGGTGCAACGGTGAAGTAGTCCCACGGCCCACCATCGGTGAGGAGATCGAGCGGATCACCGGTTTCGCGATACTTAAGCCGGTAGATCGAATGGAACGCTAAGCCCTCGTTGAGGATCAACACGCGCCGCCGATCGACCACGCCATTACTGTACGTGAGCTCTTGCTCGGCAACTTGGATATAGTTGTAATCCGACTCGAATTCGGCAATCAGGCGACAACTACGGCAATCGGCTGCTTTGATGACACCGGTTGTAAGCTGGTACGCGCCGGCCAATACAATCACCGTTATCACCAACAGTAGCCCACGCGGATCGCGCAACCCGATGAGGCTGAGCACAACCAAGAACCCGGCAAAGAGGAACAGCGTGCTGGTAACACCGATAGTCGGAATCAGCACCAAGACGGTGAGGAAGGTGCCAACAATCGATCCAATTGTTGAGAGTGCCGAAATCGTACCGGCAGTGCGACCGGCTCGCTCAATATCCTCGGCGTAGCGCAGTTGCAACCGAATGGCGAAGGGGCTAACCATCGCCATTAATGTCACCGGTATTGCAAACAGTAAGATGACCCCGATGAGTGCGGCCAGAAACCCTCCGGCAGCGACATTGCGCAACGCACCTTGAGCCGTGCTCAAGATCGGACGGGCGATAAATGGGATGACCGCACAGCTCAGCCCGGCCCAACCGATCAATTGAAACAGCAAGCGCCAATCGGGACGACGGTCGGCAACGAGACCACCCAACCGGTACCCAATTGCCAAATAGACGAGCGTCATACCAATGACGACCGCCCAGATCGGCTGTGAGGTGCCAAAAAACGGGGCCAGCATACGCGGCATCACCATTTCGATCCCGAGTGTGCCGATCCCGGCAAGAAAGACGACGGCGAGTAACAATCGCTCACCGACCGCGAATTGTTTTTTTGTCATGTTTCTATCTCATCAATCGCAAGATGGTTGATATGATCACCTTCTAGCGACGGGAAACACCGACACATCGCACGAGGAACGTTCCCGTAATCTCTATAGATGGGCTAGATGATAGTACCTCTACACCTTATCTGATTGCACTAATAATTAATCGTTCAAGAAGTTGTAATACCAACATTGCCACAATCGGCGAAAAATCGAACATGCCAATATTCGGCATAATGCTGCGAATCGGACCTAAAATCGGTTCGGTGATCTCATGCAAAAAACGAGTCACCGGAAAGTTAGCTTGTGGATCGATCCACGAAGCCAATACTCTTCCTAAGATGGCATAAAACAACACAGTAAACAGGATGCTAACAAAGCTTACCAAAAAGCCTGACATGTTACTCCCTCCCGTCGTTGTCGAGCGATTCCAGCCGAGTCCGCACCGCCGCCGCATGTGCAAAGAGACCTTCAGCTTCGGCAATTCGCATTGCCGCCGGTCCAATCCGCTTCAAACCGGCCCGATTGAGGCCAACAAGTGAGATCACTTTCCGAAAACTATCAACGTTGACCGGCGAGGCATAACGAGCCGTGCCTTCGGTCGGCATAATGTGTGACGGGCCGGCCACGTAGTCACCGAGAACTTCAAACGAATTTTCACCTAAAAAAATACCACCGGCATTCCGCACTTCACCAACATAGGCCCATGGTTCGGCGATCAGTAAGCAGAGATGTTCCGGGCCGTATTCGTTAGCTAATGCGAATGCCGTTGTCAGATCGGGTACAATGACAATCCCACCACGCCGAGTCACCGCATCGCGGGCAGCCTGCGCATTCACCGCCGGCAACCCTGCTAATTGCCGTTCCACTTCGCGCTGCACGTGCTCGGCCAACCCCCAATCGGGCGTGAGCAAGATTGCGCTGGCCTCGAAATGCTCGGCCTGTGCCAACAGATCGGCCGCTACTGAGCGGGGATTTGCTGTCTGATCGGCGATGATGAGGGTCTCTGTTGGTCCTGGCAAACTCACTACCCCAACCGTTCCATAAACCATCCGCATCGCTTGGATCACGTAACGATTGCCCGGCCCGGCTACTGCGTCAACACGCGGCACACTTTCCGTCCCGTAAGCAAGGGCAGCTATCGCCTGCGCACCACCGACGGCGAAGAAGCGGTCAACCCCGGCCAGATGCGCCGCCGCGAGAACCGCCATCGCCGGTTCACCGGTTGAGCGTTGTGGTGGTGAACAGACCACAATCTCACGCACACCGGCGACCCGGGCCGGCACTGCCGCGTGGATCAGCGACGACGGTAAGGGAGCTGCACCACCGGGCACGTATATCCCGACCCGATCGAGCGGTCGCACAATCTGCCCTAATGCTCCTTCGACGCTAAACTCCACCCAAGAGTTGCGCAGTTGTCGCTCGTGAAAGCGGCGAATCCCGTTGATCGCTAACAACAATGCTTGCCGCAATGATTGATCGATATCGGCTGCTGCCGCTGCCAGTCGTTCACGCGGGATCTCGATAACCTCGCAGTCGACACCGTCGAAGCGACGGGTATACTCGTGCAACGCAGCATCACCACGCTGCCGGACGTTAGTAATAATCTCGGCAACCGTCGTCACCGTAGCAGTATCGTCATCGAGGAACGCACGACGTAAGATCCCGGCACGGGCAACAGCAAGATCGGTAATAATCGGAATGGTCATGGTTTTACTCGTTACAACTCTCGCTCGCGACCAATCACCCACCGCGGAGCAGGGTTGAGCAACCAAGCGTACAGCCTATGCAAAACCCCAGCTTACCAATGGTATTGTCATTGTACCGCACCTTATCGATTATGGGCGCGCTGCTAAGGTAACGGTCACTTGCATTTGCTCGCCGTCACGTTGAATGGTGAGTACCACCTGATCACCAACTTGATACTGGTCGAGTAGACCTATCAATTGGTCGCTTGAGAAGATCAGCACGTCATTACACGCCAAAATGATGTCACCACCGAGTAGAACCGGCAAACCACGATAGGTCGCTTCTCTCGTTCCGCCACGCAAGCCGACCATGCCGGCCGGGCTGTCGGCTTGCACCACACCGATCAGCACCCCACGATTAACCGGTAATCCAAAGCGATTGGCAAATAACGTGTCGATGGTGGTCATACTGATGCCCAGCCATGGATGGTCATAACGCCCATGCGTGATCAGTGCCGGGACAACGCGCGCCACCGTCTGCGCCGATACCGCATAACCAACCCCCTCAAAACTGCTCCCTCCTAAGCTCACGCTAATTGCGGTATTGACACCGATCACTTCACCACGGAGGTTCAGCAGCGGACCACCAGAGTTACCGGGATTAATAGCGGCATCGGTTTGGATTACATTGGGAATACTAAACGAACCAAAATCACGGCTCGGCCCACGCAGGGTACGCCCTAAGCCGCTAATCACACCAACGGTCAATGTATTCGGCTGACCAAACGGGCTACCAATCGCCACCGCCATCTGCCCCACGTGTACCAACCGGCTATCGCCGAGTGGAAGCGGTCGCATTCCTTCAGGCAGGCTGGTCACCTTAATGACGGCTAAATCGCTATCGGGATCACTCCCGATCAGATCGGCCACAACCGTCGCCCCATTGGCAAAACGGACTTGGATCTGTGATGCTCCGTTGATGACGTGATGATTCGTAACAATATGCCCCTGTGCATCAAACAAAAAGCCAGACCCTTGTCCGGTCGGACCATCGGGTGAAATTGGTGGGTGACCTGGTGGCAGATTCGCACGCTGATCAACCACTACATCGATACTGACGACTGCTTGGCTTGCTTGTTGGTAGAGCATAATCAAACGCTGCTCATATTCGGTAAACGCCACCTCGGTACTCGTCGTCGGCATAGGCGCCTGAATAGGTGGCAACGGAGCATCGGTTGGGCGTACCGGTGGTGCGGTTGGCGTTGGGGCCTGGGCGATAGGTGAAGCAGGAATATCGGGGCGCGTACAACTCATAAGCACGGCCAACAGCAAGAGCGAAATGATACGGCGCATGGGCAATCTCCGAGGTATGAAATGAAAACCGTTGCAAACCTTGATCCAACACTTAAATATAGGGGCACGGCAGGCCGTGCCCCTACATTACCAAATTTCTATCTACACTTGGCAAAACGCGCTATCGTCTACCGTACTAATCGACGTTCTCCCTGGAAGACGAATTACGCAACCAGACCTTTGCAAGCCCGTTTATACCCGCATTGCGTGCGGTTGCGGCCAGAAACCGGGCCAAACTGAGGCAAAAAAGAGACCGGCGGCAAATCCGGCTTGCATACCGTTGAGTAGCAAAAGCCACAGCGGAGCAAACCACCAACCGCTGTAATGACCAATAATTTCAAGCGGCCAGAGCAAGAAGGGAAGCGCAGCCAAGACCAAACGCCATGGCCATACTAACGTGCGATACCACACCAACAGCGATGGCGCACGCTCACCGACGCTTAGCCGTGCCCACCACAGCCCAATGGTTGCTCCCCAGCATCGTGCGCAAACAGCCATCGGCCAACCGAATAAGAAGAAGGAACGTTCCGGCGTCGGACAGATGAACGTTGCCAGCACATCACGGGCTAAGGCACCGGTATCACTCACCAGTGGTAAACCGGTAGCGCGGAATAGAGGTGAGGCGAGCGGGCCGAGGAATAAAATCCATAGCAACAGATCGAACATCCAACGCGGCCATGAACGTATCGGCGGTTGCGTGGCAAGAACTTGTGCAGTCATAGTGGTATCTCAATCACAACGATGAAGAGTAGTACGGCAATGCATCTAGCTAGCACAAACATCACCGGCAAAGCGTGAACCTCACCTCTACCTACCCAATTGACGCACATCCCACCAAATACCGGGCAAACGTGCCACCTTCTCGCGCAGTGACAGATACGCACGGCAGTCGTAGGAATCATACCGGTTCGCAACGATTTTATCAAGGATACCGCGGTAGACGCGCGCTGCGGCTGCCACTGCTAGTCGCACTTCAGGTGGTAAGAGGGCAATACCGGGCCAACTCTCATCGTACAAACGATGGGTACGTTCGATTTGAAACTTCATCAACGCAATGAAACGCTCATCGTAGACCCGGGCCAGAATATCATCGGCAGTCAAACCAAAGCGGGCCAGCTCATCGAGCGGCAGATATACCCGCCCACGATTGGCATCCTCACCAACATCGCGCAGGATATTCGTCAACTGCAAGGCCACGCCTAACTTAATCGCGTATGGTGTCGCTCCGGGCGCAGCACCGGTAATCCCTATCACCAACAGCCCCACCACCGATGCTACCCGGTAGCAATAGAGCCACAGATCGGCAAACGTGGCATAGCGTGAGATCGTCAGATCCATCGCTACTCCGGCCAACAACTCATCGATGAGATGTGGGGAAAGGTTATACCGCTGACAAGTATCGGCCCATGCCAACAAGACCGGGTGTACCGTATCGAGACACGGACGACGAGCCACGCGCACCCATTCGGCTAATGCCCTTGCCGGATCAGAACTCGCCATATCAACCGTATCATCAGTTGTGCGACAGAACGCATACAACGCTCGCACAGCTCGTCGTTGTGGTGGCGGCAAGAACTGGGTACTAAAGAAAAAGCTCTTGGAGTGACGGCGGATCACCTCATCACAGAAGGCATACGCCTCTGCCAGTGAACGAACTCGCGGCGGTGGCAGTTGGTCGGCACTCGACGAGGAAGGTGCATCGCTGAGATGAAAGAGCTGAGCAAGCTGCTCGTCTGCCGGCAGTGCTTGGCTAACCGGCAGTCCGTTCCCGCGCGTGATAATCGAGATTGAATTCAACGACACACCGCACTCCTTTTGTCACATAGTCACACTTGCTTTTACTATACGCAATTTTACTCACGCAGACAAGAGCAAGGCAAGCGTTATTGTCTTAGCAGACAATAACGCTTGGACAACAACGACCTATCAGCGACTGCGACTCAGGAGTGATGCAACGTTTTCGACAGCTTCTTGCGCATCACGACCTAGAAACGTTCCCGGCATCTTGTGGATCAGCACAGGGTTGAGGTTAAACGCACGGCCACCGTATCCAAACAGGGGTGTAGGTGGTGGTAGTTGTTGCAGAGCCCGACCAATCTCAAGAAGTTGCGTAGCTGTTTCAGTGGTTGAAGCCGAGAGGCACACCAGATCGGGTTGAACATGGCGTACCGCATCAAGCAAATCCCTGATCGGTATTTCAGGACCGAGATACACAACCTGCCAGCCATGGCGCACAAGAAAGACGGCCAGCATCAATGCGCCCAAATCATGTTGCTCGCTCGGCGCACACCCCACAACCACCAACCCACGACCTTCGGTCACGTTATAGGTATTGAACAGACTAGACAGTTTGCGCCGAACAAACTGGGTCGCAAAATGCTCGGCCGTAACCGAAATGCGACCGGCATGCCACTGTTCACCGATCTCGATCATCACCGGCTGAATCAACTTCAAAAAGACATCTTCAAGCGGATAAAGCGCGAACGCTTCACCCAATATCTGCTCGGCGCGTGTTGCATCGAAATCGGTCAGCGCGTTAATCATCCGCGCTTGCATCCGCTCCCACGTATGCGGCTCGGTATCGACAGCCGTATTGAGCCACGAGAGTCCCGTCTCGCTCCCATCATTCATGAGCGCAATCGCTTGGCTGATTGTTAACCCTTCGGCGGTGCGATCCCGCAGCCAGCGAATTGTGGCAATGTCACGTTCGGAGTAGAGGCGATGGCCGCCTTCAGTGCGCTGTGGACGCGGTATACCGTAACGTCGTTCCCATGCGCGGAAAGTGTCGGCGGGCACGCCTGTCTCCTGTGCGACAGCCTTCGTGTTGTAACGCGGCTTGTCTGAAAATTGGGAGAGAAAGTGTTGCGGTGCCATCGTTGGACGACCCTTCCCAGCGCTCAAACGGTGATGTAGCGATGGCGCATAATCTTTACACCTAACCCCTACCGTACCACGATCATTGCCTGCATCGACATTGCCGGGTAAAGGCTTCATGACTGCACAGACAGTCTAGCGGGCGTGGTACAATGTTGTGAATATTGTAGCATGTTGCACAATCACTGTCAATAAAATGCACATACAAATGCAACATAATTTCTACCTCCACTATGGTAGGATGCGAGAATACCTATGCGGGCACTGATTACTGGGATCAATGGCTTTGTCGGTGGTCATCTTGCCGAATATTTGCTAGCGGATGGACGCTGGGAAGTATGGGGATTGTCTCGTTCGGCAACGATTACCCTCCCGGAGCTAGCCAGCAAAGTACCGGTGGTGCAGGCCGATCTGTCCGATCTCGAAGCGACCATGCGGGCTATCGTACAGGTGCGGCCCAATGTGATTTTTCATTTAGCCGGCCAACCCTTCGTACCCGAATCGTTTCGTGATCCGGCCGGAACGTTAGCCGCCAATACCCTCGGCGCATTACATATCTTTCTCACCCTAATCGAGTATCGAATGACGACCCGCGTATTGGTGATCGGCACGAATGAAGAGTATGGGAAGATCGATCCCGCCGATTTACCAATCGATGAAGATACCCCTTTACGCCCAACCAGCCCGTATGGTGTCAGCAAAGCCGCTCAGAGCCTACTAGCCTTGCAGTATCATTACAGCCATGGCCTCGATCTGGTACGAGTACGGCCATTTACCCATATCGGGCCACGCCAAAACGAACGCTTCGTCACGGCCGCCTTTGCCCGCCAAATCGCCCGCATTGAGCTTGGATTGCAACCTCCAGTTGTGCAAGTCGGTAATTTGGCCGCCCAACGTGATTTTTCCGATGTGCGTGATGTCGTAGCGGCCTATGCCCTCTTGGCCGAACACGGCGAGAGTGGCGCAGTCTATAATGTCGGATCGGGCAGAGCGGTGATGATCCGCGAGTTGCTCGATATGCTGCTGGCCGAATGCGCTGTACCAGTCGAAGTCCGCCTTAATCCCGAATTAATGCGCCCTATTGATATTCCCCTTGTCGTGTGTGATGCGAGCCGTCTTCGTGCTCGTACCGGCTGGGAACCACGCTACACGTTGGCCGAAACGTTGCACGATATTTTAACCTACTGGCGACAACGAGTTCGCGCCGAAGCACTGGCTACTACTTAAGAAAATCGTCACTAAGCAGCCGCTGTCTCGTAAGCTGTTTGTGGTATAGTGGCGCTATATTGTGCCCATCTTTAACTGATAGTGGCATTGTTGTTTCACGAGAAGTGTGAGCTATGAAAGCAGTAATCCTCGTTGGCGGCCAGGGCACACGTTTGCGTCCGCTTACCTGCCGCACACCCAAACCAATGCTACCACTGGTCAATCAGCCGTTTATCGAATGGATGTTGCTCCGACTGCGCGATTACGGCATCCGCGAAGTGATCCTGGCCGTTCAGTATCTGGCCGACCGCTTCCGTACCGCCCTCGGTGATGGTTCGCGTTTCGATATGCGGCTCCACATCGTGGAAGAGCCTGAACCGCGTGGTACTGCCGGCGCTGTTAAGCACGTCGAACATTTGCTCGATGGAACAACGTTCATTTTTAACGGCGATGTGATGACCGATCTCGATCTGAAGGCAATGCTCGATTTTCACCGTGAACGGGGCAGTAAAGTAACGATCTCGCTCACGCCGGTTGATGATCCGACTCAATTCGGTTTGGTTGAAACCGACCGCGACGGACGTGTGCGCCGGTTTCTGGAAAAACCGCGTCTTGAGGATATTACGACCAATTTTGTTAATGCCGGAACGTATCTGATCGAACCAGAGATCTTTCGCTACGTGCCGCCCAATCAGTTCTATATGTTTGAACGTGGCCTCTTCCCGGTTGTGCTTCAGACCGGTGACCCCATGTACGGCTTTCCGTCGCGCGCCTACTGGACCGATATCGGCAAGCCGCAGACATATCTCGATGTGCATCACGATATTTTGATCGGCAAAGTTCAGTATCATTTTCGCGGCCAACAAGTAGGTGAACGTATCTGGGTAGAAGGGGAAGTGGATATTCATGCAAGTGCTCAAATTGTTGGTCCGGTTGTTATCGGTCACGGCACCCGGGTTGGTCGCGGGACACGCATTATCGGCCCAACGGTGATCGGTGAACAGTGCGAAATTGGTCCTGAGTGTCAAATCGAGGGCGTTGTGATGTGGGAACGCAACGTGATCGAAGAAGGCGTGACTCTGCGCAATTGTGTGTTGGGGTCCGGCAACCGGATTGGCGAAGGTTCTCACATCACCGACGGCACGATTATCAGCGATGAGTGCCACATTGGGCAAGAAAACCGCCTTGAACGTGGCATTCGCATCTGGCCAGGTACGACTCTCGGCGACCGAGCCATCTCGTTTTAGTAGTCTTGCCACGGGATACCGAACAGCGTGATGTTCGGCATCCCGTTTTGTTGTTCAACGCTGCGCTAGAAGATCGCGAATCTCAGCCAATAACCGCTCGCTTGGTGTTAGTTGAGGCGGAGCAGGTGGCTCCGCCGGTCTCGTGTTGAACCGGTTAGCCGTTCGCACAATCAAAAAAATCACGAAAGCTACGAAGAGAAAATTGATTACTGCATTGAGAAATGACCCATACGCCAATACTGGCCCCGCCGCCCGTGCTTCGACCAGTGTTGTTGCCGTCTGACCGGCAAGTGGTAAGAAATAGTTACTCATATCGGCCCGCCCCCCTAGCAGTAGGCCAAGCAGTGGATTGATGATGTCGTTGACGAACGAATTGATAATCGCGGTAAATGCTGCACCGATAATCACACCCACCGCGAGATCGAGAACATTCCCCCGGCTAATAAAGGTTCGAAATTCGTTGATCACTGAATTACCCCCTTTCACTAATACTGACTAAGCTAACTACCGATGACGAAATAGCCACGTATGGGACGACGTTTCACGGTAGAACGATTGCGATCGCTCAACACATGTCTTTACCAGTAAAAGTTGATCCGTTACCTATTGAACATTAGTCTAAAAATTTTCACAGACGGTTGTGAAGTATGATCCTGATCCGTGCTGAATTTGTGATAACGTGTACATAGTATCATCGACTACACGTGATTCCAGTGGGGAAGGATTGGAACATGGCAAGACCAAAACGACCACCGCATCCAATGATTGCTCGAGCGCGCGCACATCTACGTACCATCGCGCCTGACTTACAATATGCACCACTAATCCTACGAACCCTCGACGGGCCACCGGGCAGTCCACGTTACGCCGTCTCGGTGGCACGTTGCCAAAATGTTGGTGAATGCCCGTATGCTATGGCCGATCCGTCCGTCTGCACGATCCCAAGCTGCGATCTGCGCCGTTCACTCCGTCTCTTGCTGAATGCCGACGGCAGCTTAGCTCAAGTCATCGAAGGCCACCGACGTTGGAACCCTCGTCCACTCGACGATCCTGGATCGTAATGAGACAGCAACAAGGAGGTTGCTATGTACCGCCACATTCTCGTCCCACTTGATGGCTCGCCTCTTGCCGAGCAGGTATTACCGCATGTCCATGCACTTGCCGCTGATGAAGGTACCAAGCAGATTACTCTGCTTCGTGCAGTACCACCGATCTTTACGACCAGTGTCGATTACAGCGGGATGCTGGCTACTACCGCCGATGCGATTAGCGTTATGGAACAAGAGGCAATGGAGTATTTACAACACATTGCCAAACAATTCCAAGGCGAAGGCTATAAGGTGCATATCGAGATTAGTGCTTTGCCACCGGCTGAAGCCATCATTGACTACGCCGCACACCATGATGTCGATTTGATCGTGATTGCTACCCATGGCCGTAGCGGACTGAGCCGCTGGGTGTTTGGCAGCGTTACTCAGAAGGTAGTGCAAGTCGCACCAACGCCGGTACTGGTGATTCGGCCGAAGGAGGTGAAAGCGTAAGTCGCAGCTCTTGTAACAAAAGTTCACCCTGTGAATTGGGTGTGCAAAAGCTGTGTTGTGCTGTCACCTATTGACGCAACCGTCATCACTCTGATAATCTGTTCTTAACAATACTTTTTTCCTTTCCAGCACACGCCCATCGGGCGCGGGCTTGCGTCAAGGAGGACAGCCATGCGAGCGTTCGAATCGGAAAGGATTCACAACATCGGCATATTCGGTCACCTCGGCAGCGGGAAGACAACGCTGGCCGAGGCAATGCTGATGACCGCCCACGTCATCCCGCGGATGGGGCGCGTCGAGGACGGGTCAACCACCAGTGACTACGACCCCGACGAGCACCGACGCGGGATGTCTATTTCGCTGAGTGTGCTCCCGTTGGAATGGAATGGTGATAAGATCAACCTGATTGACGTGCCCGGTGCGGCCGATTTTGCCGGTGAGGCAGCAGCAGCGATGCGCGTGATCGATGGAGCGTTGATCGTCATCGATGCTAGCGCCGGTGTTGAAGTGGGGACTGAACTGTTCTGGGAGATGGCAGCTCAGCAGCGCATTCCCCGCATCTTGTTCGTTAACAAGGTCGACCGCGATAATGCGAATTTCTACCGCGTGATCGAGCAGGCGCGTGAGATCCTCGATGCTGCGGTTATTCCGTTGCAAATCCCTATCGGCAGCGGTAAAGACTTCAAAGGTATTATCTCGCTGCGCCAACAACGGGCATGGCTGACCAGCCCGAAGCATGACGGTGGCTATATCGAGGCCGATGTGCCCGCTGAACTTGACACTCTGATGCACGAGTGGCGCACGGCCCTGATTGATAAAATTGCCGCAACCAACGATCATCTGATCGAACGCTACCTTGAAGGTGGTGAAGATGCGCTTACCCGCGAGGAGCTGCTGCTCGGTCTCCGCACGGGTATCGCCGACGGTACGATTGTGCCGGTCTTCTGTGGTTCGGCTACCGAGGTCGTTGGGATTGCCCAATTGCTCAACGGGATTATCGACTCGATCCCCTCGGCCGGTCGCAAGACGACGACGGCAACCGATCTAAACAGTGAAACAGAGATTGAACTGCGTCCTGATCGCAGTGTGCCGCTCGCAGCACTGGTCTTTAAGACAGTCGCCGATACGTATGGCAAGTTGAGCTATTTCCGTGTCTTCGCCGGTGAAGTGCGAGCCGGTATGACGCTGATCAATGCACGAACTCGGAAAGAAGAACGGATCGGACACGTCTACATTGTTCGAGGCAAAGAGCAGATCGAGGTTGAAGCGGTTGGTCCCGGTGACATCGGTTTGCTGACCAAGCTCGGTGACACCCAAACAAATGACACCCTCTGTCTGCCATCACGTCCATTGGCCCTCCCACCAATCGAGTTCCCGGTGCCGGCGTTTATTGCTACGGTTAAGCCGCGTAGTCGCTCCGATCTCGATAAGCTGAGTTCGGCTCTGAGCCGCATGATTGAAGAGGATCCCTCGCTACACGTATCACGTGACCCACGTACCGGCGAAGCGCTCCTCAGCGGCCTGAGCGAAACCCACTTGCAGATCGTCGCCGAACGGATGAAGCGTAAGTTCGACGTGAATATCGACCTTGAGCTGCCGCGCATTCCGTACCGCGAAACGATTCGCTCGATTGCGACAGGCCAATACCGCCACAAGAAACAGACCGGTGGTGCCGGCCAGTTTGCCGATGTGTCGCTGCGCGTTGAACCGCTCCCACCCGATCCTAACCGCGAAGATCCGCTTGAGTTTGTGAACGAGATCGTAGGTGGTGTCATTTCACGTGGCTTCATGCCGGCCATCGAGAAGGGTATTCGTGAGGCGATGGAAGAAGGGATTATTTCGGGCAACCCGGTCGTTGATGTTCGAGCTGCTGTCTTCGATGGCAAAGAACATCCGGTTGACTCGAAGGAGATCGCCTTTAAGACAGCGGCGAAAGAGGCATTTCGGATTGCTGCACAAAAAGCCGGGGTGATCATCCTCGAACCGATCTACAATATGGAGATCATCGTTCCCGACCAGTACGCCGGCGACGTGATGAGCGATATGAGTACGCGCCGTGGCCGCGTGCAAGGGATGATGCCGCACGGCAACGGTAAGACGGTCATTCACGCGCAGGCACCACTCGCCGAGATTCAGCGCTACGCTACCGATTTACGGGGCATGACGCAGGGACGCGGCCGCTTCTCAATTAGCTTTGCCGGTTATGAAGAGGTACCACCGCATCTGGTGAACCAGATCGTCGAAGCATACAAGAAGGAACTAGAGGCGGCCCATAGCCATTAGCGATTTATAACGTAAACGGGGCGGTTGTACCGGCCGCCCCGCTTATGGATGGCGATAGGTATCTGCCATCACGTCACGCTGGCCGAATAAGCGTGTTTTGCACTGCTTCGTACAACATCGTTAACGCATCAACCCCACCCTGCCGGTAAGCCAGCCACGGCAGCGCAGGTTTTGGTTGCTTCTGCACATCGGCCAAACCCTGCTGCCACTGTTGTAATTCATCAACGAGCAACTGTACCCACGCTGTCGGATCGCCGGTACGCCAACGACGCCGGATCGCCATCAAAGCGGCTAACCGCCCTTCGTCGTACTTAACCCCGCCTGTTACCCAGCCGTCACGCTGTAACTGACACCACGCAGCACCACCGGTGCTCGCCATCACCGCTTGCTCGGCGGCAGCCAGTTGCTCGTCAAGGATCGCCATAAGAGATGCCGTCATACCAGTTGTTCCAGATAGGTGCGCAACCACACGAGATTGTCAGGATTCACATAGTGGCAGACCGCCGCGCCGTCATCGTAGGCTTCGATGAGGCCGGCGTCGCGGAGAACACGTAAATGCTGGGAAATCGTGGACTGCGCGTGAGGGCCGTCGTCGGGCATGTGCAATAAAATTTGGTTGCCAATACAGCCAGGATGACGCATAACATAGCGAAGGATTTGTACACGCGCAGGATGGCTGAGCGCTTTGCAAAGCAGCGCCAACCGTCGATCATCTTGTTCAAGCATACGTTGGTGTGCCGTCGCCATCGTCGGCCTCCTTTCCGCGTGTACCTTACTGTACGACGGTGAAGGGGCGATTGTCAAGGGGAGAAGAGGGTGAATCACTTCTTAGCAGCATCACGGTTTGTGAGAAGCTTTCAGTTTCAGATACTGATGCTCTCTTGCTGTGCTAAACGGCAATCGCGCCGACAAACAAGAAACGCGAGGGAAATCCTCCCTCACGTTCAATCATAACTGTACCGTAGACCGTACCGTCTCTTAGGCGTCTTCCCCACGAATCGCGTCTAACACCCGCTGAATCGCAAGGCCATCGCCAAAATTCGCTGCCGGTGCAATCGCTTCGTATTGACCGGCCAACGCCGCGCGCAACGCATGACCGAGATAGACGGTGCCCTGCGGAAACTCACCGATCAGCGAGGCCGGCAGATCGACCGTATGCGGTGGGGTAATGTCATGGAAGGTATCACCGGTACTGATAAACAAACGACCATCGCTGAAGCGCAACGTACCGGCGCTGCCATAGACCGTCACCGAGAGCGGCTCATTCGTCCGCGCCACGACCGTCGCCGTCAACGTTGCCGCTGCGCCACTCGCAAACCGCAGCGTCGCCGCAGTATAGTCATCGCTGGTCACGGGGCGCAGCGCACCGGCAGTATCAGGCCGCTGCGTGATAAAGGTTTGCACCACCCCCTGCGCCTGCGTCACTTCAGCGGCTAGGATGAAACGCAACAGATCGATCTGATGCGAGCCAATCGCCCCCAACACGCCACCACCGGCAGCACGTTCACTCCACCAATCCCACTGACGATGCGGATCAGCGCGACTACTTGAAACAAAACGCACCTCAGCCGCACGTACTTCACCGATATCGCCGTACACAACTCGTGCTCGCATTACCTGCACCGCCGGCAAGAAGCGGAGTTCGTGATCAATAAGGGCTAATTGGGAGGGATGCGCTTGGGATGCCGCCATCATCGCTTCTGCTTCAGCGGTGTTCAACGCTGTTGGCTTTTCACATAACACATGCTTACCGGCAGCTAATGCCGCTTCCGCCATTTCGCGGTGCAAGTACGGTGGAGTAACAATACTCACTAACCGTACATCGTCTCGTTCCAATACTTCACGCCAGTTGGCAGTCGCAAAGGGAACGTCCAGCTCTTGGGCGATCCGCGCGGTCTTAGCCGAATTACTACCGGCCAACGCCGTCACGACCAACCCGGCTGCGCGAAATGCCGGTACTTGTACACGTGTACCCCAACCGGTACCGATAATTCCGATCATAAGTCTACTTCGTAACACAATTAACGCAAAGGCGCGAAGGGCGCAGAGTACGCGAAGTTGTTGGATCG
>NZ_JBMFNE010000033.1:17540-38703 GCF_049970315.1 Chloroflexus sp.
TCGTCTTCCGGTCCGACGACCCAACCGCTACCGTTAAAGAGAGGGCGCGAAGGGCGCAGAGTACGCGAAGTTGTTGGATCGTCTTCCGGTCCGACGACCCAACCGCTACCGTTAAAGAGAGGGCGCGAAGGGCGCAGAGTACGCGAAGTTGTTGGATCTGTATGGGATTGTAATCGGCGCGATCCTACCCAACTCAAAACAATGTTCACGCCCTTTGCGCCTTTGCGTTTAATACTTCGGCAAAGATGGATCCACTTCGTCGGCCCAGCGTAGAATACCACCGACCAGATTCTTCACCTTGCGGAACCCCACGCTCTTGAGCAATTCGACCGCGCGCCCACTCCGTGCGCCGCTGCGGCAATAGACCACAATTTCGCGGGCCGAATCAAGTTCATTGATTCGTTCAGGCAATTGGTCAATCGGTATCAGCTTATCGGTACCGGGGATCGAAGCAATTGCCACTTCATACGGGTTACGGACATCGAGTAAGAAGGGACGGTCGGGCCGTTCCAGCCATTCAGCTAGCTCACGGGGAGTAATCTCAAATTGGTTCGACAACGTCGACTCCTCTGGCACAAGACCACAAAACTGCTCGTAATCGATCAACTCAGTAATCGTTGGATGATCACCGCAGACCGGGCATGATGGGTTGCGGCGCAGCTTCAGCTCGCGGAAGCGCATTGCCAGTGCATCGTAGAGCAGCAGCCGCCCGATCAACGGCTCGCCAATACCTGTAAGCAATTTTATCACTTCTGTGGCTTGAATGGTACCGATCACGCCGGGTAATACTCCCAACACACCACCCTCGGCGCAGCTCGGCACTAACCCAGGTGGCGGTGGTTCTGGGTAAAGACAGCGGTAGCAGGGTCCGCCATCACGCACCGAAAAGACTGTTGCCTGGCCCTCAAAGCGGAAGATGCTGCCATAGACGTTTGGTTTGCCCAGTAGCACACAGGCATCGTTCGTCAGGTAGCGGGTCGGAAAATTGTCGGTACCGTCTACGATTACATCGTAGGGACGCATCAACTCCAACGCATTCTCCGAAGTAATCCGTGTCTCATATGTCGTAATCTCGATATACGGATTAAGGTCTTGCAGACGACGCTTGGCCGATTCGGTCTTCGCGATCCCGACGGTACTGGTGCCATGCACTATCTGACGCTGCAAATTTGAAGCATCAACCACGTCAAAATCGACCAGCCCAATATGACCAACACCTGCGGCGGCCAGATAGAGAGCTAACGGCGAACCAAGCCCACCAGTACCGATGAGCAGGACACTGCCTTGTTTAAGTCGGCGTTGACCGGCCATCCCGACTTCTGGCATGATCAGATGGCGCGAATATCGGGCAATTTCTTCGTTTGAAAGGGTTACCTCGCTCATTGCCGTCCTCCACCGGCAATTGCCGGAATAATGCTCACCGTATCGCCATCACGCAACGGTGTTGCTTCGCCATCGAGGTAGCGAATGTCCTCATCGCCGACGTAGAGATTGACAAAGCTGCGCAGCCGACCCCGATCGTCGAGCAAATGGCGACCTAGCGCCGGATACAGCTCAACAAGGCCGCGAATTAATCCGCCAACATCACTCGCGTCGAGCGTAACACTGGCGTTACCACCGGCATATTGGCGCAGTGCTGTGGGAATTGTTACCGTTACTGCCATCGTCTATGCTCCTTTTTTCTTATTGCACGCTTGTCAACTGCGGGATACAAAGATATTACCGATGCCAAAACCACCGTCTCATTCGGCAGTAGCAACTTCCACCGGCTCAGCAATAAAGCGTGTACCTTCGTTCACGAGCAACCATGAAGTCAGCTCGGCGGCAACACCGTTACGCACAGATTGAATGACAAACGAAAAACCTGAACCACTGATCGCCTGTGCGCCAATCCGGTCGCGCTCGGAGGGAATGGCAGCCGCATCCGGGTGTGAATGGTAACAACCAATGATTTCATAGCCCGCAGCACGCGCCGAGCGTTCAACACGCAAATAATCGCGCGGGTCGAGGTAGAAGCGATCGCGCCGCGAAGTCGGATCGTCGGTGATGGCCAATTGTAGCTGCCCACTCCATCGATTTTCGAGCGTTACCACTTCTAACACCGTCTTGTGTTCACCGTTCAACGTACCGACCAGCAATCCAACACATTCATCGGGATAGGTCGTTTCGGCATGAGCAACAATCGTTGCCAGCGCCTTCGCCGGAAGAATCAGTGCCATAGCCACCTTAGTTCGTTCGCCGTGTTTGATGTTGTTCACCACGCAACCTATCTTTCTGTGTACGCAGCAATGTCCATTACGATCAAATCCCAGCCCCTTCAGCAAACCCCGGGTCTTCCCAGAACCGTTCGCTGAGGTAACGATTAGCGCTATCGCACAGGATGGTGACCACCACCCCGCTGCCGGCCTCCCGAGCCACCCGAGCCGCAGCCACCACATTCGCCGCTGCTGAAATCCCGACCAACAGACCGGTTCGTCGCGCTAACCATCGCGCCATCGCAAACGCCTCTTCGCTCCGCACTTCAATCACTTCATCGGCCTGTTCGGGACGGTAAATTGCCGGCACAAATTTGGTTGAAGCCATGTGCTTCACACCTTCGAGAGCGTGGTACGGACTATCAGGCTGAACGGCAATCATGCGAATCGCCGGATTGTATTCACGCAAACGCCGGCTAGCACCCATAAAGGTACCACTTGTACCAAGGGCAGCCACAAAATGCGTAAGCCGACCATCAGTCTGTTGCCAGATTTCGGGGCCGGTGGTCTCGTAGTGGGCTTGGGGGTTGGCCGGATTGCTATACTGGTCAGGATAAAAGTAACGATCGGGATATTCGGCGACCAAGGCACGAATAGCAGCGATTGCGGCATCCATACCTTCAGCCGGATCGGTCAAGATCAATTCGGCGCCAAGCGCCCGTAAGATGCGGCGTCGTTCAAGGCTAGCGTTAGCCGGCATCGCCAGCGTCACTCCGTAGCCCAGTACCGCGCCGATGGTGGCATAGGCAATACCGGTATTACCGCTGGTGGCGTCGGCAATCCGCATTCCCGGTCGCAGCGAGCCGCGTTGCTCACCATCGCGGATCATCCAGAGCGCAGGACGATCCTTCACCGAACCACCGAGATTGTACCATTCGGCTTTACCGTAAAGCTCAATACCATCCGGCAGATCGAGAGCATGATGAAGCGGTAAAAGGGGGGTATGACCGATCA
Source organism: Chloroflexus sp. (assembly GCF_049970315.1). Taxonomy (GTDB): domain Bacteria; phylum Chloroflexota; class Chloroflexia; order Chloroflexales; family Chloroflexaceae; genus Chloroflexus. The sequence goes on from NZ_JBMFNE010000033.1 coordinate 20,750, forward strand.
GATTGAGGAGTTCAGGTATCATCTTGGCTCACTTATAACCGGCACAATACGCGGTACTACGATTGGCGCATCGCCATCTGGGCAGCCGCCTTGAGCACACGGTACGCTAATGTCGCACACTGTGGCCGCGCTTGCAGAATATCAGGGCCAACCACCTCAATGGCGGTCACCTCATCGAGTGCAGCCAGATCGGCCAGGGTCGCACCCTGTAACCGTTCGATCAGAATTGATGCGGTACCCAGACTCACACTACAACCCTGACCCGTAAATTGAAGGGCTGTTAGGCGACCATCGGACGCCACATGCAGATAGACGGTCAACGTATCGCCACAATCAGGAACACCGCCGCTGTACGTCAATGCATCGGCGAGTTCGCCATAGTAGCGGGGGCGACGGTAATGATCGAGCAGGCGTTCGATAGCATCTTGGTGCGAAGCAGTCATGGGCGTGCAACCTAGGTATTAGTTAGCAAGACGGCGTCGCGTAGCGAGACGATTGCTCATACACAACGCGATACTATTCGGTCAACGGATAAACGAAGCATACCGCCTTTCGCTTATCCGTTGACGAATGAACGATCGTCTCAGTTAGACATTCTTCTCAATTGGCAAGCCAACACTATTGCCCCACTCTGTCCAGCTACCGTCATAGTTACGCACGTGCGGATAACCGAGCAGGTAGGTGAGAACAAACCAAGTGTGGCTGCTGCGCTCACCGATACGGCAGTAAGCAATCACCTCTTTGTCTGGGGTTACGCCATGGGTAGCGTACAGCTCTTGCAACTCCTCAACACTCTTGAAGGTGCTGTCTTCATTCACAGCCTTCGCCCACGGGATATTGACCGCCGTCGGAATATGGCCACCGCGCAGCGTTCCCTCTTGTGGATAATCAGGCATATGGGTCCGCTCACCGGTGTACTCTTGCGAACTACGTACATCGACAAGAACACCCTTGCGCTGGCGGACAAACTCGAGCACTTGATCGCGGAAAGCACGGATCGTCGAATCATCACGCGGTGGCGCCACATACGAACCGGGAGGATACAATGGCACCTCGCGGGTGAGCGGGCGACCTTCTGCAATCCATTTCGCCCGACCACCGTTCATAATCCGCACGTCACGATGACCGAACAATTTAAAGACCCAAAATGCGTAAGTCGCCCACCAATTGTGCTTATCGCCGTACAGGACGACGGTAGTATCGTTGCTGATGCCCTTGGCCCGCATCAGTGCCGCAAACCGCTCGGAATCGAGGTAGTCGCGGATCACCGGATCGTTTAAATCCTGCACCCAGTCAATCTTCACCGCACCGGGAATATGACCAGTATCGTACAGTAACAAGTCCTCATCGCTCTCAACAATGCGAACCTTAGGATCGTTCAGGTGGTCGGCAACCCACTGGGTTTCGACCAGCGCTTCAGGATGGGCATAACCGCTCATTGCAACCTCCACTTGACCTGGAACTCTATTTCGCTGCCATTGTAGCGTGTTTTCAACAATTAGTCAAGTTCTTACTCAGAAAACTCAACAAATATCCGATCGTCGCGTACTTCACAGCGATACGTAGCAACCGGAGCAAATGCCGGCAATGTACGAGGCTTACCGGTGCGAAGTTCAAAGAGCGAACCGTGCATTGGGCACTCGACACATAACTCTGTAGTATCAAGCTCACCTTCGCTCAACGAGGCTTCATCGTGGGAACAGAGATCGTCAAGGGCATACACTTCACGCTCAGCAACGCGGAAAACGGCAATCCGGTGCCCATGAATAGTAAAGGCACGCCCACTACCAACCGGTACATCATCCAGCGAACAGACCTCAACCAACGACATAGATTGCTCCTTCATCTGACGACTACACAAACCGACACGCGACTGTTCACACACAATCACGCCATACACAACACGAGCGCTCCCATTGTTGGGAGCGCTCGCCATTCCCGCATCCCGCACTGCGGTCTAACCCACCGAACCTTCCATCTCAAGCTGGATAAGACGGTTCAATTCAACCGCATATTCCATCGGCAGCTCACGGGTGAACGGCTCCATAAAGCCGAGCACGATCATCGAAAGCGCGTCCGACTCAGAGATACCGCGGCTCATCAGGTAGAAGAGCTGCTCAGCACCGATGCGGCCAACCGTTGCTTCGTGGGCCAACGTGCAGCGATCCTCTTCGATCTCGATATACGGGATCGTATCCGACGCCGACTTCTCATCGAGGATCAGAGCATCGCAGTTGACATTGATCTTCGCGCCATAGGCACCCGGCGCCACCTTAGCTAAACCGCGGTAGGTTGTCTTACCACCATCTTTGCTCACCGACTTGTTGGTGATGCGCGAGGTCGTTTCGGGAGCGAGATGCACCATCTTGGCGCCAGCGTCTTGGTGCTGACCACGCCCGGCATACGCTACCGAGAGCACCTCACCACGCGCCTTGCGGCCCATCAGATATACCGACGGGTACTTCATGGTCAGCTTCGAGCCGATGTTGCCGTCCACCCACTCCATACTTGCCTCTTCATAGGCCACCGCTCGCTTGGTGACGAGATTGAAGATGTTGTTGGCCCAATTCTGGATGGTGGTGTAGCGGAACTTGCCACCTTTCTTGACAATGACTTCGACCACCGCCGAGTGGAGCGAGTTGGTGCTGTAGATCGGCGCCGTACAACCCTCGATGTAGTGGGCCTCAGCCCCTTCATCGATAATGATCAAGGTGCGCTCAAACTGACCCATCCGCTCAGCGTTGATGCGGAAGTAAGCTTGCAGCGGAATATCAACCTTCACACCCTTCGGCACATAGACAAACGAACCACCCGACCAGACCGCAGTGTTGAGCGCGGCGTACTTATTGTCTGCTGCCGGCACTATAGTGCCGAAGTACTCTTTGAAAAACTCAGGATATTCCTTCAACGCAGTATCAGTATCGAGGAAGATCACACCTTGCTTTGCCCACTCTTCGCGCAGCGAGTGGTAGACAACTTCTGACTCGTACTGAGCACCGACACCGGCGAGGAATTTACGCTCAGCCTCAGGAATACCCAACCGCTCGAAGGTGTTCTTGATCTCCGGCGGCACCGCATCCCAGTCGGTCTGTGGGCGTTCGTTGGCCCGCACAAAGTAGTGGATGTCGTCGTAGTTCAACTCGGCCAGTTCGGGATTGGCCCACATCCCGACAAGCGGCGTTGGCTTCTTATTGAAAATCTCCAACGCGCGTAGCCGTCGCTTCAACATCCACTCAGGTTCACCCTTCATGCCGGAAAGTTCGCGCACAATGCGCTCATTCAGGCCCTTGGGTGCTTTATAGACATAGCGCTCTTCCTGTCGGAAGCCGTAGCGCGAGTAGTCGAACTGCAAATTAACCGCTTCAGCGACCACTGTTTCACTCCTTTACTAGTATCGTGCGACGCCTCTTATATATCTTCATCCTCCTGCCCCACCCCATACAAACCGGCTTTGAGCGCCTTCAACGAGAGCAACGCGCACTTGAGCCGGGTAGGATTGTGGGCCAGCGGTATTCCAATGATCTCGAGCAAGTCATCCTTGCTAAACTGCTTGGCCTCGGCGACCGGCTTGCCCTTAATCGCTTCGGTCAGAAGCGAAGCACTGGCCTGACTGATCGCACAACCACGACCGGTAAAACGCACATCAGCGATGACGTCGTTGACAATCGCTAGTTCGAGCCGGATCTGGTCGCCACACAACGGATTACGCTCCTCGCGAATCACCGTCGGTGCCGGCAAATGGCCGTAGTTGCGTGGATGACGGGCATGCTCGAGGATCTGTTCACGATAGATGTCATCCATAGCTGCTTCACGTACTAGGCAAAGATGTGCCGTGCCTTATGCAATGCCACCACCAACCGATCGATCTCTTCGGGCAAATTGTAGAGATAGAAGCTAGCCCGGGTCGTTGCCGGTACGCCAAGCACCCGATGGAGTGGCTGCGTACAATGATGGCCGGCCCGCACCGCCACCCCTTCTTGATCGAGGATAGCGGCTACGTCGTGCGGATGCACTCCTTCGAGCGAGAAACTCACTGCACCACCTCGATCCGACCCTGCCGGTGGCCCATAGACGGTCAGGCCCGGTACCTCGGCCAACCGCTCGAGGGCATATGCCGTCAATTCTTGCTCATAGGAGTGGATCGCCATCAAACCGACCTCTTGCAGGTAATCGGCTGCTTCACCGAGCGCAATTGCCTCACCAATCGCCGGCGTTCCCGCCTCAAACCGAGCCGGCACGACGGCAAACGTGCTGTGATCGAGTTCAACCAGGTCGATCATCGAGCCACCACCGAGAAACGGCGGCATCGCGTTGAGCAGCTCACGCCGCCCCCATAGCACGCCGATTCCGGTCGGACCACACATCTTATGTCCACTAAAGGCAAGAAAATCGACCCCTAACGCCTGCACGTCTACCGGCATATGTGGTACACTCTGCGCAGCGTCGAGCAGCACCCGTGCCCCAACCGTTCGTGCCCGCGCCACAATCGGTTCAACCGGGTTAATCGTCCCAAAGACGTTCGATTGGTGTGTAAACGCAACCAACTTCACCCGCTCATCGAGCAAGCGGTCGAGGTCATCGAGCACCAACCGACCCTGACCGTCAAACGGCAAATAGACCAACTCAGCACCGGTGCGTTGTGCCAACAACTGCCATGGTACGATGTTGGAATGGTGTTCCATCATCGTGAGCAAGATGCGGTCACCGGCCCGAATATTGGCGCTCCCCCACGAATACGCAACCAGATTGATCGCCTCGGTGGTATTCCGCACAAAGATCACTTCGCGCTGACTTGGTGCATTGATCAGACGGGCCAGCTTACCACGTGCTCGCTCGTAGGCAAACGTCGCCTCCTCGCTCAGCCGGTAAACCCCACGATGCACGTTGGCGTTATAGCGCCGGTAGTAATCTTCCAGCGTCTCGATAACGCGCTGTGGCTTTTGAGATGAAGCCGCACTATCGAGAAACGCCAGCGGCTTGCCATTCACCTGCTGATGAACAATCGGAAACTCGCGCCGCAAAGCTATCACATCAAATTGAGACAAAGTCGCCATAGCTGTACCTTCATCTGAGCACCGGTCTGATACCGGCGCCAGACTAGCCGTCAAAGTGATCGAGTGGTATGCTTCACGGTAAACCACCTCAACGGCAGCAATTAAATCTTTGCTGCGATTTCAGCGATCAACTCAGCACGCAACTCTTCGAGCGGAATCGTATCGAGCGCCGGCTCGAAGAAGCCCATCACGATCATCCGTTGCGCTTCGGCACGCGGAATACCGCGAGTTTGCATATAGAAGAGCTGCTCTTGATCGATGTCGCCGCTGGTTGACGCATGCCCACCTTTCAGCACATCATTCGTGCTAATCATCAGGCCGGGAATACTATCGTTACGCGCCTTGGGGCTAAGGTGCAAGGCATGCTCTTCCAGCCGAGTACTGGTAGCCGCCGACTCGTGCTCGATCTTGATCATACCATCGAAAACACTGTAGGCCGTGTCGTTGACTACCGTCTTAAATTGCATGAAACTCTCGCAATTATGACCGACGTGACGCATCCACGGCGCGATCACCAAGTTCTGGGTATCGGCAGCAAATGTCGCACCGAGCCAATTGAGGCGTGAACCATTACCAACCAGTGTCGTCTCGGCTTCGATATGCTGCACTTGACCACCAAGCTGGATCGACGTCCATTCCAGATTGGCATCGCGATTCAGGATGGCGCGCTGACCGGCCAGATGGTAGACACCGCGCCCCCAATGTTGAATGCTGATGAAGCGGACACTTGCTCCATCACCAACGAAGATCTCGGTGATCGGACCGGCAAAGGAACCGGCACGCAGATCGAGCGAGGTAAACTCCTCGATCAGCGTAACGCTCGCCTGTGGTTCAACGATAACTAAGGTGCGTGGAAAAATCGCTACACCATCGGCACCGAGCGTATAGATCAGGCGAAGCGGCACCTCGATAGCGGCGCCCCTTGGCACGTACAGGAACGCACCGTCTTGCCAGAGAGCAGCCCGCAATGCGCTAAACTTATGCTTCAACGGCTCAACTGCCGTATCCATATATTTCTGGATCAGTGCTTCGTGCGAGCGTAACGCCGCCGCCAGTGTCGTAAAGACAACACCTTGCGCAGCCAACGCCGGATCCCACTGGATCGCAGTCGCATGCGCACTATCCGAGGGAGTAATCGTCGTCGGATCAAGCTTGCTAAGATCGGTTCGCCGCCACTCAGGCGGATTCATCTGGGCAAAGGCAGCCCATGCTTGCCGCCGACGCTCGGTAAGCCATGCTGGCTCGCCGGCAGCTTGCGAACGCGCCACGACGAACTCGGCGCTGATCTCGTTCAAAGTAGGCAACGTTGTTGTCATGGGCATCTCCCTTAGGCGGCACCGGCCAGCTCCTCACGGAGCCAATCGTAACCCTTCTCCTCCAATTCAAGGGCCAGTTCAGGACCGCCCTCACGTACAATGCGACCGTCCATCATTACCGACACGACATTGGGTTTGATATAATTGAGCAGGCGCTGATAGTGGGTAATAACCAACACACCCATGTGTGGGCCGGCCATCCGATTTACACCATTAGCCACAATCCGCAGCGCATCAATATCTAACCCAGAGTCGGTTTCGTCGAGGACGGCCATCGACGGCTTAAGCAACATCATCTGTAAAATCTCAAGGCGCTTCTTTTCACCACCGCTAAAACCATCATTGAGATAACGACGGGCAAAGCTCTCGTCCATCTCTAGCAAGTTCAAGCCTTCACGAAGCAACTTGCGAAACTCAGCCGCCGGAATCGCCGTCTCCTTCGGATCTTTGCCCTCTTCTGCCCGGTGTGCATTGATCGCCGAACGCAAAAAGTTTGCCACTGTAACGCCCGGCACTGCTACCGGATACTGGAAAGCGAGAAACACACCCAGCCGGCTACGCTCATCAGGTTCAAGCTCCAGCAGATTATGGCCTTTGTACCAAATCTCGCCACCCGTTACCTCATACGCAGGGTGGCCGGCAATGATATACGACAGTGTACTCTTACCGCTGCCGTTAGGCCCCATAATTGCGTGGATCGTACCCTGACGTACCGTCAGATTCACACCGCGCAGGATTTCCTTATCACCAATCCGCGCGTAGAGATCTTTAATAACCAAATCGTTGCTCATGAACTCCTCACCACATCATACAAAATAGATAACCTTACACATCAGGATTAGCATCAGCAGCCGGTGGCGTTAATGTCAGTGGAATATCGTGTGGGCGCAGCACAAAGCGACAGTTGTGTGCGCCGGATCGGATCGTATCTTCGAGTACAAGCTTTTCGCCCAATACATACTCGATCATACGCCGCTCCATCGAACAGACCTCAGGATGATCGGCTGCCACATCGTAGAACGGACATGCGAACAAGCGTAACACATCGCCCTCAGGATCGATCTCAGCCGGCACACCACGCTGCTCGAGCAAAGCGCGCAGCTCATTGAGCCGAGCAGCCACGCCGGTACCGGCCATTCGATCGGCGTACTCGCTCGCCAAACGCCTACTTACCCGGTCAAGCAATTGCTCAACCTTCCCTTCCCCTTCTAGTTCGATCAGCTCACGCAGTAAGGTACTGATCAAGCGATCGTACTGTTTGGGGAAGGACTTCTGCGCTTTTTCCGACAAGGTATAAACCAGTCGTGGCCGACCCGGTCCGTTGCGCTCACTGGTCACTTCAACCATATCTTCTGCTTGCAGATGCACCAAATGATCGCGCACTGCCGTCGTGCTGACGCCGAGCAAATCGGCCAGTTCTTTGACGGTCGCTCGCCCATGGCGCTGTAAATAGCACAAGATCATGCCGGCCGGGCTATCAGGTGGGTACCGAGTGTGTTCCATAGTCGCACTACTCCGAACTACTACTGGATAGTCTACCAGCATTTTGAGCTATTGTCAATAAAAAAGCCAAAAACTTTTTTTATTCGAGGGCGTGGGGCGAACAGATACCTATTAGTGTAATTCTGTAATTGACATTACGAAATATTGGGGCTACACTACAGCATGTGCCCGACAGACCGGGGGCACACTGGCAATAGCGGGTGGCCGGCGCCACGGTCACCCGCCCGATCACAAGGAGTTTGGTATGCGCTGGGAGTACAAAGTTGTGTTTGTTGAGGCATGGCAGCGTGTCTCTGTTGAGGGGCACGAGAGCTATCCCGAAACCGGCGAACGCAATACCGGATTTGCCCGCCGCTTTCTCAACGGACTAGGTGCCGAAGGCTGGGAAGTATGTGGTGTGCAACTGATTATGCCGGGGCGAAGCTATCTGATCCTCAAACGGCCATTGGCCGATGGTGCTGAACCCGATCTGTCGGTAGCACGTCGACCTAATCCAAACGCGCCGTAGTAACGCAAAGAACGCAAAGAACGCAAAGAACGCTGAGAGCGCAAAGCATGCAGACAGTTTCCTCCTCTTTGCGCTCTCATCTCCCACCATCCCGCGGATCGCGGCGAGGAGCGATCCGTGGACCGCGTGTCGTGAAAATACCACCTTCAGTAGCGTTACTCCGCTCGTGGGTCAGGCTAATGCTGGGAGGCTGTGGCCCGTCGCTCTGACCGACGGCCAACCGTTGCAATTCTTGCTGGCGTAATTCCTCTGCAAGCTCGAGGAGTTCCGGTTTTTCGCAATAGTAAAACTGTAGCGCTTTACCGTGCTCATCGATCCCGGTGTAACGAACCTCTACCAGACTACCGTGGGAAATAGCACCGGAGGCCATTAGATCGGCAAGCTGCGCATCAATATCTTTTAAAATGCGCTGCCGTAACGGACGAGCACCAAATCGTGAGTCAAACCCTTTTGTGAGTAAGTACTCTTTGGCTGCCGGCGTCACCTGCACTTGAACCGCGTAGCGCAAGTATTGCTGATTGCACTCGGCGATCATGCGGTCAAATACATGGCTTAGGGTTTCAGCAGAGAGTGGTCGAAAAGCGATAATTTCATCAAGCCGATTAATCCATTCCGGCTGAAAAACTTTCTGGAGTGCTTCAAACCCGATCTGATAAATATCGCGCCCTGTCGCCTCGACATCGATATGGGGTGTGCGAAAGCCAATCGTGCGTCGGTCGAGAAAATCGACCATCTCTTTTGCACCAACATTTGTCGTAAAGATCACGATGCTGTTCTGAAAACTGACCCGTCGCCCACCGTTGAGTAAGAGGATCTCGCCATCTTCCATCACTTGCAAGAGCAAGTTCCACAACTCCGGCGTCCCCTTTTCGATCTCATCAAACAAGACCACACTATGCTCTTGTTCGATAATATCAGGGTTAAGCAGTGGCTTCTGGTCGCGGCCAACATAGCTCGGCGGTGCGCCAACCAATGCACTCACTTCATGCCCTTGACTAAAGAGTGAGCAATCGATCTTGAGAAAGGCACTACCATCAGGCCGCAGCAGTTCGGCCAGCGCCCGGGCTGTCGCCGTTTTACCAACACCGGTGGGACCAAGAAACAAGAGGGTGGCGCGAGGACGGCGGTTATTACCGGCAGAAAAGCCATATCGTGACCGATTCAACACACGGATGATGCTCTCAATCGCTCGCTCTTGGCCGAAAATTTGGGCACGTAGTCGACGTTCAATCTCATCGAGTGGATTTTGATGACCGCGCACGGCCAATTTCATTTCACCATCACTCATAACGCCTCCCTTGCCAACCACCGGCTGTTCTGCCTCACTGCGCCAGTTTGGACAAAGCGCGCCTGTAATGATAGTGTCGGGATTGGCGCTGCCCATCGATACCGCACGCTATCTTGATGTGGTTGTCCGTTCATATCGCTCAAGCAAACGATCTACACGTAACTCGGCAATTATTGTAGCACTTATCGTTATGTTTATCATTTGCTAAATTGTCATTAGCGCAGCCAAGCTAAGGCGGTAGTCACGACAATAATCGAGAAAAACAGCAGCGCCAATGGAAAACCGCCTAACAGAATGATGAAGCCAATGTAAGGTAATGAACCACAGGCATACGCCACACTCACAACGATCATCAACATCCGACCTCGTTTGCGTCCAGTAGCCCAATCGATCAAACGAGATAGCAGATTTCCGGTCATCGGGCCGAGCAAGAAGGCGACGATAAATCCAAAAAAGCCGGCCCAGCCGATGACCACTCCTGCGACGAGTGTGACCAACAGTGCGTAGATCAGAACGACGACCCCGGCCACCAGCAGTTGGGTCGGCCCAACCTGATAGTTCACCGGTGTCCGCTCACGGGCACACTCTGGACAGATCTGGCCAACCGGTGTGGCCCGCGCACATTCGGGGCAGATCGGACGCCCACAACTGATACAGCGCAGTCCCGTTTCACGTTGCGGATGGCGGTAACAGACGAGTGTCTCCGATGCCGGCATGACCGATGCTGCCGGTGTTTCCTCTACCGCGGCTTCTTCCCGTTCGCGTACCTGTCCTCCGGTCGGCGCCAACAATTCACCCGCCGCAAGGCGTGCTTCGACTTGCTCGAGCGTTGCTCGGGCCTCACTGTTTTCGGGATCAACGGCTAAGGCACGCAGCAGATATTCTCGCTTGTCACGGTACGGGCGTAGCGCTGTTGCCATGCCGAGCAACGCATCGACACAGTGCGGATCAATTTCAAGCGCCTCGCGAAAGCGCAATCGCGCTGTTACGGTATCGCCGGCGATCAAGGCTGCTCGTCCGGCCGCTACCAATTCAGCGGCTGTGATTGTCGATTCAGTCATAGCGTCTCCGCAGTACGAAAAAATAACATGCGCCATCGGGCGGTGCCGGTGCTTCGTAGATTCGACGCAATATCGGCTCCCACAATAAGTTGGGCGTGAACGGCGGCGCCAACAACCAACGCCCGGTTAGTGCGCGGGTCAATAAACTTGGCGCACCGTAATAATGACTAATATCGAAGAGCTTGAGAGCGGCATCGCTGATGTACGGCCGACACGCCTCAACGGTAAAACCGGCTTGGGTAAACCGTGCTTCCCACTCGGCTTGGCTCAGCGTGTTGTAGTGGTACGATATCCGATTAAACCAACGTCCGTACCAACTACCGTCGAAACCAAGTCGATTGAGAAGCCATGTCCCAAAGAGGGCCTGCGGGAAGCGTTCCCCTACTACCGAGGCAATAAACGGCCCACCCGGTCGCACCACGCGCGCTATTTCACGCAGAGTTTGGTCGAGTGGTTTGACATGCTCGAGGACGCAGTTGGAGATCGCTGCGGCGAATGTGCCATCGGCAAAGGGAAGTGCCTCACCGGTTGCCACAGCGAGACCGGCATACACCCCACGGCGCGCAGCTTCGTGCGTATCATTGATGCGTGGGTCGATACCGACAATATGCTTGCCGGGAAGCGCAATCTGCACGAAAGTCCCATCGCCCGACCCGATATCAATAATTGGCTCGGGCAGATCGGGGGCTAACTCGGCAAACAACCGCGCTTCTACCGACCGAATCATCGCGCGGTGGATCGGCAACATTACCAAATGTGGTCGTAAATAGTCAGGCATACTTATCTTTCGACCTGCCCGTGGTGGGTAAAATACTCACCACAAGTGTTTTGCTACCACTATGAAATATTGTACCGCGTTCACCCTCAATCGGCGACACCGAGTGAGCGAAAGAGTTGCTCGTACATCTCTGCCGTGCGTTCAGTGCTAAACAAAGCTGCTACCGTTTCACGGGGACGTACATACTGCGACCGATGGGCAATTATGTCGAGGATCGCTTCGGCCAATGCGTTCGCATCACCGATTGGCACCACCTTCCCCATGCCGGTCATCAACGGCGGTTGACGCACACCGGGCAAATTACTGGCAACCGTCGGTGTCCCGCATAGCATTGCTTCGACTTGCACCAATCCAAACGTCTCGGTCGAATTGAGTGACGGTACCACCAGCACGTCAAGATTGGGAAAGAATGCCGCCATCTCGCGCGGATTCAGTGTACCAAGGAACGTCCAATGGTCACGAAACTGCTCAAACAGCGGGGCCAGGCGGCGTGCATAGGCCTCTTCGCCCAAAACATGCTCATGCTGCCCGGCAAAAAGTACCCGAGCCGTGGGATAGATGGCAAGGATGCGCGGTAGCGCAGCTAAGAGTACCTCGACCCCTTTTTCGGCAGCGAGACGAGCAGCCATCCCGATCACCGGTCCTTGCAAATTCCAGCGCCGTCGAAACGCTGCAATTTCATCGTCCGATACCTGCGCCACTTCGACCGGCGGTGGAATGATTGTCACCTTCCGACGCCACTGCCGGAGATAGGGTGAATGGTCGGCAAAGTCTTGCGTGTAGGCGACGATTCGGGTTGCCAATGCTGCTGCTGCCTGGTTAGCAATCGCAACAACTTGATTCGCCACCCGATTGAGCAAGCCTGGTGGAAGCTTGAGATCGCTATGGTACGTCAACACAACCGGTTGTTTGAGCACCTTGCCACGTAACGCCAACCCCGGTGCATCAAATTGTGGCAAGTGCAAGCTCATTGCGTCGTGTTCAAGCGAAAGGCGGGTCGCCAACCACCCAAACGTCGGCATAATGACCCCTTTGCTCACCCGAGCGACTACCGGCGCCCGCACGATCCGTACTCCATCAAGAAACTCGATCTTTGGCAAACTCGGATCGTACTGTGAGGTGAGTACGGTGACGGTATGCCCCCGCCGAACAAGCCCATGAGCCAGCCGTTCGACATAGATCGTTAAGCCGCTCGTATAGGGACGATAGTACGTTAAGGCACACAAAATTCGCATATATTCGCATATAGTGGATGAAACAAAGAACGAGAGGTAGTAACCTCTCGTTGACGGATACTTCTGGAGGCGACGGCGGGAATCGAACCCGCGAATGGCGGTTTTGCAGACCGCTGCATTACCACTTTGCTACGTCGCCACCGAACTTTATTGTAGCACAAACTAACCCGTGGTGCAAATCGGCATGGTACCCAGAGACATCTGTGAGGTGCGCATGGCTTAGTAGGGATTCGGTACCATATCTATAATTCCTCCAGCCAACATCGTATGATGTTTTTATCATTCCCACCCAAATACTATCATTTTATTATGTTTCTCTTCACCTGTAACGACACAACATTGCCAATACATAATGGGTGGATTGTGCAAGGAGACTGTTCTTGATTGCGATGATGAGATAACATGAACGTGCAGCATTATCATGACGACGGTGATACGCAAGCCGCAATCGCTCCCACCGTTGCACCGACCACCCGTACCAAATCAGACGGCGCGATCCCGATCATCACCCCCCGCTGCCCGGCATTGACGTAGATCTTCGGCTGCACCAGCGCCGACTCATCGAGATACGACGGCCAGCGTTTCGCGATGAGCGCTAAAGCGCCGATACCACCAACCCGTAATCCGGTCAACCGCTCAGCTTCGACATGAGGAGCCATCTCGACGCGCTTCACGCCGGCAAGTACAGCCAATCGTTTGAGATCGAGTTGGCAATGAGCCGGTACCATCGCCAACAATGGTCGATCACTCTTGGCAACCAGTGTCTTGAACACATGCGCGGCCGGCATACCAATTGCCTCGGCAACTGCCACCGCATCAGGCAGCGTTGGATCATACTCATGCACGGTGTAGGGGATCTGCTGCCGTTCAAGCACACGCATTGAGTTGAGTTTGCCGCTCATCGCAAGACCTCACTCATCGTTCCACCGACGTTGAGACTGACACCGGTGTAACCGGGATTGAGACGAAAAAGGTCGTTCCTTTGCCGGGCTGACTGGTCACAGCGATTGAACCACCAATGGCTAAACATAACCGTTGGGCAAGCGCCAGACCGATCCCAACACCATCGTATCGCGGGGTGAGCACCTCATCGAAGCGGGTAAACGGCTCGAAGAGCAGATCAAGCTGCTCGTTACTCATGCCGATACCACTGTCGCTGACCGTCAGATTCAACAGGGCCGACCCCTCGGTGCTCGACTTCAGACTAACCCGCAAGGTGATCATACCATCTTGGGTAAACTTCGTCGCATTATGCAAGAGCTGGAGTAGGATCTGACGAATTTTCGCCCGATCACCTTCAATAATTATGGAAGGATCACTATCAAGATCGATGGTTAACCGATTGTGCCGCTGCTGTACAAGTGGAAGGATAGTCTTTTCGAGTTCATCGAGCAAGAGACCGAGTGACCAATGATCGTGATACACCTCAATGTCACCCACCTCCAGCCGAGCTAACACGATCATGTTGTCGATCAATTCCAATAACTGTTTGCCCGACTCGTAGATGCGTTGTAACCAGGTAATCGTTCGGTCTGCTTGTGCTGTGCCGTTCTGTACATCTTCCAGCAGCAATTCACTGTAGCCGAGAATCGTCATCAGCGGGGAACGCAATTCATGACTAACATGAGCAAGAAACGCACTTTTCGCTTTAGCGGCAACGGCTGCTTCCTGTTGCGCGACGGCCAACTCACGTTCAAGCTCGGCCAGACGGCTCCGCATGTGCGACGATGGCGTGACCCTCGACGTAGCGACGAGCCACCCACCACCAAATGCTGCTAAGATCGCCGGCCACCACCAACCCGCCCATACAAACACGGCTATCGCCGTTCCTAGAGCCACAATGGCAAGGAACAGCAACCACCCCTGCCGCGAACTCGACAGCCTCCGCAAGCGCCAGATCAGTAGCCAGAAGCACTTCAATGGTCTCCTCGTACCGAATACGCCAAATAGCATCTAGATGTGGATACTATCTTACCGCAAATCGGTAACGAGGCGAACAAGACATTTTTAATAAACTGATATATCTAATATCTCATACGCCAAGCCAAATGTCACTCCTATTCCGACCCTACCCGATCCAAAAATTCCCGAATGACAACACTCTGGGTAGCTATATCGGTCAGAAACGCATCGTGGCCGGCATCAGTCATGATCAGGTGCGTTGTAAACGACCGCCCGGCAGCCTGTGCCGCTGCTGCCATGTGATACGTCTCGCTCGGTGGATAGAGCCAATCGCTGCTGTAGGCCAACGCCAAAAACCGTGCTCGTGTCAGATCAAACGCCGCTGTTAACGAGCCGTAGCGCGCCGCAAGATCCCAACTGTCCATAGCGCGCGTGATCGTCAAATAAGAATTGGCATCAAACCGTTCGTTGAAACGCGCCGCCTGATGCTCAAGATAGTGTTCAATCGCAAAATGTGGCCCAAGGTCAAGCGGTCCGGAATCACCGCGCCGCCCAAACCGCTGCTCCAACTTTGGCTCACAGAGATACGTAATATGACCGAGCATGCGTGCTACCGCCAAACCATCACGTGGCGGCTCACCATCGTAATAGTCGCCACCACGCCAACGCGGATCGGCCATAATTGCACGCCTGCCGATATAATTCCACGCTACCGTCTGTGGACTCGAACGTGCGCTCGTCGCCAACAAGATCGCACCACGCACACGCTGCGGATACTCGACCGCCCATGCCAATGCCTGAAATCCACCCATCGAACCACCGGCTACGGCCAACAAGGTATCAATCCCAAGGGCATCAATCAGGCGTTGTTGGGCGTGTACCATATCCTCAATGGTAATGATCGGAAACCGTGAACCGTAGGGCTTCCCATCAACTGGATGTGGACTCGATGGGCCGGTCGAACCGCGGCAGCCACCGATCACGTTCGAGCAGATCACAAAGTAGCGGTTGGTATCAAATGCGCGGCCCGGCCCGATCATTCCATCCCACCAGCCCGGTTTGCGATCAGTAGGACTATGATAACCGGCCGCGTGTGCATCACCCGACAAAGCGTGCAGAATCAGAATGGCATTCGAGCGGTCGGGCGCTAGTTCACCGTAAGTCTCGTAGGCAATCGTCAGTGGCCCCAGTGTCGCACCGCTCGTCAGGGGCAGCGGTGTCGTCCAATGCATGCGCTGGGTACGCACGAAGCCAACCCCTTCGGGGGTTGGCGCCGAAGCAATTGCTTCCATATCGATCCTCTCCCTGTCAGCAAGGAACGAGAACGAGCTGCGGCGGCAACGCCATTGTTACCGCCACATCGGTCAGAAACTACGATGGTGTTCCGGCCAACGCCTGATCGAGATCGGCCAAAATATCATCTATTGTTTCAAGGCCGATAGAGAGCCGCACGTAGTCGTCGGTCACACCGGTGAGACGCTGTTCTTCAGGGGTCAACTGGCTATGCGTCGTCGTCGCCGGATGGATTGCCAAACTCTTGGCATCACCGATATTCGCCAAGTGTGAGAAGAGGCGTAACCGTTCGATAAAGATTCGTCCAGCGTTACGCCCACCCTTCAAGCCGAACCCGACGATCCCGCTCTGTCCGCGCGGCAGATACTTTTGGGCCAACGGATAACTCGGGTGGCTCGGTAAGCCGGGGTAATTGACCCATGCTACCTTCGGATGTTCGCTGAGATAGCGCGCGACGGCTAACGCATTCTTGCTGTGCCGTTCCATCCGCAACGGCAACGTCTCCAGCCCTTGCAAGAAGAGGAAACTGTTGAACGGGCTGAGGGCTGCACCAATATCACGGAGGCCTTGCACACGCGCCTTGATAATATAGGCAAGATTGCCAAAGGCCTGCGTATACACCAGGCCGTGATAGCTCGGATCGGGGTTGGTGAAATCAGGGAAACGCCCACTCGCCGCCCAATCAAACTTACCACTATCGATAATAATCCCACCGATAGCGGTGCCATGCCCCCCGATATACTTCGTCGCCGAGTGAATGACGATGTCGGCGCCGTGCTTGATCGGCTGCCACAGATACGGGGTTACCGTCGTCGCATCAACAATGACCGGCACACCCCGCTCGTGCGCAATCGCCGCAATCCGCTCGAGATCGAGCACATCCAGCCGCGGGTTACCGACCAGTTCGAGAAAGAAAGCCTTCGTTCGATCATCGATCGCCGCTGCAAACCCATCGTAATCACGGGCGTCAACAAAACGGGTCGTAATACCCAAACGCGGTAAGGTGTGACGGAAGAGATTGTAGGTACCACCGTACAAATCCGATGAGGCGACGATATTATCACCGCTACCAGCCAGATTCAAAATTGCCAGCGTCTCGGCAGCTTGCCCTGACGACAACGCCAATGCACCCACCCCACCTTCCAATGCGGCCATACGCTGCTCGAATACGTCGGTGGTCGGATTCATAATGCGGGTGTAGATATTGCCGAACTCTTGCAGGTTGAACAAGCGGGCTGCGTGGTCGGTGTCTTTGAACTGATAGGATGTTGTTGCGTAGATCGGTACTGCCCGTGATCCGGTTGTCGGATCCGGAATCTGTCCGGCGTGTAAGGCAAGCGTCTCGAAACCGGTGAAGCGTGGCGTGTCAGACATGCAATCCTCCTCAAATAGATGCCCGGTGTAATAGGCAACAAAAACGCCCTCAACTTCGATGAGGGCGTGAAATAACAAGTGCGGATAACCGCGATTCCACGTCGCTCATCTTCCAGAACACTTCTGCCGGAATTAGCACCGTTCGCATGCGGCGACGCATGCGAGGGTTGCTGCGGTTTCAACGGGCCGGTCCCTCCACCGCTCTGGATGAGTGCGTGTGTGTTGTTGAGGTGCGTTTTGGTGTCGCCTTCACCAACGTGATGTCGTAAATATAAACTATACGACGTGTATTTGTCAAGTATCACTTCTCAGGCTCTGACATGCGCTGGGATCAAGGATCCTACACACCCTGCGACATCCCAGCTCGTGGTGAGACGGCAGCCCAGCGCGCAAGCTTCCACAACACGCTTACAGATGTCTCGCTGCGCTCGACATGACAGGGAGCGACGGACGGCTGGCGGCGCGCACCCTATCCAGGGCAGGCAACCCCCTTTGTCATTTCGAGCGAAGCGAGAAATCTTACCGCTCACTGCGCTCACCTGACAAGTACCGGTGCCCAGCATCGCAGATGTCTCGCTGCGCTCGACATGACAGGGAGCGACGGACGGCTGGCGGCGCGCACCCTATCCAGGGCAGGCAACC
>NZ_JBMFNE010000034.1:0-31915 GCF_049970315.1 Chloroflexus sp.
ACATGACAATAGTAACGCTGGCGCGCGATGCTCGACGTGACAACATAAAGATGGCTCGCTCCGCTCGACATGACAATAATGGAGCGAGACATGACAATAGTAACGCTGGCGCGCGATGCTCGACGTGACAACATAAAGATGGCTCGCTCCGCTCGACATGACAATGTAGACCCCTTTGTCATGTCGCGTGCAGCGAGCCATTTTGCCAGCCAGAGTGTGGTGTTTGCTATGACAAATACCTTTGATCGGCGGTGTGGATGAAGGCTGCATCCTATGATTTACACTCAGTGGTAGAATGACTGCTGCGGGTCACAAGTCGGAATAATGTCACGATACTGCCGAACACCAGTGAGGAAACACTACGATGCAATGGTTGCGACGGTTATTTGGGCAATCAGACACAGCACCCGTATTGTTGTTGCACGTCCGTTGTGCCCGATGCGGTGCAGTCGTGCAGGCACGCATTCACCTCTACAACGATGTGTCGGTGGAGTATGACGAGCGTGAAGAGGTGAAGGGGTATTGGATTCGGAAGGAATTGATGGATGACCGCTGTTTTCGTCTGATGACGGCCGAGTTACGGTTTGATCGACAACGGCGGTTGATCGGTCAGGAGATCAGCGGCGGCGAGATCATTACCGCCGCCGAGTTTGAAGCTGTGCGGGCCAATCGTGGTACAACTGTGTAGCGCATTGTCCTGCTTATGCCGCAACAATGAGACCACCGTCGACCAACAGTTGCTGACCGGTGATATAGCCATTGCGCGGCGAGAGCAAGAAGGCAATGGCTTCGGCAATCTCAGCCGGCGTGCCATAGCGACGCAGCGGGATCCCTGCGGTCGTGCGTTGGGCAATATCGGCGGGAGAGACCCCTTCACGCGCAGCGTAGCTCTGGTTCCAATCTTGAATACGTTCGGTGAGAATATAGCCGGGTGCAACGGCGTTGACCAAAATCCCCTCTGGACCCAACTCGAGCGCTGCCGTTTTGAGTGCGTTAACCAACGCAGCGCGTAAGGCATTCGAGAGGGCAATACCGGGATGCGGGCTTTTGACGGTAAAGGAGGAGATCGCCACCACACGCCCACCACCGCTCTGGCGAAAGAGAGGCAAGGCGCAGCGCAGGAGGCGGAGAGGGGCAACCACCATGACATCAAACGAGCGTCGCCACTCTTCATCATCGATCTCGGCCAAGGGTTTGACCGGCGGGCCGCCATAGTTGAGCAACAACGCATCGAGCCGACCAAACTGCTGCGCCGTCTCGATCAGATGGGTCGTTGTCGTCTCTGACGCCAGATCACCGGCCACCGCAACGATCTGAGCTGTAGGCACTTCAGATTGGAGCAGCGCTACAGCTCGCTCTGAAGTACGGCTATTGATGATGAGGGTATATCCCTCTTGTGCCATCCGCCGCGCGACGGCAAACCCAATCCCTTGGGAGGCACCGGTCAGGATTGCCACACTCATGCCGCCTCCTGCCGCTCCAAAAAGTCGGTCCGCACCGGATGGAAGAGATCAAAAAAGAGCGAGTCTTCTTCCATTATTGCTTCGTGTTCGATGCCACCGGGAATATGGACAATATCCATCGGCCCAAGTTCTTGCCATTCGTCACCAACACGAAAACGTACTCGTCCGCTGAGGACCAATGTCATTTGCTCGTGAGGATGGCTATGGGCAGGCGCCACCGCACCCTTGGGCGCTTCAACACGCACCGCCATCAGTTCTTGGCCGGCAAATGGGCGGAGCGTCATCGCCCCAATCGCAAAGCTCTTAACGTCAGCAGTATGGGCCGTCTTCACACAATGCCTCCTTCTAAAAACTGCCGGACGAGTGTGTGAAACACAGACGCCTTCTCAATCTGCACCCAGTGGCTACACCGACCAATGAGATGCAAACTGGCATTCGGCAGATGCTCCATGAGATAGAGACTCGTCTGATACGGCACTATCTTATCAGCGTGGCCGTGTAAGATCAAGACGGGATGGGTGATCCGACGCAACGCTGAAGGTGGCACGACCAATTGATCAATAGCTTGTTGGCGTGGACGCGGCCACATTGCGATAAAGCTACATTGCACATCTGGCCGCAGGGCGGCAGCCAGGCGCATATTGGCAATCTCGTCGAGACGATCGCGGATAAAATCTTCATCGTAAGCAAACCAACGAATAGCGTTCCGCATGGTAGCGAGTGTTGGATCTTCGTAGAATCCCCAGATGCGATCAAGTTCGGGGGAAAGCGGACACGGGCCACCAACCGGCCCCATCAAGACCACACGCTGAAACCGATCAGGTGCTTCCATCAGGAGATGGAGAGCAATCGCGCCACCCAATGAATTCCCAACCAGATGTACACGAGGGATGGCAAGGGCATCGAGCAGGTGCAATAGTTGGTCGAGCCATAGCCGCAACCACGGACGAACGCCTTGCGGTGGTGGATTGGGGTGGCTACTGTCACCATAACCGATTAAATCGGGAGCGAGACACAGAAACTGCTGACCGAGTTCGGGGATGGCCAACTGCCAGTTGGAGAAGCCGGTAGCGCCGGGGCCTGAGCCGTGAATGAACAAAACCGCTTCACCGGCACCAAACCGGTAGAGCGAGGTCGTGTACTGACCGGTAGGAATGGTGATCTTTTCCATGGCATCTCCGAAGGTACAAAAGCGAACACCCAGAAACTTACTGCGCG
Source organism: Chloroflexus sp. (assembly GCF_049970315.1). Lineage (GTDB taxonomy): Bacteria > Chloroflexota > Chloroflexia > Chloroflexales > Chloroflexaceae > Chloroflexus. The sequence continues at coordinate 2,682 of NZ_JBMFNE010000034.1, forward strand.
CTACATGACAACACCATCATAAAGAGTAGCTTCGATTCGGTAAACCGTGCTATTCGCCATAGTCGAATGGCAGTCAGGTTGCACCCCAGACCCAGCTAATGGTCTACCATCGTCTTACCGCCGGTTACGTGCTATACTGGGCACAGGCCATCGTTGCCGCAGAACAACCGCGAGATCGGCTACGCTATCAGTTGACCGAGAGTTGCAATGTGGACGACCACCGGCGACGACCGGCGAAAACCCGTGTCGCCCCGCACGGTTGGGCGGGGCCTAACAGCGTGTTGAAGGAGTACAATCATGCGCTATGGAGATTCCAACTGGCGGTCTACCCAGCGGATTCGGCTGGACATCAATAACGTGTTTGGACCGAACGGCCTGACCTCGGCAGAAATTGAAGCAGAGGCAGCGCGAGCGGCAGAAGCCATTGCCGCCGTACAGAACCGGCGCACCGAGCTAGGTTGGCCGTTGTTGCCGGAACAAGATGTGACGCCGTTTGAGCAATTTGCCGCCGCGCACCGTGACCGGATTGACACCTTTGTTGTGCTGGGAATAGGCGGCTCGGCGCTGGGGAATATTGCCGTGCAGACGGCAATTAATGGACCGTTCTATAACCTCTTGCCGCGCGAACAGCGGGGGTGGCCGCGTTTGTTGGTGCTCGACAACTCTGATCCCGAATTGAATGCCGGTGCGCTACGTACCCTCGATTTGAAGCGGACGATGTTCAACGTGATTAGCAAGAGCGGCACTACTGCCGAGACGATGGCGTCGTTTCTCTATTTTCGGCAGGCATTGGTTGAAGCGGTAGGTGAAGAGAAACTCGGCGATCACATTGTACTGACGACCGATCCGAGTAGTGGCTTCTTGCGCCAGATCGGTCAGCGCGAGGGATGGACGATGTTTGACCTACCCCCAAAGGTGGGCGGGCGCTTCTCGGTATTAACGTCGGTAGGTTTGTTATCGGCGGCAATGACGGGAGTCAATCTGCGCGAGCTGCTGGCCGGGGCGGCCTACGGCGGCGAGCTGGCAGCCAATCCCGATCCGCTGCGGAATCCGGCAGCGCTAGGTGCGCTCGTCAATTATCTCTGCTTCCGCAAGGGAAAGCCGATTGTAGTGATGATGCCATACGCCAACCGGTTGCGCGATGTCGCCGACTGGTTCGCGCAACTGTGGGCCGAGAGTTTGGGGAAAGCGGTTGACCGACACGGTAAGACGGCGCGGGTTGGGCAGACACCGGTAAAAGCACTGGGGGCGACCGATCAACACTCGCAGGTACAGCTTTATATGGAAGGGCCGTATGACAAGCTGATCAATTTTATCGCGGTTGAGAAGTATGCTGAGGATGCCCCCATTCCAACCGCTTACGAGGATCTGGAGGGGGTGAGTTATCTGGGCGGTCATACGATGGCTGAGTTGATACAAGCCGAACAGCAAGCGACGGCAATTGCGTTGAGTGAGGCGGGTCAGCCAAATATGACGCATATCTTCCCTGAGATTAATGCCTTTACGCTCGGCCAGTTCTTTATGTTGATGGAAATGCAGACGGCGATTGCCGGTGAGTTGTACGACATCAACGCCTTTGACCAACCCGGCGTCGAGGCAGGGAAGATCAATACGTATGCCCTGTTGGGACGACGCGGATTTGACGAGCGACGGGCTGCCATTGCAGCACGAGCGCAGGCATTGGATGCACGTTGGGTGGTGTAACCCTGTAGAGCCGCACGGCGTGCAGCTCCATCATCCAATCGCAGGAATGAACGATGGAGCGCTGAACGCCCGTGCGGTTGTGGTGGTTGGTACAAAGCTGCACGGCGTGCGGCTCCATCATCCAATCACAGGAATGAACGATGGAGCGCTGAACGCCCGTGCGGTTCCGCCATTCAATAACCAGGATGTGATTATGTCTACGTGGTTCCCGCCCCCCTTATGGGTATCATCGGCGGTCTGCACCGTGATTGGTCTGATCGGTGGTAGTGCGTTCTGGTGGGCATCGCGGGCATGGAGTATCTTTATCGCGTCCTTCCTGTGGGCGCTGATCGGGACGGTAGGCACCGTGATCGGGCGCAGCGCCGGCGAGCGGTTGCGTTACGGTGATTGGAAGCATGCCACCCGGCTGGCACCGGTGCAGACTATCGTGCCTATGAGCGGATTTCTGGGTGTCGCCTTGCTGGTTGGCGCACCTCTGAATACGGATCAGATGTTGGTCATAGGGGGAATTGTGCTGGCGTTGGCGGTTTTGTTTTGGATTGGGTTGCCGCTCACCTCGCCATTTCGGGAGCGGAAATAAGCTGAACGCAAAGGCGCAATGACCGCAGGGTCGGAAGGATCCTCAGACAGGCGTCCCGCTGAAGCAGGAGCTTGCTGCGGGCGCTACGCGCCCGTGCATTGACAGTAGGGGTGCGCCCTACGTAAGGACAGCAGGGGAGCGCGGGCGGCCCGCCATGATACGATATCATAGCAACGCTATGCCCTATTGCCACCACACATGACATGTACGGAGTGCGGATCATTATGGAGCACCAATCACCACCATTACCAATCTACCCGCTTGCCGAATTGGTCGTCTTGCGAGCCGGATGGCGCGCTGCCGGCTTGAGGGTGGTGCTGACGAATGGGGTGTTTGATCTGTTGCATATCGGCCATGTGAACTACCTGACGGCAGCGCGCGAGCTGGGGGATCGGTTGATCGTGGCAATTAACAGCGACGAGTCAACCCAACAGCTTAAGGGGCCGTTGCGCCCGATCGTGCCGGCGGTGGAACGCGCCGCGATCATCGCTACGCTGCGCTGCGTTGACGCAGTAACGATCTTTGCCGAACGCACCGCTGAAACGGTGGTGGCGGCACTCGCGCCTGATGTGTACGTCAAAGGCGGCGATTACGGCCACGGCGCTGCCATCGATGAGGCACGATTGCCGGAGGCGCAGATTGCGCGCGCACACGGCGGCGAGGTTCGGTTGCTGCCGTTTCACGATGGCCACGCCACAACCCGGTTGATCGAACGAATTGTGGCGCGGTATGGCAGGGAGTAGGGGCACATGGTCGCGTTGGGAGACGCACGGCCGCCGGTATGTGGTTTGGAGACGCACGGCCGTGCGTCGCTATTAGGTGATTTGGATGAATAGGTTGGCGACCCGTTCGGCAAACCGCGAAATGTCGAACAGATGCCCATGTTGGGCTTGACCCGACCCCTGATTACCAATGAAGGTCGCGGCGTCGGCGAGGCACCAACCCAATGGCGCACTCGCAACGCTAGCAACGTCGGTTATTGACAGCTTCCCACGCGGTACGGCCATGGCGGTGAATGAATTGGCCTGCGCAATGAGACTCCGGCTGAGGGTGAGATTGGCAACACCCTCGATCACGTTGCCGTCGAGCAACAAGCGTGCACAGACATCGTCGTCGAGGACAAAGGTTGCTTCACCGTCTGACCGGCGCACGATCGATTCCAGCAACGCAAAGCCAATACTCAGACTGACGAGATGATTGCCGCGCAGTTGCACTGTTCCCATATACGCGGCATGGATCGCCATCCGCGATCCGCCCGGTTCGTTGGGTTGTTGATCGAGCCGGAGCAGATTGGCAGCACGTGACGCAACCAGTTCAACCGGGGCAGGCATACCGTACAGACTGACGATGCCGTCAATGCGATTGTGTTCGAGCACCACTAGATCGTCTTCATCAAGCAAATCGACGATCGCGCCGAGGCTATTTTCATCGACGGCGCGGCGCCGGTGCAGCATGAGTGCGGCGCCGGGGCTCGATTTGACCGCGGCGGCACGCAGATCGAACAGAATGTCGAGCAGCGCAACGGCACTGGCTTCGACTTGATTGAGAGCAAATTCCAGCTTGCGGAGTTGGAACAACTCGGCAAGGGGAGACGACTCGATCATGTCTCTGAGCGGCTCTTGCAACTCACGGAGCAGGAGCGCGCGTTGATCGAGCGTCAGTTGGGCTAGTTTTCTCGCGGCCTTGACCGCCAGCTCGTACCATTCGGGTGCAAGTACCAACCGCTCATCAGCGAAGAGATCGGCGAGCAGCGGGATTTGGGCTTTGGCGAAGAGATTGCGCAATGGCGGGAAGGTGCGGTCGGACACCGCCGCCGTGAAGATGTTGCCGCTCAGTCGCACATCATCGCCGCCGGTGATGGCAACGAGGGCACTGCCATCAATGAATTGCTCTTGGTTGAGCCGGCCGGGCAGGGTGAGACCGCTGATTACACAATCGGCCATGATCACCCGCAGGCAACGATCAAACGAGAGGGCCGCTGTCCCTGCTTCGGGGATGAAGGCAATGTCAAGAGCGAGATTGCGCAGCGCTACCGAATCAAACCCGCTTAACTGCAGCGGGCCACCAAAACGCACACTGGTGGCCGGGCCACAGCCCTTGATTTCAAGCACGAACGGTTTGTTGGCGGGCGCGAGATCGAGTCGGATACTCCCAGCAGCGTGACGGCCGGCGCGCAAGCAGAGGCAGATGCGACGCTCGCCGCGAGCGAGCAACTCTTTGAGAGCCGTTTCAAGATCGGGAAACTCGCCGTCGTCGCCGACACTTACACAACAGTCGCCGCCACGGGGCCGCTGGCAGAGGATGTCGAGCGCCTCTTGCACGGTGCGGGCATCGGCCAGATCGGAGCACGTACCGGGTTGGTAAGCCACGTTGCTGGCGCGGCTGAGGTTGGCGTTGAAGAAGACGTGCGGCAAGACCGGTTCTCCGGCACTATCGAGAAATGGCTTGCCGTCGATCTCGACCAAGAAGGCTTCGGCACGCTGGCTCTGGACGGCGGGGCCGAGTTGCCACTGGCAGGAGTAGATACCGTTTGGACCGGCAGTCACTTCAACGCTCTGGTCAGTGGCGCCGCCAGCAGTGAGTTGGCCGGCAGCAGTTTGGGGCACGATCCGAAAGCGCACGCGAGCATTGGTGACCGGTTGCTGGCCGTTGGTGACGGCCACTTGCAGCGGTTGGGCGAGCGTCGCGCCGGGCAGCGCCTCTTGACCATCGCCGCCAACGGCATAGAACCGGATCAGCTCAGTCAGGGGCGGAAAGAGCCGGCGGCAATCGCTGCGTTTAGTCCATACGCTACCATTAAAGTCAAGCAGGGCTAATTTGCAATAGGCATGGTGGATGCCGTGCGGGCGTTGCGACATCGGTACACCGCCGGTACGCGGCCACTCGATATCGCCGGTGACAGTGCGGGCCGGAATGAGCCAGTAGTCGCCGGGACGGAACGTACCGTCCTTGAGCCGGATCTGCACCCCTTGTTCGAGTTCGGTCCACGTCGCTGCACCGGTAGTGACGACTAGCTCACCGGTATCAGCAGGCATATCCCAGCGGCGCAGTTTGGGGTTGGGACCGAATACGCTGTAGGCGATTGTTTGCCCGCCCGGATCGATGGTGACAATATTGTCTTCGACTTGCAGCAATTTGACCAGCAGGCCCGGTTCGCCCCGCTTGTCACGCGCATCATCGGTCAGCTCGACCCACTGGTTGGGCGCGAAACCCAATACCTCATCGCGGCCAGTACTGGCGACAATCAAGCGATTGGGATTCAGCGGATCTTGCCCGCTCCAGCCAACTGCCACCGAACCGTTTTCCCGCGACCACTTGAGCGCAATACGGGTGTTCGAGACGATCCGATGCACTTCAACCCGATAGAGCTGGTTTTCTAGCCCGCGATAGCCGGCTTGGGCCAGCACGACGCAGGGATCATTGACGGTTGGGTCGGGTTCGGCGCGAGCTTCGAGCATACCGCTACTGCCGGCCAGCAACGCATCCCACGCCGCGTTTGGCGCGGCGCAGTCGAAGGTTGTGCCGGGATCGCCGGCACGCAACAGCTTGACTTGCGCCATTACCTGCAAACGGGTCGTGGTGTCAGGACCGCCGAGCGCGACTTCGCGGATAGCAGCATCTTCAAGCACGGTTACATGCCGTTCCCAGACATCGAGATAGGCCAGATAGACCCCGGCGGACAGCGTTGCATCGGCGGCCAAGCCAGCCACCTGCGCTAGGGTGGCGACGGGCAGATCAGGTTGAGCGGTGATGGCAACTGTCTGCTCGTTCTCGACACGGATGCCGGCGACGTAGTAGCGACCGGCAGTGATGTTGAGCGTGCTGCCAGCAACGACGATATCAAAGCCAGCTTGGCCCTGCGGGCCGCCGCAACGCCCGATCAGATCGGTGCAAGCCGCGCGCTCATCGGCGAGATCGATCGCGAGTTGCTCGTTCCAATCGGCATCGAGGGCGACGCGCCCCTGTTGGTTGAGCACACCGCTGTAGTGCTTCGTGCGGTCGAATGTCCATCGGGTGAAATCACCGTGCATACAAGGCTCCTTTAGAGTAGAGGCGCAAAGCGGGCAAAGGCGCAGAGTATGTGAACGCAAAGGCGCAAAGGACGCAGAGGGATTTGTTGGGTTATGAAGGAAGCCATACTCATACCTTTACGGTTGCATATCGTTGGTCTGAACGAGTTGCGCAGACTGGCGTCACGATGCAAAAAAGACCCCGGCTTCAAGACCCACCCGCAGATACTCAGCGAGGGCAAGGCGCAAGTTAGCGAGGCGTTGGATCTGTTGCACGAGATGGAAGACACCGAGCGCACCGCTGTCTTCAGCACCTTGAGAGATGGCGGCGGGGCACGAGCGAGCCAGTTGCATGTAGGCAGGATGGCCCAACTGGGTACTGGTAAACGATGGTGTTACTGAGAGGGTTACAGCGCTCCGTTGGGCAGCGGTGAGGGCAGAGACAGGTCGGTTGCGGGCAGCGGCGAAGGCGGCGAGGGCGAGATCAGGTTGGCAGCGGAAGCGGCGTGGCGCTCGCGAGCCGGCGGCAAGAAAGCTGAAGCGGGTGCAACCGATCTGGCGGCGTGCAACCAGTACCCGGCCAAGCATAATGCTTTCAGAGATGAGATCGATTTGGCGCACGCGGACTTCACCGCGCACCGTGCAGTGAATAAAACTGGCCGGCGGTCCGATCCTCTCGCCATTGGAGGCCGCACATGCGGGCACGGCCGGCGCGAAGGCGTCGAGGATTGCATCGCTGGCAATCAGACCATCCGAGTCTTCTGCCACATGCACCGCGCCGCTGATGCTCCGGGCCAGTTCGAGGTGCAAATCAGGGTTGGGCGCGGCGGCGTGGATGCTGGGCCGGTTGAGAAACTGGGGGTTGCCGGCACCGTCGAGGCGCCAACCGGGCAGGAGAGTACAGTGGTGGATGGCTAACCGTTCGAGGCTGCCGACGGCCAGATCGATCCCGCCCTCGATCCAGAAACCATTGAGGGTAAGGGAGGCGCGATCGCCGTTACCGGCAACGCGCAGGCGATCGGTGAGGCGGATGAGCGGACGCTGACCATCGGCGGCTTGAATTGCTAGCACCCGGCCGGGAGCCATGGTGATCGCCAGATCTTCGGCGTAGGTGGCACTGTCGAGCACAGTGATGACGCCGGTGGTCGCAGATGACGCTTGCCACGCCGCAATGGCCGCAGCAAGCGCCGGATGGTCGCCGCCGCCACGTTGGGCAACGGTGAGGGCCAGATCGCCGGGAGCAGCGATGGCGAGCGTGGCGAGGCGGGGATAGGGTCCGCCGCCGATGTCAGCAGCGAAGCCGTAGGTGTAGCTGACCATAAGATCAGACGGCACAACCCCGGCGGGGAAGGCAAGCCGTCCACGCTGCGGATCAACCGCGACCCGGATCGGCAACGACTGGCCGGCGTAGGTCTTGCTGGTTGGCGGACGCCGCCAATCACTGAGATCGCAGATCAGGATCTCGGCAGCAGGGATCGGGACAAACTGACCAGTACCGTCGGGGACAGCGATCTGGAAGACGGGACGGGCCGGATCGAGATAGCTGCTCTTGACCGGGCGACCGGCGGCAATGCCGGCACGCACCGCTTCGAGATCATCGTAGAGAGCGCGGCGGCGCAACGGCAACGGTAGATCGGGTTCGGTCGCAAGCTGGGTAATCTCGATCTCGGTGCGGGGGCGATTAAAGAGCGGGATGTCGTTGCCGAGCGGGCTGAAGAAGTAGCGGCCATCGGGCGGGTTACTTACCGGCTGCGGCGAGACGCCTTGCACGGTGTAGGACTGCAAACGGGTTAAAAACAGGCCAAGGTTGGGGATGTTGTAGCGGCCACGGCCAGTTGCGATCCGGCGTACTTCGGCGGTATGGTTGACGGTTTCGAGCGGGCCGCCGGTCAATTCGAGCGCATTGGCGTTGCGCAACGAGGCGGTGGCCGGGCTATGCAGGCGAACGTGGTTGAGATGCTGGGTCGTTGCCAGCCGCTCAAAATACTCGACGGCGCGGCAAGGCCAGCCGGTGACATCGCGGGCCAACTGTTCGAGCACGGGGGCAGTGCCTTTGCGGCGACGGTAGCGCAGCGTATTGGCGACATAAGCACGCTGACTGAAATCGGCTACTTCGTGCAACTGACGCAGATGGCGTACCCCAAGCAGATCACCAATATAGGGAACAACCCACTCGGCACAGGTCTCAATGAACCAGTCGTCGTACAAATCACCAATATCGGCTTCGATGCGGAACAACTCCTCACCGATGATGGTAAGAAGCGCACGTAGTGGCTCACCACACTCGGCATCGCGAGTACGGTAGACGGCCGGCAAGATTTCATACAGACGGTCACGGGGCGATGGGTTCATAACATTCCTTTGGGGGATATCACCCCCAGCCCTTCTCTCCCACGGGATGAGAGAAGGGACGCTACTGGACCAGTAGCGAAGACCATACTGGCGATCACGGCGCCACCACCTCAACAGCTTGCATCACTAACTCGATCCCGGCGGGATCGATCAGCAGCAATTCGGCTGGGATGATGGCGTGGCCCGTCTGCCGCGCTGGTGAGGCGGCCAACAAGGTGGGATGCGCACCGGTGCGCCCGCTGGTATACGCCAGTTGGTCGAGATCGATGGCAATTACCCCGGCTTGCGACTGCATCACGGCAATCACTTCAGCGGCAGTCACCGGTTGGGCAAAATCGCGCTGAGAGAAGGAGAACGCCGTGAACAGCGCTTGCGCGATGGCGGTTTCTACAGCGGGAGCGAGATAGCGCGCGTCGTAACGAACGGTCGCCTTGAGCCGAAACGTCAGCGAGATGAAACTGGTCAGTTCGACGACCACGGTTGGATCGCGCACGGCATCGATTGCGTTGCGCAGGCTGGCGAAGAGCGGATCGGACGGCGTGATCGGTTTGCCGCTGGCGCTGGCGAGGGTGAGATGGACAACAAGCTGCTCGCCGCGGCGAAACGCTGATGCCTGCGCCTTGCCGATACCGGCGAAGGCGGCGGCAAAATCGGTAAAATCCTGCAACGAGACAATCCGGTCGAGGGTTAGCACCGTCTGCGGCGCATTGGCTCGTGCGCTCTCCAGTGTTTCCGGATCGGCGGCCCCACTGGCGGGAAGCGGGTTGATCACGCTGCGCACACCGGGCGGGCGGGTCTTGAGCAGAGCAATCGCGCCAGCGCCAACCTCACCCTCTTGACCAATTCCAAACCGGTAGGTCGCGGTCACATTTTCGGCGCCGGTGGGCAAACGCGCGCCGTGAATGCCATCGCCGAACTGCACCGTCGCCGAATGATCATCGTCGAGGCGCACCATATACTGCTCGTCGTGCGGGCCGGCAAGATAGAGCGATAGCGCTTCGCGCCACGCCACACCATTGACGCGCACGGTGAGAGTCGGAGCAACGCCAGACGGTGTGCTAGCCGAGAGATAGGTCAACGGCGACTTCTTGAGCTTAAAGCGTTGGTAGGTCTGGCTGCCATCACCGCTGCCGATCGGGGTTAGGGGTACCGTTTCGCCGTGGGTTGCAGCCACGACATTGGCGTAGATCATCGTCGTAGAACGGATGAGGCGGATCGCGCCCAACCCCTGATCGCGTAGCACGATGGTGGTAAAGCCGGGATTGGGGTAGACCGCCTCGACAAAGACCACCACCGCGGTAGGCTGTTCGTCGCGCTCGTTCACCTTGCCGTTGACGATCAACGGCTGGCCCTTGACCAAATCTCGCACTACACCGGCTACCTCGATCCGATTACCAGTGACCGGATCGGGAATTGGCTCTTCGGCCAGCGGCAACGGCTCGCTCTCGGCTAACACCACCGTCTCGCGGCGCTGAAAGCGGGCGATGTTCTCATTCGTGTCAACAGTCAGGCGCGTGACCTGCCCAGAGAGACCAAAATTGGCAACACCCACGGGTTCGTTACCGGTCACGCGGTAGAGTTCGGCATAGCCGGGAGCAAGCAGCGCCACCCAACTACCCGGCACGATCGTGGGATAAGCGGTATCGAGATCGATATGGCGCTGGCTGCCATCGATCGCAAAACCGGGCCATTCGTTGGCCGTGCCGCCATACGCTCGTTTCACCTCTGCCGGCATCAACCGCCAATCAGGCGCGTTGAAGCCGAAACGGCGTGCGCTGCGGCGGAAGGCAAAGGCTTGCGGCTGGGCCGCCGGCAGCATTTGCGGGCGGTTCGAGCCGAGGCCGGGCGCCCATGTGACGACGGTATAACCACCGGCAGCATCAGGAAAGGTCTGTACCGACAACACCCGGCGCAGATCCCAGCGTTCATTGCCGGGATCGTGCTCGCGTTCGGCGCCAACCAGCAGCAGATAATCACCCGCTTGCAAGCGCGTCGCGACGCCAGCCAAATAGAGCATCGTCACACCCTTGCTCAGGTCTTGGGGACGAGTGGGACGCGGACGCAGTGCATTCCACGCCTTGCGGGCGACAAACTCGACGCTAGTCTCGAAAGTCTGCGGCAGTTCACCCTGTTTGGCCGGGATGCTCTGCACTTGGGTCCCGGCAGGAATCACCGTCTCGGCCGGCGAGACGGGCGTGTCGTCGAGAGTAAAAGCAAGGTAGACTGCAGCAGCGACACCGGGCTTGAGTTCGCAGCCGATCGCGCGAGCCAACTGCAGGACCGAGCAGCGTTCAGTTGCGGTGCGGAGAAAACCCTCGTTGGCGATCCGTTCTTGGTAGAAGGTCAACACATCGGCCAGTGTCGCGGCTGCATCGAGCAAAGCGAGCGACGGATCGGCGGCGTCGCGGGTGACCAGCGCGGCGAGCGGGCGCTGGCCGGTCGAGCTGGCCTGCTGCGACAAGCGTGCTATCATCCGACGCAAGAACGAGCGGTGTGTACCGAAGCGGTAGCGCACCATCGGTTGGTCAGGAGGGTTCGCATGGGGCGAGGGTAACGACTCGCGCTCATCGCAGCCGCAAGGAGACTGTTCGGTATGACTCATGAACCACCCTCCATGATGAACTCAATCCGACCATGCTCAGGCCGGTTGGGGTCGTTATCACAGCGGATAATCTCGCGCCGGCCAACATCAAGTTGGCCGTTGGCCAACTCGCCGCGCGGCGGTTTGCCCCAGCGTTGGAAACGCACCCGCGTTCCCGCCGTCTCGATCCAGCGCACACCGGGAATGGACATCGCGGCGGCAATGATGTGGCTGAGGTAGAGCGGTTGGCCAAAGGTGAAGTTGTCGGGGTGAAAAAACTGGCGCGCGCTGAAACGTTCGAGCAGCGCAACCTTGACATTGGCGGCGAAATAGCCAGACTCGACACAAATCACAAACGCCAGATCAAGCGGCACATAGACCGGCCCGTCAATCTCGATATCTTGCCCAGCCATCCGGTAGCGTTCGAGAAAGGCACGCAGGTCGGCTTCAAACGCCGTATCAACCGGCAGGCCACCACGCCGATCAACGGTAATAAAGATCGTGTACCAGCTTCCCGTCCAGCGCCGAGTAGCCATTGCGCGTTGCACAGCCGGATGACGTTCAGCCATAGCTGCATAGTCGGCAGGAGTCACAGCCCGCTCTTGGCGGCGAAAGGCTTGCGACGCAGACTGGCGAATCGCCTCAAGCGCCTCCGGCTCGCTGCCGCCGAGGGCCGGCAAGGGGTTACGCACCGCGCGAATACCGCTCTCGTTGGTGACGATGTGGGCTAGCGCATCGGCGCCGATATTGCCGGCAGAGCCACCACCTACCCGGTAGTGTGCCACCAACCCTTCGCCGATCACTGGCGCGCGCCCCGTGCGGCCATCGCCAAAGCGCAGGAACAGGCGACCGTCGTTCTCCAGTTCGCCGACAAATTCGGTTTGAAAGCGATTGCTACCGAGCAGATCAGGTACTGGCCGCCACACCCCAGAGGGACTCGCCAGTTCAACAGCGGGCAGAGTCAACGCAGGTGCGGCGGCACTCACCAACCGCGAGGCCGGGGTGGTGCGATCGGCTGGCTCGAATGGCGCGACAAAGGTCACGCTGGCCCGCGCCAACGCAGGCCGGTAGCGAAGCGAATCGCCGACCGGCGGCAACAACTCGGCGGGGAGGGTCTCACCGTGATCGGCCAGCACAATATTGCCCAACGCCACACTGGCCGGCTGGCGCGCTGCTCCGCTCTCGTCGCGATCATCGGGCGGCACTGCTACCATCGTCAGATCGAGGATAAAGGGCAACGCATCTTCGTCCGTCCACTCAATTTCGGTCACGGCTACCGGTGTGGTAGATGGCGGATCGGCCAACTGGCCGCCGAGTGGATCGGTCGCCGCGGTGACGTGGGTCAGGCGAACAGCGTGGCGGCGGGTGGGATCGGCATCGGCGCGGTAGCCGGTGATCGGACTGCGCTGCTCAATAAAGGCTAGTACATCGCCGGGATACAAATGAGAGCTAAGATTACCGCGCAGCGTGGCGCGCGTAGTACCGATAGGCAGGCAACAGCCTTCATCACCCCACGTATAGAAGTCGATCAGGTTCAACGCCGGATCAAGGCGTATATCGTGCATTGTCTCGAAGACTAGTGGCTGCTGTTGGCGAGCAAGGGCCAGTTCGGCGGAAGCGGGCAGCAAGCGCGGCGGCGCGCCGCCGACTTTGGTCAGCACGGGGGTACGGGCCGGCAGGGTACATGGCGCATCAACCTGAACCTGCACCCACACCCGCGCATTCGCGCCGTTGTGGGGCGCGTAATCAAGCAAACGCGCGTGGCGGCGCAACGACACCCGGCGGCGCGCCGTGCCAAGATAGGCTTCAGTGGCGACCGCGTCTTGATAGTAGCTGAGATAATCGCCGATGTAGGCCAACCCCTCGACAATCGCCACGCCAAGATCGGCTGGATTACGCTCGCGCCAAGCGGGTGAGACGGCAGCTAGCCGGTCAAAGAGCAATTGGCGCAAACTGGCGTAATCGCGAGCCAGATAATTGATCGGCGGCGACTCATAGCTCTCTGGCGGGCAATCGGTAGCCGGAGCGCAATCGAATTCACTGGGACACTCAACTTTGAACGCGAACTCAATATGGCTGAGGATAGGATCAAAGCCGGCAGGCGGACTCGGATCGGTAGGCGAACGGACAAGGCGCAGCGCGTAGGTCGAAAAGTCGCCGGCCAGATCGACCCGCACTACCAAGATGCGATCGGCGGCGGATAACCCATTGTAAAACGTTCGCTCGGCGCTGGTGATGCGCCCGCGGCAATATCGGCGGGGCTAGCATCAGCAGCGCGCAAAACCCAGCGTACCTTCACGCCGGTGACACGCACACCGCCGGTTAGCTGCACATTGGCCGCGCCGAGACCCCACGGCGCCGGCTTGATCATCTGCACCAGCAGCGTCTGTTGCGGCGGCGCACCGGCAGGCGCGTCGCGATCGAGCACTTCGAGCAAATCGATCCCGTTGAGCGGGATGGCAGACGTGCTCAGCACTTGCGCTCGACGCGGATTTGCACAGTGGAATTGGATACTCATACTGTTAACCGTTATTTGATGTTGCTAGCGCCACAGGCGCAGAGGAGGCTTAGATAGCAATCGCCAGCGATCCGCTGCCTTCCCCGCGTGAGAAACGCCATTCAGCCGGCCACCTCAACCACCCGGCGCTGCTGAGTACGCTGCACCACATACTGCACCGTCACCCGCAACGTTGCCTCCTCAGACTCGATCACCACCGCCTCAACCCGGATCACCTCGCCGAGATACTCTTGCAACGCACCCTGAACCAAGAACTCTAGTGCGGCGGCCAATTCGGGGCTATTCGGCGCAAAGAGCAACTGGCGCACGCCAGCACCGAAACGAGGCCGGTTCACCCGCTCGCCGGGGGCGGTGAAGAGCAGTTGCTCGATCATCTGGCGAATGTGGGCATCGTCATCGGCGCACGCCGTGCGACCGCCGCCGTCAATGGCATAAGGAAACGCGATGTGCATCATTGCCCCCTGACCCGCATTTGGGTCATCACGATATTGACCGGCGTGCCATTCGGCACACAGGTGGCTTGGCTATCTTGCAACAACACGGGTTGACCGCCGGCGCGCACACGAGTTGCGCCGGTTGTCCATTGAGCGTTCACGCAGGGCATTGGATTCGTGCCGGTCGTGAAGGGACATCCGGCAACCGTATGCGGCGCGCTGAACGTCACCACCGGTTGGCCGCCCACTCGCACCCGTGGATTGGGTGCGGTGGCTTGGGCTTGACCACCGTGCGCGCACAGGATGGTCGCACCAACGTGTAACCGCCACATCGGCAGCGCGAGCCGGCGCCGGTGGACGGCGAGCCGGTGCAGAATCGCGGGTTGGTTTGCGCACAGTGATGTTGATCATAGCTGTTTGTGTACTACAGAGAACGCTAGGGCTTGTATGGGAACCTCTCCGTCTCACGACCGCTACTGCCACCCCCGGTAGAGCGCCAACGCGATCTGCTGGCCGATCCGCTCAGGCCGCACCCCCGGCGCTAATCGGAACGCGCCGCTGTCAAGCGTCTCGATTGCGCCGGCGCTGCTCAAGCCTGCCGGTATGCCCTCTTCTGCCAGCAACCGGCTCAACTCCGCGATCAGCGCCGCTCTGACGCGCTCGCGGTCAATGACCCCAAAGCCGATCAAGACGATTTCCGCAATCTCTATCTCAATCGTAACCGCCATCGCACACCCCATCGGTAGCCGTCGCTAACACCCCCACCCCCGCAATTCTGTCTCGGTCAGCGGTTTGTCCAATTTGGCGTATTCGCTGTGCGCCGCGCTCAAGATATGGCGCATCCCGACCGGTTCGCCGGCATCAGCGGCAAGAAAAGCGGCATTCAAAGCGATGCTGCGAATGTTGCCGCCGGCCAGATTCAATTGCGCCAGCCGTACCCAATCCAACCCAGCCAGAGGTGTGGCGGGCGGGAAGACCCGCTGCCAGATGCGCCGGCGTTGCGCTGCATCGGGGAAGGGAAAGTTGACAATAAAGCGAATACGGCGCAGGAAGGCGGTGTCAATCGCTTGCTTCATATTGGTAGTGAGAATAGCCAAACCGCGGTATGCCTCCATCCGCTGCAAGAGGTAGCTCACTTCGAGGTTGGCGTACCGGTCGTGACTATCTTTCACTTCGCTGCGCCGGCCAAACAGCGCATCGGCTTCGTCGAACAACAGAATCGCGCCCCCGCCTTCGGCAGCGTCGAAGATGCGGCGTAGATTCTTTTCGGTCTCGCCGATGTATTTGCTCACCACCGCACTTAGGTCGATGCGGTAGAGATCGAGCCGCAACTCGTTGGCTAACACCTCGGCAGCCAACGTCTTGCCGGTGCCGCTTGGCCCCGCAAAGAGAGCGCTAATCCCCAACCCGCGTTCGCCGCGCTGAGCAAAGCCCCACTGCTCGTAAACCCGCACCCGTTGGCGCACGTGCGCTATCATTTGGCGCAGCGTTGCCATGTGCTCGTCCGGTAACACCAGATCGTCCCAACCTGCCGCCGTCTCAATCCGCTGGGCCAACCCATCGAGGCGGAGGCGAGCTTGCCCGCGGCAGGCTTCCCACCAATCGGCGGCAGAATCGGTCGTGACCGCCAAGCCGGCAGCGCGGATGGCGTTGGCATTGAGGGTGAACTGTGCCAGCAGCGATTCAAGTTGGCCGTTGAGGGCCAGACTGCGTTCACCCAGTATTTGTTGCCAGATCAATCGTTGCTCGGTACGACTGGGTTGCGGCACATCAACCCGCATGATCAGCCGGTCGCCGGACGGCAGCGGATCGGCGCTTGCCAGCAACACCATACCCTGTACCCGTTCCAGCCACCCAAGCCACGCTCGCGACGTATCGCCGTCGTCCACCGCGATCAGTGCCAGCGCGCCGCTCAACGCCGCTTCTCGCTCCCACAGGCGGGCCAACAACTCTTGCTCGGCAGGGCCGGCGGGCACATCTTCGGCCCGCAGCAGGTACACTACCCGCCCCAGTCGCTCGCCAATCGCAGCGGCAAGCGCCTGCCGACTGAACGAATCGCTGCCGCAGATCTGCACCGGCGGCGCAGGTTGCTCTTCCCACAGCGCCGCAATCCGCTCCACGATTTGCCGATGCGAGGCCGGCAACGCCACTGCCGGCTCGAGCAGGCATACCAGCGGTTGCAAACGCCGGTCAAGCGTCGCCACACCGAGCAGGTAGTGCAGCACCCGCTCGTCGATCCGTAGCGGCGCAGTCGCAAGCGGCTCACTCTCGGCCAGCTCAATCAGTCGCCAGTGGCGAAGCGACGCCGTCGGCGTCACCGCGCTCCAGTGGGCAGCGGGCAGCACCGCCAGCGCCAACCCGATGGTTGGGCGGGAGCGGTGCGGATCACCCTGCGCTGTGGCACAGAGCGTTGCCAAACCGCTATCGAGTTCCACCCCCGCGCAGAGCAGCAGCAGTTCAGTCTCGAAATCGGTCAAGCCAAAGATGATGCGCAACCGCTCGATCGCCGGCAGTGCGGGCAACGCAGCGCGGGTAGCAGCAAGGGCCTGCCCGGCCTCGCGCAATCCTGCTTCGTCGCGCTCGCTGGTCAAGCGCCGCTTGATCACGTCAAGCGCCGCACTCAGATAACGCTGGTTAGCTGTCACCCAATCGATTGCCGTGGTCGTGCTCATGGGATGATCACCGTTGGCCCGCTAAACTCGCTTCCGCTTACGTCAAGTTGACTTTCGGCCCCGTCTACCTGCACCCGCACCAGATAGGTTCCCGCCGGCACGATGTCCGTCGTGAGCGTGAGCGTCGCATCAGTATCGTTGGGTGGAGGCGCCGGCGCGCGCGCCGGCAGCGGCAACGCGAACGAGCGCGGTGGCCGGTTGGCCGGCGGCGGCGTCTCGTTGAGCAAGAGCATCACCCGCTGCTGCTTACCTACCGGCGGCGTGAGGGTAAAGGTGAGGGTGACATTACCGTTGCCATCACGCAGGCCGGCAGTGGCACTGACCATTGGCGACAAGATGAACGCTGCCACATTCGATTCGACCCCACGATGCGGGGTGGGGGGCGTGCCGAGGCGCAGCCGGTGAACCACCTGCACCACCTGCACGCCGGCCCGTAAGCTTGCCGGCAGCGCGACAATGATCTGCGTACCGGTCATCTGATCAGCCGGTACCGCCACTTCAGTCTCGCCAAGCCGGATCACGACATCGTTACCGCGCAACTGCTGGCCACGGATCACCAACCGGTAACCGGGCAAGATCGGCTGCTGGAAGCTCACCGGATCGTTTGCGGTGCGTTGTGAGCCGAGTTGGGTGATACGCGGCTGGCTGAGCGGCAGCACATAGAGATTGCGCCGACGCACCGGCAGCGCCCGTCGGGTAGGCCGCCGGCTCTCGATCAAGACCACCGATGCTTGGTAGGCCACGGTAGGCCGGTACGGTGATTGCATACTCGCCCAAATCTGTGAGACCTGCTCGAGATTCAATGGTTCAGGTGTAATTTTGATCTGTTCAATCTGATCGGCGAGATCGGCAGCCACTAGACTGGCGCGGACCGATCCCGGCAACGCAACGCCACTGACCGGCGTAGGAGGGGCCAACGCAATGCGGATAGCATCGCGGGATAGCACCGGCGTCTCATGCAAGAGCTGCATCGCATACCCCAACAACAGTTCGGCTAGATAGTCTTGGTCGGTGTAGGCAGTCAGCAAATAGTGCAGATCGAGCGCCAGCGGCGGATCACTGATCAGCTCGCCACGTCCCGATCGCGACGGCAAACCGTGGTTACGCCAGCCTGAGTTGTAGGTCACGTGGTAGAGAAAGAGGTTGAGTTGGCCGCTATTAGGAGTAAAGGCGGCGAGGGCCTGCGCCGGCGCCAAGACATTCACCGTCACATCACCGAGCGCGCCGGTGAGGTCGTGGTCGATCAGACCATCTTGCAGCAGATCGCGCAACACGGCAGTGACTGCGGCAATCGCCAGCGCATTGCTCATCGCGTTCCTCCCTCGCGCCGACGCAGATACTCGTCAAGGCTGACCCTTGGAGCCGGCAGTTGCGGGCGGGGACGCGATGGCGGTGGCGACGATACGGCACGCACTTCCACCTGCCCGATGTTCACAGTGATACGTGGCGGATGCGGCGGCGTCACCAGTTCGCGCGGCGGCGTCACCGGTTCGCGCGGCATAACCGGCGCCGGCGCTCCCGGTTCGCGCGGCGGATCTGATGCGCTGGCCGGCTGAAACGAAATGACAGACGCCGGCGACGCGGCGGCAACATCCGGCAGCCGCGGTGGATTAACGGCGTTGGCCGGCGCCGGCAACCCGCACAGATCGACGAAACCTGCCAGACTCGCCGGCGCAGTGCGCTCGCTGTTCACCTCGCTCACGCCAAGATCAGGCGAGATACGCTCCGGCGCAGCAGGCGGGGGCGTCGATGGACGCCGTAGCTCGCTGCCAGTGGTTGGTGGTGGCCCCCACGCCGGCAGCGGAGCTACAGGCAACGGCGGAACTTGCCGGCGTTCAACCGGCGGGATCACGCTGGTCAGCGGTACGGAAGATGGCTCCACCCGCACCGGCGGCGACCCCGGCGTGACCTGATCACCCACCTGTACCGGTGGCGACCCCGGCGTGACCTGATCATCCACCCGCACCGGCAGCACGGCCACCTCACCGCCGAATGGCGTAACCGGCTCGAACCGGACCGGCAATCGCGGTTGCACCGCCCCAGCCAGCTCGCCGAAACTGCACGCCAGCAGGTTAGCCAGCGAATCGTTCATCGTTCACCATCTGCAAATACAAGGCGCGCCGTTGCGGGCTCAGCGCCAGAATCTCGCTCTCGCGCCAGCCGTAGGCGCGCGCCAGCGTATGCACATCGCCCAACAATCGCCGCGCCCACCGATCCAATTCTTGCCAGACAAATCCGGTAACATCGAAAGGCGCGGCCCACGTGTGGCCGCAATTGGGACAAGCCAACTCAATCCGCAGATCGAGCAGCGGATCGGCGTTCGCCATCGCAGTCGCCACCGCCGCCAATGTCTCATCAGACAGCATCGCCGGCGCATCGATCAAACAGCGTTCAACCAGGCAGCGAATGGCAGCCGGGCCGAGTGGCAACCCCAGCAGATCAGCGCTAGCCGGTAGGCGAAAGGCGAGTTGTTGGCCGCCAACGTCAAGCTGTTGCACCACCGTTGCCGGCGCTAACGCGCGCAGAGCTGTCGTCGCCAACGCAAACTCTAACCGGGCGGCACAGGCCGGGCAGACCGCAACACACTCCATCTGCGGGCCAAACAGCCATTCCCGCACCAGCAACAGCAAACCATCACGCACGCCCACCGGCAACTCGGCGACGGCTGTCTCTGGGAACAGCGGCGCCAACAACGCCAACACCCGCGCGAGCGGCGGTTGCGCCGCACCCGCTTCCCAAATGTTAAGCAACGTCGCTGCGGAAATGGCCATCGTTCACCTCATGAACGCAACGGTGCCAAATGCGGGATGGGCATTGAATCAGCGCGCCCCTTCCCTGCTTACTGCGGTTCAGTGAAGCTCGGCTCGTCCGGCTCGCCAAGAGCGTAATCGCGTTCCCAACCCTCATTCTCCAGCTTGATGCTCTGAATGGCGACCGCATTGGCGTTGGCGTCAAGCTCAGGCAGAGCCTGATACTCCGATACCCAACAGCGATAGACCCGGTAGGCGATAGCCAATTGGCCGGCCTCGTTATAGACCTCAATAATGATGTCTTTACGAAAATCCTTCAGCGAGACTTCGGCTCCTAGTCCAGAACCGTAATTCCAGACCTTATTCGCCCACTTCTCAAATTCGGTGTCGTGCGTCACACCCCGCTCAAGCGTGATCGGTTCGTACTTGGTGCGTCCCGGCGACTTGCGCACATTGCTCGCATCGCCGCCCTCCCGATGCTCGACCACCTCGGTAGCACGTTTCAACGCCGACACCTTACTGACCCCGGCCACGTACCGGCCATCCCACTTGATCCGGAACTTAAAGTTCTTGTAAGGATCGAACCGCTGCGCATTTACGCTAAACTGAGCCATACACTATTCCCCCTGTACAGGCACAACGTGTTGTGCCCTCGCTTGCCTTATTCCACCTGCCCAGCCAACTGCTGAAT
The DNA here is from genome assembly GCF_049970315.1 of Chloroflexus sp. GTDB lineage: Bacteria > Chloroflexota > Chloroflexia > Chloroflexales > Chloroflexaceae > Chloroflexus. The sequence continues at coordinate 22,974 of NZ_JBMFNE010000034.1, forward strand.
CTTGATAATCACAAACTCAGCCGGCTTGAGCGGTGCAAAACCAACCACGATGTTCACCACACCCATATTGATGTCGGTCTGGGTCGTTGTCTCACGGTCACACTTCACCAGATAGGCTTCGCGCGGCGAACGGCCCTGAAACGCGCCTTGCCGGAAGAGGGTCTGCATAAACGCGCCCACGTTCAGCCGGATCTGAGCCCACAGCGGCTCATCGTTCGGCTCAAACACCACCCATTGCAGACTGCGGTAGAGCGTCTCTTCGATAAACAATGCCAACCGGCGCACCGGGATGTACTTCCATTCCGAAGCCAACTGGTCAGCACCGCGATAGGTGCGCGCTCCCCAGACCACATTGCCGCTCACCGGGAAGGTGCGCAGACAATTGACACCGAGCGGGTTGAGTTGGCCCTGTTCCCCATCAGTCAAATTGACCGCCAGCGCTCGCACGCCAAACAGCGTCGCATCCTGCCCTGCGGGAGCCTTCCACACACCGCGTTGGGCATCGGTGCGGGAAAAGACGCCGGCCACCGCACCGCAAGGAGCAAACTCTTCCAGCCGGTTCTCGCGCAACGGGTCGGGAATCTGCACTCGCGGAAAATAGATCGCCGCATGATCATCACGCGCCACTGCTGCGCTAAACGTGCCGATCCCCCCCACCGCCGCAGCGATGCTCCGCCAGTTCGATGGCGCATCGATAATTAAAAACGCACGCTCGTCGCGACAAAAACGCAGCGCCGCCGTCCACACCGATTCGGTGACATCGGTATCCCGGGTAAAGGGCGGAATACAGAGCAAATTAAAGAGAGCGGACTTGCGCAACGCATACATGCCGGTCTTTGCATCGAAATCACCTAAATACTGGGTGTGGGTCAATGCGCTCCCATCCGTGCCATTCGTTGCTGGCGCAGCATCGGCTACAACTGCTGGCCGCACCGTAGGAAAGGCGCCGGGATGCGGATCAGGCACGCGCAACAACAGCGACTCTTGGGCCAGCACCGTACCGACATAGCGCGGCGCCACCGGATTGATCGACACATTGCGAAACGTCTCGCGCCGCACCGCCTGCACCGGATTCGTCCCCGGAATAATCTCGACGACGGTCAGATTAAACTCATCGGGTTGCAATGGTTCGCGGGTCGCATGGTCAATGCTGATCCGCAAATGGTTGCCCCACATACCTTCGTTGCTGGCATCCAGCGTCAGGTTATCGGTCCCGCTCGCGGGCGAAAGATTGAAACGAGCCGCAGTCGCACCATTGATCAGGCGCACAATCACGGCATCAGTGCCGCCGTTGAGGAAGAAATGCTGCACCGCATAACTCATCGTGCTCGCTTCCCACAACCCCCCAAAGAGCCGCTCGTAATCGCCAAAGTTTTGGATCCGCACCGGATCCTGCACCGGCCCGCGCCGCGCCCGCCCGACAAAAGCGGTAATCGACGTCGCCACCCCGGTGATCGTGCGCACACCGCTCGGAACCTCCTCAATGTAGACACCCGGATACGACAAAGTGACCGGCATACTGTTGCTCCTTGCGATAGCCCGAAAGGTATTGTTCGTCCGGCGCCATGGATAATGGCAGCGTAACCTGATTGTGAGGAGGTATCATGCTGCTGTTGGCAATGGCAGTCTACGCTGCATCGCGCCCGATCAGCACCTCAACTGTCACCGGCTGCGCCGTTGGGTTGGAAAAAGTAAAATCGAGATTGGCCGTGCCCAGCCGCGCTACTGCCCCAGTGCCGATCAGCAGATGTGGGCCGTCGAGTGTGACTGAGCTACCGTCATCGACGGTATAAATCAATGGCGGCGTTGCATCATACCGGCTCGCCGAAATTAAAACAAAGCGCACCGTACCGCCGCCCGACGGCGCGGCGAAATTGGCTTGGCCCGGTGTAGCGCCGCTAGCCGCCGCGATCTGCAATTGGCCTTTCAAATAAACATCAACCGGCAGCGTCTGAGATTCGGTCTTCCGCGGCCCCCCGGCCACAGTCACGCTCAGCGTCCACTGAATACTTTCCGGCATACGCAACCCTCCTCGCGCACACGTCACAGCGGACCACAAGACATCGACGGGAACTACCTGAAAGGTATCAGGCGGATATCAACTTGGCTGAAGCGTGACCGAGAAGAGGAGAAGGAAGGGGAATAGTGAGAGAGTTATGATCAGCGGTGAGCTTTCTCGGTAGTTAAGATCGCTCTTATATTATAGCTATGCTGTCAAGATGTCAAACTTCAGTACGTGCGCCTTATTGCAAAGAACGTCACCTCAGCGCTTATTTTGCAACCAAGTTGATGTCATTGCGAGCCGCAGAAGGGCCATGCTGCGCATTGCCCGGCGCGGCGAAGCAATCTCCTGCGAGCTCGTGAGCAACCTGCTGAGGCATGACCTGCGCTAAAGCAGGAGATTGCTTCGGTCGGGCGACTCCAGCGCGGCTGGAGGCCGCCACTCCCTCGCAATGACCACAGGAGAGGGGAGATTGCTGCGGGCGCTGCGCTCCCTCGCAATGACATGAAGTGAGTGCCCCACACCATAACATGATCCCCGGCGGGCGGCGGCGGTCTATCTTCTCAACGTTCAACATCGCGCAATATAAGCTCCTATATGTTACGCCTATAAGTGAAGCTATACCAATTACAATTGTGCAAAGCTACAACTTATATTTCCAAACATTGCCCGATCTCGACCAATCTCGCTTGATCTCACGCTGGCATCGCCCCGTGCGCCCAACAGTTGTTCACCACCTGACAGTTGAACAGGGAACTTTCACTCCACTGGTTTTGTGATAAAAACCACAATTTTATCCAAAATTGTTCGTTTTATCACAATCATTTGTTGTCAAATCAGGCGCTCTATCCAACCAAATTTGTACTTTTTTGCCCAGTATTCCTGTGCAGTCAGTTGACAAAATGTGGTATGATAGAAAGCGGAGGTTTCAACCTTCGATACAATCAGTAAAACATATAAAGTCTATCGAGGTTTGTAAAAGGAGCAATCAGCAATGCACCGCCGATACGCTGTCCGGCCGGCCAATTTACCGGCTTCCGAACCGCCAACTGCTGCGGAGGAAACAAAACCGCTGCCTATCAGCAATGATCCACTAGCAGTGTTGCGCTACGAACCTTTGCCCGATCTCAATCCCGAACAGGCGCGTCAGCTTCTAACCGCATCTGTTGCCCAACCAACCGATGAGCCAAAAAAGATTCCGGCCCGCCTGCGCCCCAAGACGACTAAGCACAAGGGGATTACTCGCATTGATCATCCCGCTAAGCGTACCTTTGGCTATTTCGTGCGCGTAACGTGGAATAAGCAGCGCCGAAGCAAGTTCTTCTCCGACTCGGTGTACGGCGACCGGTTAGCAGCCCTAGCCGCCGCTATCGAATGGCGTAACGCTACTGAGCGTGAGCTTGGCAAGCCACGAACCGAACGGCAAGTGATCGGTGTCTCCCGTACCAGTACCGGCATCGTTGGTGTACGCCGCACCATCAAAGATGGCCGTGAAGTCTATGAGGCAACCTGGCGCGACGGGAATCGCATCCGCCGCACCTCGTACTCCATCGCTAAGCACGGTGAACGCCGTGCCCTCGCCCTTGCTCGCCGTGCCCGCGAGAAGTATGAGCGGATGCGTCAGCGGACCCCCGCCAGCGATTGATCCGCTGCTGACTATGTTGATTGCTTCTCTTCCCCTACGTCGAACGGCGTAGGGGTTTGATTTTGTTGCAGGAATGTAACTAATTTACTGGGTGACAAATGGCGTTTTTGTTTTAAAATAATGAACAGACAAGTTCACTACAGAGAGGAATGAGCAGTGCGCATCGAGGAAGACCTGAGTAGTAACGCTCATACGATGACCGAGCGCGGCTATGTCGATGTCGGCAAACGACTGCGTACCCTAAGGGAACGACAGCGTATGTCGATCCGTGCTCTCGCTGAAGCAAGTGGCTTGGCGGTCAATACGTTGAGTCTGATCGAGAACGGTCGCACGTCACCGAGCGTTAGTACACTCCAACGCCTTGCGGTAGCGCTCCAAGTGCCGATTAGCGCCTTCTTTACCCCTGAAGTACCCCAACAACGTATCGTCTATACCCCGGCCGGTCAAGCCAGCAACAACATTTTTCCTCACGGTACGCTCGCCGATCTTGCTCCCGGTTTCGTTAACCATACCCTCGAGCCGCTGCTCCTTACCCTTAACCCCGGCGCTGGAAGTGGTCCTGAAGCCATTATTCATACCGGCCAAGAATTCGTCTTTGGGTTGAGTGGTCAGATCCTCTATACCGTCGCTGACCAGACCTATACCATTAACCCCGGCGATAGCTTGCTGTTCGAGGCTGTCCTCCCTCACCGGTGGCATAACCCCGGCAATACACCGGCCCAGGCCTTGCTCGTCCTGTGCCCGCTCGAATTACCACGGAGCGCTTTTGAGCGCCATATACGTTATGAATAGGGCGAACCGATTCGCCCCCAAACCATTCGCAAGGAGCTTTATTATGCAAATCCGAACTTTGCACTTAAGCAATGATGGGGTTAGCCGCGCTGACGAGCAAATCACCCTTGTTCGCCAAAGTCCCGGTCAGATTATGCTCAATAACTGCAAAGTGCTGGCGATTCGCCCGCTTGACCGTTGTACGCTCGCACTCGAACTGCTTGGTGAGACGCACTACCTCGCCTCAGCAGATTATTGGCAGGCAATTCACGGGAACCGCTACGTCGAAGCTCGTGAAGCCGGGTGTTTGCTCGGCCATCTCGATACGCTTGCCATCGCGGCTACTCGTGTGCTAGAGACGGTATCTGACCTTGAGCAGCTCCCACCCGAGGCGCGGGTTGCGCTCGATAATCTGCGAGTGGCGCTCAACGATCTGAAGGTAACGATGCCTCGCTAAGTCACAGTATTTCCGATAACGCGATCACTGCGGTATCAATGGAGGCGGCAGCAGGCCTGTCACCTCCATTTCAATTTTCCATCGTGCCAACACCGCTAGCAACAGTAGTGCGACGAGAAAGCCGGCCAGTGCCGGCCACATCAATTGCCGTAGCGTGCGAACTTTGCCACTCAATCCGGCAATTGCACTGATTGGAAGCATAATTGCCAACGTCATAACACCGGTCACGCCGATAACGCTGAGTAGCACCAGTGGCCACGCCACGACCGCTTGATTGATGGCAATCCCCAATACCACCAAACCCAACCCGCCAACCACCAGCCCTAGTTCACGCCAATTACCGATCGGCGCCTGATCCGATTCCAGCCGATCCGGCGCGAGCAATGTCTGATTCACCACTAGCAACAGACCAACTGCTAAAGCTGACCCAAAGCCCAACCCCGTCAGAAGTCGTAGATCATTGCGTGGCGGGTACAGTGCCGGTAAGCCAAGCTCAGCAATCGTCGAGTTCAGGCCATCAATACCCATCGCTACAATGAAGGTGAGTAAGGTCAGGCCGATCGACAACGGTGGTAAGCGCCCACTGCAGAGACGGCCAAATATCGCCAATATCCCTAACGTTACCATCAATCCCAGATAGATACCGCTGTCACGTGCGCATAACGGAAACTGCACACCACCGGATATCACATTGTGACTCTGCGCGCAGATGCCATGCACTGCAAAGAAAAGGCGTCGCTCCAAGTCTAGCGCAGTGGCAATAAACGGCAACAGCGCCAGCACGATAAGTAGTACGACCCCACCGATCACCAAAACCAGCCCTCGACGATGACGTGCTGCATGCACTATGTTTAGGAGTGACATACGAGCTCCGCAATCACTAACTATTCGACCAACGGTACGATCACAGTACTCGCCTGAGCATTTTCCACGTGCAAGCGCGCCACCGATAACCCTGCCCCGCGCGGCGCACCGGCAGTGCCCGGATTTAGGAAGAGGATACCTTTGTACATTTCGCACAATGGCCGGTGACTATGTCCAAAAATATAGACCTGCGGTACCCGTCCCTCAGCCGTTTTCGGTAACGATTGCACAAGATGGTGTGGTTGTCCACCGATGTGAGTCAGATAGATCAACACCCCTTCACGCTCAATCCAGCATGTCGCCGGATACGTCCATGCCAACGCAGTGCCCCGATCGGTGTTGCCGTGGATCGCAATCACCGGTGCAATCATCGTCAACCGAGCCACGATAGCTTCATCACCGATGTCACCGGCATGCAAGATAAGCTCCACTCCATGCAACGCCGATAATGCAGCCGCTGCCAGCTTGCCATGCGTATCGGAAACCACCCCGATCTCCATACTTTACCTGGTCTGTAACTCATTGATCAACGCTTGCACGCCCTGCTCAATGCGGTGAAACGCCACTTCAGCCGGTAATGCCGGCAGATCAGGCGTCTGCCAATAACGGATGCGATCGACCCACATCGGAAAGCGTTGCTGCATAAGTGGGCGATGCTCCGTTTCGTCCAGCGCAACCACCAACGCAGCCTGTACTAGTTCTTCCTCACACAACGCCAGTGGCCACCGCACTTCGAGCGGTGGTGAAAACCCATGTTGTCGCAAACGATCCAACACCGGCGGCCAAATAGGCCCAAGATTAGCCGACGACAAACGCAACCCACGTGAATCGGCACACCAACCCGGTACCTGCTGCGCATTGAAGAGCAGTTCAGCGTAGCGACTACGGTAATAGTTTCCCGTGCAGATGAAGAGAACAGTTTGCATGAGGTTCTTTGGCGTTCCCCTATCGTGTCTTCTTACAATTGATACCGCACATACGACCGTCCACATGGCGGCCCATCAGTAGCATGCAATGTTCTCGCCGTTACATCAATGATGATCGACGTTACCGTTTCGTATCGCTCATCAGGTGGATCGGCAGGATCGACGTGAAAACAGACCGAATACGGGTAACGATCATGGTCGCGCAGTGCCATTTGGACACTTGCCAACGATTGTGGTCGCCTTACCAACAACGCTTGCAATCGGGCTTGTCGCCACTGCGAATGGGGATAACGCTCAATCTGGCGCTCATCGATCCCCAAAGCTGTGGGATCCATGAAATGATTAGCGTGTACCACACAGCCCGCCACACACCTACTAACCGTAACTGCTTCCGGTGCTGCCTCGATGTTCACTACCTGATCAGGTGCTTGCACAAGCAAAAAATTGGCCGAACCGGCTCGTGCCTCACCGGTAATGACTGACTGTGCCTCGGCCAACGTGGAAGCACGTAGAATGTCGTAACAGCGGACATGAAACGGTCGCCGTAGACTCGCCCAATCATCCGCCGTGCTCGCCAACCCATTGATCAGTAACGCCAATCCGGCAGTATTCAAACCGATTTTGCCGCCAAAAATACCGGCTTCGGTAAAGGCTAGCGTGCGATGACCATCGGGTGCCTCGGTAAGGATAATTGCGCCGCGTACACCGACAATCCAATCCCAATTTTCGCCCGCCAACAGATGACCGTCTACCGTCTCGGTCGGCAATAACGCAAACGCCGTGCAGCCATCGGGCTTATCCGCCGGTCCATACTCGCGAAAGAGCTGGTAAAAGAGTTCGTAACGTACATTCAACGCCGCAATCGCTGCAAACTCAACCCCAGCCCCATCAGCAATTCCGCGCATGCCGGCTGCATAATCTGGACTTTGCTCGGCTATGACTGCCGCATACCGTAATCCACGTCGCCATACCTCGTCCAATGGCATCCGCAATTCTCGTTCAAACCGTGCAGTGTAAAGACGAAGGTTGGCAACAATCGCATCGCGCAATGCACGACCATGTTGCCAACCCTGTGTGTAGGCATCACCTGTCAACTTCACCAACGGCAGGCTGCTCACTTCACCTCCTCCTGTTCTTGTCGGCGCAATACCACCCAAACCGGCCCCCGGTGAAAGCCTAATCGCTGATTAATGTGCCACATCGCCTGATTGGTGCTGTCATTATCGGTTCGAATCCCGGTCACACCCATCGTTTGTGCATACGCGATCGTGTGTAATTTCAACGCCAGCGCAATTCCGCGTCCACGATAATCACGCCGCACCGCCGTAAAGCCTACTTCTACATCGGTTTCGTTATCGATCGTTTCGAGGGTGCTCAGCCCGACCACCTGCCCATCAGCCATCGCCGCAAAACTACCTTCCCATATTGCACCATGTTCAGGTTGATACAGCTTGATCCACTGTTCGTATGGTGGGATGGCGACCGGAAATGCCGATGGTACACCCACGGTAACTTGTCGTTCAAACTCGTACAACTTGTGCCAGAAGTCGCTATCGGCAGCAGCGAGTGCAGCAAAACTGTGGATTTCAATCCGCTGTCTGGTCACCCGCTCGAGTGCACTCTGAAAAGAGGTGGGATCAAAGTTGGTCACGTCAAGCCGCGATGTCCAAACGCGCCGCTGTTCGTGAAAACCGTGCCGGACAGCAAAAGCGAAACCGGTCTGCCAATTTTCATGCACTTTCGCCAACACATACCGCGGGCGATACTGCTGCCATGCCTGTTGCAGATGCTGCCAGAGCGCGGTGCCTAACCCGCGCCCCTGATAGGCAGGATGAACGTAGACCAACGTCTCGATATAGTACGGATCGGCACACCACATCGGTTGCACAAATTCGGCATATCCGGCCGCGACATCATCAAGCTCACCGATCACCCGATAGAGTATCAACTGTGGGTTATGGAGCTTATCACGCACTTGCCACTCATTCGCAATAAGCGGCGCATCGGGCACCAGCGCACTGTACACCCTCGCCATCACCTGATAGTCGTTCTGGTTCGCTTGAAAGGGACGAATCGTAAGCATATTATTCCGTTAAATGATTCCTGAACACAAAACCCCATACTACGCACTATTGCATTCCCCCGCCAGGGCACACTGCCGGTGTGTTCTCACAATCGCTACGTCCTCAGCGCTCTTGGTGCCTTTGCGTTGAGTTCCCGCCAGGGCACACTGCCGGTGTGTTCTCACAATCGCTACGTCCTCGGCGCTCTTGGCGC
>NZ_JBMFNE010000035.1:0-31225 GCF_049970315.1 Chloroflexus sp.
CGCCATCCTCCCCGTGTCATGTCGAGCGAAGCGAGACATCTTTGGCGTGCTGAATTGGCAAATTGCTCGCTGCGTGCAATGGTAGATGGTGCTACGTTCGCTCTGACCCCCTTGTCATTTCGAGGGCGCGCCAGCGCCCGAGAAATCTTGACGTGTGGCAGATTGCTCGCGGCGCGCGCAATGACAAGGGGGTCACCTGACGGGGCCACGATGAGCGCCGTGCGCCATCCTCCCCGTGTCATGTCGAGCGAAGCGAGACATCTTTGGCGTGCTGAATTGGCAAATTGCTCGCTGCGTGCGCAATGACAAAGGGGGCGTTATCAAAAGCCAGCGGTCTTTACCTGTATGTAACCCAACCCATGCAAATCACGGTTGAACAGCTTACAAAACGTTTCGGTGCGGTATGCGCCAATGATCAACTGTCCATCTCGTTTGCATCTGGCCAGATTCACGGGGTGTTGGGCGAAAACGGCGCCGGTAAGAGTACCCTGATGAAATTGCTGGCCGGGTATCTACGGCCAGATGAGGGTCAGATTCGATTTAACGGTGTGATCCAGCGGTTGCGTGGGCCGGGGGATGCCCTCGCTGCCGGTGTGGGGATGGTTCATCAAGAACCACTTGATATTCCGGCGTTTACTGTGCTCGAAAATCTGCTCTGTGCCGCTCCACCGGGTGTGTTTCGTTCACGACGAGCTGCGGAGATGGCACTGCGCGAATTGTCCGCACAGCTAGGCTTCACGGTCGATCCGACAGCCCGCATCGAACAGTTGACGGTCGGTCAGCGCCAGCAAGTAGAGATCATGCGCTTACTGTTGTGTGGCGCACAGGTGCTTATTCTCGATGAACCAACGACCGGCATTACCGCTGCGCAAGCTCGCGCGCTGTTTGCGGCGCTGCGCCAAATTGCCGCCGAGGGACGAACTGTCCTATTTGTATCGCATAAACTGGAAGAGGTGGCCGAGTTGTGCGATACCGTGACGGTGCTCCGTAACGGACGGGTGATGCCTCCCGGTCAATTGCCAATGCCACAACCGCAAGAATATTTGTTGTCGTTGATGTTTGGTGATGCCGGTACTGCTTCATCCATGTACCGTCCCCTGCCCACTATTGATGCACCGCCGGTTTGGGAATTGAAGCATGTGACGGTGCGGAGTGGTATGTTGCAGTTGGTTGATTTGAATCATCGCTTTACTGCGGGACGTATCATTGGGTTAGCCGGGCTTGATGGGAGCGGTCAGCAAGTGTTGCTCCGTCTGCTTGCCGGTCAATTGGCACCTGAAAGGGGACAGGTGTTGGTGAATGGTCGTGACTTGAGCGGTGCAGGGCCGCTGGTGTTCCGCCAGGCTGGGATAGAATACCTACCGGCCGATCGTCTGCACGATGGGATGATCGGTGCATTGTCGCTGACCGATCATTTTGCGCTGTTGCAACGATCCGGTGTGTTGATCGATCGGCGTCGGGCGGAGGAACTGGCCCGACAAGCGATTGCAGAGTATCAGATCAAAGCAACACCGATCACCCCGATTGCTGCGCTATCGGGTGGTAATCAGCAGCGTGCGATGTTAGCGCTCATCCCACCGGATGCCCGCGGTATTCTGGCTGAACAGCCAACGCGCGGCCTCGATGTGGCGTCGGCGCGCGCAATCTGGAGCCGGTTGCAAGCCCGCCGTGATGACGGTTGTTGTGTTATCTTTGCTTCCCCCGATCTCGATGAAATTATGGAGTACAGCGACGAGGTCATTGTGTGCTTTGCGGGACGGATCGGACCGCCGATTCCGCGGGCATTACTGTCGGTGGGGCGGCTGGCCGAGTTGATCGGTGGGGTTGGTTTTGAAGCTTTGGTAGCGACGGCATAGGGATGTGAGCCATGGAACGCGGTAGTTTTCATGTGCAGCAGCTTACCGGAGCAACCCGGTTTTTGTTGGTGCTGGCTGCTGCCTTTGCGTTTACAACGGTGGCACTGCTGAGCACCGGTGTTTCACCACTTGAGGCCTACCGACTCGTTCTCTTCGGGGCTTTTAGTACGCCGGTACGTCTGAGCGATATGATGATGTTGGCCGCGCCGTTGTTGCTCTGCGCAACCGGGTTAACCATCACCTTTGCCGGTGGTTTGTACAACCTCGGTGTTGAGGGGCAGATAATTGTCGGTGCGATCGCGGCGATGGTACCGTTGCGGCTGTGGCCCGATTGGCCGCCGCTACTGCTCTGGTTGCTAGCCGGGTTGAGCGGTATGACCGGCGGGGCATTTTGGGCAATGCTGATCGGTGCGCTGCGTCGTTATGCTGGCGTGAGCGAGATTTTTGCCGGTTTGGGGATGAATTTTCTCGCCAGCGGGTTGGCCCTCTACATGGTTTTGGGTCCGTGGCGACGGCAAACCTCGGCGTCGTTGTCGGGCACTGAGCTGTTACCACGTGAACTTTGGCTACCTACCCTTGATCGCTTGCGGCTGGCACCAGCTGCACCGGTTATTGCCGTACTTGCGTTGGGGGTGGTGTGGTGGGCACTCACCGGCACCCGTTGGGGGTTAGAGGTGCGCGCAGTGGGTCTCAATCCGGCGGTAGCCGGACGCTTGGGGATCGCCACCGCCCGTCGTATGGGTGAAACGTTGGCTGCGTGTGGCGCATTAGCCGGTGTGGCCGGGATGATCCAGGTCGTCGCCGTGCATCATGCGCTGATCCCTAATATTTCAAGTGGGATCGGTCTGATCGGTTTACTCGTGGCGCTGTTGGCACGGGCCGATCCACGGTGGTTGTTGCCGATTTCGGTTGCCTTTGCTACCTTTACCGTTGGCAGTATTCAGTTGCCACTCACGTTAGGCATTGATAGTGCTATTGCCGGTGTGCTACAAGGGGCGTTGGTCTTGTTTGCCTTGGCGGCTCGTGTGCAGAAATAGCTTTGCGTGCAAGAGCGCCAACCGGGTGAAGGGTTGCTCGTATGGATCAACTTTGGATTGATCTCGCGGCAGTCTTGGCGGCGGCTGCCCCATTGGTCATCGCCGCGATGGGTGAAACGATTAGTGAACGAGCCGGTGTGATTAATCTCTCGCTCGATGGGACGATGCTGCTAGCGGCAATGACCGGTTTTGCCGTTGCATTGACGACGAACAATCTACTGCTCGGATTTGCTGCCGCAGCACTGGTCGGTGCGGTGGTGGCCGCAGTGCTTGGGCTGTTTAGTTTGACTCTTGGTCAATCGCAGACCGCTGTGGGCTTTGTGTTGGCCCTGCTTTGCACCGATCTCTCTTCGTTTCTAGGGGCGCCGTTTGTGCGGCTGCCCGGTCCCACCGTTCCCTTTTCTCCGATCCTTGGTTTGGCTGATTTGCCGGTATTAGGAACCGTCTTCTTCCGACACGATCCGGTGATCTATACCAGTTTTCTCATAGTTCCGCTTACCGCTTATGTTCTTTACTATACCCGACTCGGTCTCATTGTACGGGCGTTGGGTGAACGCCCGGCAACCGTGTATGCGCGTGGTGTTGATGTCACCCGCTGGCGCTATGCAATGCTGATCATCGGTGGTGCATTGGTTGGTATCGCCGGAGCCGCATTTTCGCTCGATTTGAAGCAAGGCTGGAGCTACCGCCATACCTTTGGCACTGGCTGGATCGTGCTGGCAATTGTCATTTTTGGTGGGTGGCGACCGTTACGAGTAGCGCTGGGTTGCTACCTTTTTGCGGCACTTGAAATCTTCGCCACCCGTTCGCAGAGTGCTCTCCCCGATATTCCTACTCAGATCGTGCAAGTTGCTCCATTTGTGCTGATGATCGGGGTGTTAGCGCTCGTTAATTTGGCCTCATCTCCAACAGTCCTTCGCCGGATCACGACGTTGCCGGTAGTATGGCAACGACCGTTGCTTGGGGTCGTTACCCACTTACGTGCCACCGCGCCGGCAGCGCTCGGTCAACCATTTGAACGACCATGACGATGCGGCCCATGGCTATTCTGTCAATAATGAACGGTAAAGGGCGACTGTCTGTTGCGCGATGGCTTCCCAGCTAAACACCTGTTCCACCCGTCGGCGGCCCGCTTTGCCAAATTGTTCACGCAACGTCGGGTCGGCCAACAACCGGTTGATGGCTGCAGCGAGATCGGCAGAAAATGCTGTCGGATCGGCCGGGTCAAAACTGCCCGGTTTGAGGTTCGGATCGACCAACAGACCGGTCTCTTCCGGTACAACCACCTCTTTAATCCCACCGACGGCCGAAGCAACTACTGCGGTTTCGCACGCCATCGCCTCTAAATTGATAATGCCGAACGGCTCATAGACACTTGGGCAGCAGAAGACAGCAGCATGTGAATAAAATTGGATAACATCTTGGCGTGGTAACATCTCACGAATCCAAATTACGCCAGGACGCTGTGCGCTCACAGCGGCAACCCGCTCCTCCATTTCGATCCCGATCTCTTTGGTATCCGGTGCGCCGGCGCAGAGCACTACTTGCGCTGTCGGATCAATCTGCGGGATGGCATTGACCAGATGAATGATCCCTTTCTGACGTGTGATGCGCCCGACAAACAACACGAACGGCCAGTTTGGATCAACGCCATAACGTTCGAGGGCATCGGTTGCACGTGTTTTGCGGTACTCGTTCAAATCGATCCCGTTGTAGATCACATGGACCCGCGCCGGATCGACGTTAAATAGGCGCAAAATGTCGGATCGTGTCTCTTGCGAGACGGCAATCACTGCATTGGCCTGTTCGATGGCAGTGCGCTCGATCCACGAGCTGAGATGGTAGGCGTTGCCCAGTTGCTCGACCTTCCATGGGCGTAGCGGTTCGAGCGAGTGAATGGTGAGAACGTAAGGAATCCCCCACAATTTACTGGCAAATAGACCGGCTAAATCGGTGTACCACGTATGACAATGAACGATACTCGCATCGAGGGTGTCTTTGGCCATCGCTAATGAACGAGCGACTGCGTCGACGGCGCTGGCAAAGCGCGGATCGGTATTGTGACGGGATTCTTCCCACCGAGGATAGCCACGTACTGTGAGGTTGGGATCATCAACCCGCTGATCGCCGAAACAGCGCACCTCGACCGGTACAATGCGAGACAAGGCGCGACTCAGATATTCGACGTGTACACCGGCTCCGCCGTAGATGTACGGTGGATATTCGTTGGTAAAGATTGCCACACGGCGCAGTTCGGGCATAGCGAGCCTCTTGAACTAGTGCAAAAGTGAACCAATGCCTTCAGTATACATCCTTTTGCCGAGAGCGAATCAGGCGCGATCGCGTATAATGCCCCAAAAAGAAGGGAAGACGATGATCGAACTGTTCATTCGCGGAGTGCTGTTTGGGTTGGCGATCGCAGCGCCGGTCGGCCCCATCGGTCTGCTGTGCATGAGACGGACGATAACCGATGGCCGGATCGCCGGGTTTGTCAGCGGGTTGGGTGCGGCGACGGCCGATGCCCTCTATGGTTCGATCGCGGCGTTGGGCTTGCAGGCGCTCAGTCTGTGGCTGCTTGGCATCAGTCCGATCTTGCGTATCGTGGGTGGCGTAGCGTTGCTCTGGATCGGTCTGACCACGATGCTGGCGCGACCGCAGCCGATCGTCGCCCAACCAGAACCGACCAAACGCGGACTGCTCGGCGCGTATGGGTCTACCCTCTTCTTGACCCTCACCAACCCGGCGACGATCCTGATCTTTACCGTGATCTTCGCTGGTCTCGGGCTGAGCGCCGGCGCCGATAGCTGGGCCGGATTGGCCTTGGTGTCCGGGGTTACGCTTGGCTCGGCGCTCTGGTGGACGATTCTGAGCGGCGGGGTGGGGTTCATGCGTGGGCGTGTCACACCGCCGATGTTGCAGGTGATCAACGTGGTGTCGGGGTTGATTATTGGCGGGTTTGGGGTGGTAGCGTTGGTGATTGACTAAGAGGGCGCAGCGACGCTACGACGGCGTAACAGTGCTGTGCCCATACGGGGATGTAAGGTTGAGAGCGATGTATGTTGTGATTGTTGCTAATGCGCCGGGACTTGATCTGTCGCCATACCATCATCTGCTGGCGGCTGCCGATCAGGTAATTGCCGCTGATGGCGGGGGCACGGCGCTCTTTGCCCACGGCTATACACCGCACCTGCTGATCGGAGACCTCGATTCGATCGCAGCCGAGGCCTTGGCGGCGTATCAAGCGCAGGGGGTGGCAATTGAGCGCCACCGTCCTGATAAGGATGAGACGGACCTCGAGTTGGCATTGCTAGCAGCGGTGAACCTCGGCGCGAGCCGAATCGACATAATCGGCGCGCTCGGCGGGCGGTGGGATCAGTCGCTGGCCAATGTATCGTTGTTAGGGATGGCTGAGCTGCGCGAGCGACAGGTGCGGCTGATCGATCATCCGCAACAGATTTGGCTCGTGCGTGACGAGAGCGCGATCCCCGGCGCGATCGGCGATACCGTCTCGCTGCTGCCGTTCGGCGGCGATGCGCACGGTATCACCACCGAAGGCTTAGCGTACCCGTTGCGCAACGGCTCGTTGCTGCACGATCGGGCGCGCGGCGTGAGTAACGTGATTACCGCGACCCCGGCGCAGGTGCAGGTACGTGATGGGGCGCTACTAATCGTATGGACGGCGCGCGCACATTGAAGACGTATTGCCGGGCGTGATAGCGTCCGCACGGCCATGCGGCCCTACACGACACGCACAAATTTGCGCCGGCCTACCTGCCGCGCGCAGTACCGCCGCCACGTGCGGTATTTACCTACACGACACGGACAAACTTTCGCCGACCAACCTGCACTACCACATTCGCACCGGGATTGATCGTAAGCGTGTAACCTTCCACTCGCTCGCCATCAACGCGCACCCCACCGCCATCGATCAAGCGACGCGCCTCACTTTTGCTCGGTGCAAGACCACTGGCAACTAACACATCCACGATTCCGGTGGGTGCTTCAAGGGTAAAGTTCGGAATATCTTCCGGCAATTCCCGCTCGACAAACTGGCGAATAAAGGTCGCTTCTGCCGCTACCGCTGCCGCCGGATCGTGGAATTGGGCTACGATCTCGCGCGCCAATCGCATCTTCAGATCGCGGGGATTGACTTGGCCGGTAGCCATAGCCGTCTTCATCTCGGCAATCTCGGCCATCGGTACATCGGTCAGTACTTCAAAATAGAGTGGCAGTACTTCATCGCTCATTGACATAATACGTCCGTACATTTCGGCAGGCGGCATGCGAATATCGACTGTATTGTTAAACGTCTTCGACATCTTACGCCCGTCGGTGCCGGGAATGAGCGGTACCAGGAAGACCTGCTGTGGAGTCATGCCCAACTGTGCCATCAGCTCTCGTCCGGCGAGAATGTTAAACTTCTGGTCGGTACCACCAAACTCAACATCAGCCCTAATCGCGACCGAGTCATACGCTTGCAGCATCGGATACATCAATTCAAGGATGGTCAGTGGTGCGCCGGTCTCGTAACGTTTGCGGAAGGTCTCGTGCGCCAGCATTTGGGCTAATGTAAAGCGTCCGGCCAAATCGAGCGCGTTTTCCAGGGTAAACTGGCCAAACCACTCGCTTTGCCAGCGCACCTCGGTGCGTTGGCGGTCAACCACCCGGAAAAACTGCTCCATGTAGGTCTCGGCGTTGGCGCGCACTTCAGACGCCGACAAGCGGGTGCGCGTCTCGTCGCGACCGCTCGGATCACCGATCTGCGCCGTCCAGTCACCGACGATCAACACCACCTGATGGCCCAATTCTTGGAATGCGCGTAACTTACGCAGCCCAACGGCATGCCCGATGTGCATGTCGGGCTTTGTGGGATCGAACCCTTGTTTCAGGCGCAGCGGAGTCCCGCTTTGCAAGCGAGCGCGTAATTCACTTTCAACAATTACCTCGGCAACGCCGCGACTTAATAGCTCGGACAGATCCATGCCAAACGCTCCAAAGCTTTCTAGAGTGGGTTCAAACGATGTGTATGCTAGCAGGCAGTGGCATTAGTGTCAAGCCGTTGGATGCATACCGTGTTTACAAGCTGAGTGTATCCAGTGCGGTTTGCAACTGGTCTGAGAGATCGAGCGGATTATTATTTAACCAGATCACCGTTGTCGCACCGGCAGTGCGGGCGTTTACGACCTCTTGCTCGGTGCGAGCCAGGGCAATGAGTGGTGTATCGTGATTAATCTGGCGCCACAGTGTGAGAGTTTTGAGATCGAACAATTCTGCTACCACCAATTTTGGCTGTGGTTCATGTGCCAACAATCCCTGTGCAGCAATTTCGTTGTCGGCGATAAAGAGACGGTAGCCACGCACATTCAGGGTCGCAACAATAGCTGCACGCGCGACCGCATCTTGACAAATGATGAGTGCATCGGGCGAACGACCGGTGCGTCGTTCAATTGGTGTAGGAGCTTGACTATCGTCACAACGCCCATCACTTCGCCGATCAATTTTGTAACTGCTTCCGGCAATTTGTTTGGCAGCTTTCTTTAACTCGGCGGCAACTCGGCTCATCTCATCGACGTTGGCAAATGTGCGATGATATGTCGTTACGACGGCAATCGAAAGGCTGATAATACCGAACTGACGCTGGACACCATACCGATCGGTTGCGAGCAAATAACCGCGCTGTAAGTCAGCTTCATCGTATAGTGAACGAATCTGTTCATCAAACACGCGAATGATCTGCTGACATAATGACTCCACATCCGTACCAAAGTGAAGGACGACGAAATCATCGCCACCAATGTGGCCGAGAAAATCGCCGGGTTTGATCTGATCTTGCAAAATCCTGGCTAAAAGATGGATGGCACGATCGCCACGTGCGAAGCCGTAGACATCATTAAATGCTTTGAAGTTGTCGAGGTCAATATACAGTAACGCGAACGTGACTTTCTGAGCAAGTTGGCGATTGATCTCAGCTTGAATGACGACATTGCCAGGCAAGCCGGTCAGTGGGTTGCGCTGGGGCAACTGGGCAGCTCGCCGCAAATGCGATCGGACACGGGCCAACAGCTCATCGCGATGATACGGTTTGGTGATATAATCATCCGCACCGTTCTCAAAACCTTCAACGATACGGGATGAATCGCCAATGGCGGTAAGGATGAGCATCGGTAAATGGGCAGTACGTGTATCGTTGCGTAACTGGCGAATCGCCTCTAGACCGTCCATCAGCGGCATGAGTAAATCGGCGATGATCAGATCCGGTGGCTGTGCTTGAGCGCGCCGCACGAGCTGATCACCGTTGGTAACGAGTTCGACCTCGTATCCTGCGCCCCTGAGTATCTCGTGTAGGAGCTTCCCTACCTCTGCTTCATCTTCGGCAACCAGGATCCGTGCCGGTGCTGTCATACTACGCTCCCACGGTGAGAAAAAGTCGAATCTACTACACTTGCTCTGTTTTAGTCCGATTATTGACTATAGCATACCATACCCACTTATTTGACGTGAAGGTATTAGTTTTCAAACATAAGTTTGCTATAACGATCTTCTCAAAGGTACGATTTGTGCTATAATATACATCTTGCGTGGCGCATGTTGCGTCACAACGTACTCGTAATTGTGAAACGGACTACCATGACGACGTTTGCTGCGTTGGGCCTGAGCGATGCACTTCTGCATACCTTGCGTGAGCTTGGCTACGACGAACCAACTCCCATTCAGGCGCAAGCCATTCCTTTGTTACTTGCCGGTCGCGATGTGATCGCTCAGGCCCAGACCGGCACCGGGAAGACGGCGGCGTTTGCGCTGCCGATGATTGAACAAGTGACCGATGAACCGGTCGTACAGGCGCTCGTCTTAGCGCCAACTCGTGAACTGGCAATACAAGTGGCCGAGGCTATCCATCGCTATGGCCGCCATCGCGCACTCCGCGTGTTGCCAATCTACGGCGGTCAGCCGATTGAGCGTCAGTTGCGTGGCTTAGCGCAGGGTGTCCAAGTTGTTGTTGGAACGCCGGGACGGGTACTCGATCACTTGCGCCGGGGGACGTTGCGCTTCGACCATTTACGCTTAGTTGTGCTTGATGAAGCCGACGAAATGCTCGATATGGGTTTTGCCGAGGAGCTTGAGGCTATTTTGCAATTGACCCCGGCCGAACGCCAGACGGCTCTGTTCTCGGCGACGCTGCCGCCCGCTGTGCAGAGTCTGACCCTGCGCTATACCCGTCAACCGGTACGGGTGAGTATTGCTGCCGAACAATTGACCACCCCGCGTATCCATCAGATTTATTACGAGATCTTGGCCCGTGATAAACTCGATGCGCTCTGCCGTGTGCTCGATGCCGAGATGCCGCAACTGGCGATTGTTTTTTGCCGGACTCGCCAAGAGGTTGATGAAATCGGTGAACGGCTGCAAGGGCGTGGATATGCGGCCGAGTCGCTCCACGGCGACTTGAGTCAAGCGGTGCGCGATCGCGTCATGCGGCGCTTCCGCGAGGGGCAGCTCGATGTGTTGGTGGCGACCGATGTCGCGGCACGTGGTCTCGATATTGCCGAAGTGAGCCACGTGATTAACTATGATGTGCCGACCGATCCTGAAAGCTATGTTCACCGGATCGGACGTACCGGGCGTGCCGGGCGTGCTGGGGTCGCGATCACGTTCATTACCCCCCGTGAACGCCGTATGCTCCAAACCATTGAACGGGTGACGCGCACGCGGATCGAGCGCTGCCAGATGCCTACCTTAGCCGATGTTGTTGCGCGTCGCCGCTTGGCACTGCGCGATCAGTTGCACGAGGCAATGCTGGCCCCCGACCTCACGAGGTATACGGATCTGGTCGACGAGTTGACCGTTGAACACGATCTGCGCACGTTGGCTGCTGCGGCCCTCAAGCTCTTGCTCAACGAGACGGAAGCTGAACAGGTAGATACGATTACCCGCCTCGAACCACTCCGCTCCGAACAGGTTGAACGTGGTGAGCGCTCGTCACGTGCCAAGCGTGCGGCCACTGATGAACGGCCTACCCGTCGCGAAAACGGTATGGCTCGCATCCGTCTTAATCTTGGTCGAAACGATCAGATTCGGCCTGCCGATATTGTTGGTGCGATTGCCAACGAAGCCGGTTTGTCTGGGCGGAGTATTGGTGCTATCGAAATTCAGGCGCGGATGAGCCTTGTTGATGTTCCACGTCGGGCAGTACGCCAAGTACTGCAAGCTCTCAATCGCACGACGCTGCGTGGTCAACGTGTACGGGCGGTGTTGGTTTCAGAGGAAGTGGTTGCAGCATAACCCTTACCTTCGTTAGGAACATTGTCCAAATACGCTGAGACGGATTTAGGCAGGCGATATGCGCTGCCTAAATCCGTTTTCTGCTATAGTACAAGCAAGGACTCGCTACATCTAGTAAGGAGGAGCGAAGGCATGAGTGTCGATCCGCGCGACCTGCTGCTGCGCCGTGTTGCTGCCGATAACGTCGCTTTTGTTCATTTGCAGTTTACCGACGTGTTAGGAATCGGGAAAACGGTGACAATTCCAGTTGAGGAGCTACCTGATGCCCTCGATCATGGGGTTTGGTTCGATGGTTCGTCCATCGAAGGGTTTGCCCGTATGGTCGAGAGCGATATGTATCTGGTACCTGATCTTACCACGTATGCTGTCGTTCCATGGGATCGGCATGAGGGAATGGTGACGGCACGCTTGATCTGTTCGGTCTATACCCCCGATGGTAAGCCGTTTGCCGGTGATCCGCGCAATGTGTTGATACGGATACTCGATCAAGCAGCGGCGAGCGGTTATCGCTTTATGGTCGCGCCGGAGCTGGAATTTTTCTTGTTCAAGGTTGATGAGAATGGGCGGATTCACGAACCACACGATAAGGCCGGGTATTTCGATGTTTCCACCGATCTCGCCACGCACATTCGTCGTCAGATGGCTCGTGCCTTGCAAGCAATGGGGATTACCGTTGAAGCGGTGCATCACGAAGTCGCGCCTGGCCAGCACGAGATCGATCTCCGTTACGCGGATGCGCTGCGTTCCGCCGATCATCTGGTGACGGCACGGGTGGCGCTCAAGGCGGTGGCCCAGATCAATGGCCTGCACGCGACGTTTATGCCGAAACCGATGGCTGGCGTCAACGGCAGCGGCATGCATGTTCACCAGAGTCTGCTGGATGTTGAGAGCGGGAAAAATCTCTTTGCCGATCCCGATGATCCCTACGGCTTGTCGCCGCTGGCTCGCCATTTCATTGCCGGTTTGCTGGCCCATGCCCGCGGCATGTGCGTGCTGCTCGCGCCGCTGGTCAATTCCTACAAACGGCTTGTGCCCGGCTTCGAGGCACCGGTGCATATCTCGTGGGGCCGTACCAATCGCTCAGCGCTGGTGCGCGTGCCGCGCATTACCGCCGGTCGCCATCAGGCGACGCGGATCGAGCTGCGCTGTCCGGATCCGGCCTGCAATCCCTACCTTGCCTACGCGGCGATGCTGGCCGCCGGCCTTGATGGAATCAAGCGCAAATTGCCGCTGCGTGACGCTGCCGAAGAAGATCTCTTCCACGTTGATCCGCGTGCGCGCGGTTTGACAATGCTCCCAACATCGCTTGGGGCTGCCCTCGATGCGCTGCGTGAGGATGAGGCCATTCTCGAAGCAATTGGCCCGTCGGTTGCCGAGCGGTTTCTCGACGCTAAACAGCAAGAATGGGAGAGTTACCGCGCTTATGTATCGCAGTGGGAAATTGACCGCTATTTGGCGATCTTTTAATAAGCAGCGTGTCCTGTCCGATGATCCGTAGGCTGTGTCACCGGCTTTGAGGTTGGCTTAGCCCGTCAAAGAACGTGGTAATGATCAGATCGGCCAGCGCCGTGCTGCTATCGTCGACCATTGCCTGTTCAATGTGGAAGAAGGGATAGAGTAATCCCAATAGGAGCCAAGTCGCGAGCTTGGGGTCGACCGGGCGTAATTCACCACGCTCAATACCGGTCTTGATCATCTGCGTGATTGGACCGATCAGCCCGTTGATGTAGCACTGAGTCACATTGTGGCGTGCCGACTCACTGAGCCGTGGCATATCCTGATTACTCAACCTCACCAACGCGCGTTGTGCCGGTGCTTGCTGAAACAAGCCACGCACCAGTGCCGTTAATTGGGCACGTACCGTTGGTTCGCGTCCGGCGGTCTCGGCTAATGTCGCCATCTCGTTTGACCAATTGGTCAAGACGGCAATCAGCAGCTCTTCCTTATCACGAAAATGATGATACAGTCCGGCCTTCGATAACCCGACAGCCTCAGCAATCTCACGCATCGCGATACCGTCATAGCCGTAGGTGACAATCAGTCGTGCGGCTTCTTTGATAATCCGGTCTCGAATTTTGTCTGAACTTTGTTGTCGAACCATGGCGCTCCTTGCATACCGTTTCAGGTGATGGATTATAGCATACCATATGGCTTAGGGCCCCCAATGCGTTGGGAAGGAGACGCCGTGCCGCGCGTTCCGCCGATGTGTCCTTTGTGTCTTTACCTCCTCTGCGCCTTTGCGTTATCCTGCGTGGGCCAGTGCTGTTGCCTTCTCGGCCACCCGGTTCTTCAATCCCAAACCGGCAAAGGTCAAGGCAAGCATTACGATACCAATGGCTAAAAAGGCCAACCCATACCCACCGGCGCCACCGCCACCGGTGGCGGCAATCAAGCCAACCAACACCGCGCCGAGCAACTGCCCAACGCCCATCGTGACGGTAAGTAATCCTTGCGCTGCTGCGCGTTCGTTGGCCGGAACTTCATTCAGCAGAATGTACCGTAACGATGCTCCGAGCAGGATGGCCAAGCCGATCCCGAACACAATCGCGGAAAGATAATAGGCGACGATGCTCATCGGTAGCGCACCGAGCACCACAAGCCCTGCACCGCTCAAGATCACACCGATGGTCACCACAATCCGCGACCCAAATTGATCGAGCATCCGACCCGAAACCGGTGATCCAACCGCCATCGCTAACACCACCGGTAAGAGCATGAAACTGGCAGTCGAACTGCTCACACCGTGTGCCGCCGTCAGCAACGCCGGCACGAAGACAATCGACGACTCGGCAATGCCGGCACCAATGGCTAAGGCCGCTGTCAGCCAGATTTGACGTGAACGAAAGATAGATGGCTGCAAAATTGGCTCGACGACTCGTTTCTCGATGGTAATAAAAGCTGGTATTAGCAATACGGCGACAATCAAGGCGCCTACCGCAAAGAATGGTATATTCCCGGTACGGATTGCATCTGGATCAAGTTCGGTGAGGCCGTATGCGAGACTGCTCAGCATGACCCCCAACACCAGCAAGCCGGCGAGATCGAAGGGCGCACTGCTTGTTGCTGTGCGTCCCGGTAGGAGTTGCAAACTGAAGGCGACGAGGATTGCCGCAATTGGCAAATTGATCAAGAACAACCATTGCCAACCGAGCAAGAGTAACAGCCCACCAATGATCGGACCGATCAGAAACGCGATCCCGAAGACCGCACCGATCAAGCCGAGAGCCGATCCACGTCGTTCTGGCGGAAATGTGTCGCCGATAACTGCGCTGGCCACCGGGAAAATACCGCCGGCACTAAGGCCTTGTAACAACCGCCCGACTAGGAGTACCGAAAACGATGGTGCAAGGGCAACGATGAGTGAACCAAGCGCGAAGCCACTTAAGCTCAGAACATACAACGCCCGCCGACCAAACCGATCAGAGAGGGCGGCAATCATCGGTGTTCCGACTAGATTGCCAAGCACATAGATCGAGAAAACCCACGACAGCAGTCGCTCGCTAACCGTAAATACACGCTGAATTACCGGCAATGCTGGCCCGACGATGGCAATATCGAGCGCTGCCATTAACACGCCGAAGAACAACAAGCCGAGGATCTGGTTGCGCTGATGTTCGTTGACCATACGACTCACACTCCTTGATAATCGCAATAAAACCGACCGACCGGTCGGTAATTAATATAGCACTTGATAAAAGACTTGTCTAGTCTAGAATCAAAACCTCGCCGTATCCTCCGTGATACAATAAACAGGCGCTCGACAATCTCGACAGCGTATTGTCATCGCTCTACGAGAGGCCGTATGCAGATCACGCTCAATATCGAATCTATTCGCGCTGATACGCCACTTCCTCCGCTCTTCCGCGTTCGCCAACGCTGGCAGACTGCCCCCATCGCCGATGTGACGGCTGCCGTTCGCAGCGAACTTGATCGGCTCGGCTTAGCGGCACAGATTCGGCCCGGTATGCGTATTGCTGTTACTGCCGGCAGTCGTGGTATTGCCAATATTGTGCAGATTACAGCTACAGCAGTCGCATGGTTGCGTGATCACGGAGCCGAACCGTTCATTGTGCCGGCCATGGGGAGTCATGGCGGTGCCACTGCTGCCGGGCAGGTGGCTCTATTGGCGTTGCTGGGTATTACCGAAGCTTCTGTGGGTTGTCCGATCCGGGCAACAATGGAAGTGGTTGAGTTAGGCACTATCGCCGATGGCACACCGGTCTATATGGATCGCTTTGCGTTTGAGGCAGATGGCGTACTGGTGATCAACCGTATCAAAACCCATACCTCGTTCAAGGCGCCGATTGAGAGTGGGCTGGCAAAAATGTGCGCGGTGGGGTTGGGAAAGCGTCAAGGCGCTGAAATCGTGCATCGCACGGCTGTCTACGGCCTGAAAGAGCAGATCGTTCCCATGGCGCGTTTGATCGTCGAGCGTGGCAGGGTACTGGCTGGTTTGGCGATTCTCGAAGATGCCCGTGATCAGACCGCGGCGATTGTCGCGCTCCCTCCCACCGAGATTGGCGGTCCCGGTGAAGCAGCTCTGCTGGTGCGCAGCAAAGAGATGATGGCGCGTTTGCCGTTTGACCGGCTTGATGTATTGGTGGTTGATCGGATCGGCAAAAATATCAGTGGTACCGGTATGGATACGAACGTGATCGGACGTTTGCCCATCCCCGGTGAGCCACCACCTGATCGGCCGGTGATTAACGTCATTGTTGTTCTCGATCTCACCCCGGAAACCCACGGAAACGCCAATGGCATTGGTCTGGCCGATATTACGACTGCTCGTCTTGCGGCAAAGATCGATTTTCACACGACCTATGTTAATGTGTTGACTGCCGGCTTGGTCGGTCTTTGCAAGGGTGGTTTGCCGATTACCCTGCCCACCGAGCGCGACGCAGTAGCAATGGCGGTCAAGACGTGTGGTCAGCCTGATCCGATGGCCGTGCGCTTAGTCCGCATTCCTGATACCCTACATCTGGAAGAGTTGCTGGTAAGCGAGGCACTATTGACGGAAGTGAGTAACAACCCTGATCTCGAATTGCTCGGACCGGCTGAATGGATCCTCGATACGATGGGAGAATAAACTGATGCCCACCCACCATCTGCTCCACCACTGGGATGAAGTCGCAATAGATCGTTGGGAACGCGCTGCCCCTCTTCCTGATGATGACCCCTACGCGCGGATTGCGTTGATTAGCCCATCTCTCGCGGTCAATGAGGCCATTGAACTGATCCCGAGCTGGGCTGCCGATACACCATCTGATGGTTGGATTGAAGTGCAATTACGTGTGCAACAGTCGGGTCGGTGGAGTAAGTGGTACCGGATGGCAGTGTGGGGTGACGATGGTTCTCACCGGACAAGTTTCGAGTCGCAGCAAGATGAGCATGCTGCTGTAGCAACCGATACCTTGTGCTTGGTTGTGCCGGGACAAGCAGTGCAAGTCCGGGTGTTGCTCTGCGGTTTACCCGGTGTTGATATGCCGCGATTGTTCGACCTGTACCTTTGTATAACCACAACGGCACCACCTCAGGTAATGTCGGCGCCGCCAGCCTTATCGGCGATTGCGCTGCCGCTCTTGATCGGCCAATATGACTACCCCGATGGTGCAGGCTGGTGTAGTCCGACGGCTGTTCATATGGTGTTGGCGTATTGGTATGCGCAATTGCTCAATCCACGTCTCGCTCAGTTTGCCGATGGGACGACATTGCCCCATCTAACGGTAGCCGGTATCTTCGATCCGGGTTGGAATGGTACCGGCAATTGGTCGTTCAACACCGCGTTTGCTGCTCGCTTCGGTCTGCGTGCCTACATTACACGCTTTGATACGCTTGAACAAGTAGGACGCTGGACAGCAGCCGGTGTACCGGTGATTATCAGCTTGGCGTGGGAGAAAGGGCAAATCAACGATGCTCCAGAGCGAACGAGTGGGCATTTGACTATCGTGCGTGGTTTTACCGAGACACATGCCTTGATTACTGAACCGGCCGGGCGGGATCGTATCTTGCGTGCGTATCCGCAAACTCAGCTTGCCACAGCGTGGCAAGCCAAGTCAAATGGTACGGTGTACCTCATCTACCCGCCTGATTGGCCGTGTCCTGTTCCCGGTCCCGTTGATGCATGGATCTGACTCGACTACGTACACACTCTGCGCGCTTCTCAGCACAGGGTCAGTTTGCTCTTACGATAGACCTGTATGCATATTTTGATGCTTTCGCCATACCCGCCTTATCCACCCCACAGCGGTGGTGCACTGCGGATTTATCACCTGTTGCGTGGATTGGTTAACCGGTACTCCGTAACGTTACTGACGTTCGCCCCTGATGCAACAGCGATTGCCGCTCTGCAACCACTGCACGCATTAGCTCAGGTTGAAGTTGTGCTTGGCCCACCGCCTCGTTCGCTAGCCCAACGGGCATTAACGACCCTCTTCAGTCCATTGCCTGATATGGCATTGCGCAATGCGAGTGCTTCGTATGTCACAAAACTGGCCGAATTGCTGACCAGAACGCAGTTTGATGCGGTGCTGGCCGAAAGTATCGAGATGGCACCGTACTTATTGCAGGCCGCTCGGTGTGGGTTTTACACCATACTTGATGAATTTAATGCCGAATACCTGCTCCAACGACGGGCAGCACTCAATGATTTACGTCGTCTCCCACGACCCACGGCATTGATCGGTGGGAGCTACTCGTTGATACAGTGGCTCAAGTTGGTCACCTTCGAGCGACGTGTGTTAGAAACTGCTCAGCGCGTGCTCGTTGTTTCGCCTGAGGATGCAGCAGCTTTGCGGCGATTAGCCCCTCGTGTGCGGTTGGAGTTGGTGCCGAATGGCGTTGACTGTTCGCATTTTGTCCCGCCTACTCCACCACCACTGCCGAGCCACGATCTCGTGTTTATCGGTACCCTCGACTATCGGCCTAACGTCGATGCGGTGCTTTGGTTTGTCCATGAAGTGCTTCCCTTGATCCGTGCGCAACTTCCTGAAGTGCGCTTGCATCTGATCGGACGCCGACCCCATCGTGCATTAGCAGCGCTGCACGATGGTGAAACGGTGATTGTCACCGGCGAAGTGGCCGATACCCGTCCGGTATTGGCGAGTGCCGCTGTGGTCGTTATTCCGATGCGCATTGGGGGTGGTTCGCGCTTGAAGTTGCTCGAAGCATTAGCGATGGCTGCACCGGTGGTGTGTACAACGATGGGCGCTGAAGGTATTCCCGGTTTGCGTGATGGCGAACATCTGTTGCTCGCCGATACGCCACAGGCAATGGCGCAAGCTGTGCTCCGGTTGGTGACCAACCGGTCATTGGCGTGGCAGCTTGGTCAGGCCGGACGTGCGTTTGTTTGCACTCATTACGACTGGTCGCAGATTGTGCCACGTTTGATCAAGGTGCTGGCTCATTGAAACGATTGGGTTGTGTATGCGAGGGTTGTTCATCGGGTTTAGCTATCCTTGGCGCGCCCTTCGTCTCCTTATCGGTCAACCGCGATTGTGGCGCTATGTTGCCATTCCGATTGGTCTGAATCTTCTTGTCGGGGTCATGCTCTATACGACCTTGATGCTGGCCGGATTTCACGCTATCGATACACTTGTCGCCGATTGGCCGGGGTGGATTGCATGGGTGCTACGTGGTATCTTGGTAGTCACTCTCTTCATCGGGTTGGGCTATCTGCTGGTGCGTTTTGGTGTTGTACTCGGTTCGCCTTTTTACAGTCGGCTTTCTGAAGTACTCGAAGAACGGCTCCGAGGTGTCATGCTCACCGCACCTCAAATGACGCCCGCTCATATCGTTCGTGATCTAGGAGGCGCTTTGCTCTTTGAAATAAAAAAGCTCCTGCTGACGGTGACAATCGGTCTCCCAGCACTGTTGCTCAACGTTCTCCCCGGTATTGGCTCAGTGCTGGCGACGATAATCGGCATAGCACTTGGGGTAACGATTGCTTGTCTTGACTTTTTTGATCCTCCACTCGAACGACGACGATTAGCGTTCCGTGCGAAGCTCGGTTTCATCGGCCGTCATTTGCCGGCCAGTGCCGGATTTGGGTTGATCTGTTTAGGGCTGGTGAGTATTCCGTTGCTCAACTTGCTGGCCGTGCCCATCTGTATTACTGCCGGCACGCTTTTTTACTGCGATGTGGCTGCAACCGAACCGGCAACCTCGTAGCATTACTGACTACCAACCGGTACGATCCGATAAATATGCCCGTTTTTATCATCTGAGACAAAGATCGTCCCGTCCGGGGCAACTGTGACTCCGGCCGGTCGGCCCCATGCACTGCCACATTCCTGTTGCGGATTATCACGGAAGCCGGTCAAGAATGGCTCTGCCGAGACTGGCCGTCCCTCGGTGACGCGAATCCGTTGCATGCGGCAATCACGCGGCGTTTCATCAGCATTCCACGAGCCATGGTAGGCGATCAACACATCGCCATTCGCCAACCGATCAATCCCCAACGGCGCCGAGTGAGCTGCATCGGTGAAAAGAGCTGGTGTTGCTTGTTCGCAGCCGGTAAACGCTGCATCAAGCGGAACGCGGGTGTCACGAACCTCTTGCGCGTTGGGAGGTACCGGACCCAGCTCGGCGGTGTAGCAGTAGGGCCAGCCGTAGTGTTTGCCACGTTCAACCTCAATCACCACCTCTTCTGGTGGCAGATCATTCCCCAAACCATCGCTACCGTTGTGGGTCGCCCATAACCGACCGTCAGGCAAGAAGATGAAATCAACGCTGTTGCGCAACCCTTCAGCCCACACTACGCGGCGACGCGGATCAGGGTCATTGGCAAAGGGATTGTCGGTGGGAATACCCCCATCGAGCGTATAACGAAGGATAGCGGCCCGGCGAGGGTCGCCTTCGCTACAGTTGACGGTAATGTTACACTTTGAGCCGACCGATACGTAGAGCATTCCATCCGGCCCGATCCGTGCGGTGCGGGTTGAATGACCGCCATCATTAGGTAAATCTGTCACTACTGCGACAATTTCATCGACACTCCATTGCCCATCACCGTTCACATCACGCAATCGCCAAACCGTTGCATTACCCGCGGCGTACAGATCACCCGCGTACCATTCGAGACTATGTACCCCTGTCAGATTGATCACAACCGGTTGTGGCGTGTCGGCATACCCATCACTATCTCTATCGACCAGTCGTACAATCCGGTTCGCGCCTCGCTCGGCGACATACAGTGCGCCATCAGGTCCTATTGCCATCAGGCGTGGTCGGCTGAGCCCGCCGGTATACAAACGGACGACGTAGCCTTCGGCCACTTGGAGACGGGCCGCCACTTCGTCTGCCGGTGGAATAACCGGTAGACGGCTGATTAGCGGTAAAAAAAGATTCTGTGCAGGTTGCGTCCAGGCAATGGTGAGGAGTGCGATTGCTCCAGCCACAATGAGGATTATCGGGATACGCTTCATCTGTCAGGCCCGGTTTGGTATTCGCGGCGTCGTGGTACAACGCCGCGACAAGGGTGAACCTCCATTTTACTCTTGCGTCGTCGTGCTCTCATCACTCGGTGGGGTGAGTTGGGGCAACACGCCACTCTCGCCGAGTAAGCCGGTACGCAAGTACACCAACAACTTCTTACGTGTATCGGCAATATCATTGTTGCGCATATGCAACTGACCGATCCGATCTTGGGGGGTAAAACTGGCTTCCCCCTTCTCCATTGTTAACCGGCTGGGGTCATACGTCAAATTCGGTGAACTGGTATCGAGGATCGAATAGTCGTTACCTCGTCGCAAACCGATAGTTACCTCACCGGTAATGAGGCGGGCTACCCAACGTTGCAGCGACTCACGGATCATCATCGCCTGCGGGTCAAACCAACGTCCGGCGTATAGCAACCGTCCCAATTTGCGTCCGTACTCACGGTATTGGTCGATAGTATCTTCGTTGTGAATACCGGTAACCAGCCGTTCGTAAGCGATAAAGAGCAGTGCCATTCCCGGTGCTTCATAGATACCACGGCTCTTCGCTTCGATAATCCGGTTTTCGATCTGATCGCTCATACCCAGACCGTGCCGGCCCCCGATCCGGTTGGCTTCGAGCATCAACTCAACGTGATCGCGGAAGGTAGTCCCGTTAATTGCGACCGGGAACCCTTCTTCAAAGGTAATCCGCACCTCTTCGTACTCGATCTGCACTTCTGGTCGCCAAAACGCGACTCCCATAATCGGATTGACAATCGTGATATTGCGGTTGAGAAACTCGAGGTCCTTGGCTTCGTGAGTAGCACCAAGAATGTTCGAGTCGGTCGAGTACGCCTTTTCGGCCGGCATGCGATACTCTAGTCCGGCTCGGCTCAAGTACGCCGACATCTCAGCGCGCCCACCCAGCTCATCAATAAACGCCTGATCGAGCCACGGCTTATAGATGCGCAGATTGGGGTTGACGAGCAACCCATAACGATAGAAACGTTCGATGTCATTTCCTTTGTAGGTACTACCATCACCCCAAATATTGACGCCATCTTCACGCATTGCCGCAACCAGCATCGTTCCGGTAACGGCACGACCGAGGGGGGTGGTGTTAAAGTACGGCAGACCGGCGGTTGAGATGTGGAAGGCTCCACATTGTAGTGCTGCCAACCCTTCGGCAACGAGTTGGTGACGGCAATCGATCAGTCGTGCCGCCTCGGCGCCATACAGCAGTGCCCGCCGCGGAATATCTTCATAGTCAGGTTCGTCGGGCTGACCGAGATTTGCGGTGTAAGCGTAGGGAATTGCACCTTTTGCCCGCATCCAGTGAATAGCGGCACTGGTGTCGAGACCGCCGGAAAACGCGATCCCGATCTTCTCACCGACCGGTAGGTGCTGCAAAATCTTTGCCATAGTGTTGCTCTTTTCTCGTTTATACCAAATAGTGTTGGTCCGTGTCTGCCGTATTATAGCAGGGAAGTTCTTATCGGCGTGATTGTACACCGCCACAGGAAGCAATGGTACAATGACCAGTAGAGACAATTGGTTTATCAAATGAGTGAGTATTATGGATCTACGTGTACGCCTTCTCGTTTCACTTTCTCCACTGCTAGTGGCGTTAGCGATCATTAGTGGGATTGCTCTCTATTCACAGCGACGAGTGGCTGAGGCAGTTGATGCAGTTGATCGAAGTGCCCGTAATCTGGTTGAAGTAGCGCAAGGCGAATCGATCATCTTACTCGAACAATATTATGTGAGCGAACTTGTCAACGGTTATCAGTTGAGTCGGCGTGAGCTCGAGCAGATTCGCACAGAAGCGCAACGCTTTTTTCGGGAATATACTTCAATCCATGAAGGTTTTATCGAACTCGAACTTGTGGCGCGTGTTGAAACGATGATTGCCCAGCATGATGCCGCCCTGACGTTCCTTGATCGTGGTGATCGTCAGCGTGCCCAAGAGCTGCTGCAAAGTGTTGATTATCATCGTAACATTCGTGCCATTCATAGTCTGACAATCGGTGCACAACGTGAATATGAAGTGCAGTATCTAGCGCGAATTGCTGCCCTTGAGCGCATTATTAATGAAGGTTTCTGGATTGCAGCTACCATTGTCAGTATATCAATCGCAATTGCTCTTAGCTTAGCCGTTTCGCTGATCTGGCAAGTTGGGAAGAGTGTTGATCGCCTCACCATCGATGCCGAACGATTGACAACATCCGATAGCTATGGTGTGCTTAGTCAAATCAGCCCGATTAATCAGCTCCAGCGATTGCGTGATGCGTTTCAGCATCTGATCGACACCAATTATCACCGCCAACAACAATTAACCGCTGCATTGCAGACCCAGCAGGCACAGCTCGAGCGCGAAGTGCAATTGCAGGCGACTATTCGGGCCTTAAGCTTACCGATAACGGCCCTCGGTCCGCACACGATCTTTTTACCACTCGTTGGGTATCTTGATGCCGAGCGAAGTGCTCAGCTTGAGCAGACTGTCCTTAATGCAATTCAGCAACGACGAGCACGAGCGGTGGTGATCGATGTTCATGGACTAGCAGCAGTTGACGAAGCGACAACACAGACGCTCATAAGAGTTGGACGTGGTGCGCAATTGTTAGGAGCAACCGCTATCCTCGTTGGTGTCCGGCCAGAACAGGCGCTCGCTTTCACCGAATTACCCATCGGTTTATTTCGGTATGCCCGTGATATTCCCTCGGCCCTGAGTCTCGTAAGCTAACACTCTGTTATAATGCAGTGCGTTACCGTTCGTTGGTACGAAGGAGGCCATCATGCACATCGTTGTGTGTCTAAAACAGGTCCCTCGCGATAATTCGGTCAAGATCCGACCGGATCTGACGATTGATGCCGAGGGAATCGAGAAGATCATCAACCTCTTTGACGAATACGCGCTCGAAGAGGGCATTCGCTGGAACGAACAGCACGGCGGCAAGATGACCGCTTTGTCGATTGGGACTACCGAATGGGTTGAGCAATTGCGGCGGGCGTTGGCAATGGGTGCCACCGATGCGCTGTTGCTTAGTGACCCGACGTTTATGAACCTTGATACCATCGCTTCTGCACGTGTTGCGGCGGCGGCGATCCGTAAGTTGGGCGATGTTGATCTCGTCATCACCGGCCGTAATAGCACCGACGACGAAAGTGGCGCGTTTGCGCCTGCACTGGCGCGTTTATTAGGCTGGCCACAGTTGACCTATGTTGGTAAGGTGCTCGAACTCCAGCCGGGTGGCACGATCAAGGTGGAACGCCATCTCGAAAGTGTGATCGAAACGGTTGCTTGTCGCCTGCCGGCAGTCATGTCGGTGGTGAAGGATATCAATGAGCCGCGCTATCCCTCACTGCTCAAGATCAAGCGGGTTGCCAAAGTCGAGCCACCGGTTTGGACGGCCGCCGATCTGGGGTTGAGTGCTGTCGATATAACCCCGGTGGCGCAACTGGCTGCACGGGTACCGCCGCCACCGCGTCCGAAAGGTGAAATCATCGATGGCCCTGATGCCGCTACGAAGGTGCGCAAGCTGGTCGATAAGCTAATGGAGTATCAGGTGATTTAAGCGCGGGAAGGAGCAGATTATGAGCGGCGTATTAGTCATTCTCGAAGCCGTTGGTACTGATTTGGCCGCCATTTCACGCGAATTGCTCGGCAAAGGCCGGCAATTGGCCGACACGTTGGGTGGCCGATTGGCTGCACTGGCGATTGGTCCGACGACATCTGTCGCGGCGCAGGCCGGTGCTTTCGGCGCCGATCAGGTCTATACGGTACAGGCGCCGGTGCTGGCTCACTATACTACCGATGGATACGTCGCAGCCGCAATGGCCGCAGTGCAGGCGTGTAATCCGGCACTTATTTTGGCCGGTAGCAGTTTCCAGATGCGCGATTTTGGTGCAGCACTGGCAACCGATCTCAATGCCGGTCTGGTGGTTGACGCGATCGATCTGCAAGTGGTCGATGGCGCAATCCAAGCAACCCGACCTTCACACGGTGGGAATGTGATCAATACCTATCGGTTTGCTACCAGTAAGCCGGTAGTGGCGCTGGTGCGGAAGCAGAGTTTCCCGGAAGCAACTGCGCAACCCGACCGCAGTTCACCAATTACCGAACTTACCATCTCCGATCTTACCCCGCGTACCGAGGTGTTATCGGTGGTACCGAAGGCCGGAGCCGTCAATCTCACCGATGCGGCAATTATTGTCACCGGTGGTCGCGGTTTGGGGAACAAAGATAACTACTATCGCCTCATTCCGCCGTTGGCCGAGGCACTTGGTGGTGCATATGGGGCTTCACGGGCCATTGTCGATGATGGTTGGGTTCCTTACGAGCACCAAGTTGGTCAAACTGGTAAGACGGTAAGCCCCAAACTGTATATCGCAGCCGGTGTGAGTGGAGCAATTCAGCACCTGGCCGGTATGCGGACGAGTCGCACGATTGTGGCGATCAACAAAGACCCTGAGGCGCCGATTTTCCGCATTGCTACCTTTGGCGTGGTCGGTGATGTCAATGAAATCCTGCCGTTGCTTACGGAAGAGGTGAAGCGGCGGCTGAATCGTTAAGTAAACTGAAGGTTATTGTATGTCGGGAGCCGTGCGGTGTTCGATAGAGGGTGATCAACGCACGGCTCTACGCTTGGGTGAACCTATCGTTTCGCCAGTGCCGCCTGCAATGTGCTATATGTGCGAATATGGTGGAGATCGATCCCTAGTGTTACGAGCGTCTGGGCTACTTCAGGCCGAATCCCAACTAATATCACCTGCGTCCCCATCAATCGAGCTGCTTCGACCAATTGCAGTAATCCTTTAGCTACTTGAGAATCGATCACCGGTACACCGGTAACATCGATGATCAGCTCGCGCGCATTAGTGTGCTCAATCTGGTTGAGTGCTTGTTGCTGCATGTTGACGATTCGGGCTGTATCGAGTGCGCCGATCAAGGGCATGACGAGCGTCGTATTGTTTACCGGTAGTACCGGAACACTAAGCTCCCGGATGACTTGACGCTGCTGTTCATTTTCGGCGAGTAAGCGAGCTTGTTCGGCCGTTCGTTGTTCTAGGTCGCGCAACGCGATTTGTAATGCCTTCGTGCGTTGTTCGACTTGCAATTCGAGGGTGGTGTTGAGTTCGGCCAGTCGAGCAGCGTTTTGTCGTGCTTCATTGCTCAACCGACGGGCTTCTTTGAGGGCGTTGTCGGTAATCTGTCCACCGATAAATGTAAACCATGCAGTACCAACCTGTAAAAAGAGCGCAGCAAGGATAAGGGAAGTTTGTAGTTGATCGATAAAAATTGGTGTATTGGCAATAGTCCACGCTACAAAGAGACCGACAATATTTGCTACCAAAACTAGCCAAATAAATACCGGACGTACCGTCAGACCGGCAACGAGGATAGATAAGACGAGGTAAAAAGGTGATGTAAGCGGGCTGGTCGGTGAGCTTTGGATAACGATTGGTGTTAGTATCGGGAGAGTAATAAATGCGATTAATACCAAACTACCTATGCCAATGTACCCACGGCGAGTGATCGCAATGGTGATGAGATATGCGGTAATACTGATGATAATAATAACGAGTGAAATGAGCAGGTTGCTGCCGGAAAATGTGAGGGGAATTGCCAGTACTGCTAAACAGATCATGACGAAAGCAACAATAACGGTTGTACGACCACGCCGAAGATCATCTTCGTCGGTACCACAAATGTTCGTCAGCCATGCGATCATCGAACGCATATAACCTCCTGTGTTATAGCGACCGGTATTTGTTATTGTATTCATTTCCATCACAATTGAGAACATTGCTTTGATGGAAAAGGTATTAGTACGCTGCTCCTACCTATTGTCGTGATTGTCTAATCCCTTTTGTCAATCTACAACGGGACTCCTTCGTCTCTCTACAAAACGGTCTTGCTTGGCTACAGTACAGATAGAAACCGGCTTTGCCTCTTCTCTCACTTTAGCCGAGCGAGGCCGCTATGCGTACCAAACTTCTTCTCAGCATGCTGCTTTGCTTAAGCATAACACCGGTAGCCTTGATCCACGCGACTCCGCCGATCACAACACCTGAGCTTGCCCTGCCGCCGAATGATGTTCTGATCGCACCACCACCAGCGACTCTCGCATTTGCTACCGACGAAGATCTCCGCTTACCGAGCCAGTACCTCGCCGGTCGGGTGGCCGTGCGGTTAGTGTTGCCTGAAAGCAATGGGCTGATCGATCCGTCGGATGAGAATTGGACTCCTGATCAGATCGAGCAGGTTGTGAGCGAAACGCAAGCCGCTCTCGACTGGTGGCGCGAGCGATTGCCTGCTGCCCGGTTAGCGTTTGACCTGGTCGTTCAGACGGTGCCGACCAACTACGAACCGATTCGCTATGGCATTGCGCAAGAAGGTCTCTGGATTAGTGATGTGTTGCGGGCATGGGGCTACGAAGGGGGGAACTATATTGAGCAAGCGTACAGCGCTGCCTTTGATCTACGCGATCAACGTGGCGCCGATTGGGCGACGACCATCTTTATTGTCAATAGTGCCCGTGATGATGGCTACTTTGCTGATGGTCGTTTTGCCTATGCCTACCTCAACGGCCCATTTAGCGTCATCACATCCGATGGTGGCCCGTACACGACTCGGTGGCTGCGTGCCGTTATCGCCCACGAATTTGCCCATCTCTTCGGCGCACTCGATCAGTACAGTTCGGCAAATGTGAGCTGTGATCTGCGCAGCGGCTATCTGTTTGCACCGACGACCAACAGTATGTTCAACAACTGCGGTACTAACGAGCCTAGCATCATGCGCGAGCTGATCACCAGCTTTACTATCGGCGCGGTTGACGTATCGGCGCGGGCGCAGCTCGGTTATCGTGATAGCGATGGTGATGGCGTGATTGATGTGCTCGATACGACGCCGACGATCACGCTTACCGCTACTGGGCAAACGCTCAGCCATCGTCCGATGGTTGAGTTGATGGTTCGTGATCTGGGTTATCCCTCGCCAGTACAGCCTGACGTCAGCATTAATCCAATCCAGTCGGTAGAGTATCGGGTTGGGGACAGTGATTGGCAGCTTGCGCTACCGGTTGATGGTGCGTTTGATCAGACCCGCGAGGTTGTTCAGGTTGAGTTACCGCTGTACGACGGCGAGCATGTTGTTGAGTTTCGCGCTGTGAATCTGGTAGGCAACGTCTCAGCCCCGATCAAACAGACGTTCACGATTAGTGGCTTGGGTGTGGCGCCTGTCTACAGACTAGCACCGGCATTCATTCAAGAGCAAACGCTGATGGTTCATGTCCAAGCACCACCGGAAACACAAGCCGTCGAAGTGAGTACCCGTCGCGACTTTGTCAATCCGCTGCGCCTACCCTACCGCTCTGAAATTGTGCTGCCATTACCCAATGAGTTGGTGCTCTCCACATTTACTCATGCGCCGATGCTGTATGTGCGTTTTATCGATGCGGCCGGGTTACCGTCATTGGTCTACGCTTTACCGATTGACTTGCCAGAACCGGTGATGGTAATGATCCCGTTAGTGCTACGGTAGACGCCTCGTAAACGGTTATCTCATCGTTCAGGGCAGCCGCCGAGTGGTCTGCCCTTCTTCTTTTTCAACTCCTATCGGCCTGAGATTCTGCAAATCTGTTACCGACGTTGATCCTTCAAGATGGTAGACTAAGGTTGTCGGAACAATTGGTCTAGTGAGGGAGTGTGCGTGTATGCGTTATGACCGTCATCTCGGCCTATGTATCATCTTTGTCGTACTCTTCTTGAACACTTGGTCGTCGCCAGTGCCCGTGGTGCAATCGGCTAGTCCTTCCGTATTTGGGGCCAATACCCATATTGCGGCCAGCTATCCATTTCCCGACTCACTGAACCGGCCCGCCGATGTGATTGCCCAAAGTGGAATGGGTTGGGTCCGTGAGGAATTTCAGTGGGGTCGCATCGAACCGCGTCCCGGTCAATTTGATTGGACATTTACCGACCGAGCGGTGAATGAATTGGTGCAACGCGGAATCAACATTATCGGCCTGCTCAACCCGGCAGTCGGTTGGGGTACGCCTGATCCGGCGGACGATTATATTCCGCCAGAGCAAGGAAGCTTCTACCCGCCTGATCCACAACTCTTCGCCAACTTTGCTGCGACCGTTGTCAATCGCTATAAGGATCGTGTGCGCTATTGGCAGGTCTGGAATGAACCGGACAACCCGGTCTACTGGCGACCGTCTCCTAATCCGGCGGCGTATGCGGCCCTACTACGCACAGTCTATCCGGCGATCAAAGGTGCTGATCCGGGTGCGACGGTGCTGGCAGCCGGAATTGTCTCACCTGAACCGGCCGGTTCATTTCTGCAAGCTATTGCTGAGAATGGTGCATGGGGATCGTTTGATGTTATCGCACTTCATCCATACACCGATCCGCTTGGCCCTGAAGCCGGATCGATTGATACGGTTGGAATAGGTGCGATTCAGACGCTAGCCGCTCGGCTTGGCCCTAAACCGATCTGGGTTACCGAGTTCGGCTGGGCAGATAGTCCGACCGACCGCACCGGCGAACAGAGGATAGACCCGGAAACACAGGCTAATTATTTGATTCGGGCGATGGCAATGCTGCGCCAGGCCGGTGTCGAGCGGGTGATCATGTACCGCTTCAAAGATATGCAATTGCGGAACGGTGTCCCGTACAACGCCTACGGTCTGTTGCGCTACGGCAGTGGTCAAGCCGATTATAGTCAGTTCAAACCGGCTTTTCATGCCTTCCGCACGCTGAACCAACAGGTAGGTGGTCGACAGCCGCTCGGCTTACGACGGTTGAGTGATCAGCGGATGGCGTTTGATTTCGAGCGGGCCATTGCCTGGCAAACATTTCCGCCCGGTAACGGCTCAATTGTCCAGAGTAGCGGGCAAACGCACAGCGGCGGCGGTGCCGTTGAAGTGCGTTATCGCTTTACTACCGGTGGTAATGATTACGTGAGCTTCACACCACGTGAGGCAATTACCTTTCCTGCCGGTACCAGTCAGATCGGGTTATGGGTGTATGGAGATGGTAGCAGCTTCGATCTTAAAGTCCAACTGCGTGACACGCAAGGTGAGATCCTCCAATACCGCCTAGGCAAGATCGGCCCTACCGGTTGGCAGCAATTAGTGACAGCGATCACTGGGCCGGTCGAGCCGGGAAACCAGATTCGTTTTGTGAACGGTCGGCTTGACGGTGACATTACTTTGCAGGCGATAGTGATCGATGATGACCCTGATAGCCGAACCGGAGAAGGTGTCGTCTATCTCGATGACCTCATCGGTTACAGCGGGCCGGAAGCTTATGCAGCCCGTTTTGCCGCCGATCGCGGTGTGGTCGAAGTCGTATGGGCTGTTGATAATGGCCAAGTACGCATACCGAGTGCCGATACCGAAGTCACGATTATTGATCGTGATGGCGGTGAGCGACGACAGGCGGCACCGGGAGGTATATTGACCCTCAATGTCGGGCCAAGTCCGATCTATTTGGTCTATCAGCCGGGAACCGCATCGGTGCAGCCGCCATCGCAGCCATCAACCGGTAGCGGTTTTGTTCCATCCAATGGTGCCTTTGCCGATGATGCGATGCGTAACGTTTGGCAACGAACCGATCAACCGGTCGCCGGTGGTGCGCCTGGGTTGCGTCCGCGTTCGTGGATCTGGGGGCCACAACCGATCAGCGGTGCGATGCGGGAGCCTTATGCGCAAAGCCCCGGTGGTAGTCGGCTTGTTCAGTATTTCGACAAGAGCCGTATGGAGATCAACAATCCTAATGCACCACGCGACCAATGGTATGTAACCAATGGTTTGTTAGTCGTTGAGATGCTCACCGGTCGAATCCAGCTTGGTGATACACAGTTTGAAGATCGTACACCGGCGACGGAAGCCGTAGCAGGTGATCCGGCAAGCGTGAATCCGAATGCACCGACATATGCCACGCTCCGCAGCGTTGCTTTTCCGGTTAACTCGGCCCGCGCATCCGACCGGAACGGTCAGGTAGTGACCGCTTTTCTCAATCGTGATGGCACCGTCGTTGACCGGCCCGATCTCGCCCGCTACGATGTCCGGATTGGTAGCTACGAAGCTACGCTCGGTCACAACATCCCCCAAGTCTTTCTCGACTACTTCGCGCAGCAAGGCGTAGTGCTCGAAAATGGACGGTACGTTACACGCCAGATCATTGATTGGATCTTTGTCATGGGTCTACCGATCAGTGAGCCATACTGGACGCGGGTCAAAGTTGGTGGTGTTGAGAAGGATGTTCTCATGCAGGCGTTTGAACGACGTGTCTTGACCTATACCCCTGATAACGATCCCAACTGGCGGGTTGAAATGGGGAATGTAGGTCAGCACTACGTGCGCTGGCGATATGGCCCGTAGGGTGTGGGTAGGGTTATAGTGCAAAAACTATCGATGCCCTTGATAGTAGACCGTTCCTACTAAGAACATGTGCCATTGAGGGCACGTTCTCTGTTTGGACTGCTTATGTCAGCTCGTAGTGTCACAGGCGTTTTTTCGCTGACGGGGATGGTAAAGATTGCTCGCTGCGCGCGCAATGACAATGGTGGAGGTGCAAAGAGGGGGCCGCCGGGCCTGGTCATAGCAAGCGCTACGCATCATCCCCT
>NZ_JBMFNE010000036.1:0-28443 GCF_049970315.1 Chloroflexus sp.
GTTTCGTTATTGTTGAAGGTTATACGCTGACCACCACCGTTAAAATTGGCACGGTAGAGTTCCCAGTAGCTACCGGTATCGATGTTCGAGGCGTAGATCAGCGGCGTGACCGGGTCGGGTGCGGCCCACGGCGTACCGAGGTGTGGATAGCGCCATTGGAAGT
Organism: Chloroflexus sp.; assembly: GCF_049970315.1. GTDB lineage: Bacteria > Chloroflexota > Chloroflexia > Chloroflexales > Chloroflexaceae > Chloroflexus. Next base: position 164 of record NZ_JBMFNE010000036.1, read on the forward strand.
AGTGTTGCCCAACGTTGCCCATCTCAACCTGATAGCCGGCGGGGTTGTCAGGAGTGTAGGTCAGCACACGACGCTCAAAGAGTTGCACCAGTACATCGTGTTCGGTATCACCGACGACGGCCCGTACCCAGTAGGGATCGGTGATCGGATAGCCCATTGCAAAGAGCCAATCAACGATCGGCGCCGTCACCACACGCCCATTCTCAACCACTCGTCCACGTTGATTCATAAAATCCCAAAAAACTTTCGGAATGTTATGGCCGGTAACGCTGTTATACTGGACGATGGTTGTTTCAGGGCGGGCTAAGTCGTCGCGCACGCTCAAATTGCCACTACGGGCAATCGCTATATTCACCCGTTGATTCAGACGCGACGGATCACGATAGCCATTGTCAATGGTCGCTACACCGGCAAAGTCGCGGTAGCCTGGAGCGATGGTGTTGGCTGCACGAGGATTACCGGCAACCGGTACGTCCGATCCTTCGAGATACGTGACATCATACGGGTCGTCGCCGAACTGCATTCGTCCACTGATCAATTCTTTTACCAGTAGGCCGTTGGTAACGGTACCGTCAGCCGGGTTGTTAATCTCCATGCGCGCCTTGTCAAAATACTGTACAATACGCGCGCCATTCGGGCTTTGTCGGTAAAACTCACCGTAATCGAACCATGGTCCCGGCCCCCAATACCATGTGCGCCCACCGCGTACTGCCTCGCTGTCGGTGCGGGTCCAGATGGTTTCAAAGCGAGGGTCGGCAAACGTGGTGCGACCGAAGAAGGGTGCGGCGGTAAGTGGGGTTGCGCCCACGATCAACACCATCACCAAACCGATCGCACTCCAAAGCATATGTAGACGGTTCATGGGTTTCTCCTTTGTGTCTACTACTCACATGTAAAATACGATGTAGAGAATAGAAAAGTTCCTAAATCCTTCTGATAATAACATTACGCCTAAGTTAAAAGAAGATAAGAATAGGTTCTTTAAAAAGAAGAAATGTAGGTTTAAGTTAATTTTTGGTTTAGTGATATACTTTGTGAAAATATTACAATAATAGGGGCACGGCATGCCGTGCCCTACATCAATCCGTCCGGTGCGGTTGTACGATGATGAATGCGTGGTCATGCCCAATCCCGTGCGTGGAATCGTTTGGATTGTGGATGATGACGATGTCGGGGCGACGCACCGCGTCACCCATACGCACATCCGTCCGGTGCGGGGGTATTTTGTGGTCATGCCCAATCCCGTGCGTGGAATCGTTTGGATTGTGGATGATGACGATGTCGGGGCGACGCACCGCGTCGCGCCGATACAAATCCGTTCGTCTGTTACGATGTTCGTCCTACAATCCGCCGCGCCAGTGCGACCTCTTCCGTGCCGATGGCTCCGGTGAGCCATAACGCAGTGCCGTACACCGGCGGTCCGATCAGAAGTGCACACAGACTACCGATCCATCCCGGTAGCCAGAGGAGCGCTGGAAGCATGACACCGGCCATTGCGAGACTTGCCAATGCCGGTTGCCACATTAGGGGTAAGAGGCTCGGTTGCAATCCCTCTTGGTGTAAGACGGGACGGAAGACGGCGTAAAGTACAACTTCCGACAAGATAGTGATCAGCGCTGCCGCCAGGAGCGCGCCTTCGGGGCGGCCTAACCGGATAGCAAGCGGAATCGCGATGAGATTGGCAGTCAGGTTGAAGATCGCACCAATAACAAAAGCGCGGGTAATGGCGGTTTGGCGTTCGATAGCAATTAACACATACTGTAACAAGCCGTTAGTAAAGGAGAGTGGCAAAAACCATGCCAACACGGCGAGCACGGTAACCGACGGCAGATACTCGGCGAAGCGGCGACGGGTGAAGATCCAGACGAGATCGTCAGCCAACAGTGTCATACTCATTGCCAATGGGAAGGCAATCAACAGTAACAGACGCAGTGTGCGCTGTTGGGCGCTGAACAGCTCGCTGCGCGCACCGCCGGCGCGTCGTGCAAAGAGTGGAAAGACGGCGAAGGTTATTGCCGGTGGTAGCACGAGCGCGATGTTGAGGAGTTGGTAAGGCAAGACATATTGCTGTACCAGTAGATCGGCGTTGCTACCGCCGAAAGCACGAACAATGAAAAGGTCAAACCGAAAGAAGATGACACTGAGCAGATTATTTAGCATGAGCGGCAGCGCCTGCGGGATGAGCTTACGGATCGTAGGACCATCAAAGCTCAGGGTCGGTGCGAAAAAGGTACGGATTTGCAATCCAAGAAAGATCAAAGCCGTGATCGAACTAACCAAGACCGCTGCCCACGCGAGTCCAATGACGCCCCACCCAAGTGCAAGCACAGCGATACGGGCGAGAAAGCTGAGCAGTGCCGTCAACACCTCAACGGCTGCCGGTACTTCCATTCGTTCCGTTGCGTTGTAGAGCGCCGTCACCGCGCCACTGTAAGCACTGGGGATAAGGGTAAACAGCAAAATCCAGATCGCCCATCGGCCCTCAGCAGTGAGCGGTTCGCTCAAGCCAAGCGCACCAAGGCCGTTGTAGATACCGATGACGAGCCATGCTATCGGTGCGGCAGCAGCCACGATGAGGCATAAACGCAAGGCAAGGGTTACCCCAAACAGTTGGCGGGCTACAGCCGGACTACGGGCAACTTCGCGCGTGAGCCATACGCCAAGACCAAACTCGGTGAAGGTGGCAAGGTATTGGGCCACGAGCAGGGCAGCGGTGTTGTAAGCGCCGAGTGCTGCCGGATCAAGTGCGCCAACCAGCAAAAATAGGATGACCGTATCTAACCCACGGACAAAGAGACGTAGGCCAAAGGTAACTGCGCTATTTTTGAAGATGCGGCGAGTAGTATTGGTCGGATCGTCGTGGTAATAGCGTCGCCAAAGCCAGGTTCCCGCACCGAGTAACGTAAGCGCGGCACCAATAATGAGGAATACAAGGATCAGGCGATTGTTCATGGCGGTTGGGTCGTAATCGTTGCCCGGCGGCCATCACTGATAAGATGAATCACGCCGTCGATGTTCGGATGATAAAGATAGGGTGCAAGCTGGCGTCGTTCGGTGAAGCTATGGAGAGCCGGTTGGTCGGCCTCATAGCCGGTGCTAAACGCAACGGCCCGTAAGTGCAATCGGGTCAGTTCCGGTACGGTAATCGACCGTTGCCACGGATACACTAGCAGGTCAATTGGTTGGTCGGTAAGTGCTGTCAGGGCTGGATCGCCGGTACTTCCACCGGTATGGATCAAAATACGTACCGCGCGATGGGTGATCAGCAAGACGGCACCGCCCTCTTTGCCATCATTAACTGCTAATACCTGCAAGCGGACTCCGCCCAGGTTGAACTGTTGTCCGGGACGTAAGCGGCGAATCGGTGTAACCAGTTCGGTCAACAGTTCTCGCCATTCACCCTCAACGATAGTAGGGGTGAAAGCTACATCTGGGCGGTAACGCCGTAATATCCCTAACTGACCGGGCAGATGTTCTTCATCAGTACGGGTCAACACAATAGCCGCCAACCGACGTTGCCAGAAGGGGAGGTAGCGGCCTACCTCAACCGCTACCTCGGTCGGATCGCGTCCACCGTCGATAAGTGTAAACGAGCCGTCGGGTGCGCGGATCAGAAGAGCATCGCCTCTGATCGGTAACAGCATGACGTGAAGTTGACCATCAGGTCGTTGGAGCCATGCGATGAATGCCAGGATACCACCAAACGCGATAATTGTATGTAGCCATTGTCGCATAGTAAACCTGCCTTATCTGTACTGCTCTACTTTATAAACCGTGCGACAATGGCAAAAGATACGCTATTGTTGACAAACAGCGATTATAGTCACCCAAGGGTGAGGGTGACTACATCGATGTATCGACGTGAAACGGAATGAGAGGGGTACGACTATCGTACCCCGTTGTGGTTGGGCAATGTACCGCTGCGAACACCAGACTTACGCCAGTGCAATTACTTCGATTTCGATCCGGGCATCGCGTGGTAAGCGAGCGACTTGCACCGTCGAGCGTGCCGGTGGTTCATTGCCGAAATGTTCGGCGTAAGCTGCATTCATGGCGGCAAAATCGTTCAGATCGGCGAGAAAGACGGTCGTCTTCACAATCCGATCAAGTGAACTACCGGCAGCTTGCAAAATAGCGGCAATATTGGCAAAAATTTGGCGAGTCATTGCGCCAATGTCATCAGTTATGAGTTCGTTGGTGGCCGGATTAATCGGTAATTGTCCGGAGACGAAGATCAAATGACCTGCTCGAATAGCTTGCGAGTACGGACCGATAGCTGCCGGAGCTGCGTCGGTAGTAATGCACGTGCGATCCATTGTACATAACCTCTCTCGGATACAATTAGGTTAGCGCACTAGCCAGAATCCTAGCATAATTATCAATTGCCATACAACAGGCAACAAACCACCGGTGATAGCCTGCACACCTTCCCATTCATATACCTCAACCCAGAGTGCGGCTGTGACCCAATACGCAATCACAAGGGCGAACAACCAGAACAGGGCGGCAAGCCATGGTACGTTGATCAGCAAACTGACCAGCGTGAGCAGCATTGGCAAGAGTCGTGGCATCTGGATTCGTGGGTACAGAGCGAATACCTGCTCTTGATCAGTACCAGATGTACCGTACATAATCATCGCAATAAGCCCAACGAGCGGCCATTCGAGTAAGCCGGCCATCCAGAATCCAATGCCACCAAACAAGGCGTTGCTACTCGGCCACCAATCGCCGTGAAGCAGGGTGGGAACGGTTAAGAACAAGCCGACGGGTAGCGCTACCAACGCCATAGTCTTCCCTGCTACCCACAAATGTTCCGCCGAGGAATTGCTCGCTATCACTAGATCAACGCGGAGAGTACGAATGGTCGCTACCGGTTGGCCGATCAACTGCACATTTGGCATGAATGCAGACGGTCGAAAACGTGGTTTCTCATCGATTGGCGGTAGGTGGCTCAGCCGTTCGGCGCATTGCTCGATGAACTGTGGCCATTGTCGCATCGTACCGACGAACACGGTTCCCGCCGTCCACCGTCCGGTCACCAGCAAACCGCAAAGATGACAAAGCCAGGGTAATCGCGGCGATTGAACAAATGCCAGAGTATAGCCAAACCCCAGATCAATCACGGAGAACGCACTGATGTGGCTCCACGGGATTGACCGCGTAAATGGCAACGGTCGTGGTGCAAAGCGGATGGTCAGGGTCTGTTGACCGGCGGTTGCGGCAACCGGTAGCGCAACAACCAACGCAATGATAGCTATTATGACCGATGCCAACATAAGATGCGCTGCGATCAGGAGCCAGATCGGCGCCGGCAAGTCAGATCGGCCAGCAATACCGAGCAAGGGGACGCTAACCCCCTGGTAGGCACTAAATATCTTGTTGTAGATAGGGATTTGGCTTACCCACAAGAAAGCGGATTGACTGCGCAAGTCGGGAAAGAGCAGGGTCAGCGCACGATCCCAGTAGCTCCGATAATGAACAAGACCGGCGATCAATGTCAAGCAAGCCGTACCAAGCGTCGTCAACCTTACGATTGACCAGGCGGACAAGGAGGTGGTAACATCTAGAGTGGTAGTGGGTGGAAGATCAACGTCCGGCAATATCTCGGCAGGTTTGCCCCGCAGGAAGAGGCTAAATAATGGTGAACGACGTTGCTCATTCACGACAACCGGTTGATGTCCTTCAAACGCACGGATTGCGCGACTATTCTCTTGCAAGATGGTATTGAGCAACTGGTCGAAGTCATCAATCGTTGATGTAATGAGGAAGGACGGTCGGATGGTGGTGCCGTAGAGCAACCCATACAACCGATGCCAATCGGTAAGCCGTTTTGCCGTCTTGGCCGGAATCACTAGGAGTACGAAGCGCAGCCCAGCCTCGTCGCCGGTCACGTGAATCTCATCCAAATCTTGCCACGCAACCGGTAGCCAACCACCGGCAAATTCAATCAGGAGGCCGCGACTGCTCACCCGAATAGTGGGCAACGTATTGAAGAGGATCAACGCGACGCATAGCCCAACCGCTGCCCACAACAGAACCACTAATGCCTCTGAGAGCCAAACGTTCAAATCGCGCGGCGCGGGCGAAAGCCACTGGTAAAGTGGACGCAGCCATGGGGTACTACGCAGCCATGCAGCGAAAGGTGTGAACATGAGACCACGGAGCAGTTGGAAACCGGCTCCGTACAGGCTTATCACAACGAACACCCAGCCGACTGCCGAAAGCCACCAGCGTTGGCGCCAAGAATAGCGATAGACCTTTTCAGCAGCCGTTAAGCTCATAGTTGCTTATACCCTATCCAACACCTTCAAGCTGACGTACCCGCAACTCGGCAGCATCGAGTAGTTGCTGGCAAGCAGCGGCAAGTTCGGCACCGCGTTCATATAAACGCAAGGCTTCCGCGAGGGACAACTCACCTTGCTCGAGTCGCTCGACAACCGTCTGAAGTTCGGCAAGTAATGTTTCATACTGTTCGACGGCAGTTTGTTCACTCATCGGTGTGCTCCACAATAACGCGCACGATGCCGGCGCGGACGGTGAGAGTGAGTGCTTCACCGGCCTGTACTTGCGCCGGGTCGGTCACCACGTGACCATCAACCTGTTGGGCGATGGCATACCCACGGGCAAGCGTTGCCTGTGGGCTAAGTGTCGCAAGGCGAGCTTGTAGGCCTTGCAGGCGTGTTTGTTCGAGTTGTAGCCATCTTCCGAACGTTCGTCCGGCTTGGCGTGATAGATCATCAATGGTTTGGCGTGCAGCCTCGATCGTTCGGCGTGGATGGTTTCGTTGGAGAAGAGCATGCTGTTGAGCAACAATCTGACGTTGCCGATGCAGACGTTCGATAATAGCGACGGTTGCACGTTCGTGTAATTCAAGCACACGCTGACGCAGTTCGGTCAGCGGTGGTGCGGCCATTTCGGCGGCGGCAGAGGGAGTAGGTGCACGCAGATCGGCCACGGCGTCAACTAACGTCGTATCGGTTTCGTGACCAACGCCGGTAATAATCGGAACGGGGCTAGCTGCAACCGTTCGTACAACCTGTTCATCGTTAAAAGCTGCCAAATCCTCACTTGCGCCACCACCACGGGCTAAGATCACCAGATCGACGGCTTCGGTGTAGACGCGGCGGAGGGCAGCAACGATACTGGCCGGAGCTAATTCGCCCTGTACAAGACAGGGGGACAACAATACTTCCGCAAGCGGGTAACGACGGCGTAAAATGGTTAGCATGTCTTGCAAGGCAGCCGCTTGCGGTGAGGTGACAATGCCGATTCGGCGTGGCAGGGGCGGCAACGGGCGTTTGCGGCGTTCATCGAACAAGCCTTCAGCTTCGAGGCGAGCGCGTAGTTGGGCGAGTTGCGCATTGAGCAGCCCTACACCGGCCGGTACAATCTGATCGACAACAAACTGTAGCTCACCGCGTGCCTCATAGAAACCAACCCGCCCATGCACCAATACAGCATCGCCGTTCATCGGTAGGGTTGCGATACGTTCGGCAGCACTCCGCCAAAGGACGGCTCGGATGCTCGCTTGCTCGTCCTTGAGCGTGAAGTAGCAGTGACCCGACGGATACCGTCGGAACTCGACTACTTCGGCGAGCAACCAAAGGTCGAAAAACAAGCCCTCGCCCTCAAGATGAGCGCGGAGGGCACTGTTTAAATCGGAAACGGTTAATACATGCATCAAAGCGGTTCGATTACCATCAACGGTTGACCGTACTCAACCGGTTGACCATTCTTGACCAAGATACGAGCCACCCGTCCGGCGACATCGCTCTCAATTTCGTTCATCATTTTCATCGCTTCGATGATACCCACGGTATCACCAACACGCACCTCATCACCTTCTTGGACAAACGGCTTATCCTTTGGCGATGGGGCTGCGTAGAACGTACCGACCATTGGCGCCGTGATGGTATGGCCGGCAGGCATTTCAACCGGTGGCCCTTCTGGGGCAGGCGGTGGTTGCACGAATGGGGTGACGGGCGCAGTCGGTAGGGGTGTGGCAATGGGTGCAGGTACGGGCTGGTTCATTGGTGCGGAATAGATCATCCCAGTCGGCTGGCCACGTTTCACGTGCAGCTTAGAGTTGCCACGTTCTATGGTGATCTCGTAGACATCGCTCTGTTCGAGCATCTGAAGTAAATCTCGCACAGCGGAAAGGCCGAATGGATCGTTTTGATCGGCTGGTATTTCAGTAGTTTCGTCCTTCATAGCTCCCCACAGCATAAGTTCGGCGAAACAGCTTTATTGTAGCATAAGAATCAATGCGCTTTGATCGGGTGGAAACGGGACAGTGCCTCACAATTGCGATAAGCAAATGTTACACTTCGTAGCAAAATCTTTACCGACAGGGTGGAGAGTGATTGTTATGCTATGCACGAGAAAGGTCTAACGGAAAGGATGATCGCCATGTTTACCCGTAATGTTGGCACGCTTGATCGTGACATCCGGCTGGTGTTGACAATGACATTCGGCCTCATATCGCTATTCGGTCAGATCTTTTGGTTGCAGATCATTACCGGTTTTCTCGCATTGATCATGTTTGCCACTGCGGCGTTTGCCGTGTGCCCCTTGTATTGGCCGTTTGGTATCAATACCTATAAGCGTGAGCAGGAGCGCAAGCAAGCGCACGAACGATCACGTTAGCTAACGGTACATGATTTTTGTTGCGGGCTATATTTCGTATACATATCACTAGGTGGTGGGGGAACGACTCGTTCACCCCCGCTTTTTACATCTTGGTGATGAAAGAGATCACCGGTTTTTCTACCCATACCGCCGGGCAATAGCATCAACTTGTGCACCGTATCCTTCACCGAACAGGTTAAGATGGTTGAGCAAGTGATACAGATTATACAAGTCACGCCGTTCGGTGTAGCCAGGCTCTAGCGGCCAAGCAGCCTGATACGCCGCGTAAAAACGTGATGAGAAGCCACCGAACAGCTCGGTAAATGCTAATTCGGCCTCGCGGTCGCTGTACGAGATAGCCGGGTCGATCAGCACCGGTGTACCGCGAGCAGCGGCGATGACATTACCGCTCCACAAATCGCCGTGGATGAGCGAAGGGCAACGCGGCACGCCGCCAAGCCACTTTTCTAGTCGACTAACGACCCGCTCGAGGGCTTGTCTGCGGTGCGCTGGAAGTAGTCGCTGACGCTCTGCCAGCTCGATCTGCGGCCAGAGGCGTCGTTCCCGGAAGAAGGTGATCCAATCTTGCATCCAGCCATTGTGTTGCGGCGTGCCACCGATAAAGTTGTCGTGATCAAGGCCATACGCCGGCGCCGTACAGCGGTGCAGTGCGGCAAGCTGCTCGCCGAGCCGAACCGGATCGGGAGCGCGTCCATCGCTATCAATCCACTCACTGAGCACAATGGCCGGTTGCGTGATCGTCGCTTCACAGGTGAAGACAACTGCTGGAACGCGAATGGTATTTGTGGCAGCCAGTACCTGTAAGCCACGCGCTTCGGCTGCCACCATCGCTGCCGGTTTACCGCCAGCAGCCCATTTGAGAGCGAACCGTTGATCGCCGATGGTGACGCGCGCTAACTGTGCGCCAAAACTGCCGCCGAGTGGTTCGACGCGATCAATTGGGCTGTCAAGTGCGGCAGTGATCAGGTTTGCAACAGTGACCGGTAACGTTATCATTCCATCACTATCATGCGGTGAGCAGGCTTCGCTGATATGATACACCTTCTGTTTGGACAACATTAACGAAGGGCGGGGGAGAATCCCGCCCTTGTCAATCATCTTAACGTTGCTTAGCGGAGTTTCTGCCCGGTGTACGGGTCATACTTCCACTCACCGGTGGGGTCTTGAGGTGGGGAAGCGGGCAGTTCTTCCTGCGGCATAATAATCCAGAGTACGAGATAGATAAGCGGGCTAAGCCCACTCAACACGGCCAGCACGAAAATCAGGCGGACGATGGTGCTATCAATCCCGAAGTAGCGGGCAAGACCGCCACACACACCGCCAAGCATGCGGTCGGTAGCGCTGCGCGTTAAGCGATTGGTTGTCATCGTTTTTCTCCTCGTGTCACTCCGTTCGACTCCTACCTATACGACGCTGTCGGCAGCATTTTGTTGCAAGTACTACGTTATTGCGAGTTGGCTTATCTCCATAAACTGCTCATTGTCAATTCATCATCTCTTCACAATGGTTGGCTACGGTATAACGTGTCATCACCCGTATTCGTGAGGGTGATCGTCATCAAACCAGCAAACAAATGGAGGAGGTAGGATGAAACGAGCATTACTCGGCAGTTTGGCAGGTGCTGTATTGGCCCTGATCCTGCTCTGGAATCAACCGATACCGGTGCGTGCAGCGCAAACCTCTGTCGTACCGACCGTTGGTGAGACGAGCTACGGACGTGGCGGTGGCTGGCGTGGAATGTGGGTCAGTGTTGGTCAGCTTATCCGGGCGTTGAGCAACCTCACCGGCGTTGATAAAGCGACCATTCAGGCTGAGTTGCAAAACGGGCGTAGTTTGGCGCAGATTGCTGCAGCCAATGGGAGTAGTGGTGATGCGCTCGTGCAAGCGGTAGTTGATACGGCGAAAAGCCGGCTTGATCAAGCGGTCAGCAATGGTCGGCTAACGCAAACCCAAGCCGATCAAATGCTGGCGACGATCCGTGATCGGGCGACAGCGTTGGTAAACGATACGACGTTAGGTTCGCAACTCGGCGCACACGCGGCGAAGGTATCGCAGCGGAGCACATTAGGTTGGCTGATTCAAGCGACTGCCGATCAGACTGGGTTGGATGTGGCGACCATCCGAACTCGGTTGCGCAACGGTGAAACACTGCGAGCAATTGTCACTGGGGCCGGCGCTGATCCGCAGAAGGTGATTGATGCGGCGGTCGATGCCTTCCGGCAAGCGGCGACGGCAGCAATGCAGGAATAGTTGACAAAATCCGCATAGAAACTATACCGAAGAGGTATAATCGGTACAGAGGCGGGTTCATCGAGCGTGAACCCGCCTCGTGATTGAGCACAACGGTTATACCGGAAATGCCATCTTCACGATGCGCGGCAAGATCTCACCGGCCTTGCCGTTGATGGTAAACAATGGTGGCCGAGCAGCCGTTTGCTGTTCGAGGTTCAGAATTAGCACCGTCGCATTACGACTGAGAGCGATGCGCGGGAGGGAAGCAGCCGGCTCGACGACACCCGACGTTCCAATTGACATAAATACATCGCAATCAAGGGTTGCAGACCATGCCGTCTCCAATGCCGTCTGCGGTAGCATCTCGCCGAACCAGACCACATCGGGGCGGAGCAATGCACCGCAGTCCGGGCAATGGGGTAGTTCCTCATCGTAATCCCAAGTCGTATGCAGCGAGCCATCGGCCATACAGCGGGCACGGTGAAGGCTGCCATGGAGTTCGATCACATTGCGGCTACCGGCGCGTTGATGAAGGCCATCGATATTCTGGGTGATGAGCGTAAGCCGAGGAACGCGTTTGTCCAATTCGGCCAGTGCATAATGGGCAGGATTCGGTTGAGCAGCACAGGCTTTGACCCGCCGTTCGGCGTACCAACGCCAAACAAGCGTCGGATTGCGCGCAAACCCGGCTGGTGAAGCGAGTTCTTCGGGATCGAAGTGCGACCACAAGCCGGTTTGCGCATCACGAAAGGTAGGAATCCCACTCTCGGCCGAGATACCGGCTCCGGTCAGGACGGCCACGTGGTGAGCAAGGCGCAAGCGGTTGGCAAAAGCTGTGATCACGGTATCGAGGTTGTCCATTCGTTCCTCCTTATGAGAAATGCAACGGACCACCAGGTGACCATCTCAGACCGGCTTGAAGGCCAAGACAAACTGACAAGCACGTTGATGTTCAAACTTCACATGCCAGACTCCACAGGTCGGTGCGGGGTTACCACCGGCATAGACATGTCCACGCAAATCGATCTGATCGTGGCTGAGTTCAAGTAAAAATGCTCGGATCGGCGAGCCGTGGGTGACAATTCCCACCCGCCGGTACGGCGAATCGGCCAACCCGGCCAACACCTCACGCACGCGCTCACGAACGTGCTCAAACGTCTCGCCGGGGGCATGCTCTTGTACCAGCTTGGTAAAGGTGACCGGTAGACCAAGAGCATCGACCAAGACCTCGGCGGTTTGTGTCGTGCGCGCGAATGGAGAGACCAAGAGATGTTCGACCGCTTTATCGACCAGAAAAGCTGCGACTTGTCGTGCTTCAGCGCGTCCGCGTTCGGACAAATCCGGCCCCGGTGGAGTATGGTATGGAATGGTCGGGTTGTGAACCGGTTGTCCGTGACGAATAAGAAACAGATCGAAAAGCACTGATAATCCTTACACCTTGATGTAGCGACGTTGATCCGGTATGATCTACCATAGTGTACTATAGCTTATTGACGGTCCGAACTGCAACATATACAATTGATGCGGCGTCGGATTCACAGAACGGTGACCGGTTCTGTTCGGAGACAAACAGACGAAGGATTCATCAATGCGGCTGATCCTCTATCTCGGCAAAGGCGGAGTGGGTAAGACCACGACTTCGGCGGCGACAGCAGTACGAGCTGCCGAATTGGGGTATCGCACGCTCGTTGTCAGTACTGATGTCGCGCATAGTTTAGCCGATGCGCTCGATACTCCTCTCGGATCGCTCCCGACACAGATTGGCGAGCGACTGTGGGGACAAGAGATTAACGTGCTTGATGAAGTGCGTCAGCACTGGGGGGAATTGCGGGTCTATTTGAGCAATCTCTTGCGTCGACGTGGTGTTGACGAGGTAGCTGCTGAAGAATTAGCGATCATTCCCGGTATGGAGGAGGTAGTCAGTCTCCTCCACATCCGACGGCAAGCCCGTGAAGGTAATTTCGATGTGGTGATCGTTGATGCAGCTCCGACCGGCGAGACGGTACGTCTGCTGACCATGCCGGAGACGTTTCAGTGGTATGCCGCACGGGTGATGGATTGGGAGCCAACGACGCTGAAAGTCGCGCGTCCACTCGTTAAGCAGTTGGTACCGGCAACCGATGTCTTTGCGAAGCTCGAACGGTTAACGAAGGGGGTTGAGGCGTTACGGGCCACCTTAACCGATCCACAGATCAGTTCATACCGATTGGTCGTTAACCCTGAACGGATGGTGATCAAAGAGGCGCAACGGGCTTCGACCTATCTTGCTCTCTTTGGGTATCCGGTTGATGGTGTTGTCCTCAACCGGGTATTGCCGGTCGATCAGGTCGAAGGCGAATTTATGAAGGAGCTGGCCCGCATCCAACAGGGCTATCGACAAATGGTGTATGACCTCTTCCGACCATTGCCGATCTGGGAAAGCCCATACTATGCCCGTGATCTGGCCGGCATTGACGATCTCGCGATGGTTGGTCGGCAACTATTCGGCGATGATGATCCGGTGAAGGTGCATTTTATTGGGAAAACGCAAGAGATTGTCAAACAGGGTGATGAATATGTCTTGCGTTTGCCGTTGCCACACGTTGAGATCGGCAAAGTCTCAATGACGAAGCGCGGTGATGAGCTGTTCATCGAGATCGGTAATTTCCGTCGCGACATGTTGTTGCCGACAACGCTGGCCGAACGACCGGCGCGGCGAGCCTATTTTCGCAATGGTGTGCTCGAAGTCTTCTTTGGCCCGCCGGAGACATTGCCGCTGACGAACGATGATAAAGATACGGAAGCGGAGGCGGCAGCCTCATGAAGACTGACGCCGCTATTGCCATTATTGGGGTGCCGCTTGATCTGGGGGCTGGTCGGCGCGGGGTTGATATGGGGCCGAGCGCAATTCGTTATGCCGGTCTCAGTCGCCGGCTTGCCGAGTTAGGCTATCAGGTAATCGATTACGGTAATCTGGTAACACCGATGGTCGAGACCATACCGTTGCCACCACCCGACGTGCGGTTACGCTATCTCGAACCGATTACCGAGGTATGTGAACGGTTGGCCGATCAGGTTGCTAAGGTGGTTCAGCAAGGCATAACCCCGCTTATCCTCGGCGGTGATCACAGTCTTACCATTGGTTCGGCCAGTGGTAGCGCGCGGGGACGACGGCTTGGGTTGCTGTGGATCGACGCGCACGCCGATTTTAACGATGAACATACGACACCGAGCGGTAATATTCACGGTATGCCGCTGGCCGTGCTGACCGGACGTGGGCATCCACGGTTGACCGGATTGGCCGGTTGCGTGCCGGCGTTTGATCCGGCCCACGTCGCGTTGGTCGCAGTACGCGATCTCGATCCGCTTGAGCGCGAAGCGCTACGTGCCTCGCCAATTTCTGTCTTCACAATGCACGATATTGACCGACGCGGGATGGCGGCGGTGATGGAACAGGCGCTGACAGTCGTCACGACTGCTCCTGATGGCTTTCACCTCAGTTTTGACCTCGACGTTGTTGATCCACGTACCGCACCCGGTGTCGGTACGCCGGTGAGTGGCGGTATTTCGCGACGCGAAGCGCATCTGGCAATGGAGCTGATCGCCGAATGTGGTGCGTTACGGAGTCTCGATGTCGTCGAAGTGAACCCCATTCTCGATGAACGCAATGCTACCGCCGAGCTGGCCGTCGAATTGGTGTTGTCGGCGTTAGGCAAGCGGATTTTGTAAAGCTCCACCCTGCAATTGCCACGTGTATTCACCTTCCGTCTCAGTACGCATAATTGGTTCCCCATGTTATAATTGCGAATACAACGAAATATTCGGTGGGTGACATGAGGTGGTATGATGTACAATCGGCGGGTGAGCGGTATTCTTCTACATCCTGCGGCGTTACCGGGCGCGGGCGGGATTGGTGATATTGGCGATGCAGCCTATCGGTTTATCGATTGGTTAGTGGTAGCAAAACAGCGGCGTTGGCAGATCATGCCGTTGGGACCGACGAGCTACGGCGATTCACCGTATGCCGGATTATCGGCATTAGCCGGCAATCCACTGCTCATCGCGCTTGAGCAGCTCGTCCGGGCGGGTTGGTTGGACGAACGTGCCCTGACCGATGCACCGGGGGCGTATGGCGATTGGATCGATTACGGGGCAGTCATTCCGTGGAAGATGGCGCGGCTTGAGTGGGCGTTTGGCGGGTTCCGTGCGCACGCCAATGCCGAACAGCGGGCGGCGTTTGCCGAGTTTTGTGCCGAGCATGCGTCGTGGCTCGATACATTTACCCTCTTTGCTGCGTTGAAAGAGGCCTACCGCGGTGAGCCGTGGAACCGCTGGGATACGGCCCTGGCCCGGCGTGAACCGGCGGCGCTGGCCGAGGCGCGTCGCCAATTGGCCGAGCGCGTGTATTTTCAGCAGTTTTTGCAGTGGGTTTTCTTTACGCATTGGACGGCGTTACGTCGCTACGCCAACGAGCGCGGTGTGCAGATCATCGGTGACTTGCCTATCTTTGTTGCCTTTGACAGTGCTGATGTTTGGGCCAACCCCGATATTTTTCATCTCGATGCTGAAGGCAACCCAACGGTGGTCGCCGGCGTACCACCAGACTACTTTAGTCCAACGGGTCAGCGTTGGGGAAATCCGCTGTACCGCTGGGATGTGTTAGCCGAACGCAGATACGATTGGTGGATCGAACGGTTTCGTCTCCTCTTTCGTCTCGTTGACATCGTGCGGATCGATCATTTTCGCGGGTTTGCGGCGTACTGGGAAATCCCAGCGCATGCAGCGACGGCAATGGAGGGGCGTTGGGTGGCCGGCCCTGGGGAAGCGTTGTTTGCTGAAGTACGTGCGCAGTTGGGACCGTTGCCGATCATCGCCGAAGACCTGGGCTTGATCACACCTGACGTTGATCTGCTGCGGCGACAGCTTGGTTTTCCTGGTATGGCGGTATTGCAATTTGCATGGGGCGGTGACGCCAGCAGCAATTATTTGCCGCACAACTATACTCGTGATCTGGTCGTGTATACCGGTACGCACGACAACGATACCACCGTAGGTTGGTGGTCAACTCTCGATGAGCACACACGACAGCACGTGCGTAACTACCTCGGTGCGCGCGATGAGACGATTGCGTGGGATTTCATCAGAGCAGCGCTGATGTCGGTTGCTGATACGGCTATCATTCCGATGCAAGATGTACTGGGGTTAGGCTCGTGGGCACGGCTCAATTTACCGGGACGGGCAGAGGGCAACTGGGCATGGCGAATGCGGCCTGAGCAGCTCAATTTCGATCAAGCGTACCATCTGGCGTATCTGACGTCACTGTACGGGCGAGAGCCGTTGGTAGTGGCCGAATAAGATATGATCCAAAAGCGCAGCCAACCCGGCGGGTGGTGGCTGTGCTCTTGGTGGACGATCTTGGGTATCATTCGAGATAGCCGAACAATCGGTTGCCGACGCTCGGATGGCGCAAGCGGCGGAGGGCTTCGGCCTCGATCTGGCGTGTGCGCTCGCGGGTAATGCCAAACGTAGCACCAACCTCTTCGAGAGTGCGTCGCTGACCATCGAGTAAACCGTAGCGCAACTGTAAAATCTTGCGTTCGCGTTCGGGTAGCTCGTTGAGCGCCGCATTCAGTTCAGCTTGCAGCATATTCTGCTCGGCTATCTCCATCGGTGAAGCGGCGGCCTCGTCGGCGAGGGTCTCGCTCATCCGACCCTCTTGATCGGCATTAAGCGGTTGTTCGAGCGAGATCGGTTGGGTTGAAGCGCGCAACAACCGCTTGACCTTCCGTAGGCTCATGTTCAGCGCATGCGCTAGCTCTTCGGGGGTCGGTTCGCGTTCAAGCTCTTGTTCGAGACGGTAAATGGCACGACGCAAATGAACAATCGACTCGCTGAGGTGTACGGGCAAGCGAATCAGACGGCTTTGTTCGGCGATGGCACGCGTCACCGCCTGCCGAATCCACCATGTGGCATATGTACTAAATCGATTGCCTTTGGTGTAATCAAATTTCTCAACCGCCCGCATCAGACCGATGTTACCCTCTTGGACTAAATCCATGAAGGCCATCGGGCTACCGATATATTTCTTCGCCACACTGACCACAAGACGCAAGTTAGCCTGAATCAAGCGCCGACGTGCCTCTTCACCACGGGCCTGCTCGATTTCGAGCCGCATCCGCTCGCGGTCATTTGCGTAATCTTCGTTTTGCAGACGCTGACGGGCCTCTTTGCCGCGACGGTACTGCCGGGCCAGCTCTACCTCCTCTTCGGCGGTAAGGAGGGGAACTTGCCCGATCTCCTGTAGGTAAAGCTGGACCGAATCTTCGACCGGCTCGATATCGACATCGATCTCATCGCTGAGGTCTTCAAGCGACTCAACGAGTGCTTCATCCTCGGCTCCGAGTTCAACATCGCCATCCCACTCAGCATCGAATTCGGCATCCTCAGCGGTCTCTTCCGGTTCAATTTCACCGTCGGCAAGGTGATGATTCTGAGGGAAGGCTTTCACGGCAGTACTCCTTGGCTCCGGTCGGATGGGTACGACGCGGCCGGTTGTGCTCTGAGAGGCGTCGATTGTTCTTTATCTAGATATACGCCTCTTCAAAGATTTCGGATGAGTATATTTTCGATCTTTGCACAGATTTTGTCAAGATATTGAAAAGACTAATTTGACACCAATTTGCGTGCGTGGGCATCAATCGTCTGGCCGGTCTGGCTCCGCGGTGGCAGACCGGCGAGTTCAACAATCGTTGGGCCAATCTCATCGGGGCTGAGCAAGCCAGTCCGTACTTCGGGCACAGTTGTGCGCACCAGATGGGTGTCGGCGAAACCGCCGGGATGAACAAGATTGACGTTAATGCCAAAACGGCGCAGATCCTTGGCCATCACCCGTGCTAAGCCGTCGACACCTGCTTTAGCGGCGTAGTAAACGGCAAAACCGGGCACAGCAATCCGTTCGAGTGGCGCTCCGATGATAATGATGTTACCGCCACCTGCCTCGACCATGTGTGGGATCACGGCGCGTGCGCTGAGAAAAACGCCTTTGAGCAACGTATCGACCACTTCATCCCATTGCGCTTCACTTGTTTCGTAGATCGGCGCGCGCAGACCGATGCCGGCGGCTGCGACCAGAACGCGGATGGGACCAAAACGAGCACGGGCCTGGGCGACGGCCTGTTCAAGCTGGTAACTATCACGGACATCGGCGGTTAATCCTAATCCTTGTTGTCCGCTCTCTTCGATCAGCCAGGCGGTTTCGGTGACTTCGTCGGCACTGCGCGCGATGACCGTGACCGCAGCGCCGGCGCGGGCCAGTGCCAGTGCGCTAGCGCGGCCTAAGCCCCGTCCACCGCCGGTTACAAAGGCATGAACGCCGTTGAGAGTCATGGTGTTACTCCTCTGTTTGAATTTTGCAAAGCTTTTGCACACCTACTTTGTTATACCACATGTTACGTAAGTGGGTGGTTCATGGATGGGTGGTTGACAAATAACGGGCTACGATCGTAGCGGTGGCGGTGTTCTGGGGTATAATGCAAGCGTTTTCAGCCTATTCTGGAACCGATACTACAAATAAGCCACGAGAGTGCTGCTATGTTGCTTGATGATTTGCCACTGCCGACGGCCTATGCCCCCGATGATGGTCCGGTTCAATGCAACTGGCGATGGTTGGAATGGCGTGATGTTACCGAACCGCCGGTCGATCTCGTTACCGCGTGTGCGCAGGTAGTGGCGTGGGAAGCGTCGGATGTGGCAGCAGCCCGTGAATGGATTGCATTACTTACGCCTGATGATCCGCCATTACAGTTGGGAGCGCCGTTGCGCTCTGATCGATCAAAGTATGTTCAGGTATTGATTTGTCGCAGTGGATCGGCATTGGTCGCGCAGCTTGTAGATGTGACGTCGTTGCTCGATGGACAGCGGGCGGCAGAGCGGCGACTTGAAACGATACTGGGGGCATTGGATAGTTTAGAGGAAGGCTTTCTGTTGCTTGACACTGAAGATCGGATCGTTATGTGCAACCGACGCTACCGGGAGTTATACGCTATTAGTGCCGATCTGATTGTGCCGGGGCGACCTTTTGCGGAATTTATTAGGTTGGGTGCTGAGCGCGGCCAATACGCCGATGCAATTGGGCGGGTTGACGAGTGGGTGGCCGAGCGGTTGCGGTTGCATGCCGAGTTGGCTCCGATTGAGCAGCGTCTTGCCGATGGACGTTGGATTCGGATCGTCGAGCGGCGGACTGCGGATGGTGGGGCTGTCGGTTTGCGGATCGATATTACCGATATTAAGCAAGCCGAAGAGTTGCGTCGGCAGTTGGCGGTCAGGGAAGAGGTGATTGCGGCACAGGCAGCGTTGTTGGCCGAACTCTCGACGCCGTTGCTCGAAGTGGCGGAACGGGTGTTGTTGGCACCGATGATCGGGGCATTTGACAGTACGCGGGTGGAGAGTTTGATAGAGATGCTGTTGCGAACGGTTCAACAGCGGCGTGCACGGGTTGTCGTGCTCGATGTGACAGGTGTTCCTGTGATCGATACGCAGGTGGCACACGCGATATTGCAGTGTGCGGTTTCGATCCGTTTGTTGGGGGCGCAGTTGGTGCTTACCGGTATTCGACCTGATGTCGCGCAAACGCTCGTTGCGTTGGGGGTTGATTTGAGTACGATTGTGACACGGGCTGACTTGCGGGATGGGATACGCTATGCGTTGCGGAGTCAGGGGTAGGAGGGATACGGATCGGAGGGGACACGGATGGGACTGATGCGACGGATTGGCACGGATCGGAGGTGTGATCCGTGTTCATCCGTCTGATCCGTATCATCCGTGTACATTGTAAGCGAGGGGACACGGATGGGACTGATGCGACGGGTTAGTACGGATCAGAGCGTGATCCGTGTTCACTCATCTGATCCGTCTTATCCGTATGCGCTTTATCATCCGTGTGCCCATCGGAATGCTCACTCGCGGGGCATCCAGCTTTACACATTGGTATACTCAAACGATACCCAACCCCACGCACACAGGTTATAATTTCGGTATGTTTACTATTGCGATTGAGTTTGGTTTGTAAGTAATACATACGTCCGCGTACCAGTTTTCTGGCGTGGTCTTCAGACAAATGATTCAGGTAAAACAGATCGATCAGGTCTCGATAGGTGTAAATATGACCTTTTGTAAGGGTAAGATACTGTAACACGCTCAACTCTTCTTGATTCAAGAACACATCTCGATCACAGAAGCGGGCAATTTGGCGTGTACTATCAATCTCAAACATGCTACACGGTCTTTCGCAGAGGCGTCTGCTCTGCTCCGAGGGTGACAGTACCTTATGAGGCAAGTGGTGCGTAGCTAAAAAGGATTGTAAGGCATCTTGGGGCGGAAGATAGGGTAAACAGATCATCCGCGATGCAACGGTGTCGGGAAGATCAGGCAAGGGTAATAGCGTGTTTCCACTCAGAACGAGTCGCTGATGTGGGCTAAGGGTTGTCAAGAGTGTGTGAAAATCTTGCCATAGATCGCTTAAAAGCTCGGTGTTAACAATGCAGAGGTGTACTCTCGGATCGTGGAGATAGTATATAAGTGAAGTCA
This sequence comes from Chloroflexus sp., assembly GCF_049970315.1. Lineage (GTDB taxonomy): Bacteria > Chloroflexota > Chloroflexia > Chloroflexales > Chloroflexaceae > Chloroflexus. The sequence continues at coordinate 20,609 of NZ_JBMFNE010000036.1, forward strand.
AACTATCGGTGGCCAGTAATGGCCATGTCCATTGATAAAGGAGTTCACTCAAGACGACACGTTCCTTGGTGTCGTGATCGAGAATAAGGGCAACTGTTGGGTACATAGGGAGAGCGTTTCATAGGTGCGAGAAGAGAATTGTCGCGCCGTATTATATGCGATAGTTGAAAAATTGGCAAATCATCTTATCACTGATTTATATACATATATAGATTCTAAAATATTTCTTTATTTATACCAAAAAACTATGACCATCTGGTTCAGCGATCTATTGAGCACAGCAGCGCGGACAGGCGGTAGAGAAACCCTGCGCACCATCAACAAAAAAAGTTGAGACGTTCGATGACAACGTCTCAACCACAACCATACCTTTGCCCATGCGAATACTGAGTGCTATTACACCTTACGTTCAATCACAAAGTGTGCAATATCGATTAACGCCTGGCGAGCCGGACCAGGTGGGAAGATGTCGAGATGAGCGATTGCCTGCTCGATATAGCGTTCCGCTTCGGTTTGGGCGGCAGCCACCCCACCAACCGCAATGACTTCACGAATAACCTCACTCACAAGAGGATCAGGTGGCGGATTGTGCATCAAAACCTCGCGTAGAAGGGGGTTCGGCGATACAGCCGTCGCATAGATAAGCGGTAAGGTAATCGTTCCTTGCCGCAGATCATTACCCGCCGGCTTTCCCAGTATGCGTTCATCGCCGATAAAATCGAGTACATCATCGATGATCTGAAACGCCATACCGAGATCGTAGCCATACTGACCCAAGGCAATGATCTGATCATCACTACCACCGCCGGAAACCATCCCAGCTTTACATGCCGCTTCAAACAACACCGCCGTTTTCGCTCCGGTCTTGTACAGATACTGGCGCAGAGCACGGTCGAACGGCTCGGCGACGGTAACGGGGCTTAATTCACCCTCGCAAATGGTTTGCACTGCTTCGGCGTAGAATGTAATAATACGCGGGTCAGGACTTCGCGCCATTTCAGCAGCAGCGAGCGCAAAGAAATAGTCACCGACCATCAGCGCAACATCGTTATCCCAGCGGGCGTGGACGGTGATTTGACCACGACGGCGATTCGCTTGATCGACTAAATCGTCGTGAACGAGCGAGGCGGCGTGGATGAGTTCGGCGGCGGCGGCTGGATGTATCACGCGGTTGAGCTGGTAATAGCCAAGCCGCGCGGCTAAGACGGCGAGCGCCGCGCGAAGCCGTTTGCCGCCGGAGCGTACAGTGTGGGCGCCGGCAGCACTAATGACGGCAACTCGTGAATGGGTTAATTCAAGGAGCCGCTGCTCGATTGCGCCGAGATCGGCCAAAATACCGGCTCGGTGGAAGATACCGGCCAAGCCACCGGCCGTTTGTGGTGGTAGTTCGCCGGTATTGTAGCTGCTATGAGTTGTTGGTATGCGCGCCTCAGGCAGCGAAACCGATCCCGACGGGTTAAGATGCGGTTGGTAGCCGGCCATGCGGCTGTTCCTTCCTAGGATCGCCGAACCGGTCTGGCGCCGGAGGCGACGACGATCCGATGACTGTGACGTGCATGTGCCAGAGCAACAAGGTGAAGTCGTTCACCTTGTGATATTCGCCACAATCCCAACTATAACATAACTAATATGTATGTCAAGCGTATTTGTATTATTCAATATAACTCTACCATAAGTTGCCGAAAAATGCACGGGAGAAAACCAGGGTACTGTCTGCCGATGCGTGATAATCGCACCGATGTACGTCGCTTGAAAGAGATGTGTATAATAGGGAATGAGCATCTTCGTACATCACCGGATTGTGAGGCATCCGATCGGCGGTGATGTACGTATTATGATACAAGAGGTTGGTAGTGGCCCAGCCCCACGATGCGGCTCGGTTAGCCCGTTTAAGCGATGAAACTTTGATGGAGCTGGTAGCGGCCGGTGATAGTGCAGCGCTCGCTCAGCTTTACGATCGGCATGCGCGAGTCGTTTACGGTTTAGCGTTGAGAATGTTAGGAGCTGCTGAGCCGGCTGAAGAGGTTGTGCAAGAAACCTTCTGGCGGGTTTGGAAGCGGGCGGCTACGTTTCAGATGCAAGGCGCCTTCTTGCCATGGATGTTCGGGATTGCCCGCAATCTTTGCATTGATGAGTTGCGACGGCGGCAAGTTCGCCCGATGACATCTGGTGCGAGTGAGGAGTTGTTGACGTCTCTACCTGACCAGATGCAGAATGTCGAGCAGTCGACGCTTGAAGCGGAACGTCGTCGGCTGATTTCCCACGCCTTGGCTGATTTGCCGCCGGATCAGCGTGAAGTTATTGAGTTGGCTTATTTTGGTGGGCTGTCGCAGCGCGAGATTGCCGAGCATTTACAAAGTCCTCTCGGAACCATCAAGACACGGATTCGGCTTGGTTTGCAGAAATTGAAGCAAGCGTTGCTTCACTACGGCATAGATGCTCACGATCACCAGGAATGTTAATGAATGATGGACTCCTCTGAGCAAGAGCAGACTGACGCCCTGCTGGCAGCAGCGGCATTGGGTAGTCTCGATCCTGCCGATCTGGCTGCACTCGAGCAGGTATTGGCAATGTCGCCCACTGCTCGGGCTGAGTTACAACAGTTGCGTGAAACGGTCGCGCTGTTGCCATACGCGGCTGCGCCGGCCGAGCCGCCTTCCCATGTGCGTGATCGGCTAATGGCCCGGATTGCTGCTGATCAAGCGCAGCGAATGCCTCCAACGCGCTCACCGCGGCCTGCGGGCTGGTTGGTACCTACAATCTTGACGGTGTTGGTCGTGGTGATCATCGGCTTAGGTGGGTTGACACTGACCTTGCAACGACAAGTAGCAACCCTTGCGGCGAACAATCAGCAGTTACTGACGGCGATCGGTGAATTACAACAAGCTGTTGCTGCCGGAGAGGCACAACAGGCGCAGTTGAGTAGGCAACTGGCCCGTTATGAGCAGCAGATCGCTCGCTTGAACGAGCAAATCGCGCAAGAGCGATTACTCGTCTCGTTTGTGAGTGCCCCTGGTGTCGCTACCCGCGAACTGCACCCTACACGGGCGGGTTTGGCGGCGCGTGGCGAGATGTATATGTATCCCGGTGAATCTCAGGCGGTGGTCGTGTTTAGTGGTTTGCCGCCGTTACAACCGGATCGCGTCTATCGGTTTTGGCTGAGCGATGGTACCCAGCGGATCGCGGCCGGTACCGTTCAGGTGGATGCTGCCGGGTTTGCAACGCTGATCGTGACTGCACCGCGAGAGGTGAATGCGTTCACCGAGGTGATGGTGACGGTAGAACCGGCGACCAATGCATCTCCGGGCGAAGGTGAGGTCATCTTGAGCGGGACGCTGTAATGGGATTGGTGACGAGTTGCGCGTCACCACACTCGCACGATAAAACCCGCCCACAATGGGCGGGTTCTTTACTGGCGACTCCGAGTGGGCTCGAACCACCAACCTTCAGCTCCGGAGGCTGACGCTCTATCCAGTTGAGCTACGGAGTCTTTCCATTTCAGAGTATACTCGATCATAGGCAGTCTGTCAACGTGAGGAGGTAGATGTGCAACGGCTGAGACGAGTGTTAGGGTGGATCGGGCTGGTGATCGGGATCGCTATCGTCGGGGTTATCCTGAGCATTCCGCTCGATGCGGTAATCGGAAGTGGGCGGGTGGAGGAGCTAACCAATGTTACGATTCCCGGCCCCGCCGGCCCGATCCGGGCCTTTGTCGCCGAGCCGTCTACTCCCGGCCCGCATCCGGCCGTGATCATGATCCACGAATGGTGGGGGTTACGACCTGACATCATCGAAAAGGCGACCGCACTCGCCGCCGACGGCTACGTGGTCGTCGCCCCCGATACCTTTCGTGGTGCGAGTACGACGTGGATCCCACGCGCGATCTATCAGGTTTCGACAACACCACCCGAACAGGTGCAAGCCGATCTCGATGCGGTGTTCGCGTGGCTGACGGCGCGACCCGATGTGTTGGCAGATCGGATCGCCGTGATCGGTTTTTGCTATGGTGGCCGCACGTCGCTGCTCTACACCTTGCACAACCCAGCGGTAGCGGCGACCGGCATCTTCTACGGCATGGCGGAAGTTGATCCTGAGGCGTTGCGCCAGATTCGCGGCCCGGTGCTGGGCATTTTCGGCGGGGCCGATGCCTCTATTCCGCTGAGTGAAGTAGAACGACTCGAACGCGATCTGCGCGTCGCCGCAGTGACGACGCGCTTTGTTGTTTTTCCCGATCAGCCACACGCTTTTGTTGGTGGCATCGACTCGATCAACGCCGGTGGTGCTCCCGGTGAGGCATGGCACGTGCTGCGCACGTTCCTCGCCGAGACGTTGTTGGGTAGGTCACAGTCGTACCCTCGCTTCCCACAAGGATCGGTTGCGCAGCATGTGACGCTGTTCGGTGTGCTCCATCATCGTTTCGTGTGTGGGTGGTAGGGGTCGTCGGTGAAAAAAACCTCTTGACAAAGTTGTGGTGCGTGGTACAATTTTAGTAGTTCGGAAGTAAACAACTATGATAGATACAAATCTGCTAGAACAATTAACGGCGCTGGGGCTAACCGAGTACGAAGCACGGGTCTATTTGGCATTGCTAACCGACTATCCGGCCACCGGCTATCAGATCAGCAAGCTGGCCGGTGTGCCGCGGTCGATGGTCTACGAAGCGTTGGGGCGATTAGAGGCGCGGGGTGTCGTTCTCAAGTCGGTTGAAGAGAAGGCGACGTTGTATCGCCCGATTTCACCGGCCATTTTGCTCGACCGGTACGAGCGTGAAGCACATGAGCGGGCCGAGACGTTGCGAAACCAGCTCATACCGCTCTTTCGGCACGAGGAGAATGACCGCTTATGGAACTTTAGCGGGCGACGTGAGGCGTTAACGGCAGCGCGTGATCTGATCGAAGGTGCTGAGCGTGAGTTGATGTTAGTACTGACCGACGCCGATGTTGAAGCGCTCTATCCGGCGTTGGCTGCCGCCCATGCGCGCGGAGTTGCGCTGGGGGTGATACTCACCGGTACAGCTCCCTTTTCTTTCGGTCAGGTGGTACGCCATCCCAAACGTGAAACCGAACTGCATGGTATGGTCGAAACGCTCATCGTGGTCGCCGATGAGCGAGAGTTTCTGATCGCTTCCGGCCATCTGGCGACGACGGCTACGGTCACCACCAACCGCAACATGGTTTTGATCGCGCGCCAATTTATCTGGATGGAGTTGTTTGCGCAGCGCATCTTTGCCCGATTAGGCGAAGACCTACTCGCTCGTCTCGATCCAGAAGATCGACAAGTTTTGCATTCGTAGCTCGGTTACGTTACCCGGCGGCAGAGAGGAGATTGTCATGACAACTATATCGAACACGGCACCCCGGCAGCGCCTGACGCTGCTGCTCAACGACGAGATCCTCGAACCGGCCTTTGTCGCTTTGACCCTGATCGGTATTGTCACTGGTCTGATACTGGAAGGATCGGGTGCGCCGGAGTCGATCACGCTGGCCGCCCACCTGGCGACCTATTTCTTTGGCAGCTTTTACGCCGTGCGCGCTATCATTGCATCGCTACGCCATTGGTCGATTGAAGTTGACCTGTTGATGGTATTGGCAGCGCTCGGTGCGGGCTATTTAGGCGATTTTACCGAAGGTGCGATTCTACTCTTTCTCTTTTCGTTGAGCAATGTGTTGCAAGCCTATGCAATGCGTCGTACCGAGCAGGCGATTACCGCGCTGATGCAGTTGCGCCCGGATATGGTGACGGTTCGTCGTGATGGGCGTGAACTCGATCTGCCGGTTGAGGCAGTGCAAGTGGGCGATGTGGTGGTGCTCCGCCCCGGTGACCGAGTGCCGCTCGATGGTGTGATTGAACGGGGTAGTGGTTCATTTGACGAATCGGCGCTGACCGGTGAGTCAATGCCGGTGCAAAAAGGTCCGGGGATGGCAGTGTTGGCCGGCACGCTCAACCAGACCGGTGCGTTGGAAGTTCGGGTAACCAAGCCGGCCAGCGAGAGTACGTTGGCCCGTATTATCACGATGGTGAGTGAAGCACAAGCGCGCAAGGCGCGGTCGCAGAGCTTTCTTGAATATTTTGAGCAGCGGTATGCAATCGGCGTGATCGTCGCGGTGATTTTGTTTATCCTTGCCGTACCGGCGCTAACCGGAGCCGACTTTACCGATACGTTCTACCGCGGAATGGTGCTCCTCACGGTTGCTTCGCCGTGTGCGTTGGTGATCAGTGTGCCGGCTTCGTTGCTGAGCGCGATTGCAGCCGGGGCGTGGCGTGGGGTGCTGTTCAAGGGTGGAGTGCATCTTGAGGAATTGAGCAAGGTACGGGTGATCGCTTTCGATAAGACCGGCACGTTGACCTTTGGTAAACCGACGATGACCGATCTTGTGCCGATGAATGGGGTGGACGAAGCCGATCTATTGGCGATTGTTGCCCGTGCCGAGCAACCTTCAGAGCACCCAATTGCGCGTGCCATTTTGCAAGCCGCCGAAGAACGCGGGATCACGGTTGCGCCACCCGAGCAGTTTACGGCTGTGACCGGGATGGGTGTGCGTGCGATGTGGGAAGGGGTTGAGACACTGGTCGGTTCGCCGCACTTGTTTGCCGAGGCCGGGGTGGTTGTGCCGCCGGAGTTGTCGGTGCGGGCCGATGAGCTAATGGCGCAAGGGCGCGGGAGTGTGTTGTTCGTTCGGCGTGGCGAGCAGTGGTTGGGATTGATAGCGGTGATGGATCGCGAACGGCCCGATGCAGCCCAACGCATTGCCGAGTTGCGTGCTGCCGGTATTGAGCGGATCGTGATGCTGACCGGCGATAATCCACAGGTGGCGGAAGCGATGGCGCGCCGGCTGGGTGTGGACGAGGTGCATGCCGGCCTGTTGCCCGCCGATAAGCTGCGTATCGTTGAGCAGTTACGCCAGCGTTACGGTGGTGTGGCGATGGTCGGCGACGGTGTGAATGACGCACCGGCGTTGGCGGCGGCGACGGTGGGAATTGCAATGGGGGCTGCCGGTACCGATGCGGCACTCGAAACCGCCGATCTGGTCTTGATGCGCGACGACTTAAGCGCGATCACCTACGCGCTGCGCCTCAGCCGCCGCACACAGCAGGTCGTCTGGCAAAATATTATCTTTGCGCTGGCGGTTGTGGTCGTGTTGGTAACAACAACATTGACGGTGGGTGTGCCGTTGCCACTCGGTGTGGTCGGTCACGAGGGGAGCACAATTATCGTGGTGCTCAACGGGTTACGGTTGCTGCTGTTCCGGTAGGAAAGTCCATAATCCATAATCTAGGACTCTTGTCACTCTGGCATACTATCCTTGTTGCCTGTTACCATGCTGCATAGCGTGGTCGAGGTTCAGGAGGGTGGTATGCCTACTTGTATCCGCACCGTTAGTTCGGTGGTGCTAAGCCTCTTGTTAATGGCGATCCCTGTGCCGCCTGCGTCGCCGAATGCACAGGGCGATATTGTTCAGTAGAACTCACCAACGATGCGACTCAGCAACGACGGGATCAATTGGACGGAATGGATGTCGTATCAATCTAGCATCGCATAGACATTAGACTCAGGGAATGGGGTACAGACTGTTATTGTGGAGATCCGAAATGGCTCAACAGTCTATCAGCAAAGTGATTCAATAATGTCATTTCGAGCGTAGCGAGCAATCTTCCTCACTCCTTCCCCACGTTAGGATTGCTCGGGCACTGGCGTGCCCTCGAAATGACAGTGGGGGGCAGTACTATTTGTCATTTCGAGCGCAGCGAGCAATCACTCTTCCCCACGTTAGGATTGCTCGGGCACTGGCGTGCCCTCGAAATGACAAAGGGGGACGCCCCTTCCCCACGTTAGG
>NZ_JBMFNE010000037.1:0-25047 GCF_049970315.1 Chloroflexus sp.
GGACGCAACGGACGCACAGGCGCGAAGGGCGCAACAACGCACAGGCGCGAAGGGCGCAACAACGCACAGGCGCGAAGGGCGCAACAACGCACAGGCGCGAAGGACGCAACGGACGTAACGGAGGGATGCATGGCAGTGCGTCCCCATCCACCCGCAAGGCACAGATCGTGCAATTACAATTATAGGATGACCACACCGAAGGTTTCGATCATCTTACCCATTCGCAATGCAGCAACGACACTAGCAGCTTGTTTGCGCTCGTTAGCACGACAGACCTTTACCGACTATGAAGTGCTGGCTATCGATGATGGATCGGACGATGAATCAGCTGCGATGGTCGCAGATGCGGCGGCTCACGACGCACGGATTGTGCCGATCAATGCTGGGCGAATTGGGTTAGCGGCGGCACTCAACCTCGGCCTAGCGTTAGCGCGCGCACCGATTATTGCCCGTATGGATGCTGATGATGTCATGCATCCAGACCGGCTTGCGTTGCAATACCAGGCTTTACAAGCACAACGCGACCTTGCACTCATTGCCTGCCAGGTTGTTGCCTTTCCGGTGCAGGCGGTGCGAGCCGGCTATCGTGAATACCTCCGGTGGCAGAACCGCATCCTCACTCCAGAACAGGTGGCTGCCGAGATTTATGTCGAATCGCCCTTTGCCCATCCCTCAGTTATGTTCTGGAAGACAGCCGTACAAGCGTTAGGCGGCTATACTACCGATCCGTGGCCAGAAGATTACGAGCTGTGGTTACGAATGTACACTGCCGGGCTGCTGATGGCTAAACTGCCACGTCATCTGCTGGGGTGGCGTGAACGGCCAGATCGTACCTCGCGGGTTGATCCGCGTTACGCCCGCACAATCTTTGATGAGCTGCGAGCCACCTTCTTGGCCCGTGACCCACGTCTCCACCGTGGAAGACCGTTGGTGTACTGGGGGGCGGGACGGGTGACACGCCAGCGGGCGCGCCGGTTGATCGATCGCGGTTTTGTGCCGGAAGCTTGGATCGACGTCGACCCAGATAAAATTGGGCAGATCATTTGGGGTGTACCGGTACACGCCCCATCTTGGCTCAACCACCGGCCACGCCCATTCGTGCTGGTTTATGTCACCAATCACGGCGCACGCGACCTCATCAACAGTTGGCTGACCGAGCTGGGATACCAACCAGGAGAAGATTATCTGGGAGTTGGCTGAGCACGAAGCCTACTGCATCTTCAACTGACCGTCTGCCTCGTCCTCGACAGGTGAGAGTAACCCGCTGTACAATGAACGCAATAGTTCGCGTAACTGCTGCACCTCGTGCTCAGACAGTGAGCGCATCCGTCGCCGCAAACGTTCGTGATGGCGGGGACGCAAATTGCGCAACTTCTCGGCGCCGGCCTCGGTCAAGCAGATGAGGCTCACCCGCCGGTCGTTGGGATCAGGGCGACGTTCAACATAGCCTTTCGCGATCAGCCGGTCGACAATCCCGGTTAGATTCGAGTTATCGCACATCATGCGTGCGCTGATCTCACTGAGAGGAACACCGCTGCGTGAGGCATAGTTTAAAATCATGAACTGAGGTACTGTCAAATCCTCGCCGCGCAGATCATAGCGATTATACATCTCGAGAATCGAGTGAACCTGACGCAGCAACGTATATGCCTCAATCTCAGGTGTCGTCTCGCTACTCTGCTGCCATCCGGCAGGTTCTGTGGAGAGGCTCATTGCAATCTCCTCACTAGTGCGCTGGAGGCGCAGGGGGTAGGAGTTCTGTACAAGTCAGTTATAACAGTAGACAGTAGATTGTTGTCTGCCGTATAATTCCTGCTACATTGAACTATAGCATGACTGTTCCCGCTATGTCAATATTGTTTCAATTGAAACAGTTTCAATTTACGAACGAGGTTTAACCGTGATACCACCACAACCGCGCTACGAACAGATTATCAGCATTGCGCTGATGGTGACGCTCGGGCTGGCTTTGGTCTTTCTTATCGATAGTAGTGCGATCAATCCACGCATCACCTTCGGCGGCGATCTCCCGGTGGTTGGGCTATCATGGGTCTTTATCGGTATGCTTGCCGGCCTGACGACGCTCGGAGCGGAATGGATCACCCGTCAGCATCCACACCCGGTAGACTGGATACTCCGTTCGTGGGGGCCATTACGCAATGTAACCCCGGCGCTTTGGGTACTCCCTGCACTTAACGTGATCGCGGCCTACGCCTTCTGGCAGCTCTTCAATCAGGTGTTGGGCAGTACAGCTTTGGTCTTTGCATTGATCGGCACAGCCGGTATGCTGGTCGTCATTCTTGTAGCGCAGTATTTTTGTCTCGACTGGCAACCGACCGTCCACACACCGGCGCAGATTGTGTTACACGTGATTGGGTATCTGATAGCGTTTAGTAGTTTTAGTGCCATTTACTACACTCGCTACCGCACACTTTATTCGGCCACGATGGTGGCATTAGTGGCAGCGCTATTAATCTATGCGCTGCTGAATATTCAACGCCGGCCTGTCTCAGTAGGGGTCGCTCTGATTGGCGGGCTAGGTATTGCCGAACTGATGTGGGCCTTGAATTACTGGCAAACGACCTTTTTGCTGGCCGGTGTGGTACTGTTAGTAGTGCTGTATGTCGTCATCGGATTGCTGGGTTATGCGAGCATCGGCCAACTCAACCGGCGGTTGTTAATTGAGTACAGTGTGGTAGGAGCAATCGTGATCGGTGGAGTGGTGTACGCTGCGTTGTTCTAACCATCTGGCTGCACCAACACCTACCGGTAGCGATAGTCAAGATTCCGGCTTGCCGCACCGATAGCTTTCTGCTACACTTACTCATGCTTTATCTGAGTCGATCCCCGGTTTCATCACAGCGGCTTTGATAACAGCCGCTGTCGGGAGAAAGCGCGTGCGACGCATGATGGATACATGGCGGCAGCGTCTTAACCCCGTCGGTCTCTTCGTCGGGTATCGGTGGCTGGCGTGGCTTCTTGCCGGTCTTACCTTGACTCTGCCCGGCTACACTCCCCAAAACTTGCCACTCCACGCCAGTTTGTTGTTACTGGTATTGCTGGTCACGCTCTTCATTACTCGCCAAGCGTCGAGCTATCTGCGCCTCATGCAACGCAGACCGGCTTTGCTGACCGTCGACATTCTTGTGGCGCTCATCGTCGTTCTGGTAAGTGGTGGTGGGTGGCTTCCCTTTGGCCCAGCAGCATTAGGTAGCTTGATTGCACCGGCACTCCTATTCGGTTGGCAAGGGGCACTCCTGAGCGGAATAGGGTTTGTGATAGCGTATCTGGTCAGCAGTACCTTGGTATCAATACCGGCACTCAGTGGGCCACAGGCTGTTGTTGTCTTGTTGTTCGGCCTCGGTTGGACCGTATTAGCTGCCTGGCAACGACCGCTGCTTGATCGGCATCGAGACCAGAATACGTCGTTCATTGGTGACACAACCCTACCAACCGGAACACGCCGATCCGCCCTACCGAAGAATGAAGCGATTAGTGCGGGAATTGATTGGTTTTCACCATCGATGATGAGCGCCGGTAGCCGACGTAGTGCTGAATTGGCCCCGGCCATCTCGCTCCGCCCCGATCTGCGTCTCGCGATCTTTCACTTGGTCGATGAGGAACGGCAACGAGGTGGCTTTCAGGTTAATTGCCAGATCGAAGGTGCGGTGCAGAAGCTCACCACAGCTCAGCAGAGTGTACTCTTACGCACCGCTCAAGAAGCACTAGCAAACGTTCGCCGCCACGCCCACGCCTCGTTGTGCCACGTCTTGCTTCGCGTTGACGAGCACGTTGCCACCTTGCAAATCGAAGATGATGGTGTTGGTTTACTCGACGGTACCTACGAACGACCGCATCTGCACGCACTGCGTGCGCTACGTTATCGGATCGCCGAACTTGACGGTCAACTCACCGTCTTTGAAGGCGAAAAAGGTGGTCTTACAGTGCGCGTGACCCTTCCTCTTGAACCATAAAGTTGCAGTATCATACCGTTAGTTCTCACTGCATCGGCAGTTGAGCGATTGGCGAGGAGTCCTAACGCATGCGACCACGCCGTTTTTGGCATGCTCCGGCGCTTGTGACAGCACTGGTCTTACTTATGTACGGCATGTTCCTCCCGATAGAACAAGAGCCAACTTGGCTGCTTTTGCTCTGGATTGGTGGGGCACTAGCCGGATTGGTGATGATAAGTCAGATCAATGCTGCGCCGCCGAGCAACGATCTTAGCCGTACCGTCTCGCGGATCGGTACGGTGATAATCCTCGGCTTTCTGATGCTGAGTCTGCAATTGCTTCGACAGCAATTGATTAAAGCTGAGGCAATTAGCAGCTACGTTGTCACCAGCGCCGATGGCAGCACCACCAGCAATGTCCGTCCGGTACTGGCTACCCAGCGCGTCTTACGCGGGCCAATCAGTGACCGCAAGGGGCGCATCTTGGTCGAGAGTATGTTGGTCAACGGGATTGCCCGACGCTCATACCCACTGGCCGGTGCATACGATATAACGGCTTTTGGGCACATTCTCGGCTTTTTCAGCCCTCGTTATGGGCAGAGTGGCCTTGAAGCAAGATTCAACGACTACTTATCGGGTGAACGCGGCAACGAGTGGCAATCACTGCTCAACGAATGGACAGGTGAATTACCGCAGGGCAATGCACTCACCCTCACCATCGACGCCGAGTTGCAAGATCAGGTAGCGCGTTTGCTCGGCGATCGGCGTGGCGCGGTGGTTGTCCTCGATCCACGGACAGGGGCGATACTGGCAATGGTGAGTCGGCCTGGATTTGATCCGAGTCGATTGGTGGTCGACCCGGCAGCAGCCGATCTCGCTGCCGAACGCCAACGGGTGAGTGACTATTGGTCACGGTTGAATCAAGATGATGCGGGCCAGCCATTACTCAACCGGGCCAGCCAAGGACGTTATCCACCCGGATCGACGTTCAAGACGGTGACGGCGGTGGCGGTGTTAGAACATCCGTTGATTGGGCAACCCAACCAAATAACCTGCCCCAACGAGTATTTCCCACAACCAGATGCGCCACCTATCGTCAATGCGGTGAATAATCTAGGTGCCATAATCGGTGAACCGGTGACCCTTGAGCGGGTCTACGCTTTTTCGTGCAATACTGCTTTTGCCCAGTACGCAGTACGATTGGGTGCCGACCGATTTGCTGAGGTGGCCCAGCGCTTTAACATCTTTCTCCCCAACCGAATCCCAACCGGGTTCAGAGTATTACGCGATCTCCCTTCCGAACCTAGTTTGCTGGCAGTACAGGCCAATTTTCTCGCACAGCCGCGTGCGCTGGCCGATACCGGTTATGGACAGGGACAGTTGCTCGTCACGCCGTTACAGATGGCCCTAATCGCGGCAACAATCGCCAATGACGGCGTGATGATGGAACCCTATCTCGTACAACGGATTACCCGCCCGGATGGTAGTACCGTTCGGCAAACGACGCCGAAGTCAGTGCGACGGGTGATGAGCAGTAGTACGGCTCGCCAGATGCGCGAGGCTATGGCAGCCGTGGCTCGGTACGGCTTTGGTAATAGTATCTCACAGTTTGTCACGCAACCGGTCGGCGGTAAATCAGGCACCGCCGAACACGTACCCGGTGCACCGCCCCATGCGTGGTTTATCGCCATTGGCCCAATCGATCAGCCACGTTATGCTGTCGCCGTAATCATCGAGCAAGGCGGTGAGGGTAGTGGCGTTGCTGCCCGATTGGCCGGTGAAGTGCTGGCGGCAGCATTTGCCTTAGAGTGAGAAAATAGGTGCCGTCGCTTTGTCCAGGCGGACGGGAACGATAGTAAATGCAATGTCAGTAACACAATTATGTTCTACGAGATTTCATCGTTCGCTTACCGTATGGTGGATAACCGGATTGCTGATCGCTTGCACGACTGCCGGCCCGCGTGAGACAGCGCCACTGCCAAGCACGACGCCGGTACCAACGGCCAGCCCGGCGGTGACTACTGCTACCCCTTCTCTCTCCCTTAACGCGACGCTCCGCCAACAGATCTTTACCGAAGTGTGGACGACCATTAACGAACACTATATTGATCCGACCTTTAACGGGGTAGATTGGGGAGCAGTACGAGCCGAATACGGTCCACGAGCGTTAGCAGCGGACGATGACGATACCTTTTTCACCATTATTGAGACGATGGTTGCCTTGTTGCGCGATAACCATTCCCGTTTTGTACCACCACAAGCGGTGATCATCGAAGATCGGCTCACCAGCGGACGCGAAGAGCAGGTAGGGATCGGGGTGACGACGTTGCAGCTCAACGATGGCTTATTGATCCAACACGTCTTCCCGGAGAGTCCGGCAGCCCGAGCCGGTCTGCAACCACGGGATCGGATCGTTACTATCGATGGCCGCACCTTCAATCTCAGCTCGATTGAAGGACCGGTGGGCAGCCGGGTGCGCCTATTGATTGTTCTGCCAGAGGGTGGATCGCGTGAAATCGAACTTGTACGCGAGCGCGTGGAGGGTCGGATCGAACCATACATTATGCGCATGAGAAATGATATTACCTACGTTGCCATCAGCACGCTATGGGTCAACGACATGCACGAGCAAGTCGCAGCGGCGTTACAACGGCTGGTGAGCGAACGACCACTGCGCGGTATCATCCTCGATTTACGCACCAATCCGGGCGGATGGCGCGCGGTGCTCAGTGGGCTACTCGGTCATTTTGTTGAGGGTAACGTTGGGTCATTCGTTAGTCGTAAAGGAGAAACTCCTTTAACGATCACACCACGCGATCCCGACCTACGCGGCCTGCCAATTGCCGTTTTGATCGACCGTAGCACCGCATCATACGCTGAATTGCTCGCAGCGATCTTGCAGCGAGAAGCCGGTGCAGTAGTTATCGGTTTACCATCGGCGGGCAACACGGAAACAATCTACGCCTACGAAATCACCGGGGGCTCAAGGTTGTGGGTAGCGCAAGAGGGGTTTCGCCTGAACGACGGATCCGATCTCGAAGGGCGTGGGGTTATCCCTACTATTCAACCGAACAGCGACTGGACACGGTTTCGGATTGAAACCGATCCGTGGATCAACCTCGCCATTGAGCAGCTTAGCAGCAGATAAACCGCTCACCCGCCAGAAAACGCAACGGTGAACACGCGAGAGGTTACTTTCTCCCTCGCCTGTTCACCGAAGCGATCAGCGGTACTACGTACTCAATCCAAATAATCGCGCAGGTGTTGGCCGATTTCGGGACTACGCAAACGGCGCAGAGCCTCGGCCTCAATCTGGCGAGCACGCTCCCGCGTCATACCGAGCACCCGACCAACCTCTTCGAGAGTGCGGCGACGGCCATCACGCAAACCGTATCGTAGATCGATAATCCGGCGCTCGCGGTCGCTCAGTTGATTGAGGGCCGCACAGAGGTCGCGCTGGAGCAATGTTTGGGCAGCGATCTCACCGGGCGCCGGCAACTCTTCGTCGGTAATAAAGTCGCCGAGCGTATGATCCCCTTCATCACCTACCGGCGTCTCGAGCGAGACGGGGCGACGAGCCGCTTCGAGAATGCGCTGGATCCGCTCAACCGGTTGACCGAGGGCCATCGCAATCTCTTCGGGTGTTGGTTGGCGTTCGAGTGATTGGGCCAGCCGATCAGCAATCCGCTTTACCTGCCCCACCGACTCGCTCATATGCACCGGCAGCCGGATGGTGCGGCCTTGTTCGGCAAGGGCGCGCGTGACGGCTTGCCGGATCCACCAGGTAGCGTAGGTGCTGAAGCGATTGCCTTTATGGTGATCAAACTTTTCAACTGCCCGCATCAGACCGATATTCCCCTCTTGGATCAGGTCGAGCAGCGAGAGGCCTCGGCCAACATACTTCTTGGCAATGCTAACCACGAGCCGCAGGTTGGCCTGAATCAGATGACGGCGAGCCTCTTCGCCTTCCTGCACCGCCTTCAACAACTCACAGCGCTCGCGCGGTGTGAGGTCGGTAGCGGTGGTCAACCGCTGTTCGGCTGCATTGCCTCGCTCGATACGCTCGGCCAACTCCACCTCTTCAGCGGCAGTAAGTAATGCGACACGACCGATCTCTTGGAGGTAGTGCTGCACCGCATCGAGCGATGGCTCAAACTGTTCTACCTCACCGAGATCGGGATTAAACAACTCGTCTTCGTGCCCGAAACGGTCTTCACGCTCGTGCGCAGGAAACGACACATCTTCTTGGTTCCAGTTGGATAGACGACGCTTGAGCATTGGCGGGCACTCCTGCTCTACTACAATGAGACAAAACACCGATAAGCTCCGCTCTTGCGGAGATGCCATCAGAGGCGCCCAGCACGTAACGAAACGGGGTGACGTGTGAGGTCAGAACCGTCGAGGATGTGACGGCAGTTGCTGTTTTATCTGATAACAGCGAATGTTAGTATACGAGTGATAACACCATTTGTCAAGTACTTTGCACACAATTTGTTCACATGCATTTTCATCCCAACTCACTGATACGCACGGCGACTTCAGCGGCAACGCGCGTATTATTCCGCAGCAACGCGATGTTCGTTTCGATACTTTCCCCGCTCGTTTCCTCAGCCATTGCCGCGAGTAAGAAGGGTGTTACCCCAGGACCGCGCACGCCTTCAGCTTCAGCGCGAGCCAAGGCACGGACAATCGCCGCTTCAACCGCATCACGTTCGAGGGCGCTCGATTCGGGTGGCGGCACGCACAACAGCATACCACCGGGAGCGGCAAAGCTGCGGTAGCGGCGTTGGAGACGCCACATACGGGCAGCAGCCAGTGCATCGGGAGCTACAGCAGTAACGGGCAGACCGCTATGTGGCGTATAAAAGGCAGGAAACTCGTTGGTCTGATAGCCAACGACCGGCACACCTTGCGTTTCGAGATATTCGAGTGTTGCCGGCAAATCGAGAATAGCTTTTGCACCGGCGCACACCACGAGCACCGGCGTGCGACCCAATTCGGTGAGGTCGGCGCTTACATCCCAGCTCCGGCTCGCACCACGATGAACGCCACCAATACCACCGGTAGCGAAGACCTCGATACCGGCAGCCGCAGCGATGGCCATCGTCGCGGCGACAGTCGTTGCCCCATCGGCGCGATCAACCATCGCCAAGCCAACATCCCGCCGACTAAGTTTACGGATGTGTTCACCGCCGGTCGCCAGGCGTTCTAACTCATTACCGTTCAACCCAACCACCGGCACACCCTCAATCACACCAATAGTTGCCGGCACTGCGCCGTTGGCCCGTACTTCGGCTTCTAAGCCTTCGGCAACCGCCAGATTGTGTGGGTAGGGCAAGCCGTGGCTGATCAACGTGCTCTCAAGGGCTACAACTGCACGACCCTCTTCGAGTGCAGTCATCACTTCTTCGGCAACACGGAGCATAACATCCTCCTCCAATAAGCCTGCACAGAGATAAACGAACGTCACCGTCGCTTTTCAGGCATCCACCACAATAGCACCGGCACGGTCGAGACGATAAGCAGCGATACCATACCGTCGAGCTTGCAACACATCGGATGGTCCCGGATCGGCGAGGATCACCGCTACGTACAACCCACGCCGACGAAGCATTGTCAGGCCGGCCAACCATGCTTCATCAAGTGCGGAGGTAATGGCGATCAGGGTACTCCCCCAGCTCAGGTTGAGTGATGACAGTTCGGTTAACACACTACCGGTAGGCACCGGCTCGATCCGGCCCAGGAGCAGTAACAGTGTCCGCAAGTGATCATGTTCGGCACGCGGTAATAGAGGTGCTATCGGTGCTTTGGTTAGCGGATCACAGCTGTCGCTACACAGCCCAACCGCCTGTTGACGGTTGATCAGAGCCGTCGCCAACGAGGCCGTCGCGATCACAGCCCGTTCACGGTCATCACGGGCAAAGCGACCCCGGTACGCTGTTTCACTAAATTCAAGGGCAATAACGGTCATCCGGGCAATCACCGGCGCCAACTCACGCACATGCAACTCACCCAGGCGGGCACTCGTCTTCCAGTCGATCAAGCGGGGCGAGTCGCCGAACCGATAGTGACGGACACCGATTTTTTGAACCGGATCATCGAACAAACTCAAGCGACGCCGCTCTTGGCTATAGGGCAGACCGGCGGGTAATTCGAGCAGCGGTACTGGAACAATATGCGGAACGATCGTTAGTGGCGTCAGCTGGTGTTCGCCGATCAACACCTCATTGCGGTCGATCACCGTACCGATCACGAGCCGCAGCGGTCCCAACCAGTAGAGACCACGTTGACGGCCCTGCACCTGATAGCGGAGCGTGTACTGCTGACCAGGGTGCAGGCTAAGCACCCAACGTTTACGGGTGACAGCACTCAACGACGGCGGCACATCTTCGGTCACGATGAGATAAGGTAACGGTAGGCGCCCCTGATACGAAATCGTGATCGTCACTTCGCCAACTTCATCAGGGGCGAGCACGAGCGGCGCGTGCCGTTGCCAAACAATGTACCGTCTGGCTAGACGCGGCCACAGCCAGCCGATGACCTGCGCACCGATCAAGACGTAGACGGCGAAACTCACTGCCGGGCTAGGGTCAAAAGCCAGCCAGATCAGGGCAAGCAGGGTAACGGCACGCAAAAAAGTCATCGGCCACCTACATACGGAAGACGCCAAACCGCGTCGGTTGGATAGGAGCCTCGGCAGCGGCAGCCAGCCCTAGTGCCAACACCCGCCGCGTTTCAATCGGATCGATGACACCATCATCCCAAAGTCGAGCACTCGCGTAATAGGGATGACCTTCTTGCTCATACTTTGCCAAGATCGGCGCGATAAACCGTTCTTGTTCTTCGGGCGTCATGTCTTGGCCACGGGCGCGCAGATTGTCGCGGCGCACGGTGAGGAGCACATTGGCGGCCTGCATTCCTCCCATCACACTAATCCGCGCATTCGGCCACATCCAGAGCTGACGCGGTTGGTAGGCTCGTCCACACATACCATAATTACCGGCGCCAAAACTTCCCCCGATAATGACGGTAAATTTCGGCACATTCGCGCAACTCACCGCCGTCACCAGTTTGGCCCCGTCTTTAGCAATGCCGCCGTTTTCGTACTGTTTGCCGACCATAAAGCCGGTAATATTCTGCAAGAAAACGAGGGGAATATTACGGGCGCAACACAACTCGATAAAATGTGCGCCTTTGAGGGCACTTTCACTAAAGAGAATACCATTGTTAGCGAGGATACCGACCGGAAAGCCTTCGATATGGGCAAAGCCGCAAACAAGAGTCGTACCGTAGCGTGCTTTAAACTCGTGCAACCGGCTCCCATCGACAATACGGGCAATCACTTCCCGTACATCGTAACTCTGGCGAAAATCGCGTGGCAGGATGCCGTAGATTTCATGCGGGTCGTACCGTGGTGGTTCAGGATCGCGCAGCTCCCACTGGGCGTGTTGGCGCGGCCCCAGATGAGCGACAATATCGCGGACGATCGCCAGCGCCTCGCGATCATCGTTGGCAAAATAATCGGCAACGCCAGAGATGCGGGTATGGACATCGGCCCCACCGAGTTCTTCGGCGGTAACCTCTTCGCCGGTAGCCGCCTTCACCAACGGTGGCCCGCCGAGAAAGATCGTGCCGTTACCCTTCACAATCACCACTTCGTCGCTCATGGCCGGCACATACGCTCCACCGGCAGTACAACTTCCCATCACACATGCGATCTGCGGAATACCTTCCGCCGACATCTGCGCCTGATTGTAGAAAATGCGGCCAAAATGGTCTCGGTCGGGGAACACTTCGCTCTGGAGGGGTAGATACGCGCCACCGCTATCAACCAGATAGATACAGGGCAAGCGATTCTCGCGTGCAATCTCTTGGGCACGGAGATGCTTCTTAACGGTGAGCGGGAAGTAGGTACCACCCTTCACGGTAGCATCATTCGCGATGATCATTACCGGGCGACCGGCGACACGGCCAATACCGCAGACGATACCGGCAGCGGGCACCTCTTCATCGTAGACGTTGTAAGCGGCGAGCGCACCGATTTCGAGAAAGGCACTATCGGGATCGATCAAGGTATCGATCCGGTCACGGACAAAAAGCTTTCCCCGTTCTTCGTGGCGACGACGTTGTTCGGGGCCACCACCTTGGCGGATATTAGCCAACCGTTCGCGCAGATCGGCGGCCAGCGCCTGATGATAGGCGAAATTGGCTTGAAAATCGGCGCTGTTGGTTTGAATATGGGAATGAATAATCGACATGACTGCCTCCGGTAGCTAGAGCAAACTCTTCAACTCTTCGGCGGCTTTGCGGGTCATACCGGGCACGGCGGCAAGTTCGTCGATACTGGCCCGGCGGATACCGTCGATGGAACCGAAAGCCTTGAGCAAGGCACGTTTACGTTTGGGGCCGATCCCCGGAATCTCGTCCAGCGGCGAGCGAAGGGTCGCTTTGTTGCGCAATTTCCGATGATACGTAATGGCAAAGCGGTGGGCCTCTTCATCGATCCGCTGGACAAGGGCCAACGCCTTGCTATCACGGGCCAGTACCAACGGATCTTGACCGATGCGGACGAGATCAAAACGGTTCCGATCCGGCCCTTTCGCCACACCAACAACCGGTATCTGGGTAAAACCCAACTCGTGTAAAGCGGCCTCCACCGCAGCCACTTGTGCTACTCCCCCATCGACCAGCAGCAGATCGGGCAAATCGGCCCAGCGCTCGAGGGCCTGCTGCGCCGTATCGGTCGGTTCGACGGGAGAGTCGTTCTCGCCTTCAACCTCAACTGCAGCGGCAACCTGCTGAGTATCACCAAGTACCTCGGCGGCGCGACGGAAGCGACGACTGATAACCTCACGCAGCGAGGCAACATCATTCACGCCGCTGACCGTCTTGATCTTGAAGCGGCGGTAGTGCGCGGGGCGTGGTTCACCGTGCTCGAACACCACCATGCTCGCCACCGACTGCTGGCCCTGCGTATTTGAGACATCGTAACACTCGATCCGGCGCGGCAGGGCAGGCAATTCGAGCAGATCGCGCAATTCGCTCAAGGCCGCGACCGCTCGTTGCGCGGAATGGAGCCACTGCTCGCGGATCTCGCGCAACTTCTGACGAGCATTGGCGGCAGCCATCTCAACCAATTGCTTCTTCTCGCCACGACGGGGCACCGTAATTTCAACTCGGTGCCCACTCTTCTGCTGCAACCACGACGCGATAATCAGCGGCTCTTCGACATGATCAGCCAGCAACAGGCTCGGCGGGATAGTGGGAGCATTCTGGTAAAACTGGGTGAGGAACGAAGTCAGCAACGCCTCGTCGCTCTCGTCTTCAGTACCTTGCAACGTAAACGGCTCGGCGTTAATCAGCTTGCCGCCGCGAATAAAGAGTACCTGCACCACGGCGCTGCCATCTTCGCGGGCAAACGCAATCACATCTTGGTCGGTATCAACCGTGCGCAACACCTGTTGGCGCTCGGATATCTTCGCGATGGCTTGAATGCGGTCACGCAGATAGGCGGCGCGTTCAAACTCAAGCCGCTCGGCGGCTTCTTCCATCTGGGCGCGCAACTCACGCACGATTTGGTCACTCTTGCCTTCGAGAAAACGGCAGACCGAATCGATGGCCTGTCGGTAGGTCTCTTTCGTCACCAGGCCCGGCACACACGGCCCTAGACAACGGCGCATTTGGTAATAGAGACAGGGCTTACCTTGTTTACGATGACGATTGAACTTATCGTCTTTGCACTCGTAGGGTGGGCGAAAGGCGAACAGACGATTGAGAATATCGAGCGTCTGATAGACCGAACCGGCGCTGGCATAGGGGCCAAAATAGCGCGCTCCGTCGTTGAGCACCTGTCGGGTGGCAAAGACGCGCGGCCACTCTTCGTTGACGGTGACTTTGATGTAGGGATACGTCTTATCGTCTTTCAGCAAAATGTTATACGGCGGGCGATGCTGTTTAATCAAGTTCATCTCTAACAGCAGCGCCTCTAGCTCGCTCTGGGTAACGATAATCTCAAAATCGGCGATATGGCTGACCAAACGGCGTGTCTTCCCACTAAGGCTACGCGGCGAGCCGAAATAGGAACGCATCCGGTCGCGCAGGCGCTTGCTTTTGCCGACATAGAGCAAGCGACCGGTGGCGTCTTTCCAGAGATAGACACCCGGCTGATCGGGAACTAAGCGGAGCCGCTCAAGAAAAGCGGCGTGATCACGAACTGCGGTATGTGAGAGATCCATAGCGCGTAGTATAGCGGATTTTGGTATGGTGCGTTCAGATAATGCCTTCTCACACACGCCAAGATTGCCGACTTTTCTGAGAAACAGGTGTACTTGTTCAGGATTTTTTCAACTTCATAGTATACTTTGTGTGGCGAGGGGGCATAGAGACGCCGGATAGGAAATTGGTGACAACACCGTCCTATCCTGCGCCAGATTATGGATAACGCGATAGGGCAAAACCGATATGGCTTCGATTATCTCCTCACGGCAAACGACGACCAAACCACAACCACGACTACGCTATTCACCGCGGTGGATCGGGGCCGGGCTGGTCAGTAGTATCCTGGCCGGCGCAGCCAGTCTTTACGGAGGGCCACTGATTGCAGCCACACTGGCCGGAGTAGGCGCAGCGGGGGCCGTGTATGCATTAGCAGTCGAGCCACGCCGGATACAACTTCACCTCCACGACCCACATTTTCGCGATCTGCCGGCCGGGTTGGAAGGATTGCGCATTGGTCAGCTCAGCGATCTGCACCTCGGTCACCGTTACAGCTTTGCCAATGCGCAGCGGGCCATCGACCTGCTGTTGGCCGCGCAGCCCGATCTGATCGTGCTGACCGGTGATCTCGTGCACACACGAAGTGCGATTGCGCGACTGCCGAATGTCGTTGGCCGCTTACATGCACCACTCGGCATCTATGCGGTACCCGGCAATCACGACTATTGGGAAGGGATGCCGCACATTGCCGACATTTTACATGAACATCGCATTCAGTTGCTCATCAACCGCCATCAGGTGATCGAACGCAATGGGGCGCGGCTTCTGCTGGCCGGAGTTGATGATCACTGGGATGGCCGACCCGATCTCGCGCTCGCACTCGGTGGAGCACCTAAGCACGACTTCCGTCTCTTGCTCGCGCACTGCCCCGACATCGCCGACGAAGCAGCGGCCTTCGGTTTTCATTTACAACTATCCGGACACACTCACGGCGGCCACGTGCGCGCGCCCGGTCTCGGCCCACTCTGCTTACCACGCCACGGTTGGCGCTACGATATGGGTCATTTTCAGGTCGGTGCAATGCAGCTCTTCGTGAGTCGGGGCATTGGCGGTATACCGTTACGATTCGGCTGCCCACCGGAAGTCAATCTGTTCCGGTTACATCGCACCGACGCCTAAATTGGGAGCGCACGAACCGCCACATCGCCCGTACCCGACGGTCGCATCCCAATAGGATCAGACCAACGATGACCAGCGGAATATCGGGCCAGAAGCTGATCGGAAACGAGCCATGGCGGAAGACGGGCATGTTGGCGACCACCCAAAAGCAACCGGCTCCTACGTATCCCAACGGGCCAGACTTAATACCGATCATTAGGCCAAGCGTGAGCAACGCTAACGGCCAGCCTGCCGGATGTTCGGGAATATGACCCAAGAGGATAGGGATGATCAACAGCGCTACTCCTGACACAACCAGCGTAATCGCAATCCAACGACGCAGACCGGTTGGTTGCTCGAAGCGCAACTCATCGCGGTAGGGTGGTGGCGTTGGTGGGATCAACTCAAGTAAGTTACCGGGCGGGGCAAAATCGTAGCGTTGGGCTTGCCACGCCAGCACCAAACCATCTTGTTCGGCCTGCGCAACCAGCGCCATCAGCTCCGGCCGGTCGGTCAGTGGTGGAAGTGCGGCAAGGTCGGTAGGAGCGGCGGGTAAATGCACGGCCAGCGCTGACGGCACCTCGAACCGGCGATGCACATGGATTGCGCAGAGCAAGCCATACACTTGCCGACCACGGTACGGATCGACGAGCATCGCATCACGCAGGGAGAGAGGCCCAAGCGCACGTTGGATCCACGCCGAGAGCAGCTCATCGAGGAGAGTGCGACCTTCGGGTTCAAGCACCTGATCAAAATCACCGGCGCGTAGGCGTTGTCGGATTTCTTCAGGCGACTGGGTGCGGATCAGCTCGATGACCTGTTCCCGATCATAGCTGACCAAAGCCGGCTGGATAACGGGGTCTGGTATCATAGTTCTGACCGCAACAGGTTACGGTTGGGCCGATAATTCATCGGCCCAACGGGCCAGCAACTCAGGTAAATCGGCCACGATCTGATCAGGCCGGATCGGGCCGGTGGTAGCTTCTTCAACTGTACTGACGCCGGTCAACACCAATACTGACGGCATGCCGGCGGCGATTGCACCGGCAATATCTGTATCGAGCCGATCACCAACTACAAGCGTTGCGGACGGCGGCGCACCCAACATCTTAGCGCCGATCAGAAACATCGTGGGGGCCGGTTTACCGATCACCAGCGGTGAGACATCGGTAGCAGCAGTAAGGGCGGCAGCAATTGCACCGGCGCCGGGGATGAGACCCTCTTCGCTGGGAAAGGTGCGGTCGGGATTCGTAGAGATGAAGCGGGCGCCACGCCGGATATGCAGCGTTGCCCGCTTGAGACGCTCATAGGTGAGCGTAAAATCGGCGCCCTGCACAACCAATTCCGGAGCGTCGTCATCCTCGACAAAGTAACCATCGGCAAACAACGCTGCGCGTAACCCCTGCATACCCACCACAAACACGCGCGTACCCGGCGGGTAGTGATCACGCAGATACAGGGCAGTTGCTTGGGCCGAGGTAATCACGCGATCTGCCGGCAGCACTATGCCCATGGCAGCCAACTTAGCCGCGTACTGCTGCGGCGTCATCGAAGCGTTGTTAGTCGCACAGGCGAAGGCGATCTGGTGATCGTGCAAAAACTGCCACAGATCGGCGACGCCGGGCAGCAGCGTTTGTCCCCGGTAGAGCACACCGTCCATATCGAACAGTACGGCGCGGATTGGAGAGAATGCCATCATAACAGCAGCTCACATTCGCTCTGGGGCCCGAATCCCCAACAGAGCCAACCCATTTCGCAGCGCATTGGCCGTCGCCGCGACAAGACGTAGCCGGGCAGCGCGTAACGTCGGTGTCTCGGCGCGCAACACCGGGCACTGCTCGAAGAAGATACCAAACTCGCGGGCGGTCGTATAACACCAATCGGCGATCACAAACGGTGCATAGCGCGCCCCAGCCTCGCGCAACGCCTCGGGCAAGCGGGCCAGATGGCGAATGAGACGTTGCTCGCTTGGGTGGGTCAACAACGTCAGATCGGCTTCGGCGAGTGCAACACCCTCATCGGCAGCACGACGCAAGATCGAGCGGCAGCGTGCGTGCGAATATTGCAGATAGGCAGCACTATTACCCTCAATCGAGAGCATACGATCCCAATCGAGGGTAATATTCCGGCGTGGGTCTTGATAGAGGTCGTTGTAGATTACCGCACCGATCCCGACTGCCTCGGCAATGGTAGCCCGTTCTTCAGGCGACAGGTCAGGGCTTTTGGCATCGACCAATGCCCGTGCCCGCGCCACTGCATCGTCGAGCAAGGCCTCAAGATAGACCATATTGCCCTTTTTCGTCGAGAGGGGCTGGCCGTCAGAAGTTGTAATCACACCGAACGGGACATGCACCAGCTCAACATCGCGGGCGTAGCCCATCGCCCGCACGATTGCGAAGAGCTGGCGGAAGTGCAGTTCCTGGCGAGCATCAACGACGTAGATGATGTGCGAAGGATTGAACGTTTGCAACCGAAACTTGATCGTCGCGATGTCGCGGGTCATATAGACGGTGCCGCCGTCGTTACGCTGGATGATGAATTTAGGTAGCTTATCGAGTTCGGCAACTACGGCGCCATCAATATCGCGGAAGGCTGCCTCAGAGCGTAGCGCCTCTTCGATCACTTCCGGCAGCATCGCCTCGTAGAAGCTTTCGCCGTAGGCGTAATCGAAGCGGATGCCGAGCCGGTCGTAGTTCCGTTGGGCAGCCCGCAACGACAGATCAACACACCACTGCCACAACGAACGCGCTTCCGGATCGCCGCGTTCGAGGGCCAACGACCACCGGCGGGCTTCTTCTTCCAACGCCGAATCGTTGTTCATCTCGGCGTTGTAGCGTGCGTAGAGTGCTTCAAGCTCGGCCATGGCCGCTTCGCCTTCGCTCTGCGGACGGCCATAGCGTTGCATTGCGGCCAAAATAATGCCAAACTGCGTCCCCCAGTCGCCGAGATGGTTATCGCCGATCACGCGATAGCCAAGTGCGCGGAAGATATGCACCAGCGCCTGCCCAATGATCGTCGAGCGGATATGGCCGACGTGCATGCGCTTGGCGATATTGGGCGAAGAATAATCGATCACTACGGTACGTCCGGCGCCATCGGCCACCGTGCCGTATGCTTCACCGGCGGTCTCAATCTCGTTCAGGACAGCCACTGCCAGCCGTTGCGGGTGCAGCGAGAAGTTGAGGAACGCACCGGTGGCTGTCACCTCACCGATCAGCGAATCGGGTGGCGGTGCAATGGTAGCAGCCAGTTCCGCCGCGAGCTTAGCCGGGTCAATCCTGAGCGCCTTAGCTGCCTTGAACGCAACGAACGTGCGGTCGGCGGGAATATTCGGTTTGGGAGTGGTAATCTCAATCAGATCAACCGGTACTTTGCCGGTCGCAGCGATAGCATCTTTAATATCGGTAATAAAGCGTTCGAGCGCATAGCGCATAGTTGTACTCCCTTACACTAATCTGACCTTTAGTATACCCGATGTCTGGCTGCACGCATACCACGCGCTACCGTTAACCTTTTACGAGCGGTCATCACAGGTAGCGTGAACAAAGTACTATTGCTCAGATGCGTGAATGTCGGTTACTGTGGAATCGTAAGCCAATGTTGGACAACGTCATAGCAACAGCGTCGTTGCGGAAATCGCGAGCAGGATGGTCAAGTCTTGAAATTACCCGGCTTACGAACGAAGAAAGGACAATCCCAGCAATGCACTATCGCCTTCCCACCCGATCTGGAATAGTGTTCGGCATAATCAGCCTCACGCTGCTGATCATACTCACACCACTCTTGGCGTGGACAGCCCCGACCCAAACGCAGGTTTTTTCACTTTCCACCCATAGCTACGATCTCCAGATCACCGCCGGCAGTACGCTCGCATGGCGCAACGACAGTTCCGGCTTCCACCGGCTACGGGCCATTGACGGCAGTTGGGAGACGCCGCTCATGCGGCCCGGCGAAGTCGTGACCCAGACCTTCACCGTCAGCGGCCAATCGGCATTTTTGTGCGACATTGACCCAACGATGCGCGGCACAATCACGGTGCAGGCAGCTCATACCGTGTTTGTGCCGATGATGGCGGGCCAAGCATTTGAGCGTTGGTCGCAACCGCAGACGTGGGGTGGTCGTTTACCCCAAGCAGGCGATGCGGTGCAGATTCCCGCCGGCAAAGTGATCTTGCTCGACGTTAGCCCACCGCCATTACAGAGTTTGCTCATCGAGGGCGAGCTGATCTTTGATCGGCGTGATCTGGATTTAACCGTCGGCTGGATTATGATCCACGGTCATGGCCGCATACGCATCGGCAGCCCCACCGAGCCATTTGCGCAACGAGCGACGATTACTCTGACCGCAACCAATCCAAATGAAGATGTGATGGGGATGGGCACGCGCGGCATCTTGTTGATGGGTGGATCGTTTGAGGCGTATGGGGTAACACCAAACCATCCGTGGACGGTCTTGAACGATCATGCGGCTGCCGGTACGCGCGAACTGATATTGCGCGACACTGTTGACTGGCAGTTCGGCGATCAGGTGGTGATTGCGCCGACCGACTTCTTTGGCGTAGCCCAAACCGAACGCCTCACCGTCGAGGCGGTTGACGGTACGCGGGTGCAGTTGAGTACACCACTGCAACAAGCGCGGTGGGGCCGCTTGCAGTACGTGAGTAGCAGCGGGATGACTCTGACGCCGACGAACGACGTAACACCGCTCGTCCTTGATGAACGGGCCGAGGTAAGCAATCTCTCGCGCCGGATTGTGATTCAGGGTGCCGACGATGATCGCTGGCGTAATGACCGTTTTGGTGCCCAGATAATGGTCATGCACAACGCCAGCCTACGGCTCGATGGTGTAGAGTTACGACGGGTTGGACAAGGTGGTCGGCTGGGTCGTTACCCGATCCATTTTCATTTGTTGTCGTATGATGCCGACGGCAACTGGACCGGTGATGCCACCAACAACGTGATCACCAATTCGAGCATTTGGAACTCGGCCAACCGCTGCATTGTCATTCATGGCACAAACGGCACTACCATTCGTAACAACATCTGCTATGACATCGCCGGTCACGCTATCTTCCTCGAAGATGCGGTCGAGCGGCGTAACGTCATTGAGGGTAATCTGGTGCTGCGCGTGCGTCAACCGCCACAGCCGCTAATCGCCAGTGACCGGAGCAATTTTCGGCGAGGGCCATCTGGATTTTGGTTGACCAACCCTGATAACACAGTACGAGGTAATGTAGCTGCCGATACCGAGGGCAATGGGTTTTGGCTGGCTTTCCCCGATCAACCACTCGGCGCGAATAAGCGTGTACCGATACGGCCGGTTCATCTCCCGCTTGGCATCTTTAGCCACAACGTCGCACATTCTAACAGCAATCCGGGCATTAACATCGATTTTGCTCCGTTTGACGATGAAGGTAATACAAAAGAAATTAAATACATCCCAACCGTTAACGGTGAGCCATTCCGTTACGAGAACCGCGTGCGCTTCACGCTGAGCGACATTACCACCTACAAAAACAATGATAACGGGTTGTGGAATCGGGTATCGTGGCCTGATTATGTACGGTTTGTCTCCGCAGATAATGTTGGGATGTTCTTTGCCGGCGCCGGTGATAACGGCAAGATCGTTGATTCGCTGATTATCGGTGAGAGTTTGAACAACCAATCACCGCGACCGACTACCGATCAGCCCAACACAGCGGTTGCCAGTTATCACAGCACGTTCGACATTGACAACAACGTCATCGTGAATTTTGCGCTTCACAACCGGCTCGACCGGGCCAGCGGTGCATTCGCCACCAATGACTACTATACTCGTGCAGTTGACCGCGGTTTGATCCGTAATCCGAACAACCGCCTGATCAATACCCATCCGGGTCGGCGGGTTATCTCACCGAATATCAATACGCCCGCCGGCAATGCAGCATTAGCCGGCGCATTGTGGGATCCGCACGGTTATTGGGGACCGGCCGGCAATTATTGGGTGTACGACATTCCTTTCTTAACGACGGGGCAAACATGTGTCGCCGTCACACCGGTCGGCCAGAACGGGCAGAGTTGTCAAGGGCCGTACTATGGCGTGAGCGGTTTTCGCATCGACAACGGCGATCCGTATAAGCCGCGGATGCCGCTTACCGTCACCCGGCTCGACGCGGCCAACCAACCGATAGCGCAGTGGATCGTCGCTGAAGGAAGCGGCAGTGGTACTAACACCTTTGGCATCATGCCGTGGATGCGTCACTTCACCGCAGTTGCCGGTGGCCGGTATCGGGTCGAGTTCCGCGATGGAACGACAACGACACCATCCCCTCTGCAAGAGTTGAAACTCACGCTGAGTAATATGCAAACAACAGATGATCGGCTCATCTTGGCGCTTCCCTTTGGTGGCAGCGGGACGGTAGGAGCGTATCTGACCACGCGCGAAAACTATCGAGATTCGGCACCGGGTGCCGCCGAGCGGCGTGATCTCACACCGGTTATGTCATTCACGGCGTTGGTCGCCACCGACAATAGCTTTTGGCACGATACGGCCTCGCAACAGGTATGGGTGAATGTGCAGGGTGGAGTACCGATTTGGAATTGGAGCAGCGGCCCGCTCGATCCGTTATCCGATCAAGCACTCTATCGCGAGACGATATTGCGGATCTACCGACCCTAAATAGCCGTGAATGTGGGATAAGGGGTTCCCTGGTATCAGCTTGGATTCACCAAAACAAGCATACTGGGGAGCTTCCACCGGATTGTCTCATCAATTGTTCGGTGATGTTGCTGCTGGTCTGGCATCTAGGCGTGTCGTTGATCGATGCAACCGCTTGGGTGGTCGGCCCCTCCCCAACATCCATTCCGATCAATGCGTTGCTAGGCTGGCGGAGTGTCACACACCCGCTACCGGCCGGTTTAGCGGCTGCAACCGCCATCTGATGCTCACGCCTAACACTGCCTAACACTGTAGATGACCGTCAACCTGTTCCCGAATACGTGCGCAACTGCGTGGGCACATTATTAACCAAGGATCACCCGCCACAGCCGCATAACGCGCTCCTGTGCACCATTCAGCTCAGCGTTGCACCGCTCACCGTTACTCGCTCCACCATGTAAATTGTCCGCACGCCGCTAATGAATACGATCCCGCCGCGGAAACGGGCGATGGTGGCAAGTTATCGATCACCTCAAGCACACGTCGGCGATTGAGCCTTCGCGCCACCGATGTCCGATCACCTTCTTGGTCAATCGACGGTTCAGTAATTGTGCAGTAACGTCAGCCCAAGCAACCTACTCTTGGCTTGGGCACTATGCCGGTTGTGGTTGCCTACCCCAAACTCACGTTACCTCGGCTTCACGGCCACGTCACCGTCACCTCGACATTAAGCCGGTCGAGTGTAACGCCGGCATACCGACTATTGCCGATCACCTCAATCAGCGGTGTGACCGGTTGGTTGTCTACCATCATCGTCAGCCGATCACCGACATCAGTGGGCAGAAGGAAGCGAACCGTTGCGTGTCGTCCGCTCCCGGTGATCAACAAGCGAAGGAACCGATCATCGCGCTGCCAACGGTAGGCGACATAGCCGGTCGAGGCAGGGTAGCGGGTCACGACATAGGCCTGCTTGACCGTCGGTTCGACCGGCCAGCGCGGGCTGATGATCACCTCTTCGTAACGGGATGCATCATCGAACACACCGGCCAAGCCCTCGAACAGCGCGCCGAGCATTGCACTTGCGCCCCAGCCATCGGTGGGAATAGTGTCGGGGCCAGAGATACCGGGCCGGCCATCGGGGTAATACCACAGGTATGAGGCATTGGTCAGGCGCAGCAGATTGGCATAGCGCCGCAGAATATCGAGACCATACGGCTCGAAGCCGAAGGCAAATGCGCCCCGCGCCAGTTCACCGCCGACGAGCGGCATAATCCCTCCGTTGACATACTCACCGGGTTGTTCACCCTTACCACCGGCCATCCCGAAACTACCCGGCGGAAACGGCGGGTCGATGCTATACCATTCGGCGAAGGCACGGGTGAAATCGCGACGGGCATAGTACGTCTCGACAATCGCCTGCGCCTGCCCCACTGACAGCACCCGCCGATTGAGGGCATAGGCATTGGAGAGGCTCAGTTGAGCAGCAGCATCAACCCCTGCCGGGACGAACGTTGCATCTTCGGGGATGAAATGGGTAAAAAAGCGGCCATTCCACGCTAACGCATTCAAGCGTTGCATAATCTGGTCGGACAGATCAAAATAGCGCTTAGCCTGTGTCGGGTCACCGACCCGATTTTCAATTCGGGCAAGTAAAAAGAGGGCATACGCCAAGCCGGTATTATCCCCATGAAACGTGCCCCAAATCGTGTCCGGCTCGATCCAGTGGCGTGGAGCCGGTTTACCATCAGGACTCATCGTGGTTGGGCCGTAGGCGAAATCCCACATATCAATCGTATACGGGCGTCTGACCAAACCACGCTCAGCGTTCCAACGTAGCGGGTTCGTTGTTATGTACTCGATAGCCCGTCGCAATGCGGGCAAATGGGAGCGCAACCACTCATCATCACCGGTCATCTGCCATGCTTCGTACACGCCCTGCACGTACAAAAACTCAACATCAGACTCAACCTCTTTACGGAAGGCCTGCACATACCGTTCGGGATAGTCGATCACATCGGGCAGACTACCGTCGGGCATTTGCGCATCGCGGAAGGCGTCGAGGAGGCTGGTGACATCGGTTTCAAAATAACGAAACCCTCGTCCTTGATAAACGTGATCACGGAGCCAGAGCAGCGGATTATCAGGTGAGCGATAGCCGCTGATCAACCGACCGTTCAACTCGTAGCTTACCCGCGCCTCGGCCATAAGACGGCGAATACGTGGATAGAGCGAGTCGATGTCACTTTGACCACTGCTCAAAAAGGTTTCAGCATTGAGGGTAAACAAACGGCTGCGGGCACCGGCCAACCGACCATCGATCAGGGCGACGGCCCACTGGGGGCCAAGCGTACCACCGGCGAACAGGGTTATCTCGCCGATACCATCACTCACTGTCGTTACTCCCTGTGTGATGAGATAACCGGCGGCATCGTAGAGCTGGACTGTCGTCAGGCCGCTGTAAGCTGGGATGCGGAGGGTAATACGTACCGGTTGGAGCGGTTGCATAACATCCGTTGGCGTAGCAAGGGTTAATGAAGCGCGTTGTGGAACCGTCGGTAGATCAATAACCGGACGCGGTATAGACGAGCGCCAATCGACGGGTAGCCGTTCGGAGATAGCCCCACCCTCCGGGAGAGCGACGATTCTGATAGTCGCAAAATACTGGACGAGCGTATCATCAACCCACCGTGGTTCGCCGAGAGGTGGACCGATCCTTGATCCACCTGCTGCTTGCCAGGCACTGCGAAATGGCTCGGTAAGTTGATCGGTTTGGTTTGAAGGGGGCGGACTGCAACTGACGAGTAGAACGATCCCGATCAGGACGATGATGAGTTGCTTCATAGTAGGCATTATAGCTCAAGATAGCGATGACTTCGATCAGTATTGAGGATGTTGACTAACGAATTTGACGACTCCATCTAACGACTGCCTAACCGCAGTTGTGCCGGTGGCTCTCCATTCGGGCGGTGTCACGCAGGAACGCTTGCGAGGGCAGTGCTGCGTTCGTAGCCCCTTGTCATTGCGAGGGGGCGTCAGCGACTGAGCAAGCTTGATGAAGATTTCTCGCTGCGCTCGAAATGACAGGG
>NZ_JBMFNE010000038.1:0-25008 GCF_049970315.1 Chloroflexus sp.
CAGCGGACGGCTTGCGGCGCGCACCCTATCCAGGGCAGGCAACCCCCTCTGTCATTTCGCGCGCAGCGAGAAATCTTACAGCTCACTGCGCTCACCTGACAAGTACCGGTGCCCAGCATCGAAGATGTCTTGCTGCGCTCGACATGACAGGGAGCGGCGGACGGCTTGCGGCGCGCACCCTATCCAGGGCAGGCAACCCCCTCTGTCATTTCGCGCGCAGCGAGAAATCTTGGCATCCGTTGTGCGGCGCGCGCCATGAAGCAGCGATAGGGCATCGAAGCGACGTTGCAGAACCGGACGGATATGGATACCCTTGGGCATGCAGCGTACCGTATAGGTGTTGCAAACTAAGTCTATTGGTTGTAAGGTTCCTCATTTTTTACCTTGGATGTCTTAACCCACGTCCGAATCTCACTCATTTGTATTGACGCCCTCCCATGCGACTGCTACAATGTCTAGTTGTGACAAATAGTACAACATGAGAGGGTGATCGTGATCCGCTACGTGTGGCTTTGGTTCATTGGGCTGCTGATTGTATCGATGAGTATGGGGCTAACCGCGTGCTTTCCCGAGCCGCCACCGCACAACTTGCCTACCTTGCCGGTCGTGCTCGACATTACCCCTGCCCCAACCATCGACCTCGATGCAACGGCGACGGTCTATGCCAGTTTGTCGCGCCCAACCCCAACGGTTGCCGCGTTGTACGTTGTCCAGGCCGGTGATACGCTGAGTACAATTGCCGAACGCTTTGGGGTGACGGTTGATGAATTGGTGGCAGCCAACAATCTGACCGATCCCAACTTCCTCCAGCCCGGTCAGACGTTACTCATTCCATCGTTAATCGGTACGCCACAACCAATACCCACGCCGACACCGTGAGACCCTGCCCTGGTTGTGGTTGAAGATGGAGCAGGGTTAGAGTAGAATGTTTCGGACAGCGTTAGGGGTGGATGAACAACACTAACCGCCAACAATTCCGCTCGCGCAGCCGACGGTACTGCAACCGGTCAAGGATCGCTGCTGCGATTGCGAGTCCCCTTCCCCGTTCTTCCCAATCGTCAGGGAGGACGAACGTCGACTCTGGCCTTTCCCATCGGTGACCACGATCAACGAGTCGCGCCTCGATCAGGTGTGGTGTACAGCGGAGCCGCAACTGGATTGGCTCCGCTTCCGCGGCAACGGCATACTGTAAGATATTCGCAACCACTTCCGCGAGAGCGGTACTAAGCCGTATCTGCGCCTCCGGTGCTACTCCGGCTTCAGCCCAAAACGCATTCAATGCGGTGTGGAGCTGGTCGATCCCTTCTGCGAGCACTGGGCTGAGTTCGTAATGGCGTTCGATACGGTGCATACGATAGATCTGTTGTCACACAGCGTGCAACGCTTCGTCTACATTGGGGTATGGGCGCAAGACGCGATTGAGCGTTGTCAATTCTAAAATCGCCTGTGCTTGGGCGTTTAGGTTAGCTAGGCGCAGATCACCGCCGGCGAGCCGTGCTGCTTTCAGACCACCGATGAGCGCACCTAAGCCTGAACTATCCACAAAACTGACCTCCCCCATATCAACGACGATCAAGCGGAAACCTTCACGAACGATCTGGGATAAGCGCTGCTTCACTTCCGTGGCTACCAAGAGATCGAGACGGCCACGTAGTTGGACGATAACTGCACGTTCATTCATCGGGTTGACGGTAATTTCCATCAGTGCCCCTTTCATAAACTCTTCTAGCATAGCGGTTTACTGCTCCTCGGTGGGTTGGTACAAAGCAGCATCGATGACCACACTAAGCATTATCAGATCGTACACCGCCCAAAAAATATTGACAAGTACGGGAAGCCCATCATTGCGCCAGCCCAGTGTTAGTTGCAGCAATCCCACGACAATTGAGACTGCTAAGAGTATCATCATCGCTAGTTGCCAGCGCACTAAGCCAAAATATCGCCCGGTCTGTCGGGTTTTGGGAGTGACGATAAATCCTAATTTCTTGCCAAACCAGACATTGGCAGCCGCAGACACTACCGCTTTAATCCAGAGCGGGAAGAGCGCCAAACTATACTGCTGCCCGCGCCATGTTGGTCGCCCCCAACTGATCACAGCAAACAAGAGCTGGTTGATCAGTAAATATGGTACTAAGCGCCAAAAAAATTCAGCCGATAACGCATTCACCGGCAAGAGGCCAAACAACAGAAACAGTGGCGGTGATATAAGGTAGATAATCGTTGGTACGCCTGACAGATAACTCCACATTGTATCAAAATAGGCCAGACGCTGCCCCCAGCTTAACCCTGGGAGCGTCAACGGGTTTTCCCGCAGCATAACCTGTATCGTCCCCTGCGCCCAACGGAGGCGTTGTTGCAACGCACTACGCAAATCTTCAGGTGCTAATCCGTGGGCTAGAATCTCATCGTGGTACACCGAACGCCAACCACATGCGTGGAGGCGCATCGATGTTGACATATCTTCGGTCACCGAGATGGTTGAAATCGGGAGATACTCCATCGCTTCATTGACGAGCAGCGGTATCAGTTGACGCACCGTCTCAATGGCAGCCAACGGCGAGCGTTCGCGGGCTGCAAGCTCGGCCAAGATCGCTTCGTCATTCAGCGACCGCATAATCTCTGCCGCTTCAGCAGCTTGTATCTCGGCCAAATCGGCCATTATTTGCTGTAAATCCGCTGCTACTATCAAACGTGCCGCCGCTTCTGCCCGCTGCTGAAAGCGTTCGGTTACTTCTTGGAAGGTATCGCCGCGGCTAAGTTCGTGCCGGGCCTGCCGCACCGCCTGTCGCAATGCGCGCAACGCTGGTGCGATGCGATGACGGTCAGCTTTGGTCAACGTTCGTTCAGCTCGCTTGACGACAGTGTCAGCTTCACGTAAGGTACGCCGAATACGTCGCTCGACATCGCGTACAAAGAAGCGAATACCGGTCCGGGCTAGCGCCTCGCGGCGTAGTACGGCATTCGAGCCACAGAAAAATGCCGCGTTCCAGCCGTCTTTGCCTTGCTGAATCGGACCGTAAAACAGCGGTGCCTGGCTGCCGAACGGATCGCCTGGCGGTACATTGATGAAATACTGTGGTGTTTGCACCAACGCAACCAACGGATCGGTAAAATAGCCGAGGGTACAATCGAGAATGGTTGGCAGCGGTACCTGATCGGCATCGAGGATCAGAATAAAATCACCGGTCGTGTGTTCAAGGGCGTTGATGAGATTGCCGGCTTTGGCATGACGGTCAAATCCCTGCCATACCGGTGAACGGATGATGTATCCGCAACCCTCTTCGGCAGCCATTGCCCGCATCGCCGGACTATTACCATCATCAAGCAGATACGTCTGATGCGGATAGCGGATAGCAATGGCGGCTCGCACCGTCTTGCGTACTAATTCCACCGGCTCGTTGTAACAGGTAATGTAGACATCAACGCGCAATCCCGGCGGTGCTGGCGGTGGCTCGCCCCGTTCTTTGAGCCGAAACACGGTTAAGCCAAAGAGAAAACTACCGATGTAACTGTAGAGTTCGGCTCCGAACAATGCCAGGGCAAACCACCACGCATGCCAATTGAGCGATACCGTGCCTCGCCAGAGAAGATAGTAGGCGCCAAGGATGAGGTTAGTGATGACCAGAATCTTGATCAGACCGCGGCGGAATGCGGCCCATTCCGCCGGTCCCCAACCAATCCGGAGTAAGGTTGTCCGCGCGTATTGCATACCTTACCGCCACCATCGGATACGAATCACGAGGATTGCCGTAGCCAGTAGAGCAATAAACAAAATGGCACCGATCACTTGCCAGACGGGGAGTCGTTCGAGGAGCACCACCTCAATCGTTGGGGTCAAAGTCTGTGGCGGTTTAGCTAACGGCGTCGTCAACGGTACGACGGTAATGTCAAGATTACTGCTAATCTGGGCTTGTGATCCTCGTAAGACCTGTAATAAATCCCGTTCCCGTAGACTGCGTACCCCCAATTGCAGTCCTTTACCGTCAGTCGCTTCGATCCATAATATGCGTGCCTGAGCTTGCCACGGTGAGCGAACAACACTCAGTGTAGCTTGGGTACTACGCCCAGGTTGGTAGACAAAAGGTAGATTCGTAGTGGAGTTCAGAGCAGTTGCGACCGGATTGCGGTTGCGATCACCCAAGACGGCCAGCGGCCCACCGCGATCATCGCCAAGGGTGTCGGCGGTAAGTAAGATTGGTGGCGGCAGATCGGGTAAGCCTCTCCATCGCCCGATTGCGGTCCCTAATTCAAGACCGGCCTGTACCTCGCTCAGATCCGGTTGTGGCGGGAGGACCAGCCGCACCGGCCGCTCACCATCCAACATTGCCGGAAACCGACCGAGATCGTCGCTTGCCGCCGGATCGTTTGGTAAGCGCCACGCGGATGTTGGTTCGATAATCGCCCACGCTGCTGTCGTATCCACCTCTTCACAACCGATATTAGGGAGATCAAGGTAGAGCCGTACCTGTAGATCGATACGACGTAATGGAGTACCGTTCAGATCGCTGTTAAGCAGATCGGCGGGAAGCTCAAACCGGTACCGTTCTATCGCTGTAGAATTGACGCGGAGGCGTTGTGAACCGATCGTTATTCCATTGACTGTTGCCGACAGCCACGACGAGTCGGGCATTAGGCCGGCAGCCGTAACAACGTGCAGTTCTAGCGTTGCCCCCACTCGCAGATCCCAAGCAGGTGGTCGCTCGAAAGCAAAGTCGATGCGATGTTCACCGGCGCCTACCACCTGCCGTTGTTCTACCCCAAGTTGGGCAAAGCTAGCGGCTCCCTCACGCCAAGCCGCTGCAACCGTAGTTGGTGGTGGCTGGGTGACGGCTAACACAGATGCTGCCGGCAAAGCGTGGGTGAGTGCTTGCGCTGCATAGATGAGCGCGTTCGGTGTGGCGCCAGCGACCAATAAGCGCGGTGGCGTGATCGGGGCCAGTGCTAGTAACCCATGGTCAACCGGTAGAGGTTCCCCGTCAACTTCATACCTGTTTCCATTCCAACGCACCGTTCCCCAATCACCATCCGGTAATGCACCATAAGCGACAACAATGGCCGGTGTCTGCGGTGGGATCGTTTCGGCAACGTTGATCACGGAGTCTTGTCCGGCCAAGGCTGCCCACCGGCCCACGGCGAACGCCACTGTACCGGCAGCGTTCAGGGATGTCGGGTCAGTTGGTGGAGACAACACGATGGTCGGCGGTAGGCGAGTTGCCGGCGCGCTCAATGGTAAAGGTGCGAAGAGGGCAGCTACATTGGCGAGGGTCCCTGCCGTCACCGGCTGTACATCTAGGCGGAGGGTTGAATCACCGCTTACGACCACCCATAGCGCCGGATTTTGCACCTCCTCACAGGGGTCATCGGTCAATCGCATATGAAATTGCACTTGGAGAAACAAACCCGGTCCGTTAAAGCCGGCAATCGGCAAAGAGACGGTCAACTGGCCGTTTTCAGCATTGTCGGCGGTGAGACGGATACTCGCCAGCGATTGCCCATTCAACGCAACACTGAGCGTCGAACGATCAGGCTTGAGTAACGGTGAATGCGTGAAGCGCAAGGTCAACACACCGTCACTTGCCGGTTGTAAGCCAAGTGGTATCGGAAAATAGTAGTCAAGCACCGCATCAATGCCACGGGCTGTACGATCACCATAGCCGAGATCGGCAAAGCGTAATACCGTTCCTTGAGCAACAACCGGCGCCGGCAAGCAGATCGACCAAAATGCAAGAATACTTACCATCCACCAGCGCCACACGATCATACGCTATCCTCAGGTGTCAAATCTCGAACTAACACGACGACCGTCAAATCGTCGGTCAACGGACCAAGTAATGCCGGCAGCGCCAATAGGCGATCAACTATCGCCGTAGCTCGCATGCCGTCTTCAAGCAGTTCGTTGATCAGAAACGGATCTTTGGCCAATGCCGGCCACGGATCGAGCAAACCATCACTAAACAAGATGAAGGCATCACCCGGATTAAGGACTGTTTCGCCTTGCCGGTATGGTTCTTGCGAAAAGATACCGAGTGGCGCACCACGCGGTTCAAGTCGATCAAATTGTCCACCGTGTCGTCGAATGAAACCCAGCCCGTGACCGGCATCGACAAATGCCAGGGTATGTGTGTTCAGATTCAACTGCGAATGGCACAGGGTGACAAAACTACTCGTCCGGTCCAGATCGGCATAGAGGGCATTGACGGCATACCGCATATTTACTTCTGGCGATGTTTCCCGCGCCACCGAACGGATGACGGCGCGGGTTGTTGTCATTAACAGTGCCG
Organism: Chloroflexus sp.; assembly: GCF_049970315.1. Classification (GTDB taxonomy): domain Bacteria; phylum Chloroflexota; class Chloroflexia; order Chloroflexales; family Chloroflexaceae; genus Chloroflexus. The sequence goes on from NZ_JBMFNE010000038.1 coordinate 6,282, forward strand.
CCGACATCCCTTTGCCCATCACATCGCCAAAGGTCAGATTAAGCAAGTGTGGAGCGGGGAAGTGCCAGTCGTAGAAATCACCACCCACATCACGAGCCGGAATGCACCGAGCGGCAATGGTGTAGCCCGGTAAGCGTGGCATTTGCTGCGGCAGCATTTCGGCTTGGATCTGGGCAGCGTGCTTGATCTCGGCTTCTAGCTCACGACGTTTCTGCTCCAACCGGCGTTGTAACGCTGCATTTTCTCGTTGGAGGCGTAGATTAGTGAGTGTCCGTTCCAAAACGACCAGTAGCTCTTGCCGGTCGATCGGTTTGCGCAGGTAATCGTCGGCGCCGTGACGGATCGCATTCACCGCGATCTGTTCCGAACCGAAGGCTGTCGTCATTATCACCGCCGGTTCTGGACCGATCCGGCGTATCTGATCGAGGACATCAATACCACTCAGTTCCGGCATCAGAATATCGATGAGGGCAACATCAATCCCACCTTGGACAATGCGCTGCAAAGCCTCGAAACCGCTCTGCGCTATCTCCACCCGGTAGCCCGCATCAACCAACCAAATTTGGAGCAAGCGACAAATGTTCGGGTCGTCGTCCACTACCAAAACGACCGGCGCCTGATAAGTTTGGCTCGGTGAGGGTGGCAGAGTACGGCGTTGCGGCACTTGCACCGAGTGCGTATCGGCAATCACAACGAGATTACGACCTTGGTTTTTAGCCTGATACAGTGCTGTATCGGCTTTTTCAAGTAACGAACCGGTGTCCATCCCCAAACTCCACTCGGCAACGCCGGCAGAGAAGGTGACACGCAACGGCTCACCTTCGCGCTGGTGCTCGATATGGGCAAATCGTTCGCGCAGGCTATCGATCACCATCGCTGCGCTCGCAGCGCGCGTGTCGGGCATAACAACCAAAAACTCTTCACCGCCGTAGCGCCCAATCACATCGGTTGTCCGTAAACGTTGACGGAGAAGGCGGGCCAGACTTTTCAGGACGCGGTCACCCACTTGGTGGCCGTGGCGATCGTTCACTTGTTTAAAATGGTCAATATCGATTAACACGACCGATAACGATTGCCCATTCCGCCGTGCACGCGCTACTTCTCGCATCAAGAGATCCTGCGACACACTGTGGTTAAACAAGCCGGTCAAGCCGTCACGTACCATCAGGCTCCGAATGGCGCGGGCACGTTGAATGCGAGAACTCACTGCTGCTACCAGGTGTTCGAGATTAATCGGTTTAGTGAGGAAGTCATCGCCGCCACGCGCCAACGCGGCCAATTGCGCCGAACGGTCAGTTTCACCCGACAAGAACACGATCGGGATACTGTGGTATTCCGGTTGTTGACGAATCACAGCGGCTAACTCTTGCCCACTACAGCCCGGCATATAGATATCGAGTAAGATCAGATCAGGTTGCTGCTCGGCCAGCAACGTCGGCGCTTCCAGTGGGTCGGTCGTTGCGATCACTTGCATACCGGCAGCCCGTAACGCTAGTGCGTATACTTCAGCCATCAGCGGCGAGTCATCGATGATCAGCACTGTGTACGGTTCGCTAATCGTGCGTTGGGTCATCTGATCGATCTGGTCGATCAATACCCCAAGATCAATAGGGCGCGTAAAATATCCGCGCCCTCCGGCACGCACGGCAGCTAGCCGCAAGGTAAAATCGGCACTGTTCGCGGTAAAGATGATCGGTATGCGATCCCCATACCGATCATGCACGACGGCGGCTGCCGCAATCCCGCTCTGCGGTCCCTCCGCTAGATGCAGATCGATAATCACTAATTGTGGTGCCTCACGCGCAATTGCCGCTAATAATTCAGCACTGCTGGTAAAGCATTCAGTCTTATAGCCGAAATAGGTAATCTGACGGGCAAGTTCGGTCGCCTCTTCGGGGTTATGACCGGCGAGATAGATTAACGTTGTGGTCGTGACCGGCTGCTCTTGAATTACCGTGGTCAGCACCGACGGCGGGTTGCGGAGTGTCTCTAGCAATTGAGCAACGAGACCGGCGATCGATGAGAAATCAGCAGGCAAGTCATCAGCACTGATCAAGGATTGCAAGGCAATATCAAGGGCGCGGGCTGTTTCGCTAACCGCCGTCAACCCAAACGTGGCACCTGAACCGGCAAGATTATGCGCTAATCGTTGCAACTCACGCAGATCGTCCCGGTCATACGTACCGGATTGCAACCGTGTCCAGATGGTCGTGATGCGGTTAGTCTTCTCTTCCAGTTGAGCAAGGTATTGCTGCTGAAGTTCGGTAAATAAGGTGTGTGCCGCGCCGGTATGTGTGTTCATAGTGATCTCACGCTCTTGCCGCCCACACCGGTTTATGTGTGTCTGCGGTATTTACCGTTATCATATCTGATCAAACGATACGTTTATTACTCCTTTCAAGGTTTTTTTCTGCTTCTATGACAGAATGATAACAACTACGTGATTATCGGCTTTGTGTTGTTGGGGAAGTGGTCACCACCAGCGCTACTCCGATCGAAGCAACAATCAACCCGCCGAGCGCACATAGTCCTAATCGTTCACCGAACAATATCCAGGCTTCAAGCGCAGTCACCGGTGGTACTAGATAAAATAAGCTGGAGACACGCGCTGCCGAACGTGCTCTGATAAGGAACATCAAGAGCAAGATTGCCCCAATCGATAACACAAGAGTGAGCCACAGCAAGGCTCCAATGAGTTCTACTCGCCACTCAATAGTGTGGGTCTCGATCAGCAACGCCAGTGGCCCGGTAACAGCCAACGCACCCACATACTGTGCCCACGTTCCACTCAGCAATGGTAAACCGGTGCCAAATCGTTTTTGATACAACGTACCGGTAGTAGTTGCCAATAGGGCGATGATGGCTGATCCAAGCGTTACCGGCGTAATGATCGGTGGCCCGGCAACCATAATTTTATCACCGATTACGGCCGCTACACCAACTAAACCTAACCCCAACCCTAACCATTGCCGCCAAGCGATATGCTCACCGAGCATCCACTGGCTAACCAGCGCCGTGAGGATTGGCTGTAAACTCACGATTAGCGCCGTTAAACCGGCCGGCATCCCGCTATCGATGGCAAAAAAGACCCCACCGAGGTAGCCGCTGTGTAGCAGGATACCGACCACCGCACTGTGTCCGTAAGCACTTGGTTGGCTCAGCCACGGCTGACGAAGGATGATGGTTAACATCCCCAGGAGGAGTAGGACTAATCCAAAGCGGATGCTCAGAAACGTGAACGGCTCGATGTACGGTAGCCCGAACCGTGCGCCGATGAAGCCAGTACTCCACAATAGGACAAACAGCAGCGGAGCACTCGTGGTGAGATGGACGGTAGGAGTCGTTTGATTTTTCATGCAACCTTCTTATCTAAAATTACAAAACCTTTACCTATCAAGTTCTCATTTTATGCTAAACTAGAGTATGTGCTTAATCTCACGATTTGAAACAGGAGGTTCCCGATGAGCTGGCGAGGTTCTGGCAGCAGTTTTCGCCCGCGAAGTAGTGGTGGCAGCCGCAGTAGTGGTAACGGCGGTTCGACCTTTTCCGGCGGTAGCGCCGGTGGGCCGCCCCTGATTGTAATGATGGGCTTAGCGTTTGGGGTCGGTTTCATCATGCTTCTCGTCATGATCGTATCCAACGTGGGTCAAGGTGGTGCAATTGCTTCGGCGCCACGGCCAACGGCGACTCCACGGCCAACGGCGACCCCTCGTCCCACCAGTGCTCCGGCTGCGACGCAACCGACGACGGCCCCGGCTGCGCAGGCGACAAATGCGCCCGGCGGTACGAATGTCGTAAATGAGACACCGGCCCAAACTGTTGAGATACGACCTGATCCAAATGCTCTTGCGTTCGCTCAGACATCACTGTCGCTATCGGCTAACACGGTTGTGAAGCTTGACTTTATCAACCAAAACAACCTTGGTGTCCAACACAACTGGGTGCTGGTCAATGGTGGGGATGATGTGGCTGCTGCTGTTAACAACGCTGCGCAAAATAACGCTGACGCGCTGTTTGTCCCACCACCTGATACACCAAATGCTCTAGCCTGGACGGCAATGCTTAACGCCGGTCAGACCGGCAGCGTTACCTTCCGCACACCGCCGCCCGGTACCTATCTCTACATCTGCACCTTCCCCGGTCACTATCTTGCCGGGATGAAGGGTACTTTGACGGTGACGCAGTAGGGTATGTTGGGGAAGATTAGGTAGTGACGAGGGCGGGCAGCCATAATGGCTGCCCTTGCTGTTAGCGCGGCTTCGCTAAGAGCTTCGTCTCGTCGGGTCGGCCATCGGCTTCTTTTTGTTACCCGCTTCGTTCCAAGACAGCAATCGTTTCAATGTGCGGTGTATGTGGAAACATATCGTAGCCACGTACATCGGTGATCCGATATGCTGCTTGCAGAATATGAAGATCGTTGACCTGGGTTAATGGATTACACGAGACATACACGATCCGCTGTGGGCCAATCCTTAGTAATTCCTTACACACCTGAGGTCCTAGTCCAGTCCGTGGCGGATCGGCCACGATTACTGGCAAGCTACCGCTCGGTTGTGCGTGTAGGTAGTCAAAGGTATCGGCGCAAATCGGGTTGAAGTTGGTGATCCCATTGACCACCGCATTGTGCCGAGCTAAGGTTACACTCTCCGCTACCGCCTCCACGCAATCAACGACGGCTGCCCGTCGGGCCAAGTGTAGCCCAATCGCACCGACCCCACCGTAAAGATCGGCGACGCGCATTGTCGGGTTAGGGTTAGCAGCAGCTACAGCATCACCGATCAGCCGGTCAGCTAAATAGACGTTGTTCTGAAAGAACGTATTGGGACCGATAAAACACGTCATTTCCCCGATCCGCATCGCCAACGTTGCGGACCCCCAGTGTTGTCGCGGTTCGCCAAATGAAACGTCGGTGAGCGTGTTATTAATGAGCCAGTGAAAGCCAACCACACCCGCTTGAGCTAATGCTGTCATTGCTAATTGGGTCATAGTCTCTTCATCGCCACCGGCTGCGGTAACCGCCGCCAACAGCAGTTCATCCATGGCGTTACGCCGGACAACGATGTAGCGCAGAAAACCGGTATGCATACGGATGTCATAATCGGCGATCCCCAGCTCGCCGGCCCGTTGCCAAACAGCCCGCGCTGCCGCGAAAGCCGTTGGTGGAATCAGGTGGCACGTGGTTAGCTCGATAATATAGTTAAACTTACCCCGCGCGCGCAGCCCAAAGCGGCCCTTCGTAGCGACGTAATCCATTCGCGTGCGGTATGCAAACGGATTTGGTGATGGTATCACGATAAACTCGTCAACCGTAATCCCCCCGGTTGCGTACAGTTCACGTAACACGTCTGTCTTGGCGATGACCTGATCGGCATACGACCGGTCTTGAAATGCGCAACCACCACACTCCAGCGCATGCGGACAGCGCGGCGCAACCATCTGACCGGTGAGCGTGCGTGCCATCACCGCTTTGCGTAGGGTTTTGGCCGTAAATGTCGTCACCACAGCCACAACCTCAGTTCAAATCACTTCGCTGCTTCCGTACAACTTTTACCTGCTCATCCATCCAGCGTTGCAACGCTTCTTGGGGCGATGCAGCTACATCGAGTTCACTCAGTTCAATACCAATGTGCGTCAGTGTTAACGCGACCTGTGCCGAAACTCCAGTCAAGATGACTCGACATCCGAGTAGTCGCAATGCACGCACGGTTTGGGTCAATGCATTTGCTACCGCTGTATCGATCACCGGCACGCCGGCGACATCGAGAATAACGAGATTGACACGCCGCTCATGCACAAGTTCGAGTAAGCGGCTGGTGATCTTACCGGCCCGACGGCTATCGATTCCACCGACTAATGGTGCAAGCAGCACTCCTTCGGCAATGCGCACTGCCGGTGTCTCCAATTGACTAACCAACTCGAGCAGCTCTTGCTGGCGCTGATTCTGCTCGACTAATTCCTTACGTTGTTGCTCAATCGCCGCTGCCCGCTCGGCAATTTCGGCGCGCGCTGCTTGAGCATTTGCCGCATTTTGTTCAGCTTCGATCCGGGCCATGTCGAGCGCATAGCGGGCAGTAGCAAGAACGATGACTTGCACAACATAACTGACCAGTGTACCTAGATCAGCCAAAAACCCGTTGATGGTGCTGTCAGTCGCAATGTCACGACCGAGCAGTACGAGAAGGATGGTAAAGCCTACCCCAGCTACCCATCGGGTATTGGTGATTGCTACGGCAAACGCCAGCGGCGTAGAGATCAAAATCAGTTGTTTATCAACCGGTATGGTGGTAGCTATTATCAGCGTAATACCACCAGTAGCCAAAAACCGGGCACCTTCCCACCCTCGCCAATACAGCCACGTTGCCACACCAAAAATAGCTGAAATGAGGAGCGTTAGAATGATTGTAAGTGGTGATTCACCCACGAGTAAATTCGATAATCCACGTATTAACGCATAGACGGCCATGCCACCCATCAGGGCGAAGGCCAACTGTCGCTGACCGATTTTCACACAACCTCCTCATCGGTTGCTACAACATACTTATCCAAACCGGCGGTCGATTTCACGGCGTACTGCATCGATATCTGGTGGTAGTTCGATTGGGGGGTTACGATACTGACCGATGACGTCGCGTAATGTACCTTCATGATACTCGACCTTGAAACGGCTAAACTTAAGCCCATGCGCTGTCGAGATGACGACGACTCGATCACTGCGCTTGATCTCACCCCGTTGCACCAATTTGATCAGCGCGGCCAAAGCTACACCGGTATGGGGGCAGGCATATGCACCGGTGCGGTCGGCACGAGCGGCGGCATCGGCGAGTTCCTGCTCGGTTGCCTGTTCGACGATGCCGTTGAAGCGACGCAGGATGCTGATCGCCCGATTAATGCTAACCGGATCGCCGATCTGAATCGCACTCGCCGCTGTCGGTTGGGCTTTGATCGGCTGATATTCGCGAAAGTCGGTCAGGTACGAGCGATAGAGTGGGTTGGCGTTAGCAGCTTGTGCGGTCACAATCCGTGGCAAGCGGTCGATCAACCCTAACTCGTACATCATGAGCAAGCCCTTGCCGAGGGCAAAGGTATTGCCGAGATTGCCACCGGGAATGATGATCCAGTCCGGCACTTCCCAATCGAATTGCTGCACGATCTCGATCCCAACCGTCTTTTGCCCCTCGATCCTCAGCGAGTTGAGCGAATTAGCTAAATAGATGCCGTTGTCGGGATTAGCCGTGATTTCGCGGACAATCCGCATGCAGCCATCGAAATCGGTATCGAGGGCCAGCACAAGCGCACCGTGGGCGACCGGCTGTACCAATTGGGCAATGCTCACCTTACCTTTGGGTAGAAAGACAATGGTGGGAATACCGGCAGCCGCACCGTATGCAGCCAACGCTGCCGATGTATCACCGGTTGAGGCACAGGCAATCGCACGGATCGGTTTACCCTCACTGATCATCTGCTTGACAACGCTGACCAGCACCGTCATTCCGAGATCTTTGAACGAGCCGGTGTGCGAATTACCACACATCTTGATCCACAAATCTTCTAGCCCGATCTCACGCCCAAACCGTTCGGCCCAGAAGAGGTTGGTCCCGCCTTCAAACATACTGACGACATTTTCGTTATCGACAATTGGGCAGACCCACTCTTTCTTGCCCCATACGCCACTGCCATACGGCCATGTAGTGCGCATCCAGCGCTCATCGAATAGTCGTTTCCACTCTTCAGGGCTGCGTTGAGCTAGTGCCGCCATGTCATGCTGCACTTCCAATAACCCGCCTGATCGACTGTAGTACACTACTTCTGTGAGCGGATAACGCTCGTTGGGGTCATCTTGAGCGGCAAACCAAGCGTGATACATTGTTTCTCGCTCCTGTTGCAGAAATATGGAAGCGGCAGGGGCATGTTTAGGTTGCTCCCTTATCCTTAATCTGTGCCGGTACAAACGTCATGCCTGTTTGATAGTCAATCCCGCTCGTCGCCGAGGCGCTGATTCGCCGTTATCATACCATTGAACGCACGGTTCGTACATCCGCAGTATGGCAACCGTATCACAATGAAAGCGTCTGTTATAATACCTCTGGTACAGAACAACGGTACAGTCTGCCCTGATCGGTATCTAACAGCAACATCACCTAGACCTTTGTTGATGAATGTACGGTGCCGTTCTCAGCACAAGGGAGGTTATCACGATGCGGCATGTCCGCGCCCTCTTATTCGGTCTTTCGCTCCTAGCACTGGTAGTCTCGTGTGCGGGTTATGTCTTCTTGAGTGAATTGCGGGCGACACCGGCGACTACCAACACACCGGTTGAGTTTATCGTCGCCCCCGGTGAAACAACCAACGATATTGCGAATCGGTTGGCCGAAGCCGGTTTGATCCGCCAACCGGCCCTCTTTCGCGCATTGGTACGCTGGCGCGGTCTCGATCAGCAGATACAGGCCGGGCGCTATGTGCTCAGCCCGACGATGACAATGAGCGAGATTCTGATCGTCTTACAGAGCGGAAAGGTGGTCAACGATATTCAGATCACGATCCCGGAAGGATTGCGCCTCGAAGAGATCGCTGCGATTATCGCTGCTGCCGGTCTCGTGAACGAAAACGATTTTTTGACCGTTGCTCGTGACGGCGACCGATTCCGTGCAGATTATTTTCTGCTCAATAGCTTGCCGGAAGGGGCGACGCTCGAAGGGTATCTCTTCCCCGATACCTATCGGTTTGCCCCCTCGTCTGACGCCGAAACAATCGTGCGTAAGCTGCTCGACCGCTTTGTTGAGCAGTATAGCACGATTGAGCGTTCGGTACGGGTACCGGGTGTTACCGTCCATCAAATCGTCACAATGGCGTCAATTGTCCAACGTGAGGCAGCTCTCCTCAGCGAGATGCCACGTATTAGCGCGGTCTTCTGGAATCGTCTCAAACCGCAATATGCCCCCATCTTCGGTGGAGGGTTGCTCGGGGCCGATGCAACGGTACAGTATGCGATTGGCTATGATCCCGGTGAAGGTACGTGGTGGAAACGTAATCTGACCGTTGATGATCTGGCGATTCAAAGTCCGTACAATACGCGCATCAATCCCGGCTTGCCACCAGGCCCAATTGCTGCTCCCGGCCTCGCTGCGCTCACAGCTGCGGCTCAGCCCGATGAATCGTCACCCTATCTGTTTTTTGTCGCCAGTTGCGAGTTTGATGGTTCGCATAAGTTTGCAACGACTATCGAAGAGTTTCGTGTCTATGAAGCGGAGTGGTTGGCGTGCCAGCAGAACCGACCCTAACGGTGGAAATCATCTTGATCGGTGATCCGGTTGCACACTCACGTTCGCCCGCAATGCATAACGCGGCGCTCGCTGCTCTCGGCATTGCTGCACGCTACCGTGCCGTACAAACCTCGGCTGCCGAATTACCACAGCGGATTGCCGACCTGCGCCGAGCGGAGTTCCTTGGAGCAAATGTGACGTTGCCCCATAAGCAGGCTGTCATAGCGTTGCTTGATGAGATCGAACCGATCGCTGCTCGGATCGGTGCCGTCAATACGATTATCCGTCAACCCGACGGTCGCTTGTTGGGTACGAATACCGATGCCCCGGGGTTGCTGGCCGATTTAGCTGCTGCGGCATGGTCGCCGGCCGGTCAAACCGTGGTGATTTTAGGAGCGTCAGGGGCCGCACGGGCTGCTGCGTTTGCCCTGGCCGATGCCGGTGTCGCCGCGCTCACGATTGTCAATCGTCATCTTATGCGCGCGGTTGATGTAGCTGCGGCTGTGGCGGCTGAGCAACCGGCGCTGCGCGTGCGGGCATTGGCGTTGGCCGATCCGGCCGTGGCCGACGCCGTGGCTGAGTGTACGTTATTGATGAACGCTACGGCACTTGGCTGGCACGATGGGGAAACACCATTGCCCGATCCACCGGTTGGAGCGCATTGTCTGGTCTATGATATGGTCTACCGCGAGACGACCCTTTTGCGAGAAGCCGCAATGCGTGGCGCGCACGTGCGTGATGGGCGTGGTATGTTGGTTGAGCAAGGTGCGCTCGCGTTCGAGCGTTGGACTGGGCATCCGGCGCCACGAGACGTGATGTGGCAGGCCGCTTTTGGGGTGGAGCACAGACAATGATAGATCTCTTTGTCGTCGTTGTCGGTCTGGTGCTAGGTAGTCTGCTCAATATCCTGATCATTCGCTTGCCGCGCGAACGACGGTTGTGGGGGTGGCCGCGCTGTATTCGTACCGGCCAACCACTGCGCTGGTGGCAGCTCTTACCGGTGCTTGGGTGGGTACTCCAACGTGGCCGGGCCACCGATGGTCGTCCGCTGCCGGTGATCTACCCGCTGGTTGAAATCGGGAGCGCTCTCTGGCTCTGGCGGCTTTATGATCTGTACGGGTTCAGCCCACTCTTCGCCTATTTCGCCTTCGTCGGTGCAGTGCTTATCGTTACGGGCGTCGTCGATTGGCTCTACCGTTGGATCTACACCTTTGTCATTCTCGGTGGTGCCCTGATTGCTTTCATCTGGGGGTCAATCGCCGGTGCCGGCTGGCGCGAACTGCTGCTCGGTAGTTTGATCGGTGGAGTTGGCTTTCTGTTTCTCTACCTGCTGGCGTTAATCCTCTTCCCAGGCAAATCGGCTCCGTTTGGATTGGGTGATGTTTACCTCGCCATCTTTATCGGTGCTGCCCTTGGGTTGCGTCATCTGGGGCCGGCTTTGATCTACGGTATCTTTATGGCCGGGATCGTTGCAGCCGGTATCTTACTTGCCCGCCGGCTTGGCCGCGAAACCCCGGAATACTTGCCATACGGTGCGTATTTGTGTTTGGGTGTTCTCCTGTACGTCGCGTTTGGTGGTTACCGGTTGTAAGTGAAAAGGTGCTGCGATGATTGGTCTGATCCCCGCCGGCGGGATGGCTACACGCCTGGGACTGTTACCATGCAGCAAAGAGTTGTTACCGGTTGGTGGCTGGGCGGAACCTGATGGTTTGCGACCGCGCCCGATCATTACCTATCTGTTGGCGCAGTGGCAACGTGCCGGCATCACACAGGCATTCATTGTTGTTAAGCCGGGGAAGTGGGATATTCCCGCCTATTTGGGCGATGGGCGTGCGTTTGGGTTGAATCTGGCCTATCTGACGGTCCATGAGCCATACGGTGCTGCGTATACGCTCGCAGCCGCTATACCCTTTATCGAAGACCGGTCGGTTGCCCTCGGCTTGCCTGACGTTCTGTTATCGCCCGACGATGTGTATGCGACGTTGGCTGCTCACCACGCAACCGCCCAACCTGATTTGACCCTTGGCCTCTTCCCCTGTGCGCGACCGCAAACCGCCGATATGGTTGATCTTGCCACCGATGGTCGCCAGGTGAAGGGTATTGTGATCAAGCCATCAAAGACGTCGTTGCGGTGGACATGGATGGCGGCGATCTGGTCGCCACGGCTGAGCGATCTTTTGGCAACGGTTGTTGCCACCGACCGAGCTGCTCGCCAACACGAAGCAAACCGCGCCGAATTGCATATCGGCGCGGTCTTTCAGGCAGCAATCGCGTCGGGTTTGCGCGTCGAAGGAGTTACCTTTCCCCACGGCCACGCCCTCGATATCGGGACACCAGCCGGTTGGGCGGCAGCCGTTCGGCTTGATCGGGAGCAGCCTCTTTCCTAAAATACGTCTGCTACCATAATCGTTTGTTCACGGCCTGGCCCGACCGAAATAATGCCTAGTCGCGCACCGACCAACTGGCAAATTCGGGCAACGTAGGCTTGGGCAGCATCAGGCAGATCGGCGAAGCGACGAACGTTGCGGGTCGACTCCGACCACCCCGGCATCTCTTCATAGACTGGTTCAACCTGGGAAAGGATGGCGGTGGTTGTCGGTGGATATTCGAGAATCGTATCGTTCAGCTTATAACCGGTACAAATCTTGAGCGTTTCGATACCATCGAGCACATCAAGCTTTGTAATTGCCAATGTATCGATACCATTGACCTGCGCCGCATAGCGCGCCATCACCCCGTCAAACCATCCGACCCGGCGCAATCGACCGGTCGTCGTTCCCACCTCAGCCCACGGCGTACCGATTTGTCGCAACGTATCGGCTACCATCCCATCAACTTCCGTCGGAAATGGCCCTTCGCCTACCCGTGTCGTATACGCCTTGACAACACCGATCACCGAGTTGATCCGCGTCGGACCAATCCCACTACCTTGACAGGCACCGGCTGCACCGGGCGGCGAAGAGGTAACAAAGGGATATGTACCGTGATCGATATCGAGCAGCGCCCCTTGCGCACCCTCAAGCAATACCGGCAAATCCTTGTCGAGCGCCCGATGGATAATCGGATGGACGTCGGTAATGTGATCGGCTAATCGCCGACCGTATTCCAAATACATCATATAGGTGTCGTGTAACGACAAGGGACGAGCGTTGTAGAGCTTCGTTAGAATGCGGTTCTTTTCTTCGAGGACGGTGCGTAGTCGATTCAGCAGTGTCTCTTCGTGCAGCAAATCACCCATCCGAATGCCGGATCGGCTCATTTTATCGGCATAGGCCGGGCCGATCCCGCGCCCGGTTGTCCCGATGCGTCCTTCACCCCGCGCCTCTTCTTGCAACTGGTCAAGCTGGATGTGGTAAGGCATAATCACGTGTGCCCGGTCGCTCACAAACAGCTTGGCTGTCGAGATGCCGCGTGCTTCGAGGTCTTCGATCTCTTTAATCAACGCTTCCGGGTTAATCACAACCCCGGGACCGATGACGTTGACGATACCCGGATCAAAAATGCCGGAAGGAACCAAATGCAACTTAAACGTGCCGAGATGATTTACCACGGTGTGGCCGGCATTATTACCACCGCCATAACGAATCACCAAGCGAGCACGGGCTGCCAGTAGATCAACGAGATGGCCTTTGCCTTCATCACCCCACTGGGCGCCGATCAACGCAACAACAGGCATCGCCGTTCTCCCTATTGCATCGCGTGTAATGTCCGAACTGTTGTTAACTACGACGACTTACGTTCGGGTAGACTACGTAGATCCGCTCTCTCCCTGATTGCCATCATGTCACTTTCTTCACCGTAACGACGCGCGCAATCCGGCCACGGCTTCATCGACATGGTGTGGCTCGATAATCAACGGTGGGAGCAAGCGGATAACATCCTCGCCCGCCGTAGCTACTAACAGCCCATGACGATGTGCTGTCTCGCGGACTGCCCCTGCCGAACCGGCAATACGGATTCCACGCATCAAACCTCGTCCACGCAATTCTAGGACGACATCAGGCCGCTCGGCAGCTAGATCGTGCAACGCTTCATCAAGGTAATTGCTCACCTGCTGAACGTGAGAGAGGAAATGCGGATCACTAACCTTGCGGAAGACCACTGCGCCTACTGCGGTAGCCAATGGATTCCCGCCGAAGGTAGTGCCGTGATCGCCGGGCTGAATGGCGTCCGCGACCGGTTGGCTCATCAAAATAGCACCGATCGGCAAACCTCCGGCCAGTGGTTTCGCTATTGTCATAATATCGGGTTGTACACCAAGCTGTTCGTGCGCCCAGAGCGTACCGGTACGCCCCATGCCACACTGAATTTCATCGAACACCAAGAGAGCATTGTGGCGTTGGCACAGTGCTCGTACCCCTTGCACAAACTCCGGTTCGGCTGCGCGCAACCCACCTTCACCCTGTACCGGCTCAAGCACGACAGCGCAGACATCATCGCCCATAACGGCTTCGAGTGAGGCCGGATCGTTGTAACGGGCAAAACGGACACCGGGCATGACCGGCATAAACGGTTCACGATATTTTTCGCGCGCTGTGATTGCCACTGCCCCCATCGTGCGCCCGTGGAAGCTACCGTCGAACGCCACAATCGTTGTCTTCCCTTCGCCGAAATGGGCACGCGCGTAGCGGCGGGCAAACTTGATTGCTCCTTCAATCGCTTCTGCGCCACTGTTACAGAAAAATACCTTCGCGAAGGCAGGACTGCTCTGAACCAAGAGTGCCGCCAGTTCAATCGCCGGACGGGTGTGGTAGAGATTCGAGACGTGGATCAAGCGCGCAGCTTGCTCATTGATGGCTCGCAACACGTCACGATCACCGTACCCTAGCGCATTGACGGCAATACCGGCCACAAAATCGAGGTAACACCGGCCTTCGCTATCGTAGAGATATACTCCCTCCCCGCGCTCGATAACGAAATCAGCGCGTATGTAACTCTGCAAGAGATAGTCGTGATCGGCTTGAATAAGGTCTGCGGCGCTTTCGCCGGTCATAGCTCGTCCTTTCCTTCGCAATCGGCTAACCTTCTCACGCAATTATACCACCGGCACAGTGTTGCCGTTCCTGCACAATTGCAGTTGGGTTATGGTATAACGGTAGGTGGTAGGTTACGTCATCACGTGAGCGTTCATGTCAAGATTCGTAACACGTTACCGGCAATTAGTTCGCTGGTGCTTTCACCGGCTGTACCACGAGTTTGCATGGAGCTACGACTTCATTGCGTGGCTCGTTTCGGCCGGGTATTGGCAACGGTGGGTGCAGGCCGCCGTGCCAATGTTGCGCGGTCGAGTGTTGGAACTCGGGTGTGGTCCCGGTTATCTGCAACAGGCGCTGGCCGGACGGGCCGGCGTCGTCGGGATCGATCTGTCACCGTTTATGCTGCGGCGAGCAGCACGTTTTACCAAACGACTGGTGCGTGCCGATGCTCGGCAGTTGCCGTTTCCCACCGCTAGCTTCGATACTGTTTGTGCTACGTTTCCCGCAGAATATATCCTCGACCCGGCCACCTTGGCCGAAATCCGGCGCGTCCTTGTTCCCGATGGTCAATTGGTCATTGTTGATGGGGGACGGTTGGAAGGTGGGTACGGGCGTGTGATCGATCTGATCTATCGTCTGATCTGGTTGGGCCGCACTCCACGCCAGTTACCAGAGGTGATACACATCGGTGATTGGCCGTTGCAGGTGCAGCGCGTGGTGGTAGGGGCAAGTAGTGTCTTGATACTGACCGGGAGACCCCATGCGTCCGGATCTAAGTATTGAGCAAACCCTGCTGGCACGTGGGTATCGCGTGTTGGTGGGTATTGACGAAGCCGGTCGCGGTTGTTGGGCCGGGCCGGTGGTCGCTGCCGCAGTCGTGTTGGATCCTATCGTGTACGAACGGCCAGGCTTGCTAGACGCTGTCGATGACTCGAAACAGTTAACAGTCATTGCCCGCGAGCGTGCGTACACTCTTGTCCAACGCTACGCACGTGGGATCGGTGTGGGTACGGTGCCGGCCTTTCTCATCGATGCCTATGGCATTCTGCCCGCTACTCGCCTTGCTATGACGCTGGCCTTGCTGTCGTTGCCTTGTTCGGTTGATGCGTTGTTGATCGATGCCGAACGTCTACCCGGTATTCGTGTACCACAAGAGTCGCTCGTGCGCGGTGACGCCCGTTCGCTTTCGATTGCGGCTGCTTCAATTATTGCCAAGGTGACCCGTGACCGCCTCATGCAAACTGCCGACCGCTGCTATCCGCAGTATGGTTTTGCCCTCCATAAAGGGTACGGAACCCCTGTTCACCGCCGTGCGCTCATGCAACACGGCCCTTCTCCATTCCATCGGCGTACCTTCCAGCCGGTACTTGAGCTTCTCGATTTGGCAGACTCGTCATGAATCTACGCGAACATCTCTTGTGGTCAACGCTACTCGCGGTAAGCCTCTACCCACGCCGTCCATTCGCCGCTGCTAGTCTTATTGCCGGTGGAGTACTCATCGATCTTGATCATCTCGTGCTTTATATCAGTCGTACCGGTGATTGGAGTATTAGCGGTGCGCTCCACTACAACCGTTATCGCAATCTGTTTCCCAACCGCCACGATAACCGCCCTCGCTATGGTTCGCTCCGCTCGTGGTTGCATCAACCGCTGCTCGTACTGCCACCTCTCTGGATACTTGCTTATCGCCGAGCGTGGCTGCAACCTTTGGTGATCGGTATTACACTGCATCTCGTGCTTGATCATTTACCCCTCCCCTTCATCTGGGCGGCGTACTGGCGATCCGGTGGGCGCTGCATACGCTGTGGCACTGCCAATCACGTCAACGTATACCGACGACCTTGCCCATCCTCCCGCACAATGTGCTGGATCGTCCTGTGTCGACGGTGTGCCGACAAGCGATTGTGGTACACTGAAGATAGTATTTATATCTAAAACCTCTTTTGCCCTACCCAGCCGTTGCTGTGGAAGGAGTTCATATATGGAACCGGACGACTTCTCACCCGAAGACCCGATTACCGAACTTAGCCGTCTGGCCGGTGAAGCGATTGATAGTCAATCCACTGCGACTTCCGCTGAGCGCCGGCGGCGCTGTAATCGGGTGCTTGAGATGGAGGCGCAAGGGTATATTACCGATGAGCGTGCATGTTTTTTGGCCGGTTTGGTCATGATCTGCGGTGAGTCGGTGGCCGATTTTCACCACGCCCATCGCTTCGCCCGGCGTGCTACCGAGCTTGGTGATGAACGTGCATGGACGCTGCGTGCTATGGCATGGGATCGCCTCCTGATCGAGTTGGGTCGCCCTCAACATTTCGGCACCCAGATTATCCGTATCGGTGGACGCTGGTCGCTAGGTGCAGTTAATCCGCGTGTCACCGATTGGGAACGCGCATTGTTCGGCGTGCCACCGTTGTACGTCCAACAACAACGGGTTGAAGAGTTGCAGCGCTCTGAACAAGGATAAATCCTATGAAGGTGGTGATTGTGGTTTAACACCCCCGCACCAACCACCCAGTTGCAGCGCTCTGAACAAGGATAAATCCTATGAAGGGATACAGTAAAACTGTATCCCTTCTTTATGTTTTTGATGCGTATATTATGATAGAGAGTAGTACAAAATCCACCTAATTTTTACCACAAAATCATCTCTTCTTCATAAAAGTGTAATCTACCAAGATTGTTCGTGGCCCACTGTGCGCAGTACAGTTTCATTGCATTATCAGGCTCGTATCAACTCAAAGAGGGAAGCAATGAAACGGCTGTCGCTACGCTTGTGGTTTGCAGTTGGGCTGAGCATCGTTTTAGTACTTACGTTCGCCATTTTTATCTACGGTACGTCAGCCTCACAGGCACGGATTGAAATCTTTACCCCACATGGACTGGCACCGTGTGCAACAATTGACGCACCGGCGCCGGCGATTTTTCAGACCCAAACCCTGTTGGCCCGTTTCGATTACTACCGTGTGCTCGCTCCGCCGTTTGGCCCTGAACCGGTTGAAGTAGATATTACGTTCCCCGATGGTCGTATCTTTACCATCACGGCAGCGCAATTGCTCGATGGGGTTATTGATATGCCGACAAATGTTCAATTTGCCCGCTTTACCAACGAAGCCGGACAACTCTCGCTCAATCTGACGGTACCGGGGACGTGGCCCTACGGTTGTTATCAACTGACCGGACGTGGTCTCAGCAGCGGTGGTGCGAACACTGCTTCAGCATTCTTCGTCGTCATTCCCGGTGGGCGACCGGGGCCGAACGGGAATGTGATCTTACGCGCAACCCTCAACGGACAAGATACCAATGTTATCCAACAAGGCCAGATCCTCGAAATTGATGGGCGCGGATTTATCGGAGGTGAGCTGGTATCGTTCTGGTTAACCGCACCTGATGGTACCGTTATCGACTTCCCGCCCGGCCAGCAGGTAGTCCAAGCAAGCGCTAACGGTGCTGTTTCAACTTCATTCCAGTTTGAGGGTAAAAATCCGGTTGGACGATATACCGTAACAGCCCTTGGTAATACGAGTGGTTTTCGGGCTTTTGCTCACGTTGAATTGCGATCGCGGCCGGTAACACCACGTGGCCCAGCTCGCTTGTCAGTAGTCGTGCCCGCCGGAGCTACCGCACCGCAGCGTTCGATCTTCTACGCCAATGGCGATCTCTTCTTCCCCGGTGAGCGGGTTGATCTGTGGTTGACGATGCCCGATGGCGCAGTGCGTGGCTTTCCCTCAACCTTTGCCGATCCGGTAGCCGGTCAGTTTATGGTCGAGCTATTTCTCGATGAGCGATTACCGGTTGGTTTTTACCAATTGACGGCTCAAGGCGCAGTGAGCCAGCAGTTAGTGATCGCGACGTTCACCGTCACGCAAACGACCGACACTATTGCTAACCCGCAGCCAGTGCCACAGATCGGGTTAGATAATAATCCGACGACACCACCTGATCAAAGTTTCGTCGATCCCAACCCGGCAGATAGTAACGAATACGGCAACCCGGACGAATGAGATACGGTGCTACCGATTGACCGAGTATCTTCCGCATAATAGGATAGAGGTGCCGATGGCGGCAATCGCGTGGATGAGCGGGTTGGGCGGTGCGCGATTGCCGCAGGGCCGGGGTAGGTTGGGCGGGTTTGGCGCACCACGTGGTTGTAAGGGTATCCCAATCCGAAGACGGCTGCTATGCACGCTCCCCATGGCGAACCACACAAATGTTTCGTGTTACCCGTGACCGTCCTCCATTGTCACCCCGAGCGCAGCGAGGGGTCTTGTCACCCCGCGCCGCTTCCTCCATTGTCACCCCGAGCATAGCGAGGGGTCTGGTCACCGCGCGCCGCTTCCTCCATTGTCACCCCGAGCGCAGCGAGGGGTCTGGTCACCCCGCGCCGCTTCCTCCATTGTCACCCCGAGCATAGCGAGGGGTCGTACCCAACCCGCTCAGATTCCTCGCTCCGCTCGGAATGACAAAAAGGCGGTATCGCGCGCGGACTGACGC
>NZ_JBMFNE010000039.1:0-21793 GCF_049970315.1 Chloroflexus sp.
TTGCCCTTGCAACGCTGCGTAGTATAGCGAATCCCTCCCGATTTGTCAAGCGCATACCTCCGATCACGTTTTGTCTCTCTGGGATACGAAAAAATCGTTTTGGGCGAAGTGCTACTGCTGAAAGATTTCGGGCGGTATTCGATGGTTCTTTCCGCAAAGTTGGATACCGATGCTTGACTGAGACCAGGCGGCAATAAGCTGTTATACTATCTATTGGTCGCCGGCCATATCTGAGGTGTGTATGTGGTTTGCTCTTCTATGGGTGCTGAGCGGCTTTGCCCTGATCGCTAGTTTTGGCATGAACTGGCAGCGCATGCGTCGTATTCCACGTCTATCGCCGCCTTGCTTGCCACCTGATCCGCCGTTGATCTCGATTCTGATCCCGGCACGAAATGAAGAACGAGTGATTGGTCGTTGTGTGAGGGGTGTCCTTGCGCAGCGCTATCCAAACTTCGAGGTGATCGTCGTTGATGACGGGTCTACCGACCGTACCCCGGCAATTCTCGCCGATCTAGCCGCTAACGATCCGCGGTTGCGCGTGATACCGGGGCGCACGTTGCCGCCGGGTTGGGTGGGTAAGTGTCATGCATGTCAGCAGGCCAGTGATATGGCCAAAGGGACTTGGTTACTGTTTCTCGATGCTGATACCGTCCCAGAGCCGGATTTGGCGGCAGCGTTGCTTTGTCACGCATTGGCAACAAATGCCGATCTGGTAACAATTTTCCCCTTCCTTGAGTTGGGAACGTGGGCTGAACGCTTGGTCTTACCATCATTCGTGGCCTTAATTGTCTCGATCTTTCCTTTCGAGCGCCTCTCTCAACCTGATGTTCGTCCCACCGAGGTACTGGCGAACGGTCAATGTCTGTTTATACGACGTTCAGCTTACGACGCAGTTGGTGGTCATTATGCTGTACGTGGTGAAGTTCTTGAAGATGTTCGACTAGGTCAGACGTTGCGTGCCGCCGGTTTTACCGTCCGTGGTGCGATTGGGATGGAATATCTCTCGGTACGAATGTATACGAATGCCCGTGAGGTCGTCGAAGGCTTGATGAAGAATGCATCGGCCGGTTCACGTAGCGGTGGTTGGCGCTCACTTGCCGGGATGGGATTACTATTAGGACAGGCGTATGGACCGTTGATCCTGATGGTCGGTGGGTTGCTTGGTGGTGGTGTGGCCGGTCAGGCGGCATTGGTCGCTGGCTTGTTGTCATGGCTGGCCGGTTTACTTTTTTGGGGGATGTTGTATCGTGGATTTTATCGCCTGAGTCCCTTCTATGCGCTCTTGTGGCCAATGGGGCTGCTGCTGTATCTAAGTATCGCCGGTTGGGGCATTGTACGAGTCTGGTTAGGCTGGGGCGTGATGTGGAAAGGCCGGCGCTATGCAGGATGATGTCCCTGGCACCGGCCTTTGCTGCGTGTTGGATTGCGCTTGGTTGTTACGCCAACTTAAAGTCGACGTGCAAGAACTTCCGCGTGACCGGGTGGCGTTGGACGACGTAAATGACGACCGGGTAGGTTGTGCCTTCGATGTCGAGCGTGAACGAATCTCCCTTCGGGACGGTGCGGAAGATCTGCTCGAAGTCGCGCTCATTGACTTGAATAGCTGTCGTTTCTACCCCTTTGCCGTAAAAGTTGGCGGGTAGAATGCCCTCGCGACGTAAGGTCTTCACTTTTTTGCCGAAAATGTAACGGCGTTGAGCGGTTAGTGTGACGTTGGCCATTGGATACCTCTCTTTGATGTTTACGGAGGGGAGAAACTGGCCCGCTGCCAGTCCGAGACCCTCCAGCAATCCAACGCGATAGTATATCACACCTTTGCCTGCTTGCCGTTGTGTGAGGTGCATTCTTGGCTTCGATGTCTGATCGAGAGTGTAACGATCTCGTGGCAGAGGTAGCGGTGCGGACACCATCAGTTGGCCGCCGTCACAGTTCGATCTTTTCATACCGTGTTCCACCCCATTTGCATGAGCGTATCTCTGTTGGGCACGTGGTGTGGGTGCCATTGCGTCAGCAGCAGGTGCAGGGTGTCGTCGTTGCGTTGCAGGCACGTGTTGCTACGGCATTGCGTGATGTGATCAATCTTGTTGACCCTGAGTTGGCTATCCCGCCGTTGTGTATAGCGTTAGCGCGTTGGGTTGCGGAAACGTACTATGCCCCGTTCATGGCAGTGCTCGATCTGTGCTTACCGCCAGGCGTTGCTCAGCAGGCAACAACGACATGGCGCGCAACGCCGGCCGGATTGAAATATGAGCTAGGTGATTTACCCGATCGGGAACGGGCGATTCTGTTTTATCTTCGCCGACACGGTGAACAGAGTGAGACCGATTTGCGAACGGTGCTACGTGGTAGCGACGCGCATTTACGCGCTGCGTATCGCTCATTGGCCGAACGCGGTTTGATTGTGCGTGGCACGTGTGTCGAGCCGCCACGGGTGCGGCCACGGCGTGAACAAGTTGTGCAACTTGCGGTTACCGACCTCGATCGGGCATTGGCAGATTTGCGACGGGCACCCCGGCAAGCGACGGTAGTTCGCTGGTTGGCCGATCATGCTGCCGGTGCGCCCCTGACGCTCACCGAATTGCGTCGGGCTACCGGTATCGATACTGCGGGTATTCGTGCGCTTGAGCGGCGTGGGCTGATTACAATCAGTGAGCGCGAGGTGTACCGTAATCCACTCCTCACGTTGGTATCACCACCTGATATATCACCACCACTTACTGCTGCTCAGCGTGCCGCTTACGAACTCATCGTAGCTGATCTTGAAGCCGGGGCTGGCGGACGGTTTTTATTGCACGGGATTACCGGTAGTGGCAAGACAGAAGTCTATTTACGGTTGGTCGCACGTGCCCTTCGTTTGGGTCGACAGGCGTTGGTGTTGGCTCCTGAAATCGCGTTGACTACGCAGTTGGTACGCCGATTTGCCGCTCGTTTTGGCAATCAGTTGGCAGTCTTGCACAGCGGTTTGAGTGATGGTGAACGGTACGATGCGTGGCGACGCCTGCGGCGAGGCGAGGCCCGTATCGTTATCGGCGCCCGTTCGGCATTGTTTGCTCCCTTGCCTGAACTGGGGCTGGTGATTGTCGATGAAGAGCATGAACCGGGATTTAAGAACGACACGGTTCCTCGCTATCACGCACGTGATGCCGCGTTGCAACTCGCCGAATTAGGTAGGGTAACGGTTGTGCTGGGTAGTGCGACGCCAAGTGTCGAGAGTTTCTATGCAGCGCGAAGGGGGTTTCTGCATCTCGTGACATTACCGGAACGGATCGGTGGTCAGTTTGGGGTTGATGGTCTCGTGCATACACGACCCCTGCCCTTACCACCGGTGCGGCTGGTTGATATGCGACGTGAATTGCAGCAGGGCAATACTTCGATCTTTTCTACCATCCTTCACCACGCACTCGCGCAGACGCTAGAACGGGGACAGCAAGCCCTGCTCTTTCTCAATCGGCGGGGCGCAGCTTCGTTTATCTTTTGTCGTGATTGTGGCTATGTCGCTCGTTGCCAGCGTTGTTCAACACCACTGACGGCACACTACGATGATGCCGTCGTGAACGAAACCGATGAGCCGTACCGCATTCTGATCTGTCATTCGTGTGGTCAACGCACCGCCATGCCGGTTGTCTGTCCGCAGTGTCTGAGTCGTCGTATCCGCGCGTTAGGGACAGGTACGCAGCGTGTGGTTGAGACAGTTCGTGAACTGTTTCCACAGGCGCGGGTAGCGCGCTGGGATCGAGACAGTGCTTCCGGTAAAGATGCCCACAATGCTTTATTGGAAGCGATGTTGGCTCGCCATATCGATGTGTTGGTAGGCACCCAAATGATTGCTAAAGGTCTTGATCTGCCGTTCGTTTCGTTGGTCGGGGTGATACTGGCCGATACCGGCTTGTACGTCCCTGATTTTCGGAGCGGTGAACGTACCTTCCAACTCTTAACGCAGGTTGCCGGCAGAGCAGGACGGCGTAGTGAAGGGGCGCAGGTTATCATTCAAACCTATCAGCCCGATCATTATGCACTGCAAGCAGCCCGTGAACACGACTACCAGGCGTTCTTTCGTGAAGAAATCGCATTTCGTCGCGCACTTGCTTATCCGCCATTTGGGCGGTTGGTGCGGTTTGTCGTCCATGCGGCTAGCGAATCAACCTGCCGACAGCGAGCTGAGCAGCTCGCCAAAACGTTACATAATTACATTCGCGATTATGATCTCAGCGGTTGGCGACTCATCGGTCCAGCACCGGCCTTTTTTCACCGGCAGCGGTCCCGTTGGCGATGGCATATCCTGTTGCGTGTTCCGGCCGATACGTCCACTGCTATAATCACCGCCATGCTTGAGGCAGTTGGGCCACTCGATGGCTGGATCATTGATGTCGATCCGGTACAGGTGTTGTAGCTAGACCGGTTGATGTTGAGCGGAATTAAAACGGGCGAGTTTTTAACTCGCCCATTCTGGTTAAGGCACTTACTGGCTGCTGAATGAATTAGGCATACTCCACGATATTCTGCTTGGCCGTTCGCGCTGCGCGGCGGCGCATGCTAGCATCGAGCTGCGCAAAGAACTCATCGGGGTTGACGCTTGCGGCTGCACAAGCATCGGCAAAGCGTAGATGACTGCGGTCGATCCGGTTTTCACGTAGGAAGGTGCGAGCCTCCGCACCGAATGTCTGCAATATTTCCTCAACTGTGTAGTTCTCAAAGTTCCCGTTGCGCATTGCTGTGCTCCTTTACAAGATTGGCTTCGCCGCGATGGTTTTGTTGCTGTTGACGATTCGATTATACTGTACTATCTGCACAATTAGAATGGGAGTTAATTTGTGCAAATAGTACAAAATTCTCACGCAAAGGACGTTAACGCAAAGGCGCAAAGGGCGCAAAGGACGCAAAGATGCTGACGCAAAGGCGCAAAGGGCGCAAAGGACGCAAAGATGCTGACGCAAAGGCGCAAAGGGCGCAAAGGACGCAAAGGATGACACCCTCTCACCCTTATTTTGGGATTAGCGACGGTTTGAGTTATTTACCTGCAATCTTGGTACAACTCTAGAATACCGTTGTTGGATTAGGTTCATTATTACTCACGTTACGCTCTTCAGCCTGTAACGCATACTCGCTAGCCCATACTTGAATACCAGGCCATTCGTTAAGTGCTGCCTGATGAACTGCATCAGGTCGCCAAATCTGTCGGATGTAGTCCTGATCGATTTGAGAGGGATGCAAACTCTTGAAAGGAACGACGGTGGTGGTTTCTCCTTTTCCCCATTCTTCCTCTTCGCCGGGGCCGAGCGGCAAAGCAAGCTCGTGGAAGGTAACAATATCTGGATGTTTGGTACGGTCTATCAGATGGTCTGCTGACTCACAAACACGTCCATGGTCGAGGAGTGCAGCTAGCAGCACGTCACTCATTCGCGAACGCACCGATAATTGCACCAGTCTCATCACTTCCATTTGGACGAGTAGATCGAGGTGACCACGCACGGCCATCCGACTGCGGTCATTACTACCCCATCGTATACCTATGCCGGCTGCTGCTGTGGCATGAGCGTTGCGACCAAGGCTTCCGGCGACTGTCTGAGCAACCGGCCCGCTCGTAATAGGGTAGAACCGAATTGTCTCTCCTAGTTTCCAGTGCCGAACGATTTCAGCTCCACCTTGCCGCTGGTGTTTGATTTCGATCTGATCGATCTGAGCAGCACGTAGGCGTGTGTCGAGTTCATCGTCACGCCCAACTTCAATGTGGAAACCAATGTATGGGCTAAATCGTTTACCGCCGACCGGTCGAGCTATACTCTTACCGTTGGCGTATTGGAGGGTTATGGCTTCGCTAGTGCTTTGAACTCGATTGCGCCCTATCATACGTACTCCTCTTTTTTACCCGTACCGTATCGTGGATACAGTATAGAACAAAAGTTCTAATTTGTAAAGAGGTGTCCATGATAATGCCCTGCCGGTATCGTCACTACCGACAGGGCATCATCGGTGTTGTGTTGCGTTTTATTAGGGCGCTATGCGCATGATAATCGGTACATAGAGTTTCATTGGTTCGACCACAATCTCATACGAGAAGCTGGTATTTTGTCCGTTACCATCGCTAACGATGATGGTAAAGGTATATGTACCGATTTGAGTGACTTGTCCCGCCAATCGTCCGTTAGTATGAAGTGTCAGGCCGGGTGGCAGTTCACCGCTCACCTGTAGGTGTAATTACCGCTACCACCACTGACAAGCAATTGAGCGTCGATGTTACTACCGACGGCTATTGATGCCGGTAAGTCAAGTTCGAGTTGTGGCGCTTCACCTGGCGTCGAGAGTGGGCTGACAGTCGGGAGTGGGCTGGCGGTCGGGAGCGGGCTGGCGGTCGGGAGCGGGCGTCGGGGTGGCGGTAGCGGTCAGTTCGGGCGTCGGGGTGGCGGTGGCCGTCGCCGTCGGTTCCGGCGTCGGGGTGGCGGTAGCGGTCAGTTTGGGCGTCGGGGTGGCGGTAGCGGTCAGTTTGGGCGTCGGGGTGGCGGTAGCGGTCGGTTCCGGCGTCGGGGTGGCGGTGGCCGTCGGCGCCGGATCAACGTTTGTCAGCGTAAAATCAATGCTAAAGCTGCCAGCCGTTGCGGTGACAGTGTACGTACCAGCCACATTATTGGCCCGCACCGGAATTTCCACGATTCCATAGAGATCGCTCACGCCGCCATTACCCGCGGGGAAGGTTGCGCTAGCCCCGTTAGCGGGAGCAGTGAACATAACGTAAATCCCACTCAGCGGGTTGCCGTTCTCGTCGCTAACCCGCACTCGCAAGGGTTAGGTAAAATCGGTGTTCAGCAAAGCACTTTGGTTGTTGCCGTCATACACATTAACTACCAGTTGCGGCAGTGCAACTAGATAGACCTTATTCGTTTCGTAAACAATTTTGAATGGATAGCCACTAACCTTAACCACGGTGTTGTTGGGCAAACTGCGGAAGGTACCAATAATCCCTCCCGTGGATTGATGCTCAATGATTGTCCAACTGTCGCCCGTGTTAGGTGTGTAACCGGGGACAAGTGCGAGTTCCAGCTCAGCACCGTCTGGGTTACCTATACCGATCAGTTCAATTTTTGCATTGGAACTACGATTGTTTGTGGTGTTTTTTAACACCAGTTTGTCGCCTGAAGGTCCAATGTCAAATCGGAGGCGAATATCCGGTCCGTGCAAGCGAGCACCATCCCCGTTGCCTTCGATAGACAGAACACCTTGACCACGGATAATGGCGCCGGTGTTCACATCCCGTTGATCGCCGATACCGATCTCGCCACCATCGGATGTTGAATTAAAGATGATAGCGCCGACGATGCCACTGCCATAGAGATTAAGTTGATCACTACCTTCGTTACGCACGAAAGCGCCGATATTGTTGCTACCACTAAGATTAATCGTCAGATTGCCGCTGCCGGTTTTGCGGAGATTACGACTTTTCGCTGGGTCGGTAACGCCGGCAAAAGTGACATCACCTTCGACGACAATAAGTCGGTTACCGGGTAAACTCAGTGGTGTGCTAAAACTCAGACGATAGTCTCTGCTTGCAAAGGTAAAATTGTTGTTGAATGTCGTAACTTGATTGGCGATGACTCTATGGCTGCCGATGTTAATCAACTGACCACCGAGTAATTCAAGCTTTGAGGTGCCGAAAGCCTAATCATCGGCGATAATTACCGAACCATTGTTAATAATCGTCTTGCCCCGGTGCTCGTTAGGGGTTAAGAGGTAGAGATCACCTGCGCCGGTTTTCGTAATTCCGCCGCTACCGCGCAGCAGGTTGTTAGGACTAAGCACCGTCAGACTATTATTGGCGGCAATGTCGAACGTAATGTCTTTCTGTAGATCAATCGGTACACCAATGATATGATTGCCTCTCAGGGCGCGGATAGAGCCGAGGCCGGCAGGCGGAAAATACAGACTGCCGCTGCCAAACAGCCAGTAGGTCATATCGCTGTCGAAGCGCACTTCGCTGATCTCGATTGAGCTACTATTGAGGATGACAGTGCGAGGATACGGCGCATTGGGAAACACTGCAGTGTCATTCCGGGTCTGCTGCACAATCCCACCGCTCCAGTTAGCAAGGATCGTTTCAGTTGCCGTTGCCGCCGATCCAAGTGCTGGTGGCCGTGAAGACGGGGCGGCTGATGAGCGACCAGATGACGAGCAAGGTGATGGTAGTCAGTGCCGAAAGCATTGCTCGCTTCATCGGGCGTTGCATGACTCAACTCCTTAGCTGCGATGTAGTACTGCTTTTAAACCGAATCATAACCGAAGTCCGAACCGAAATATTACCGAACAGGTCGATTGATCGAGCAATAAGGGGAACATTGAAAAGTTGTTATCTAGAGAGAAGTATGGAGGGAATATGGCGAGATACTGATATGATTTTAAAAAACATTCATCTTAATGATGAATGTTTTTTAAACAAAGAAACGTGAGGTCTTATTCTTAAGAGTTATTGTAGTACGATTACTTATCGTAGAAAGTCGCTATGATCCACAAAACCTCTCTGCAAGGTGTTGGTGCAGCAATTGCTGCTTACGCTCTCTGGGGACTACTGCCAATCTACTGGAAGGCCCTGAATGGTGCAACCGCGACCGAGATTCTTGCCCACCGCATGATTTGGTCGCTCCTCTTTTTACTCGCCGTGCTGGTGGTGCGCCGGCAGTGGCAGTGGGTGCAGGTGATGCGCCGCCAGCGCCGGTTGCGTTTGACCTATCTGGCTAGCGCGACCTTGCTAGCCGCTAATTGGGGGATTTATGTGTGGGCGGTGCAGATGAACCGGGTGGTTGAGGCGAGCCTCGGTTATTTTATCAACCCGCTGGTAAGTATTGCGCTTGGTGTGATTATCCTTCGCGAACGATTGCGCCCGGCACAGTGGTTGGCGATTGCTCTTGCCACTGCCGGGGTTGCTTGGCTCACCTACAGCGCCGGCGCGTTGCCGTGGATTGCGTTGGCTTTGGCGCTGTCGTTTGGCTTTTATGGTCTCTTGCGAAAGCAGACTCCGCTCGGTTCGTTCGAGGCATTAACGGTAGAGACGCTGTGGATGTTTCTACCAGCCTTGCTCTGGTTGAGTTGGCTTGCCGGGAGTAACGGTGGGATTCACCACGATACCGGTTTATGGTTATTGCTCATCAGTACCGGTGTTGTGACAGCAGCGCCATTGCTCTTTTTCGGTGCGGCAACGAAACGTATTCCTTTGACAACCATCGGGATTCTGCAATATCTGGCCCCGACCTTGCAACTCTTACTGGGGGTGTTGGTCTACGGTGAGCCATTTTCGTCGACACAATTGATCGGTTTTGGCGCAATTTGGGTGGCGCTGGCGGTCTATACTATCGATTCCCTGTTGGTGCTGCGCCGTTACCGGCCAACGTCGCCCGCATCAGCGACATCTTAATCGATCATCGTACAACGCACAGCAAAACTGGCGTAACCGCTCGCTATCGTCGAGATCGAAAGCGAGCGATGGGGTTTCAACCAGACATGTACGCAGACCGAGGTTGGTTGCGGCGTTGAGATGGCGAGCTGCACTGTTGAGGCCGAATTGAAATGGTATCGGTGATGGTAAGCGGATGGCCAAGGCGTTCGTACCGCTTCGCTCTTGATCGGGCGCAAGGACAAGATCGGCTTCGGCTAGGGCGTCGTATATGGTGATGATGTCTGTCGCAGTAAGAAAGGGCAAGTCGCCGGCCAGCACGATCATTGTATGCGTACCGTACCTCTCGAGTTGCGTTCGTGCCTCGTTCAGGGCCAAGTTAAGTTCTTCATGACGGTCGCGGAGCCATTGCACGTTGTAAGTAGCTGCCATGGCGGCCACCGTATCATCGGCGCTGACCAACCAGATGTGTCCCGTCAGATTACGACGTGTGATCGCCTGCTGTGCCGTACTGATGACATGACGGACGAGCCGTAAGACCAACCGTTGGCGGCTGGCCGGATCGAGGACACCGGCCAGCCGTGATTTTGCCAATGGGAGCCGTTTAACGGGGATCGCAATGCCGATCACGGACCTACTCCTCAGTTGTTCGTCATTGCAGTGAGGCCGGCAAGTTCTAACGCTGCCCGTGCTAATGCTATCTTTTCCGCTATGCCGACCATGATCGTGTCGGTCACAAGCGGTTGTATACCGAGGGACTGAATGGCCGGAGCAAGTTCGGTGTCGACGGTATCAATGACGATGCCATCGATAAGGTCAGCATACGCCTCAGCCACACCAAGCGCAGTAGGTTGCATGCCAACAGCCTTCATCATTGGGACGGCCGGTCCTTTGATGGCTGCACCACCAACAATTGGGCTAATGGCGATAACCGGTGCTGTAGTGGAGCTGATTGCTTCACGCACGCCGGGAACGGCAAGAATCGGCCCAACACTAACGACCGGATTACTTGGCGCGATAATAATGGCGGTGGCGTTAGCCAACAATGGCAGCAGCGCGGGTGCCGGTCGTACCGGTCCGGCGGCGTGGAGTCGCACTCCATAGATTGCTGGCTGGCACCGTTCACGGACAAAATACTCTTCAAAGTGTAACTCACCGTGATCGGTGATAACTTGGGTTGGCGCAGGATCATCACTCATCGGAATGATCTGCACTTGTACCCCCAATGCCCGTCGAATCTCATCGGCGACCTGCGAAAGGGAAGCGCCGTCGCGCAGGCGGGTCGTGCGATAGATATGCAAAGCTAGATCACGGTCACCAAGTTTGAACCATGTTGGTGCACCCAGTCGTCCGAGCCATTGCATGCATTCAGTAGTATCCCCGACGATCCCCCAGCCTTGCGCACGATCGATTACTCCCGCCAGCGTACACGTGACGATGTCGAGGTCTGGTGAAATGTGCAGACCATGCATGACCATATCGTCACCGGTATTGACAATAGCCGTGATCTGGTCCGGTGCAACAATTGCAGCCAGTCCTTCTAAAAAACGAGCGGCGCCAACGCCGCCTGACAACACAACGATCATAGCCATTCCTAGAACATGAGAGCCGCACAACGTGCGGCTCCTGTGCTGTGGTTACGCCATACTTAGAAGAGAAGATTGGCCAGACGACGGCGGGCCGGCCCTACCAGTGGGTGATCGTCGCCGAGCAGCGCAAAAAGTGCGAGCAGCGCCTTGCGTGCGCCGTCATCGCGGAATGACCGGTCACGTCCGACGATAGTCAGTAGATGCTCGATTGCCGTGGCATAATCGCCGGCGCGGACAGCGGCTGCTGCCTGGCGGTACAGACCCTCGCTCCCCTCTGCCGGCTCGTTGGGCGCACCGACCAGATCGGCAATCGGCAAGCTAGCAATCGCTCGGCTACCAAACGAGCTACTAGCCGGTATTTGCTTAAGAGTAGCGATCCCTTCGGGATCACCGCGCAACGCCAGCAATCGGCCCAAATTGAACAGCGCCGTCTCGTTCTTCGGATCTTGGCCCAGAATCAAGCGATAGCGGGCAATTGCCTCATTTGGATTCGTCGCTTCGAGCGCCTGTGCCATCGCCAGCAGATCGGCGTTGCGGTCGGGCACCACCCGCTTCAGCCAAGCGCGTACCTGACTCTCCGGCAACGCACCGGTGAACTCATCAACGATCTTACCCTGATACACTGCCTTGACTGCCGGGATGCCCTGAACGCGGAACATCTGGGCCAGTCGGGGATTTTCATCAACGTTGATCTTGGCCAGTACCCACGAGCCGCCGGCTTCACGGGCAAGTCGCTCAAGCGTTGGTCCGAGCACACGGCACGGCCCGCACCACGGCGCCCAAAAATCTATGACCACCGGTGTTGTCTGCGAACGCTGCAATACTTCGCGTTCAAACGTTGCTTCATTTACTTCAATCACTGCTTCATAGGCAGTAGTGACACTTGCCTTATTGGTTACTCCCACCATGCCACTGTTCTCCTTGCACCACTTGTTTATTACCTGCATCTAGTGTACCAGAAAGCTGTTGTTACAGTATTTGCACTATGTAAGAAAAGTGTCAATCTTAGGTGCGCTGTAGCTCCTGCCGCAAGAGCACGATGTAGCCAACGCCAACAATAGCGGCAAACGTAAACCATTGCAGAGCATAGCCCAAATGTGGTCCCTCATCGAGTCGATACGGATCGGGCGGACGGGGCAAGCCGCTACTACCGTCCGGCAGTTGGGCAATGAAGAGGGGCAACAGGGGCGCGCCAACTTGCTGCTGAATTGCCGGTACATCGACTCGTAGCCAGGCATTGATACGTGTCTCGCCAGGTAGCGGTAGGTCCCGTCCGGCGAGCGGGCTGTCAGGACGCAATTGAGGCGCTTGGGCGATCCCTTCAATGGTGACCGGCCGAGTTACTGCGTAAGCCGTGGTTGCGCCCTGCGCTGAAGGCAACCAACCTCGGTCGATGAGCACAGCATACTCACTGCCCTCAATCTGTAACGGAGTGAGCAGGTGAACGCCGTCAACTCCGCTATCCGAGCGTTTTCCCCGCAGCACCACACTCTCTTCATTGCGAAAGGTACCGCTAACGACTACCCGCCGCCCAATCACGGTGGCCGGATCGGTCGTCGGGGTGAGACGGATCGCCGGTTGGGAGAGTGCTGCTAAGCGGGCAGCGTTTGCCGCTCGTCGTTGAGCGAGTCGGTCGAGTTGCCAAAAACCGAGCGCAATCAACATGACGAATATCGTTACCGCAAAGAGGTGTTTTGCAATCCACCAGCCGCGTAAGAGGCGGTGAGGTGTTGGTACGCTTGTGATGGTCATAGATTCAAACTTCTCTTATCATAGGTGATGCTTACGAGAGGCAAAAGGTAACATCGGGATATGCCTCTAGAGTATGATACCACGCTCTATTGAAGAACAAAGATGCTAACCGGTCTCCACGTCGCCCGTCCCTTCTGTTGCTTCCCACGCGCTATGGTATACTTGCACCATACGTGTGAGGAGGAGCGACGATGAAGCGAGTAGTTAGCATTAGTCTCGGTTCGGCACAGCGTAACTACCAAATCACGGTGACGGTGCTTGGCCGGCAGGTTGAGGTGCGCCGGATTGGCACTAACGGTGATGTAGCCCAGGCGATGGCCTTGATCCGGGAATTTGATGGCAATGTTGACGCAATCGGTCTCGGTGGGTTGACGCCGGTGTTTCGGATTGGTCGTGCCCGTTATCCTCATCAAGAAGCGATCCATATCGCAGCACAGGCACGGCGGACGCCGGTAGTTGATGGTGGTGTCGTCAAGGTGATTTTGGAACGATGGGCGATTGCGCAGGCAGTGCGTCAGATTCCTTCATTATTACGGTACAAGCGCGTATTGGTTGCCAGTGGTGTCGAACGGTATCAGTTGGCAGCCGCAATCGCTCAATACGAACCAGAATTGCGTTTTGCCGATCCGATTATCCACACCGGTCTTCCTTTCTTACCACTACCGCGTTCGCTTGAACAACTCGAATTGTACGCGGCTACCGCGCTACCGCTGCTTGCGCTCCTACCTTACCGTTTTATCCACCCGGTCGCGCTCGGTCAAGAGGGCTATGATCCACGTGCTGCCGCTCTCTTCCAATGGGCTGATGTCATTGCCGGCGACTTTGCGTTCATTCGTCGTTTTGCCCCGGCCGATCTGACCCGCAAAGCAGTTATCACCGATGATCCATCTCCCGCGGAAATCGAGGACTTGCGCCGGCGTGGAGTGACGACCTTGGTGACGATGACACCACCTCTGAGTGAAGAACGCCCTTTTCTGGCGGCTGATGCAATCGAGGCGATTATTACGGCGATTACCGAGAGCACACGCCAGCCCGGTGATGCCGAGGTCATCGATTTTATTACTGCTGCCGGCTGGGAACCGACGGTACAAGATCTTAATCCGCGCCCGAAGCCGCGCTTTGCCTTCGTGATCCATCCGTTGCGAACCGAACTGATTGCCAATCACCGCTGGTTCCGTTGGACGCGCTACCTACCGCCGCGTTTAGTGGAGCTAGTTGCCGCCGAGTTTCCACCGCTCTACCTGTCGCGGATCCGTGGGATTCGCTCGAAAGCGACCGGCGAAGAGGTCGAAGGTATCCTCCTCACCCTTGGCACAACGCCGCGCGAGATGATGCGCCGACCACCGAGTTTTACCTATCGTCGGTTGATTAAAGCGGCGCGGATGGCGGAACGGATGGGGGCACAGATTATGGGCTTGGGCGCATTCACCTCTGTCGTCGGTGATGCAGGGATTACCGTAGCCCAGAAATCCAACATCGGTATCACTTCAGGTAATTCGCTGACGGTAGCCGCAACGCTTGAAGCTGCCAAGCGGGCAGTATTCCTGATGAAGGGAGGCAAGCCGGAACGTGTACGGGCCGTCGTGATTGGGGCAACCGGCTCGATTGGCGCTGTCTGTGCCCGCTTGCTGGCACAGGCAGTACATGATGTCGTCCTGGTGGCACCACGTGCCGAACGGTTAATCGCGCTCAAGAAACAGATCGAATCTGAGACGCCGGGAGCGCGGGTTGTGGCCGCGACCTATGCTGATGCCCATCTCGGTGATGCCGATTTGATCATCACTACGACCAGTGCTCTGACCGGTAAAGTCATTAATATCGATAAACTCAAACCCGGAGCAGTGGTGTGCGATGTGGCTCGCCCACCCGATGTAAAAGAGGAAGATGCACGGCGACGGCCCGATGTACTGGTGATTGAGAGTGGTGAGATCGTGTTACCCGGTGAGCCGGATTTTGGCTTTGATATCGATATGCCACCCGGTACGGCCTACGCCTGTCTCGCCGAAACGGCGCTACTGGCAATGGAAGGCAAGTTTGAAGATTATACCCTTGGTCGCAATATCGAAATCGAACGGGTAAAAGAGGTTTACCGACTTTGGAAAAAACACGGCCTCGAACTCGCTCGTCTGCGCTCGTTTGGGATGTATGTGACCGACGAGATGATCGCCGAGAAGCGGCGGTTAGCCGAAGAACGACGGCGTCAGTTGGGCTTGCCGGCGGATAAGGTGCTCGAGTAGTCATGAATCTTGAATGGATAACGGCCCAGCCGCAACGGGCGCTGGAGGTACCACCGGTACTTCTCATTCACGGCGCATGGCACGGTGCGTGGTGTTGGGCCGAACGGGCATTGCCCGATTTGGCGGCACGTGGCTTCACAGCGCATGCTATCAGCTTACGTGGGCATGGGGCTAGCCCGCCGGCTCGATGGTCAACGACCATCTGTGATTACGTCGCCGATGTCTACGCGGCAATCACCACACTCGCTCAGCCCCCGCTTTTGGTTGGGCATAGCGCCGGTGGCTACGTTGCTCAGTTACTAATGACCGGGAGGTGTCGGCCCTCCCCAACGCTCGCCGGTGTGGTCTTACTGTGTAGCTCACCGGTTTCTAGCCCAGCCTATTTTTTGCGGCGCTGGCGGGAAGGTGCGCAGATGGTCGATATTCGCGCGCTGTTGCGCCGCAACCCTGCTGCGGTACGGGCAGCTCTCTTCAGCCCTGATATTCCACCCGCCGACCTCGAACGTTACCGCCAACAGTTGGTTGCCGAACCGCCCTTGGTGACAATGACCAGCATGCTTGTACGTCCTCGCCCGACTGCATGCCGAACACCGGTGTTGGTGATTGCTGCCGGTCAGGATGCCATCTTCGATATACCTGCTCAACAAGCACTTGCTGCTGCCTATCACGCCGAACTGTTGATTGTGCCGGATGCTCCGCACGATGTGATGCTCGACCCAGCGTGGCGTTTGGTCGGAGCGGCGATTGCTCACTTTGCGGTGACCGTCGGCAAGGTGCCGCGATAGCCAAACATGCACTCATTTTGATCTGAAGGAAAGCCTCACATGTCTGAATCGATAACATCGGCGATCATCGTGCGTGATCCGGTCAAAACGTATGAAGTTCCCGAACGCGATGCCGGTCTGTGGGCAGCAGTCCGTAGTCTGGTTCTTACTATCTGGTACAACCGATAGACTAGTCACGCCTGAGCAAGTTCGCTAACATATGGTCAGGCGCTTGGACGGCTACCACCTCACCCTGTACCGTTGTTTCGCCGTCGACCTCAATCCAAGCCTCAACGACCATCTTTCGGCCCGCTATTTCTTTGACCCGACCATGAATAATTAATTCAGGACCAAGGGGGGTTGGTTTGAGAAAGTTTACCCGTAATGATGCCGTCAGATAACGTAAGTAGGGGGCGGTACCGGGTTCACGACCGGCAGCAGCATAGGCTGCGGCTGCGGCAGTGCCGGTACCGTGGCAATCGATCAGTGAGGCAAGCAGACCGCCGTAGACATAACCGGGTACGGCTGTATGATAAGGGCGAGGGGTAAAACGAGCGATAGCTTCATTGCCGTTCCAAACACTCTTGATCTGAAGACCATCAGGGTTGAGACGGCCACAACCGTAACAGTGACTCAATTCGTCGGGGTATGTGTCTTGGATGGCGTTCATGGTAGCTCCGTAGTCCAACCCAACTCACGATTACAGTCGACGCAGATAGATCCATGCCGAGGGGCCACGCTGCCCCATAACAACTGTTTCACCGGGGACAAATTGCTCGACGGTAAAGCGTCGGCGTAGTTCTTCCATCAACAGCGATTGCTCAAGACTCGATCTCAGGGTTTCGCGGTGGGGATGGTTGCTGTCCCGCAAATGAGCGAAAAAAGTGAACAGTCCACCGGGGCGTAGGAGCCGCCGAACTTCATCAAGATACGCCTTTAGCTCGACTTCGCTAAATCCGTGGCCACAACCGACATCGATGGCGAGGTCATACGGCCCGGACAGAAAGGGGAGGTTGGTCGCGTCGGCGACGTACAATCGCACGCGGTCGGTCACGCCGGCGTTGTTCACGCGCTCTTGAGCGATAGCAATAGCCTCAGGGACAAAATCAATCCCATCAACCTGCCAACCGGCGCGGGCTAGCCAGATACATGCACGACCGGTACCGCAGCCAAGATCGATGGCTCTTCCCGGGGGTAGTTCTTGGCTCAGGGCAATAATCTCAGGTGGCGGTTCGGGATGATCCCATGGAATCTCACCGGTGAGGTAGCATTCACGGATGCGGTGAAAACGATCGGTCATTGTGGTTCCTCAATCGACTCGGTAAACTAAGCTGAATCCGGTGTTACCACGTTCATCTTCTGCATCAGCAAGCTCACTATTCGTAGCTGTGATGACAGACGGCAGACCACGCATCACACGGGGCAGAAGTCACAGTCTATTCGCGTATTCGCCGTTTCAATGCGCGTTCGATATCACGTTCGGCATCGCGGCGCGCAATATCCTCACGCTTATCGTATATTTTCTTGCCACGAGCGACGCCCAGCTCGACTTTTGCCCGTCGGTCTTTCAGATATATCTTCAACGGCACCAGTGTCATTCCCTTCATCCGTACCAGGCCGTTCAAGCGGTTAATTTCACGGCGATGGAGCAGCAGTTTCCGTGGGCGCAGTGGATCGTGGTTAAAATATTTACCTGATTGCTCGTAGGGTGCGATATGGGCATCGTACAGAAACACTTCATCATCGACCACGCGGGCAAAACTTCCGCGCAGATTAACGCGGCCGGCGCGCACCGATTTTATCTCGCTACCGGAAAGCACAATACCGGCCTCGATAGTCTCTTCAATATCGTAATCGTGACGTGCCTTGCGATTTTCCGCCACGACGGCGATATGGTTCGTTTTGGTTGCCATGGGTAATCTCAATCAACCATAAGATAATTACGACTCATTGATCAGCCATTCAATGGCACTACCTAGCCCCATCGTACACCATAACAAGGTTGCCATATGGCTAAACTCAATATTAAAGAAATAGTGATCGGCCAACCCAACGGCCAATGCTGCTACAACAGCCCCCTGACAACCGAGGAGCCAACTGGTCGATTCGTCATCGAGCTGCGGCAAAATGTGGAGACTGCGGGTATACCAAAAGCCGATGAGGCCGATAAAGACGACCAGGCCGACCAAGCCCATGCGCTGAGCGATTGCCAAATAAATACTACTGACGCCGGCCGACAGATCAAGGTCTGGTGCAGCACCAAACCCAATACCAAACACCGGGTAGCGCTGAATAATCGCGATTGCATTGGCATACTCATCGAGCCGCATTTGCTGGGCTTGATCGCGAAACTGGACACCGGAGAGCACGCGGTTGATAAAGTCGTCGGCATATCCCAATCCCATGAGCAACACACCTCCCGTGACTCCGGCGATGATCATATAGCGCCACAGCCGTCGATACCGCACCGTCGCGAGATATGCAGCAGCGATGACCAAGCCGAAGAGGGCGGCGCGCGAAAAGGTCAGTAAAAGTGTCAATACCTGTATCCCGCCGAGGGTTGCTAACAACCATCGTGGCAAAAGGGGGTGTGGTGCTGCCAATTGGGTTAGGGTAAGTACGGCGACCAGTGCTAACATCCCGCCAAAGCTGTTCGGATCGACATTCAAGCCAATCGCCCGTTCGAGGCCGTTCGGATCGTCTTCGACGTAGCGTAGCACTCGACCACTTGTTGGATAGCCGATCCGGCCCAGTGCTACCAACAACTGTAGGGCTGTTGCATCAGGTAATACCCACAAGATCAAACCGATGAGGGCCGAGATCCCACCGACAATAATCAATGCACGCACAACTAAACGAGCTGTATCGCGGTCACGCACACAGTTGATCACGGTAAGATAACAGAATACCCCCAAGACAAATTTCGCGTAATTGTGTAAGGTCTGCGGATCGGGCAAACCACGTGCGCCCAATATGAGCGAAAAGAGGGTCAAACCGAGAAACCCGATCAGGGGGAGACCGAGCGATCCGAAGCGAACGTCATAGGTGTCTGAGCGAGCCAATGCACGTAAAAACCAGACAGCATTCAGCGTAACGAGTGTTACCGTCAGAAAATTCGGAGTAATAATGGCTTTAAAGGGGAGCGTGCCGAATGGGATAATCGTTGCAATCGCCAATGCGGCAATTAACCCTGCCTTGACACTGATCAACAGTGCAGTAGCTAACGCAAGGGCGAGTAGGCCAGCGACGGCGTACAGTGGCCCGAAAGCGGTAATCCCACCGATCAGGCCACCACAAGCCAGTGCCAGCCCGGCAATGAGGAGTGGTGATTGAACAATCTGGTCGCGCAACGTTGGCGGTTGCGCGGGAATATTAATGGACATACGGCATATCAGAGATGCGCATCAACTTATCCCAACGGTGTGTAGCATCGATATAGCGCACCGTTCCCGAACGTGAGCGCATCACCACGCTATGGGTACGGGCACCACCGCCAAAATACTCAACCCCGCGGAGAAACTCACCGGAGGTGATACCAGTCGCAGCCACTACCACATTCTCACCCCGCACGAGATCGCGGGTCGTAAGCACTTGTTTCGGATCAAGGCCAAGCTCAGCCAGCCGGGCGCGTTCTTCATCATTCCGTGGCCAGACTTTACACTGTATCTCGCCACCGAGACACTTCAGGGCGGCAGCCGTCAACACCGCTTCTGGCGCACCGCCGATCCCCATCAGGATATCGGCAGGCGGATTTTCAATGCTGGTCATGATCCCGGCGCTCACATCACCGTGCGGAATGAGTTTGATCCGAGCACCGACCTCGCGGATTTGGCGGATCAGGTCTTTGTGAC
Organism: Chloroflexus sp.; assembly: GCF_049970315.1. Lineage (GTDB taxonomy): Bacteria > Chloroflexota > Chloroflexia > Chloroflexales > Chloroflexaceae > Chloroflexus. Next base: position 19,570 of record NZ_JBMFNE010000039.1, read on the forward strand.
GGGGTCGATCAAGGACAACGACCGTCACGTCTTCAACCTGTTTATTGAGAGTACGAGCTACTGCACGAATGTTGTAGGCGACCGGCGCATTAATATCAATTACGCCTTTGGCCCGTTCACCGACGGCCAGTTTATCCATATACGGAATACCGCGCCAGTTGTAGAACGAATGACGCTCGGCGACGGCGACGATAGCAATCGCGCCAGGCATGCCTTCCGCCAACAAGGTGGTACCTTCAACCGGATCAACCGCTACGTCGATCTCTTCACCCTCACCATTCCCAACTCGTTCGCCGATATACAGCATCGGCGCTTCGTCTTTCTCACCTTCACCGATTACAACGATCCCGTTCATCGGCACGCTGTTGAGTGCCATCCGCATCGCATCAACTGCCGCTTGATCGGCGCCGTGTTTGTCGCCGCGGCCCATCCAACGCCCCGACCGGAGGGCTGCAGCTTCAGTAGCCCGTACTAGATCCATTCCAAGGTTGCGCTCCATTGCCAACCTCCGCTTGCTTGCTAGCGATCCCTGATAATTGGCGCGCCAGCCTCACGCCTTGTAGTAGCCTCAATTGTAGCACAGGAGCGCCAACAACGTGTGGCTCCGCGTCGGCTACCAACCCCCAAAGATAGTGTAGCCAAGGATGACTACCAGCCCCATCCGCACAATACGCGCGGCAAACACCGTGACAACAAACACCCAGACCGGCACACCGACGGCACCGGCGATAATTCCGGCAACGTCGAAGAACGGATTGGGCGGAGCGGAGAGGACAAACAACACCACCGGTGCGCGCCAGCGATGCTGTATTTGGCGATGAACCCAATCGTAGAACGCGGTGCGCTCCATGGCCTTGCGCCCGCTCCGTCCGGCGTAAAAGGCGACCAGCTCGCCGAGCACCGAACCGGCAGCGGCGGCGACGGCGACGCCATAGGGGTTAAAGGCTTGTCCGAGCCGGATCAAGAGTGGATAATACGGTACCGGCACCACAATGGAAGCGTTGGCGATCCCAGCCGAAAGAAAGGCACCCAAGTAACCAAGGGCGCCTAACCGTTCGACCAAATCGGGGGGTAATAAGATAAAGACGAGTACGTTTGCAACTGCAATCGCAATGCCAACGACAGCGGGCCATAACCATACCCGCCAAAGCGGCGGCTGTGTTTCGACAGACATACTCCCTCTTTCGATGATGAAAAGAACGTTTGATGATGAATTGCTCCAATTCTGATCGCCGTTCTGGCGAGAGCCTTATTCAGGTCAGCCGTAGCCGGTTCAGCCAGCGTAAGGGATACCCAAACACCCGAGCGCCGAGGGTATCACCGCTGAGTAAGCGGGTGCGCTGCGTGGTAAGGTGGTCAATGTGCTGGCGGGCAGCGGTGCGTTCTGCGTCGTCGTTTGTTGCAATCATCTGCATTGCTTGCTGCCAAACATCGTTGCGCCAATTGCGGATTAAATTGCTGTACACCACTCGTCAAGTGAGCCGAAAGCACGGTCAAGGATACGCATAGCGTGCGCATACGGCGCAATTACCTCGTCTTATACCCGATCGATCGTGAGCGCAATCACCTGATTAACCTTATCGTAGTCTGATCGCCGTTGCTGGCGTTCACATTCCGAAAGGTGTGACCATTCCGGGCGTAGCAAGTCATCCAACACCAATACTAGATCGTAATTGATATGCGCATTCACCCCCAAAAGCAGATGTTGCACGATGGCTATATCGCGCCGCGCAGCAACAGCGAAGGTATGCTGCCAGACCCGCGGCCCGCCGGTTGCTTGTTCCCACGCCGTAAGGGCGACAAAATAATAATCGGCAAAGTTACCAATGCGCTGATTCACCCACGCTGAGTCGTGAAACTCACCACGTTCTACCGCAGATAGCATATGCTCGGTCATACGATAGTAACAGGCCAGAAAGATGGCCCTGCGGTCGCCGGCTGTATTCCACCGATTAACCAGCGACAGCATACGTTCGGTTAAGGCGGGCATGAAATTTCCTTTCTGGCCTATGAGGGCACAGGCGAAAGAGAAACCGTGACCTGCTCACAGTGTACCACGCAAATTCGTCGATTTGTGATGACTCTATTACGTACCTCATCGCAAGAAATATTGCTTGAGAAAGCGTTAAATCGTCCTTGCACATAGCCGCTTGACAAAACGGGCAAGCCTTGCTATACTCCTCACCGTCAATCGCACGGCGGTTGACCCGGAAAACGGCCCACA
>NZ_JBMFNE010000040.1:0-17897 GCF_049970315.1 Chloroflexus sp.
CTTACCACAGGAGCGTAGAAAAGACAGCCCCCCTGTCATTGCGAGGGAGCGTCAGCGACCGAGAAATCTTACCACAGGAGCGTAGAAAAGACAGCCCCCCCTGTCATTGCGAGGGAGCGTCAGCGACCGAGAAATCTTACCACAGGAGCGTAGACAAGGCAGATTTCTCGCTACGCTCGAAATGACAGTCATTTGCTCGCAACAACGGTGCTCTCTCGCAATGACAGCCCCCCCTGTCATTGCGAGGGAGCGTCAGCGACCGAGAAATCTTACCACAGGAGCGTAGAAAAGACAGCCCCCCCTGTCATTGCGAGGGAGCGTCAGCGACCGAGAAATCTTACCACAGGAGCGTAGACAAGGCAGATTTCTCGCTGCGCTCGAAATGACAGTCATTTGCTCGCAACAACGGTGCTCTCTCGCAATGACAGCCCCCCCTGTCATTGCGAGGGAGCGTCAGCGACCGAAACATCGCCACAGGCGTGCTCCCTACGTTGTTAATACCGACCGATAGACCGTTTCGATCCGGTCAACGACGGCCGGCCACGCAAATTGCGCTGCCCAGGCAGGGGCCGCTGCGGCCATCGCCGCGCGCCGGCCCGGATCGGCGAGCAGCTCGTTGACCGCCGCCGCCAGCGCCACCGGATCGCGCGGCGGTACCAGCAAGCCGGTCTGACCATCGGCCACCACCTCTGGGAAGCCGCCAAACCGGGTAGCCACCACCGGCAACCCGCACGCCTGTGCTTCAACCGGCCCAATCCCGAAGGTTTCGCTGGCATAGCTGGTGGCGACCAGCAGATCAACCGATGCGTAGAGCGCCGGCAGTTGCAAACGCGGAACACTACCCAAAAACTGTACCCGTTCGTTCAAGCCGAGTTCGTTGGCGATAGCGGCTAGCCGCGCCCGATCTTCACCGTCGCCGGCAATCAGCAGCACCGCCTGCGGAATCTGCGGCAATGCCCGGATCGCCGTCTCGACCCCTTTCCACGGTTGCAACCGGCCCACAAACAGCAGCAGCGGCGCAGTCGCCGGCACACCTAGTCGCGCGCGCAGGGCGGGGTCGGGCGGTTGCGGGTGAAAAAGATCAGTATCGATCCCGTTGAACACCACTTCCGGCATAAACCCGTAGCGCCCGGCGATAGTCTGCGCATTGAACCGCGAGCATGAGACGGCAGCGTCAACTTGTCGGGCTAGCCAGCGGTCGCCGCGGTAGAAGTCTTCACCATGGCAGCCGAGAATGACCTTGGCCCCACTCAATCGGCGGGCGAGTAACGCCGGCAAGAGATCGTAGGGTTTCTGCAAGTGAATGATCTGGTAGTTGCCGCACACCAGTGTCGGTAAGGCTGCAATCGCCATCGTTAGCCGTTCGAGCAGTTTCGCTTCAGCATACGCCCGACGTAGCGGCGGTAGCGCCTGCCAAAACCGGCGTGAGATGAAGGGGAACGTGAAGACACGCACCCCGGTAGTCTCGCGCCGCGTTCCCACCCCGCCCAGAATATCTACCGCATGGCCGCGTTTCACCAACTCGCGCGCCAAATCCCATACAAAACTCTCGACGCCACCGATTTTAGTGGTGGTAGTGAGATTGTAAAGCGCAATCCGCATCGCTTACCAGATGGTGTACAGCGTCAGTTTGATAATGACCACGAAGGTTAACGTCAAGCCGACGTAGACGATTAATCGTCGCCGATCAATCGTCCCGTTCGTCAGATAATAGGCCGTCACGACCGCTGCTAACGGATAGGTAAACATCCAGATTCGTTCAACTTCGCGATTGAATAGGCCGCTGAGCCACATCCTAGCACTAATGCGCCGAGCGAACCGAGGAGTGCTGCCCACATTGGTTGCCAACGTTCGACCCTCGCCCGGAGATAGAGCGCACTGAGTGCCGCGAGTATCCATGGCGTGAGAAAGACAAGGTACGAGACGAGATTAGCGGCAGCAAAGCGGAGATAATAGTCGTAGCTCGGTGGCAGGAAAGGAGTCGGTGGCGGACCGTACTCGCGAAACCGTTCCATCATCTCACCGTTGATCTGAGTGGCGGTACGCGCAGCACTAATCACGTTAAAACCGGTCAACAGGAAGATCACCAGATAGATCAATCCAATAACACCGGCAGCAACTGCCCCCTGACGGACGATCATGAGAAGGGTCATTCGCCAACCGTATATCTGCCGATGGCGCGCCAATGCGAATGCTGCTGCTGCTACGCCAAAGAAAAAGAGCTGGGTTGTCGCATAGGTCATAAAGAGCGCGGCGGCAATACTGAGACCGGCAACCACGGCTAACCATAGCCGATACGGCGGTTCTAACGCGAGGAAGAAGGCGGCAGCGCCAACCGCGATGAAGAGGCTGAACACGCCATCAAGTGAGGTGACACCGTAGATCATCTGGCCCGGCATCACCACAGCGACCATGCCGGCGGCCAACGCCAATTGACCACCGCCAAGCCGCCATCCTAACCAAACTGCGACGAGTGGCATAAGCGCCGTCAAACCAATGGTGAGCCAACTCGTCGCTACCGGCCCAGGCCCAAATACCTGCTCGATCAGCCACAAAAATAGGATGGCTCCCGGTGGGTGGGTGCTACCATGCACGGAAAGCATCGGGGCGATGGTCTCGAAGTTGGTCATGAACCCAATCGGATCGCTGAATACATACGGTGTGTCGCGGAGGTATTCGTAAGGACTATCGCGAAAGAGAGCGATTGGCGCGTCAAGCCCATGCACAGCAATATCAAACATCAACGGCAAGAAAAGAGCACCAATGAAGGTGTAGATAGTCACCGGCACCGGTTGCAATGGCCGCGCCAACCATCGCCAACCGAGCGCAAACCAGAGGATTGCACACCCAATCGGCACCATTACCCACCACGTCGGTGAAGGATCGATCCGTGATTTGAGCGGCCACACTCCGCTATGCCCGCTAATCTGTTGCAACAGCCAAAATGCACTGAGTAACGCACCGCTCCAAAAGAGGATGACGGTCAGCTCGGCCAGCCATGATCTTCGTAACGGGAAACGACGGGCGACCGCCAAACCGATCACGCCACTCCATACCCCAACCACCATCGGCAATGCCCAACGCAGCGTACCGGCTCCAAACGGGGTAAGGCCACCGACCAGTGTATAGGTGATCAAGCTACTGATCGCGACAACCAACCCGGTCGCGAGTAATAACGGCACACCACTTAGATGGAGCAGTGCCAACCAGCCGACGGCAAGTGCCAGTCCGACGAGCAAGCCGGATGGCGCCGGGATCACCCTTCCGGCAGCCGTGAGGGGCAACACGCTCAACCCGTGGAACGGCACTCCCAGCCAACGCGGATTATTCGGATCACGCACTGCAACGCTCTGAATGGTGACACAAACGTCGGCCCCTGGCTGATGGTCAGCGCCGGTCAAGAGGGTATAGCGACGGAGGTCGGCACCCAGCGGCACCTGTATCGGTTCTGCCATACCGGCCTGCAACGTAACTGTCTCGACCCCTAAACCGCGGGCATATGCACCGGACAAGCGTACCGTTACCAGACTGCGCGGCGCAGTACCAACATCGGGCACACAAACCTGACTATTCCCATCCGTCCAACGAAAATCACCCCACTCGCTCGCTTCGACCCGGTTCAAGCCGGCCAGTAACCAACGGCTAGCACTTGCCGGAGCAACCGTTTGGGGCTGACCGGTATTGGCGAGCAGCCAATTGAACCCAACCACACAGAGAATGACTGTGAAATAGGCGGCCAATACCCGCACCAACTGCACCCTATACGTCGTCGGCAAACACTTCCACCAGTGACTGATCGTGATCCCCATCCGACCACGTTTATCTTTTGTTGTCAGCGCCGGATGACGCATATCGCCTCAATGCAGAGCAACCATCACAATAATCGCCGGATCACACCTTGCAACGGCAAACGCCACTTCAGCACGTGCGCTCGGTCGGCTGGGTCAAGCCCACCCAGGAGGCGTAGCGTCAACAAAAAGATCAACGCTCCGATCCCGGCCAACAGCACCAATTGGAGAGCGATCCCCAAACGTGACACCAGATCCACGGTACCCTCGGGCAGCACGATGAATCCACGCAAACTGGTCACAACGACACCCATCACCGCTGCCGCCGCACTTACCCGTAGGGTAAACCGACCCGGCCAACGCAACCCCAACAAGCGCATCCCGGCCACCGTAACCCACAAACCGGCAGCAACCCGGGCCAAGCCAAAGGTAAGTGCCATCCCGATCAAGCCAAATTGGCTTGGCAACCACCACGCTAGGACAACGACCGTCAACAATGCGATCAGCCGTGCAGCGATCACGACACGCAGCCGCTCGTTCACCATCAGCGCGTTATGCGCTGTCGTTAGGATACTCTCGCTGAATAGACACGGCGTCAACACCCAAACAATCGGTGCCGCATCGAGATACTGCGGGCTAATCACCAGCAATCCGGGTGCCGCCAACAAGATCAACCCCACACCACCGGGAATCATCAGCAGCAACTGCAAGCGCACGAGTGATTGGTAAGCACCGTTCGTTGTACCACCCTCGCCTTGACGCACTCGCGTAAACAGTGGCACTTGCACGCCTACCAGGGGTGTATACAAATAACTAAGCGCCATACGTACCAACAGCGCGCCAGCAGCCAGCAACGACACATCGCGAATATCACTGTTAAAGAAATTGATAAACTCGAAGCTAGCGATAAAGTCGGTTGCCGTCATCAAGTACGAAACCGCAGCGTACCGCACGAACCCGTTCGGCAATGCCTGTCGCAGATCACGTAGTCCGTCGCGCACATCGGCCCATACACTCGATCCCGGTTCGTGTGCGATACCGGCCTGCAAGCGCCAAACCTGCCAACCGGCCATCGCCACCGCTATCGCCGGTGCCACCACCATCGCTACCAACACACCAAGAATGTCCCAACGATCAGGCAAAGCGAGGATCGCCACCACCACTAAGACCTGGGGCAACAGACCAGCGGCCAGCGCAATACTGTTCCACGCCTTCTGGCGAAAAAAGCTGCTCAACACCGCCATTAACAGATCGTACAATGCTCCCAGACCGAGCAAGATGACAATGGCGGCAATAATCAGCCAGTGAAACTCGGCTACGAATTGACTAAGTTCAGCACGCGCAGCGGCTTCGACCATCACCTCACCACCGAGCAGGCCTTGCAGATAGGCCTCGATCTGACGGTGTGTCAACGCCAGACCGACGGCGATCACCAACAAGATCGCTAATTGGATCGTCGCAACTAGGAGAAAGAGCCGACGGGCTGCCCGCATCCCTCCTTCCCGTTCGGTTTCGGGAATATACTTAGGCAACGCACGTGCAATTCCGAGATCAAGCGCTGTCCCGAACAGATTACTCGCACCCCGCACCAACGCCAGTAAACCAAAACCAGCTTGCGAAAGCTGGTTGAGTTTCACCAACGTTGCGATAACCTCGGTCAGCAAGCGCAGGGGAGCAAAGAGCGCATTCCATAACACCGCTCGCGACACCTGCGTCGCCAGCGAAGGCCGTTGCGCCGTCATGCCCCCTCCTTGCGCAGATCGAGTTCAAACATTCCGGTATAAAAGCGTCGCTGCCATCGATAGGCTGCTCGCTCTAGCCCGATCCGTCGCAAGATCGCACGTACCGCCCGTCGCCACGGTCGGCGACTCGGTAACTGCCCGGCCAACAATGCCTGCTCGCGCAGATCGGTCACGGCAAACCCCAACCGCTCACAGAGTTGCACCAGCTCGTGATAGTGAAAGTAGTGCATCGTGCTCAACCGCTGCATATCGCGGAAGGCTGCACCGCGCTTCGTGCGTCCGCGTAGTTCGATCAGAGTTTCGGCCAACGGACGCGGCAACCAGTTGATCCCGCGCATATGGTAGTGCGGATCGATCCACGCTCGCCGGTTGATCGCCGTAATCAGGGCATGGCTACCGGGCCGCAACACGCGCGCAATCTCGCGCAACACCGCTACCGGGTCTTGCACGTGTTCGAGCACATCCCACGCAACGACCAGATCGAACGCGGCGCTCAGCAACGGCAATGATTCGCCGGCAGCGTTGACAATCGGGAAACGTAGATTGTAGCGCGCTGCGCGCAAGCGAATGATCCGGCAGTAGGCTGGGTTGTACTCGCACGCCATCACTCGCGCGCCGGCCAACGCCGCCGCTACCGCAAACCCGCCCATCCCCGCACCAAGGTCGAGCACCCGCGCGCCGCGCAACTCGCCAATCGCCGCGCGCGCCTGCGCTAAACGCTCATCTTGATAACGCTCTTGGCGCAACCGGCGCTCGCGCCACGCCGCAAAATCGCGCCGCCACGTCATATGTTGCAGCCACGGATCAATCGCCGCCGCGAGTTGGTGATCGATGTCGGTGGTTATAGCGTCCAATCTGTACTCCTGAATCCACGCGCCACATGGAGTGCGGCAGTCAAACCGCCACACTCCATATTAAGTTGCTGCCGTAGAGCGAGTTCTCGGTTGTAAACCGCTGTCGTTCGCTCCTTTTTCACGCCTCAATCTCCTCCGCCCAGTGGGGGAGGCTAAAAGGGGAGCCAAGAAATGACATACCCCCTCAATTCCCCTGAACTGGCGAAATGCTGATCCGATACACCCACAACCACAACGCACTGCCAAGCGACAACACCAGCGTCGCTAGTACGAACAGTCGCCCCGCCCATCGTTCCCACAACCGGTCAGCTATGATCGCCCATGCCAGACAGATCACCGGAATCAGGTAGAACAGTTGCTTGTCAACCATCGAAATTCGGTAGCCGGCTAACAAAAACAGCAGCGCCACTGTGCCCCACGCCGAAACCACCAGCCAGAGCAAGGGTTTCGTCCGCATTGCCCAGTACCCCGGAATGAAGAAGATCAACGGGATTGCCAACCCGTAGTAGAGGTAGTGGTTTGGCCAAATGTGATAACCAAGATGCGGCACAAACGACCACAGATACTCGTGGAAGGGCGGACGCGAAACGCCGACCGTCTCTGGCCCACGGGTAAAGACGGTCATCAGATAGGGGATGGTGCGTTCCACAATCGGTTGGAAATACTGGCCATAGTAGATCGCAATCGCTAGTCCGATCGCTGCCCCTGCCGACACCCAGAGTGGTTTGAGACCCGGCAGCAGCTCGCGCCACTCCGGCCCGCGCCGCGTATTCAGCCAGATCAAGATGGTCAAGACAACCAAAAACACGCCGGTAAAGACGCCGGTGACTGTGTAGACAAGGAACGCCAACACCAGCAGTGGCACCAACCAGAGCTGCACCTTCCATTCACCCAATCGATCCCACCCTAGCAAGATGGCCGTTTGCGCCAGCAGATTGAGCCACAAGCCGGCAGCGGTCGGCACATTGCCCCAGATATGCAGCAGATACGTCACCGGTAGCACAGCGTATGTCACTGCTGCCAACAGCGCCGTGCGCTGGCTAAACTCCGCCTTGAGCGCAATTGCCGCAATTAGCACGACCCGCGACATATCCATGAGCAGGCTCACAAAGTTCGCCGTTAATTCCATCGGCCACGGAAAGATGGCATAACCGGTAGCTAATATGTGAAACCACGGCGAATAGGGGATCACCGGCGGATTACGCCCCCACTCCGCGACCGGCATCGTCGTCTCGTTGAGCGGGCTATTGATGCTGTAGTAGAGCGGCAATGCGCCATCGTAAATGATGCGCCGCGCCTTATCCATGTGCCAAAAGACATCAATCCCCACGTAGTAGGGGTAGAGCATGCCAATCGCTTTGAGCCAGAACCCGACCATAAAGACAATCAGCAGCGCCGCCGTAAACTCAGACGTCACCTGAGCACCGGTCTGAGACATAAGCCAGCGGGTGAGCGGACGCATCGCAACTATGACCAGCAGGCTGAGGAGTGTCACCGCCGCTAGCCGGTCAATCATCTGCCCGCTGGGGAAACGGTAGACAACGATTGCCCACCCGGCAACGAGCACCGCTAGCGTTAATCCAACGGCTGCCCAGCCAGTGGCATCGAGATGCCAGCGTCGCCGGATGTCAGCCGTGAGCAGCGCCAGACAGGCAAACATCCCTAGTACGATAAACAGGCCCAGCCCCAGCGCTATCGACGGCGGCGCAATCGTTGCCAGCAAGGGGCTTGCCGCCGGCGCGACCGAAACATCGGCCACCAACATCCCCAACGGGCGTGGATCGCGGAACGGATCGGATTGCAAGGTCAGATTCAGATCGCCCCCATTCATCACAGCCGCCGGAATGAGAATCTGGATGCGCCGCAATTGCGCTCGTTCCGGCAACCGCGCTAACTCAACGCCGTTGGCGCTGATTCGCGCATTGACTGGCGAACCGTCGGGATGGGCGACCACCGCATCAAGCCGCACGATCCAGTTTCCTTTCCCCAAGCGCGGAAAGACGATCTGGCTCTCGTCAGCACTCCAACGGTAGGTACGGGCCGGCGCCAACTCAACCGCGAGCGGCACGCCGGCGGGCGGCGCTTCACCACCGACCAGTGGCGACACCAGCTCGAAGGTGAGGGTAGGAGCAGCAGCAATCTGGGCCGGAATTTTAACGAACATCTCCGTCCCGCTGCGACGCGGCATCTCTAACCGCACTCCATTCACCGTCGCCGCCGACTCGCGTTGCAAAATGATCGGGTCAGCTTCTGGGCGGGCAATGACCCTTGCAAGCCAAATGCCCTCGCGCCCGCCGGGCACTGTGGCAGTGGCAGCGCCTGCCGGCCACTCAAAGCGCTCATACGCACCGGTAGCATCGATCTCGCGCGCGTTGAAATTGACCAGAAACGCGCCATCGCGGTTATCGCCAATATCAACGGTCACGACTGGCCGGACTGCGTACCCGGCAAATAATGTCACAACCGTGATCACCGCCAGCCAGAGCGTGGGTATCGTCACGCCGGGCAAGCGGCGCACTTGGCTGCCAGCAACGGTGCGCAGGTTGATACGTTTAATCAGAGAAGAAGCCATCGTTATGTACGTCTATGTATCTCTATGACGTTTTCGCCATCGCCGCATTGTACCATGCAAAGGCTATGCTATAATCACGCACGGCATTTATCGCCGGAAACAAGCATGGTACAGATTATCGTCGGTATTCTAATCTTACCAATTATTATCTACGCGCCGGGATGGGCGCTGGCGCGGGTGATCCCGGAACTTGGCAACAACGACGGCCTTGAACGCCATTTCGAGCGCTGCTTGATCGGCGCACTCTGGAGCGGTTGGCTAGCGTTGGTGTTGGCCAGTTTCGGCATTTTTTCAATTTGGCTGCACCTTGGCATTACGTTGGCGGTGAGCGCCGGTGCGATTTGGTGGGGACAACGGCATTCGCCACCATGCACTGCCGTACCGCGCACTGCCGTGCGCGGGTACGAGGTTGCGTTGTTAGTGCTGGCGCTGTTGGTTGCCCGGCCTTTCGAGGTTATCCTGGGGGTGCGCGACGCTGGCGTCTATGCGGTTACCGGGTTTGCCATCGCCCGTACCGGCAGCATCGTCCAAACCGATGCAGTCGTCGCCGAGCTAGGCCAAGCTGCGCAGAGCAGCGATCCGGCAGTGCGTGAGCCGGCTGAGCAGGCGATCAGTAATCTGATGATCGGGCAGGCCCGTGATCGCTATATCGCGACCCGCTTGCGAGCAGCCGGTTTTTTGATTAACGAAGGTGAACTTGCACAGGGGCGGATTGTTCCCCAGGGGTTCCACCTCTTCCCGGCGTGGATTGGTTTGCTGACTGCCGCCGGCGGCCCGCTCTTCGGTCTGTTTGCCACCGGCTTGCTCGGCTTGCTCGGTGTGTGGAGCGTGGGCATGATCGGGCGTCGGCTCGCTGGGCCGTGGGTCGGTTGGCTGGGGATGGTGCTGCTCGGCCTGAATACGGTGCAGGTCTGGTTTTCCCGTTATTCAACCGCCGAAACTACCGCTCAGTTTCTGACGTGGGGCGGTTTGTATCTATTTGCCAAGGTCAATGACCGCAGCTTGCCGGCGCGCGCGCGCCTGACATACGCAGCACTGGCCGGCATCGCCTTTGGGCAGGTGGCGCTGGCCCGAATCGATTTCTTTCTACTTGCCCCGGCGATGCTCTACCTTGGCTATTGCTGGCTGAGCCGCCGTTGGCAGCGCGCACAAACCGCCTTGGCGCTGGGCATGCTGGCAATGCTGATCCATGCCGCTCTGCACATTATCTTCATCGCCCGCGCCTATTTCTTCGATACCGGCTTTGCCCGCTTTCAAGATTTCGCCTTGACCTCATTGGTCGCGCTGCCCTTCCTCACTCCCACTGTACGCGAGTCGTACTTTACTTCGCGGTTTAGCTCGCTCGATGATCCGTGGCGGATCTGGATCGAGCTGGCGCTGGTAGCGATTGCGATCACCGGCTTGATTCTGCTCCGCCGCAGCGGCTGGATTGGGCGGATCGAGCACTGGCTGGTTGCACGCCGGCAACGCTGCCAGAACGCGATCGCGCTCGGTTTGTTGCTCTTAGCCGGTTGGGCCTATTTTGTGCGCCCGCAGATTATCGATGCCGATCTGCTCTTTAATACCCGCGGCGGCTGGAACGATCCATTGACGCGCGATCCGACCCTCGTGGCAGGGGATGTGCGGAGCGGTGTGATGACTCCTACCGAGGCCCGTTTACAAGCCGGCGTGGTGCTGACCGGACGACCATGGGAAGCCGAACCCGATCTGGCTGCGACCGAGGCATTGCGCGCCGAGCTGGCCGCCGCACGCGGCCCATGGCAGGGGCCGTTTTCAAACCAGACTCTCAACTGGCTGCGCATTCAGGGGTATGTCGGTGCACCGATCCGCTTGCCGCTGGTGCTCTATTATCAGGAATACAACGGCATGAGTTGGTGGCAGCGCATGCTAGCTGATACCAGCACCTTTACCAGCGAACCGGTACCTGTCCAACCCAAAGAATTGATCCCGTTGGCCGGTTTGGTCCGAGTTGGCTGGTATCTATCACCACTCGGCGTGATATTGGCCGTGATCGGGTTTGCTCTCTGGTGGCGACGCGGACTGAGTGCGGCCAGTTGGCTAATGCTCACCGTTGGGTTTCTGGGCAGCTTCTTTTATCTTCGCCAGACCTACGGCACGTCTGAGCAGACGTACATCTATATTCTACGCCGGTTTGTACCGATTGCCTACCCTATCTTCGCTCTTAGCGCAGCCTATGCACTTGCCGCCTTGGCTGGAGCGTGGCAATTCCAGCCTCACGCCGCCCGCTGGCGGCAAGGATTAGCCGCCGGACTTGCCGGGTTGTTGCTGCTCTTCCTTGGCTGGACGGGACGATACTATTTTGTACATACCGAATATGCCGGCGCATTAGCCCAAGTCGAAGCGATTGCCCAACACTTCACTCCTGATCGCGATATTGTGCTGTTGCGCGGTGGCGCGCCGATCAGCAGCGCCGCGCGCGATATTCCTGACTTGCTGGCGACGCCGCTGCGCTTTGCCTACGACATCAATGCCTTTACGGTCAAGAGTGTGTCTACCGCGCCATACGCTACGCTACTGGTCGAACAGGTCAAGCGCTGGCAAGCTGCTGGACGCACCGTCTATCTGATGCTGAGCGCGAGCGGCGGTAATCTCGCGCTACCTGGCTTTCATCTCACCTTCGTTACCGAAGTTGCGCTCGATCTGGCCGAATTCGAGCAACTGACCGATCAGAAGCCGCAGAATGTTTCCCGACTGACCCTTCCCTTCGCCATTTACCGGCTCGATCCGGTCGAGTCGCCGGTGGTCGATACCGCATCGCCACCGCTCACGCCAACTGCATTTGCTGCGCAGGTCAACGGTTTCTACCGGCCCGAACAGAACAAGGACGGCTGGCAGTACAGTTGGAGCAACGGCGAGGCAATCTTACGTCTGCCTTGGCCGAACGGTGTTACCCGGCAAACGCTGGTCATCGAAGTTGCGAGTGGCCTCCGCCCAGACCATCTCGGCCCAGCCACCCTCTGCATTGCAGCCCAGCGCGAAGATACCTTGTGGCCTACTACCAGCTCTCCCCTCGTCGAACTCGGTTGCCATCAGATCGGGCAAGAACCGACGCTCGTGCATGTCACCCTCGATCCCACCCACCTTCCCCCGACTACCTCCGGTGCGCTCCTGCTCCATCTCACCGGGCCGGCATGGATCCCGGCCAACGAAGACCCCCGCCTGACCGACCGGCGGGTGTTGCACGTCCAGTTCGGGCGAATATGGACTCGCACAGACGCAGCGGACGCAACGTAGTAGTGGCGCAAGGCAGAGCTCCCCGCGGATCGCACGACAGGGCACCCTGAAGAAGACACCGGTTAACAGCACACGGATTGTTACAGATGTGACAGATGGTCACCGATTTGGCAAGATGTTTATCTATTCGATCCGTGAACATCCGTTCAATCCGTCTCATCCGTGTGCCTACATGCCCACAACTCCGTTCAATCTGTGTCCCCTTCCGACAAACTTACTCCACCACCGTCGTCGGTGTTTCGATGAAAAAGCGCCCTTCAGCATCGTTATACGCAAACAGCTCGGCGTAGCGCCCCCACTCCAGCGCGATGTCGAGCTGCTGCTCAGCCACTTCGGGCGGAAATTCCGGCTCGAGGGCAGTCCGCAGCACCTCCCAGCGCAACGATTGGTTGTCGGCGGCGGCGATCATGCGCAGCATCCAGCGAAAGAACGGCAACCGCCGCAACCGCGAAGCAAAAATCTCTTTGCGGGTTTGGATGCTGGCTTCGGCAAACGCTTCCCCCAACGGAGTCAGGATCAGATTGCCGCTTTCAACCTGCGCAAACCCAAGCAGCTCGGCAGCCTCGATCAGCGGCAGCATCTGGTCGAGGTCTAAGCCGAGTTCATCTTGCAGTTTCGCCAGCGGATCGCGCTCGTCGTCGGTAGCATTGGCCTGTTCGAGCAGACCGGCCAGCGCCGTGAGTGATGCCGCCGGCAGCAGGCGCGTTTGCCCGTTTTGACCAGGCTCGGTGCCGTATTCAATCGCTTCGGGTTGGGTTTGCCCGGCTAGCACCGCGTACACCCGCGCTACCAAGGCAGCAAACGCATCGGATTTGCGATCGCGTGGGTGGGGCAAGTTGACCGGCACTTCAGCTACAATCCGGCCCGGATTTTTGTCCATCACCACGATCCGGTCAGCCATGAAAACCGCCTCTTCGATATTGTGGCTGACCATCAACACCGCCCGAATCTTCAGACTGCCGCCCGTCCACAATTCTAGCACCTCGCCGCGCAGCGTCTCGGCACTCAGCACATCGAGCGCACTGAACGGCTCATCGAGGCAGAGTAACTCTGGGTTAACCGCCAGCGCACGGGCAATCCCCACTTTCTGGCGCATACCGCCCGACAACTCACGCGGGTAGGCTTGCTCGAAACCATCAAGACCAACCAGATCAATCAACTCCACCGCTCTCCGGTGAGCTTCCGCTTCATCTTTACCCCGCGCTTTTAAGGCCACCGCGACATTCTCTTCCACCGTCAACCATGGGAAGAGGGCAAAGGTTTGGAAGACGATCGTCGCATACGGATTCACGCCCTCTAGCGCCTTGCCCCGATAGCGCACCAGCCCCTCGCTAGGCCGGTTGAGACCAGTGATGATGCGCAAGAGCGTGCTCTTGCCGCAGCCCGACGGGCCGAGCAAAGCGACAAACTCACCTTCGGCAATGGTCAGATTAATATCTTGAATGGCGGTAAACTGGCGCGCGCCACGCCCGTACCGTTGCGCCACACCCATCAGTTCTACCAGTGGCTTGGATTGCGTTATCTGCATGGGTCGCTCCTCATCAATTCCATAACTCGACACTGGAGTTCGATCCGTCTTCTGCCACCGTCACAGGTCATTCTATTCCATCCGATACTTTGTCTCGGCCAGTCGGTACAACCGCCGCCACACCAAGCGGTTAATCGCAACCACGGCGATAATCATAGCTAGGGTTGCTGCAAACAAACCGGCAAAATCACCGGCGGCGGTCGCAGCGGCAATCTGCGCACCAATACCAAAAGTCTGATAGGTCTGTTGGTTAAACACGACATACTCGGCGACAATACTAGCATTCCACGCCCCGCCGCTAGCCGTAATCAGGCCAGTTATCAGATAGGGAAACAGACCGGGCAAGATCAGCGTGCGCCAGCGTTCCCAGCCGTGCAGTTGCAGCAATTCGCTGGTAAAGCGCAAATCTTGCGGAATGGCCGCCGCGCCGGCAATCACGTTAAACAGGATGTACCATTGAGTGCCGAGCATCATCAAGACGACCGCGGCGAGATTCAGACCGCCGGGCAGGGCCAGAAATGCCAACACCAACACCGGAAAGAGGGCCGTCGCCGGCACCGACGCCGCGATCTGCACGATTGGCTGCAAAATGGCCGCCGCGCATGGCCGGGTCCCGATAAATACACCAACCGGCACCGTCCACAGCAGCGCAATAATCATTGCCGTCGCCACTCGCAGCATCGTCGCCCCCACGCTAAGCACAATTACACCCCATTGCGCTGGCGTCACACTTAGCAACAAGCGACTTCCAACCCAGCCACCCCAACCGACCAATAACACACTCACTACCAGCAGCCCAATCCCCACCCACGAACGCTGGGGCGCGTCACTGAGGTAAGGATCGGGGGCAGGATCGCGGCCGAATTGGCGGGTAATCACCTGATTAATGGCACCCGCCAATCTACCCATCCAACCTGCCAATACCGACTGCTGGATCAAATTGTAAAACCACGACTGACCCTCATCATCATCGCGCTCGATCATCTCTAGCCGAAATTGGCTGGCCCACGCCAACAACGGTCGCCACACAAACTGATCGAGCACGACAATCACCGCCACTAGTGTCAACACAGCCCAGCCAATGGCCGCCAGATCACCGGTATCAGCCGCCGTTTGTAGAAACGACCCCAACCCCGGTAGACGAAAATCGCGCTCACCGAGTGTGAAGATTTCGGCTGCCATGAGAAAAAACCAACCACCAGCCCAGCTCATCATACTATTCCAAACCAACGCCAGCGCACCAAAGGGAAACTCCAGCGTCGTAAAACGCTGCCAGCGCGAGAAGCGAAAGATACTGCTCGCTTCGCGCAGCTCGCGCGGGATGGTGGTCAGCGACTGGTACCACGCAAAGGTCATATTCCAGACTTGGCTGGTGAAGATGAGCACCACCGCGGTCAATTCCACTGCCAGCGCTTCCGGCAGCACCGTGCTCAGGCTGAGCAAGACCACCGGCAGAAACGACAAAATCGGCACGCTCTGCAACACATCAAGCAACGGAATGAGCACTCGCTCGGCGCGCGCATTGTAGGCTGCAATGTAGCCGTAGATCATCGTAAACAGAAACGACAGCGCATAGGCCAAGGCCATCCGTCCCACCGAACGCAAAGCGTAGAAGGGCAACGCGCTCAATGAGAGGTCAATCTCTGGCCCCTGTACCGTCGCCGGCGCGCTTTCGGCAGCGCCAATCACCAATGCCAGCAACCCGATCAGCACTAGCAACAACCAAACATCGGCCCGCGTCAAGATCGATTGCGCTGGCGGCGCGGGAGTAAAAGTACGCGGTTTAAACATCACGCCAACCTCTTATCCTCTTATCAAACTCATACCGTATCCACTGCGAACCTCCGCGTCTTTGCGTTACCGTCTGTGCGCCCTTTTGCCCGCCGTGGGGATACGGCATGCCGTGCCCCTACAGGTGGCGCTCGTTGCGTGAGCGACCTTCGCGCCTTTGCGTTAAAGTCCCAGCAAGTACGTCGCCAGTGAGAAGTAGATCAACACCCCACCAATATCCGACAACGACGTCACCAACGGCCCACTCGCCGTCGCCGGATCAAGGCCCAACCGCCGCAGAATAAAGGGCAATGACATCCCGATCAAACTTCCCATCAGCACTAAGATCAGCATCGTCAGTGCAACCACCCCGGCCACCTGCCAGCCCACTCGGATCACTCCCAACAACCCGACCGCAATCGCCATTGCCCCGCCTAGCAGCAACGCGACCAACAATTCTTTCGCTAACAAACGCCACCAGTCGCTCGACTCGATATCGCCGGTCGCCAAGGCGCGCACCGTCAGCGTCGCTGACTGCGACCCGGCATTGCCGGCGCTGCCGATCAATAATGGCAAGAAAAAGACAAGCGCAACCACTGCGGCGATTGTTTCTTCAAAGGCTGCAATTGCTGCACCAGAAAAAACATTCACAAAGACTAGCCCCACTAGCCAAGGCACCCGCTTCTGCACCAGTTCAATCACCGGTATTTCAAGATAGCTGCCACGCAACGGCTCAACCGCCGCGCTGCGGTGGAAATCTTCGGTTACTTCCTCCTCCGCCACATCGATCAAGTCATCAAAGGTGACGATCCCAACCAACACCCCATCCGAATCAACCACCGGCAACGCCGGCAAACTGTACCGGCGCAACGCCTCAACCGCTCGCTCGCGATCATCAAAGGCCGACAACACCACATAGCTCTCGTCCATTAAGCTGCGCACTGTTTGCGACGGTTCGGCCAAAATAAACCGACGCAGTTCAACGGCATCGAGCAACCGCCATTTGTCGTCGGTGACATAAATTACGTCAATCGTTTCGCTATTCCGACCACGCAGACGAATATGTTCGAGTGCCCGAGCAATCGTCCAATCAGGTCGCACGGCCACATAATCAGGCGTCATCAAGCGCCCAACACTCTCTTCAGGGTAGCCAAGCAACTGGCGAGCCTCGCGCAAATCCGCCGGGCTTAGCAGATTGAGCAGCTTCTGCGTCACCTGACCGGGCAATTCCTCGAACAATTGCGTGCGGTCATCGGGGCTAAGGCTAGCCAAGAGCAACCGCGTCTCTTCCTGACTGAGGCCGGTCAACAACTCATATTGATCATCGTGTTCAAGGTAAGAAAAGACATCGCCGGCTAACGTGCGTGGCAACACACGAAAAACCAGTATGCGCTCGGCGGCAGAAAGTTCGCGCAAGAGATCGGCAATCTCAGGGGCTGGCCAGCGCGACAGTTGATCGCGCAAATCAAGCCAGCGTTGCCCGGCGATAAGCGTCTGCACTTCATCAATACGGGGAGTTGGGAAAGTGGTCATTGTCACCCCCTTGCACATCGTGTCAGCGACAAAGGGGTGATAACCACAACGCAAACACAGAAAACCCCGGTGGGATTACCTCACCGGGGTGCATTGCGATGATTAGGCTACAGCCTATTCATGCCGGCACAACAAACCGATGAGGCCGGTAGATGCGTTGATTGTTATCACCACACTCTGCCGCTGGCCAGAATGACTACTATCCATAGCGGTTCCGTTCCTCATCGTGTCTAACCGGTGCCCAATAGGCTTCATTACTATACGCCTGAAGCGAGGATTTGTCAATCTATCATGACTGAGGTTCGGAGATTGAGATTAGGACACCCAAGTTAACAATAAAACGTCAATACCGGACTCCCAAGTGGGCTGCCGAAAACCAAGGTTCGGACATGAGATAGTACTGCGCTCGCACGCCCCCTTTGTCATTTCGAGGGCACGCCAGTGCCCGAGCAATCCTAACGTGGGGAAGAGTGAGGAAGATTGCTCGCTGCGCTCGAAATGACAAATAGTACTGCCCCCCACTGTCATTTCGAGGGCACGCCAGTGCCCGAGCAATCTTAACGTGGCGCAGAGGCGTCCCCCTTTGTCATTTCGAGGGCACGCCAGTGCCCGAGCAATCCTAACGTGGCGCAGAGGCGTCCCCCTTTGTCATTTCGAGGGCACGCCAGTGCCCGAGCAATCTTAACGTGGCGCAGAGGCGTCCCCCTTTGTCATTTCGAGGGCACGCCAGTGCCCGAGCAATCCTAACGTGGGGAAGAGTGAGGAAGATTGCTCGCTACGCTCGAAATGACAAATAGTACTGCCCCCCACTGTCATTTCGAGGGCACGCCAGTGCCCGAGCAATCCTAACGTGGG
>NZ_JBMFNE010000041.1:0-15883 GCF_049970315.1 Chloroflexus sp.
AACGCAAAGGCGCGAAGTGCGCAGAGAACGCATAAGGATGTTAAACGCAAAGGCGCGAAGTGCGCAGAGAACGCATAAGGATGTTAAACGCAAAGGCGCGAAGTGCGCAGAGAACGCATAGGTTTTGGAATTGTTCGTATGACCACGCTTGTACCCAATCTCAAATATCTTTGCACCTTTGCGTTAAAAACCCTTCGCGTCTTTGCCTCCTCTGCGTTTTAGCCGATTGTATAGCTGCCATCCGGGTAGCAGGTGACGGTGTGGGTTTGCCCGCGCAAAGTGAAGCGGTAGGTCAACTGCCGCCAGTGGCTGGGCAGGCGCGGATGCACTTCCCACGTGCCGTCGGGGTGGATGCGGAGACCGCCAAAACCGAACACGACAGCTTGCCAGACACCGCCTGCTGAAGCAGCGTGGATCCCATCGCCGGCATTGCCGCGCACATCGCGGAGATCGGCGCGGGCCGCGCGAATGAAGTGCTCGTAGGCTTCGGCTACATCGCCCATCTGACAGGCAACGATTGCCTGAATCGGCGGGCCAAGCGACGATCCGTAGGTATGGTCGGTGCGTGGGGTGTAGTAATCATAATTGACCCGAATCTGGCTGTCGCTGTACTGCTCGCGTAAGAGGAATTGCAGCATCAGCACATCGGGTTGCTTGATCGCTTGATACTCGTTGGCGCCTTCGATGCCGAAGATTTCGTGCATTGACTTGGTACGCGGTTCGTACTCGGCCAGATTGACATCTTTCAGCGCGAAGAAGCCATCGAACTGTTCGATGAGTCCGTTAGGGCGCGTATTGATACACATCTTTTCGGCCACCGTCTGCCAGTGCTGCAAGCGTTCCGGCGTTAGATCAAGCTGTTGGCGAAGTTCGGCAGCTTTCTGCGGGGCGTGTTGTGTAAGCCATGCCAGTGTTTCAAGGCCGGTGCGGATGTTCCACTGTGCCATCAGGTTCGTGTAGGCGTTGTTGTTGACGTGATCGTGGTATTCGTCAGGACCGATCACGTCGGTGTAGCCATAGCAACCGCGGTCGGCTAGCCATTCGGCCCGTGCGACGAAGAATTTGGCGGTATCGAGCACAATCTCAGCGCCGCGTTCGATATACCACCCATTATCGCCGGTAGCCTGCCAGTATTGTTGTACCGCGTAAGCCACATCTGCCGAAATGTGAATCGCTAAATCACCGGTCCAGACGCGGGCAAGCTTCTTTTTGTCCTGAAAATCAGGTACCCACGTTGGTGTTACCTCTTCGCCGGTATCGGCACTCTCCCAAGCGTACCATGCACCCTCGTAGCCGGCGACGCGAGCCTTGGCGCGAGCAGCCGGTAGGGTTAGGTAGCGGTAATCGAGCAAGTTGCGCGCGATGTCTGGGGCAGTGTAGATGAAAAGCGGCAACATGAAGATCTCGGTGTCCCAGAACGCATGACCACGATAGCCAAATCCTGAGAGCGTTTTGGCGCCGATGTTCACGCGATTGTCGTGGCGAGGAGCAGCAATCAGCAACTGGAAGATACTAAAGCGCACGGCCAGGTCGGCCTCATCATCGCCGTTGATCTCGACGTGGCAGCGCTCCCACTCGCGCGTCCATGCTTCCTGCTGTGCGGCCAGCGTGCTCGCCCAATCGTGAGCCGCTTGCACGTGGTGGTGGGCAATGTCGAGTGGTTGATTGCCGTCGCGCGAGGTAGCGATGCCGACAAACTTTGTGACGACAATCGGTTGACCGGCATGCACCGGATAGACCTGTTGCAGGGTGGGCACATTCTCGACATCCCAGAACGCGGTTTGGGCGGTGTCGCCGCGCAGACGCATCGCGCACGCCACCTCGATCCCACTCTTGCGGGTGCGGGTGCGCAAAAAGACGGTGCCATCGGTGAGTTGGCCTTGTTCGATCAATCGCCAGTGCAACAGCCCCTCGTTGTCGGTTTGACCATTGAGCGCAGCGCGGACCTCGATCTGGCCGTCAAATTCAGGTACGATCTCGCAGTGTAGCGCTAGCAGGTGCTCGTCGGCCAGTGATGCAAAGCGGGAGAATCGAATGGTTGCTACCCGACCCTGCGGCGAACGCCAACGCACCTCGCGCTGTAGCACGCCATTCTGCATGTTGAGTTCGCGCCGGTAGGCGAGGATCGTACCTGTAGCTAGCGAAAACTTCTCACCATCGAGAAGCACTTGCATTGCCAACCAATCGGGCGCATTAGCCAGTTCGGTGACCACAATCGGTGCGTCGTCGAAGACACCGTGGATAAACGTCGCTCGACGGTCGTTGGGATAGCCCTCTTCAAACGCGCCACGGGTCGCGAGATAGCCGTTACCAATGGTGAAGATCGTCTCTTTATGATGTTGTTGGGCTGGGTCGAAAGCATCTTCAGCAAGAATCCACATAATTCACCTTGTGCGTATAAGGTCGCCTTCTTTACCCCTCCTTCGAGCCGGTCGCAGCAATACTGCGCACAAAATATTGCTGGAAGACGAAGAAGATGATCAGAATGGGCAACGTATTGAAGATCGAACCGGCTAGAATGACCGAATAGAGCGTGTAATACTCGCCGCGGAACCACTGTAACCCGATCGGCAGGGTAAATTGTTCGGGTGAACGCAGGACCAGCAGCGGCCACATAAAGTTATTCCATGCGCCTTGGAAGGTCAGCAGCGCAAGTGTAATCAATTGGGTTTGGCTGATCGGCAGCACAATGCGGAAGAAGGTGCCCCAGCGGCCCGACCCGTCCATCATCGCTGCTTCTTCCAACTCCTTGGGGAACGACTTATAAAACTGGGTCATCATAAAGACACCGAAGGCGTCGGCAACACCGGGCAGAATGATACCCCATGGGGTATCGATAAGGCCAAAGCCGGTGGGAATGGTGAGATCACCGAGTTGGAAACCACCCCGAATCAGGCCGGGACCGATGATCAAGAATGAGGGAATGAGCGTCACAACGCCCGGCATCATCATTGAGATCAAGAGCAGATTGAACCAGAAGTTCTTGAGCGGGAATTCGATGCGGGCGAAGGCATAGCCGGCCATCGCGCAGAAGAGCACGCGAAAGACGGTGATGATCACCGAAATAAAGACGCTATTCCACACCCAACGTGGGAAAAGTTCAAATGTACCGAGAATCGTGATATAGTTTTCAAAGGTAAACGGGATCGGCGCCCAGATTGGCGGTGTATAGACATCGGCCACCGGCTTGAACGAGAAGACCAACGTAAAGTAGAGGGGCGCTACTGAGAGCACAGCCCAGAAGGCCAGCATCGCAAAGAAGAGATACTTGCGCAGTCGGTCGAAGAAGACGGTACGTGCATAGATCTGCGCTTGCGGTGAACTCGTTGTAACTGCCATCGTTTCGCACCTTTCTAACGCTCAGCGCCACTACCGCTGCCTTCAATCACGCGCCGCTGCAGCAGCGTCACCGCCAGAATGATCAGGGTGAGAATGACCGCCAACGCTGAAGCTTGACCCATTTGAATGCGTGTATCGCGGAAGGCCCACTTGTAGATCAAATAGGTGATGGTCGTAGTGCTGTCGAGCGGGCCGCCATTCGTCATCACAAAGATCTGGTCGAAGACCTGAAAACAGCCGATGACACCGACCGTCACGACAAAGAAAATGACCGGGCGCAACATCGGGATGGTAATGTAGAAAAACTTCTGCAAGCCATTCGCACCGTCAATCTCAGCCGCTTCATACACGGCCAGGGGAATATCTTGCAGACCGGCGAGAAAAATGAGCATGAGCGTGCCACTCGTGGTAAAGATGTTCATGCCCATAATTACGTAGAAAGCGGTGCGCGGATCATCGAGCCAGTTGACAGTAAGGCCGGTGATCTGGTTGAAAATACCCTGCGGCGCGAAGATCCAGATAAAGATGAGCGAAATTACCACCGATGATGTCACTGATGGCAGGTAAAAAATGGTGCGGAAGAAACGCTGGAAGCGCAGGTTTTGGTCCATCGCAAATGCCAGCACCAGGCTGAGAAACGTCTGGATCGGCACGACGATCAGCACATACTTAAAGGTATTGGGGAGTGCTTTACTCAAGAAGAGATCATCGGCGAAGACTCGCTGATACCCTTCAAAACCCCACCAGCGCGGCGGTCTGAGCAGGTTGTATTCGGTGAACGAGAGATAGACCGCGTAACCGAGCGAGATCAGACTAAAGATGATAAAGATGATCAACCATGGCGAGATAAAGAGATAGCCGTTCAGTGCATCAGCCCATTTACGACGCTGATTTGTCGCGCGCATATATTATCTCCCGTCAGTAGTGGGTGAGCGTCTATCCTCCGATAGTACGCGCGATCCCGACTTGTGTCCGATACCCTGCTGTCATGGTGAGCTGCCTGCCAGAGGAAACCTGCCGCCTTGGGTACTTCAGCATCGATCGGGTTGTGGAGATTGTGGCGAACTACATCATACGCTCGCAGAAGCTCCGACCCCTATCGAACCACACGGCGTGTTGGTGTTTTTCCCACGCCGTGTGGTGCCTATACCATGCTGCTGTTACTTCATTGCCTTGCGGATAGCTTCAGCCGCCTGTTTCATAGCCTCTGAAGCTGGCTGGTTCTCTTTAAACATTCGCTCAAGCGCCTTCGACATCTGATCGTTCACATCGGAGCCGACTGCACCCCAGAAGAAGGGCTTCGCACCGAAGAACGAACCATTGAAGATAGCTGCCGAGTTCGGATTGTTTTTCAGGTAGTCGCTGTTTTGCAACGACTGACGCGATGGCAACGCAAAGCCACTCTCAAGCACCGTCTTCTGACTGGCTTCGCTAGTAAGGAAGTTGACCACCTTCCACGCCGCTTCCGGGTTCTTGGTGTTGGCCGAGATTCCCCAAGCCACTGTGAAGATCAAGTTACCCTCGCCACCCGGGCCGGCCGGCGGCATGACCACACCATACTGCGTGTTGGGAAACTGATCGCGCAGATAGGGGATCAACCAGCCACCCTCGTAAACCATTGCGCATTGGCCCTTGCCAAAGAGTGTACCCTGCCATCCTTCACCAAGCTCTGACGGTATCGCACCGATCTGGTTGGTGCGGAACGAGGTATAGAATTCGGCTGCTTTCACCGCCGGATCACTATCAAGCATGGTGTCGGTATAATCGGTGTTCATCACCATGCCGCCGTTCTGGAAGACGAAGACCGGGAACCGACCTGGATCGGGTGGCGTGCAGAAGCCGTAGATCGGCTTGTTCGGATCGCTCAGATCGGTCAGTGCTGCCGCTGCCTCGCGCAGATCGTCCCATGTCCAGTCGTCGGTTGGATAAGCTAGACCCGCTTTATCAAACAGCGCCTTGTTGTAGAACATACCAAGGGTGTTAAAGTCCTTGGGAATACCGTAGGTTTTACCATTGTAGGTAAAGGCATCGATCAGTGCCGGAATAAAATCGTCACGCGACACTCCGCTGCTTGCCATCAAGTCATCGAGAGGCAACAACGCATCGTTGGCGGCCAGCTCCAACCACCAGAAGATGTCAACATAGAAAATATCGGGTTCCGTCCCCGATGCAATCGAGGTCAAGAGTACCTGCTTATAGTCGCCAGTGATCGGCTCGTACTTGACCAGAATATCGGGGTTCTCAACCGAGAACTTATAGAGCAGCGACTCGAGCAGTGCGGTCTCTGCCGGGCTTGAAGCCCACCCTGACAAGCGGACGGTCACTTTTTCAGCCGGAACGACAACCGTCTCTTTGACCGTCACCGTCTCTTTGATGGTCACGGTTTCCCGTACCGTTTGTGGTGTCGGTGCCGATTGTTGGGTTGTAGTCTGACCACAGGCGCTCAGCGCCAATGCCAGTACGGCCAGAAGCATGAGGAATTTGATCGGGCGGTTCATACCTGCTCCTTCACTAGAAACGATTGAGATAGCGAGATGTATCCTTCGGTAAGAACAAACTTGTCTAAATAACCAAAAAATGTTTAGAGAAAATTAGTGTTTTAAGATCATTTTTACACCTCCTTTTTTGCAAAATAATAACCTATCTGATCAATCGGCAGTCGATGATCAGGTCAGGGAAGCAATGTGTCACGAATTGTCAGGACGAAGCGCGAATGATCAGGGATGGTTGCAGTAGGATATGTTTTTGTTCTGGTTCTCGCCCTTCAACGATTGCCACCAGCAGTTCGACGCATTTACGGCCGGCCTCAGCAATCGGCTGGCGCACACTGCTCAGTGGCGGAAAGAGATATTGCACCATTGGCGCATCATCAAAGCCGATGATAGCCAAATCGGTCCCTACCGTCAGGCCGCGTTCGCGGGCCGCGGCCATCGCCCCAATTGCCATCGTATCGTTCAGGGTCATGATTGCCGTTGGGCGACGTTCGGGCGAGAGATCAAGGAGATGCAACGTCATGGCGCGCCCGACCTCAAACGTACCTTCACCGCGCAGAATATAGCCCGTTTCAATCGGCAGTTGAGCGGTTTGCATCGCCTCAAGGTACCCTTGCAGACGGTCGTTACCAACGCGCGAATCTTCCGGCCACCCAAGGATCGCGATACGGTGATGACCACGCCCGATCAGGTATTCCACCGCTTGCCGCGTTCCCGCCGTACCGTCAATATCGACCCATGCGAAGTCCCAATCTGGATTTGAGCGACCGAAGGCCACGAAGGGGAACTTCTGCTTGAGCAAGAATTGGATACGGGGATCATTGTAATTGATACTCGACAGCACGAAGCCATCAACATTACCACTACGGATCAGATCACGGTAGATATCGATTTGCGATCGGTCTTCAGAGAAAGGGAAGGGCAACACAAAATAATTAACCGCACCGGCCTCACGCACCATACTACTCAAGAACTGGTCGAGAATATGATTAACTTGGCCGGGTTCGGTTTGGGTCCACGAATACCCGATCATAAAGCTACGGCCGGCCCGCATATTACGCGCAATGCGATTAGGCCGGTAGCCTAGCTCTTGCACCGCCGCCTGAATCCGCTCCATCGTTTCGGGCGCAACCTGCATTTCACCGTTCAGCACCTTCGAGACGGTTTGGTAACTGACCCCGGCGCGCGCCGCTACATCTTTGAGCGTGACTTTCGTGGCTGTCATAGACCGTTTGATTCATCAAGGCGAACGTTCGCCTTTATCATACATCTCCTGTCAGCAGTTGTCAAGAGGAAAAGGCGAACGTTCGTCTAACGACATGAAGTGTGTGGTGGGGAATCGGTCGGTGATGGGTGACGGAGCAACGGGCTGTCATCTGACCGCCGCACGGTACCGGTCGGTAACGGGCTGGCGTCGCAGCGCTGGGCAGCGATGCAGCATCGGTCAGGGAGCGGGCTGTCATCTGACCGCCGCACGGTACCGGTCGGTAACGGGCTGGCGTCGCAGCGCTGCACGGCATCGGTCAGGGCAACGGGCTGGCGACGGCGCAGCGGGCGACGGCACGGCACCGGTGCGGGCAGCGGACAGTTGTCGGTGCAGCACCGGTCAGGGCAACGGGCTGGCGACGGCGCAGCGGGCGACGGCACGGCACCGGTGCGGGCAGCGGACAGTTGTCGGTGCAGCACCGGTCAGGGCAACGGGCTGGCGACGGCGCAGCGGGCTGCGGTACAGCATCGGTCAGCAACGAGCAGCCGACAGAGCGCTGCACGGCATCGGTCGGTAGTGAGGAGCAATATTCCTACACCGGCACAATCTCTTCGACGGGAGCCAGTCGCAGATTACCAATAGGGCATGCGCTGACGCACGCAAGATCGGCGTAGCCAAAACAGAGATCGCACTTGTCGGCGCGATGCGTAGGGATGCTAGTGGCCAAGGGAATAGTTGGGCGGATTCGCTGTTGCCAGCGACGGAAGAGATCCCACAGTGGGCCGGTCTGATATTTGGCACGTGGGACGGTTTGTACCGCATCGTAAGGGCAAGCTGTAACACATTCTCCACAGCCGGTACAGCGGTTGGTAATCCGTAATGCACCGGTGTCAACACGTTCGATCGCATCTTCAGGGCACGCTTCGACACATTCCGCACCGACGCTGCACTGACGACAATTATCAAGCACATCAAACCGCTCGATCGGTGTGCCATTGAGGTGGAGGCGACTGTGTCCGTGACGTGACGCACAGCCAGTCTCACACAATCGACAGCCCGGTGGGCAGCGAGCAGGATCGCGAACAAGAATGTGAGTAGCGCGGAGGATGCCTCGGTGGACGGCAAGTTCGATATCGCGGGCGCGGGCAGCATCGCTCCGCACCGCAGCCGAATGCTTCAGACGACGTTCGGCAATGGCGCGCAGTTCGGTCTCAAGCGCCGGATATTGGTTGATGAGACGGTAGAACTCAGCACCGGGTAGTTCGAGCAGATCGGTGGTGGTGAGGGCGCGGGTGGTCGCTCGATGAGGTTCGCCGGTCAGCAGTGAGATTTCACCAAAGAGATCACCTTCGTTGAGGATAGCAATCGTTTGTCCACTTTGCTCAATCACCACTTGCCCATTCTCGATCAGGTACAGTGAGTCGGCCGGCTCGCCTTGTTTGACGATTACCGTGCCGCGTGGCACGTGGCGCGGCTGTAATCGGGCCGCGATAGAAATGCGTTCAATGGGCAGAAGTTGGCTTAGTATCGGGATACGCGCTAACGTGGCTTCTACCATCCGTCGTCGATACACTTTGCGGAGAGCGGTTGTAAGCAGTGGTAGCGCGGCGAGTTCCTCGCGTAAGGTAGTAATATCGATTTGTAATAGGTAGCACGTATCTTGGGTAAGTGCACTCATATGACGGAAGAACTTGCCGAACAGTGGACCTTCGCCAAAGCAATCGCCTTGCCCTAATATACCCATCAAGACTTCACGCCCGTCTTTGTCACGCAGTCGCAACTGTAATGATCCCCGCAGCAGGAAGAAAAGATACCGATAGCCACGCCGTTGACCAATCACAGTCGCACCGCTTGGAAAGACGCGAAAGACGCCCAGTTCATAAAGAGTAGTTAGCTCAGTGGTCGATACCCCGCGCAGACAGTCCAACACTGCTAAAGCAGCGATGGCTTGTTGCTGGCGTTGTTCGCGGTGCGCAGTGCGCCCTTGATCGCGCCGGTTGCGCATGGCGTGTTTGAGCGATGACATACTCAGCTCTGGTACAATGGCGATGATATGGTAATGTGATGGAATTTTACCATACACAATGCCTAACAGCGGTATAATAGAACGGCGAAAATCGCACCCACACAGGAAACTTGCATGCCGTTGCGCAGTCTTACCGTTGATCTTGCTCGCGGCCACGCCCGCCAACTGTTACCCGCTGAAGTGGAACGCGATTATCTGGGTGGTCGTGGCGCTATTGCGTGGTTGCTCTGGTATCAATTAGAACCGGATACACCACCACTGTCGGCTAACAATCTGCTGATCTTTGCGGCTGGCCCGTTGGCCGGTAGCTCCGGTTACGCTACTGGCGGTTTTACCGTCGGTACTCGCTCACCGTTAACCGGCGGTATTGCCTATGGGTGGGCGCCGGGGCACTGGGGGGCAGCTCTCCATCGGAATAATGTCGATGTCTTAATTATTCGCGGGGAAGCACCTGACTGGTGTTACCTCCTGATCGATGGAGATACCGTTCGCCTGCGTTCAGCTCGCCACCTCGTTGGGCGTGATACCGTAGCGACTGCGGCGACACTGAGTGCTGAACTAGGTGGTGATGTGCGGGTGTTGGCGATTGGGCCTGCCGGTGAAGTCGGTGTAGCCTATGCCAGTATTGTCGCTGAAGGCCAGTATCTCGTTGAGCCGGCCGGTACCGGTGCTGTAATGGCCGATAAAAAGCTGAAGGCGATAGTGGTTCGTGATCGGGCACCACTGCCGGTGGCTGATGTGGCACGTATGCAGAGCGTGCTTCAATCGATCCAGCAGCGGGGTGAACGTCATCCGACGGCAAACGCTATCCGCGCTATCGGGAGTGCCGGTTTGTTACCGGCGGCGATCAAGTTAGGTGCGCTGACCAGTCGAGACGCCCGGACCCCGGCTGATGGCCTGGCTATCGCTCGGATGTTTAGCGAGATAGCCCGTCGTGGTGGGCGCCAAGAGCGTGGTTGTGCCGGTTGTCCGCTACCCTGTTATATCGATCTGCGTACTCGTACCGGTGAGACGCATCCCCTCCCTAGCCTTGAATTAATTGCCGGTTTTGGCGCTCGTGTGGGGATTACCGACGCCGATACAATGCTGACAATCGCCGATCGTTGCTTGCGGTTGGGTATCGATCCGGCGGCAGCAGCAGCGGCAATTACCTTTATGACCGAGGCACAAGATGAAGGCTTAGTGCGACAGCGCACGCTCAACTGGGGTGATGGCGCCGCCGTGATCGCTGCTCTCGACCGGATGAGCCAACGTCGAGAAAAGCGCGATATCTTATCGTTAGGTGTCGGTGAGATGCAGGAGGCGGTATGGGGATCGGCAGCGTTTGCACCCCAAGTAAAAGGCTTGGCAATGCCGGCGCTTGATCCACGTGCGTTGACTGAGATCGGATTGGCGATGGCAACCAGCCCGATCGGTGGTGATTACCGATATGCGATGGCCTTTGAAGAATTGGTGGCAGAACCGCCGGCATGGTTGCCACCACCGGCGAGTGGGCCGCGTGAAACTGAAGGCAAAGCCCTGCGCCTGATCTGGCACGAGCGGTTTGCTGCTGCGCTCGATGCGAGTGGCATGTGTCGACGGCTTGGCCTGATGGCGTATCAGGTGACTCCCGGTGAACTGATCGCGCTCCTCGGTGCGGTCAGTGGTCGCACAATTAGTGGGGTCGATCTGGTGCGGATCGGCGAACGGATCGTGACCCTCGACCGGATGTTTACCCGTCGCTACGCCGCCAACAGCCAAGATACGCTGCCCGACCGTTACCTACGCGAACCGTTGAGCAGTGGTCCGACGGCCGGCTATACCCCACCACTCGATGTGTTGTTAGCCGAATATTACGCACGCCACGGCTGGGATTCCGCCGGCGACCCGACACCGGCCCGCTTGGCCGAATTGGGCATCCCCTAACATCCATCGTCGTAGAGGCGCACGGCCGTGTGCCCCCCAGGTGGCGTTATCATCGGCCAAATTCGGATCATGACCATCGTATTGAAACCACCACCGATATGACCAGATTCGTTGTCAAATTAGGCACAAGTGTGCTCACTGCCGGTACCGACCGGCTACACCGGCCTTATTTTGTCGAATTGGCCCGTCAAATCGTGCGTCTGAAAGCAGACGGTCACGAAGTCGTGTTGGTCTCGTCAGGCGCGATTGCTGCCGGTAAAGAACGTCTTGGCGCCGATCCTCGCCGGCGGAGCAATATTCCGCTCAAGCAAGTGTTCGCTGCGGTGGGTCAGAGCCGATTAATGCACATCTACGAACAGATTTTCGATCTCTACGGACTGCAAGTGGCGCAAGCGTTACTCACCCGTGACGATCTGCGGGATCGCCGACGCTATCTGAATGCCCGTAATACCCTTAACCTTTGCCTTGCGCAAGGAATTGTGCCGATTATCAATGAGAATGACGCGGTGGTAACCGCCGAGATTCGGGTTGGCGATAACGATAATCTCTCGGCGCTGGTTGCCGGCTTAATCGATGCTGACCTGCTCTTGATCCTCACCGACATTGCCGGATTGTTCAGCGCCGATCCGCGCACCGATCCGACCGCCGAACTGCTGCGTGAGGTACCGGTAATCGACGAACGAATTTGGGCAATGGCCGGTGGGAGCGGTACGCATCGCGGCACCGGCGGGATGCAGACCAAAATACAGGCTGCCGATCTGGCTACCCGTTCAGGAGTGGCGGTTGTCATTGCCGCCGGTCACGAACCGGATGTGATCGTCCGGGTGGCAAATGGTGAACGGATTGGAACGTACTTCCCGGCGACAACCTCACATCCTGATGCTCGCCAGCGTTGGATTTTGGCCGAAACTGTGCGCCATTCCAAGATTGTGATTGATGAAGGGGCTGCAACGGCCCTGATCGAGTATGGGAAGAGTTTGTTGGCTGCCGGTGTTCGTGAGGTAAGCGGTGAATTTGATCGCGGCCAAACAGTACGCATTTTTGACCTCGCCGGGCGAGAGATTGCACGCGGGTTGACCCAATATCGTTCGAGTGATCTTCGTCTGATCGCCGGATTACGCTCGCACCAGATTGGTCCAGTTTTAGGGTATGATTACGGGCCAGAGATCGTCCATCGTGACGATATGGTGGTGTTAGTGACAAAGGAGTAGAGGATACTTCCTCCTCCAATACCCTAACTAAGGAGAATTGCATGGCAGGTATTGAGGGGCCGGTACGGGTACGTTTTGCCCCTAGTCCGACCGGCAGCTTGCACATCGGCGGTGTGCGCACCGCTCTCTTCAATTGGCTCTGTGCCCGTCATTATGGTGGGCAATTTATTCTGCGGATCGAAGATACTGACGAAAAACGGTTTGTTCCCGGTGCTGCCGACGATATTAGCATTTCGCTACGCTGGGTTGGGATCGATTGGGACGAGGGCCCGGATGTGGGTGGGCCGTATGGCCCCTACGTGCAGTCACAGCGGTTTGAGCAAGGTGTCTATCGCCCCTACGTTGACCAGTTGCTCGAGGCTGGACTGGCGTACATGTCCTTCACTACCGAAGAGGAACTCGCGCAGATGCGGGCCGCTGCCGAAGCTGCCGGAATCAAGGCATTTCGCTTCCGTGGCCCCGAACGTGATTGGCCACTCGAGCGCCAGCGTGAATTGGCAGCGAGCGGTAAGTCCTATACCGTGCGCCTCAAAACTCCTCTCGACGGCGAGACTCGCTTCAGCGACCTTATTCGCGGTGGTGATGAGATCGTCGTACAGAATGACCAGTTGCAAGATATTGTGCTGATTAAGTCAACCGGTATGCCAGTCTACCACTTTGCCCACCTCGTTGACGATCATCTGATGAAGATTACCCTTGTTATGCGTGGAGAAGAGTGGGTACCGAGCACACCGTACCACGTCTTACTCTACGACTACTTCGGCTGGCAGCGACCGATCTTTGCCCATCTGCCGGCGATTTTACGCCACGATGGCAAAGGCAAACTGTCGAAGCGCAAAGATGATGTGGCAACGCAGCGGTTCCGCGAACGTGGGTATCTGCCGGAAACCATGCTCAACTATCTCGCCTTGCAAGGGTGGAGCTACGATGGGGTGACCGAGATAATGAGCCGTGAAGAACTCATCGCACGCTTCTCGATTGAGCGGATTCAGCCATCACCGGCGCGTTGGAATCCGGAAAAGCTGCGCGACATGAACGGTATCTATATCCGTAAGCTCAGCCGTGAGCAACTAGCCGAACGGGTGTTGCCATTTATGCAGCGGGCCGGCCTGATCGGTGATCCAGCCGGTGATACCGAACGTGCGTATCTGCTTCAGCTGATTCCGCTCATCCATGAACGGCTGGAGGAATTGCAAGAGGCGCCGGAGTTGCTCGAGTTCTTTTACCGTGAGGTGACGCCAGGGGTGACGTATCAGCCGTCCGATCTGATTCCCAAGAAACATGATGCGGTCCAGACGATCACAATGCTTCGGGCGGCGTATGATGTGTTGCAGCGACAAACCGATTGGACGGCGCCGGCGCTTGAGACAACGCTCCGTACATTGACTGAGCAGTTGGGAGTGAAGCCGGGGCCTCTCTTTAGCGCAATCCGTATCGCTGTGACCGGTCGAAGTGTAGCGCCGCCGTTGTTTGATACCCTGGCCGGGGTTGGTCGTGACCGTTCGTTGGAGCGTTTGGCCGCGGCAATTGCCGCACTGGAGCAGATGGCATGACAATCCAGTCTTGGGAGGCGAGCATTCACCACGATGGATCGCCTCCCTACGTACAGTTTGGTGGGCGCGTGGGTGATACCGCACGCTTGCGCTTGCGCCTCGCCGCCGATGCTCCGGTCAGTGGCGTGTTTGTACGTACTTGCCCCGATGGCGAACAGCACTTCACGCCAATGCGTGATCTGGGTGTGCAGGGGGTGTGTCGTTGGTGGGAAGGCGAGTTGCCGATCCGGATGCTGCGTACTAACTATCGCTTCCTGTTGCGAGCCGATGATGGCGTGTACTGGTACAGCGCCGGTGGCGTAACGCGCTATTACCCGACCGACGCCAATGATTTTGTCTTGTTGGCGAACTACCATGCCCCGACGTGGGTGCGTGACGCGGTCTTTTACCAAATCTTTCCCGATCGCTTCGCCGATGGTGATCCGAGCAATAATGTACGCGATAGCGAGTATCTTTACCACGGGCGTCCGGTTGTTGCCCGGCGCTGGCACGAGTTGCCACAGCCGGCGACCGGTTCAATCGAGTTTTACGGTGGTGATCTGCAAGGGATCGCACAACGGCTCGATTATCTAACCGATCTTGGAGTTTCAGCCCTTTACCTCAATCCGATCTTCCGCGCACCGTCGAACCACAAATACGACGTTGAAGACTACACGCGCATCGATCCGCATCTCGGTGGTGAGGCCGGTTTGCTAACGCTGCGTCAGGCCCTCGACGAACGGGCCATGCGATTAGTGCTCGACATCGTACCAAACCACTGCGGCGTTACGCATCCTTGGTTTGTGACCGCCCAGGCTGATCGACACGCACCAACGGCCGAGTTCTTCACCTTTCGTCGTCACCCCGACGAATACGAATGTTGGCTGGGAGTGAAGACGCTACCCAAACTCAACTATCGCAGCGTGCGGCTGCGTGAAGTGATGTATGCCGGTCACGATGCGGTTATGCGGCATTGGCTCCGGCCACCGTACCGTATCGATGGTTGGCGGATCGATGTTGCCAACATGTTAGGTCGCCTTGGCCCCGATAACCTTGGTCACAAGATCGGGCGAGGCATTCGGCGTGCGGTCAAAGCCGAACAACCTGATGCCTATCTGCTCGGCGAACACTTCTTCGATGGGACGCCCCATCTGCAAGGGGAAGAGCTGGACGCTACGATGAACTATCAGGGCTTCACCTTTCCCGTATGGCGTTGGTTAGCCGGCTTTGAATTCAATCCACAGCGGCCTGAAGCCGATCCGCGACCGATTGCAACCGAGATCATGGCTGCTCAATGGACGGTTTTTCGGGCAGCAATTCCATGGCAGATCGCGACACAGCAGTTTAATCTCCTCGGTAGCCACGATACCCCCCGGTTGCGCACCATTGTAGGAGATGATCTGGCGCGCGTGCGCGTGGCAATGACGTTGCTCTTCACCTATCCCGGTGTACCGTGCATCTACTACGGCGACGAGATTGGATTGGCCGGTGGTGGTGATCCCGATTGCCGGCGGACAATGCCGTGGGATGAGACGCAATGGGATCACGACTTGCGTGCCTTTGTACGGCGGCTAGCGCATTTACGGCGTAGCGCGCCGGCGTTGTGTTGGGGTGGATTCCAGCAGCTCTACGCCCAAGGTGAGACGATTGTTTTTCAACGTGAAGCACCCGAAGAGCGGCTGATCGTCGTGGCTCGGCGGGGTGATGACGGTTTACGAGCGGTGCCGGTGCGTCACGGTGGTCTCGCTGACGGTACCCGTTTGCGCGACCTCTTGACCGATGTTGAGACGGTTGTAGCCGGAGGTATGCTCGACATCAGCCGGTTACCGGCGGTGGGTGTGCAAGTGTGGCGATCATCGTAGGGGGCGGGTGTAATACCCGCCCTTGCTACCCTTCCTTCAGATCAAGACAGTGGTGGTTGATATGGTGGTGGTGGCGGTAGCGGTTGTCCATTGCGATAGGCAAAATAGGCCTGCACGTTAGGCTGGTTGTAAAGCACTAGGCTGATGATCCCAAATACCATTGATAAAGATATTGCCGGTCCTCGCTGCGCGCGGACTTACAAAAGGGCGGTATCGCGCGTGGACTGACGCGAAGGTGGTATCGCGCGCGGAATGACGCGAAGGTGGTATCGTGTCACCCGTGACCGTCCTCCATTGTCACCCCGCGCC
>NZ_JBMFNE010000042.1:0-11870 GCF_049970315.1 Chloroflexus sp.
AGACTGCCAAGCCGGGGCAGTGCAACCGGTTCGTCGCATTCATCTGAGGCATAACCGACGATTTGCACCCCCGTCCACGGACGGCGACGAAACTCCTCGGCTAGCCGGGTAGCCGCGTTCGCCTGCCCCACCGCAAGCACGCGCCGCCCGCCGCTCTGGTTTTGCCGCCAGTGGGTTAGGGTGCGAAAGCCAAAGTGAATGGCGCTCACAACGACCAGATCAAGCGCGACGAAGCGGAAGACATGATCGCGATCAACCAGATTTCCGTTGATCAAATAGAGCAGCCCGGCAAGTGAGGTTGCTGCTAGCAATACACTAAGAAGCAGGCGTACAAAGGCTTCAAAGAGGGTGTGAGTGAAGAGCGCGCGTTGTGGGGCAAGGATAATGAAGGTCAACACCCAGATCACGATCACGCCAATATAGAGCGGCCACTGGCGCAGTATCGTCGTCGGGTTAGCTCCGATAACTACCGCAAGGCAGAACAGCGTTGCGATCAGATCCCAAGCAAGTACACTCCCGATCAATCGTGCGCGTAGACGTTCCAGCATGCTGGTTCCTTACGTGAAGGCACTTACCAGCGTCATAGCCGCACCTTCACACAATGCTCTCGGTGTTGCACCTGTAACAAGGGATATACTGGCAGATAGTATAGCATGAAGGCAACAAATAGAGCAAGCAAGTAGATGCCGAGAGGTGATCGTGTTTATACTGCATCGATCTCTGCTTCATTGTGTGTCGAAGTTTCGTTCTCGCCGTGTCATCTGCCACAAATCGCGTGCCATCAAGGGCAGCAATGCCCACGGTTCCAGTAAATAGCGTCGTGCCAACCGGCTTGGCTCACTATAAAGACGGTAGAGCCATTCCAAGCCGGTACGCCCCATCCAACGTGGCGGAGTTGGTATGACGCCGGCAATGTAATCAAAACATGCCCCGGATGTCAGGATGGCGTTTGCAGATAAGTGATCCAGATTCGTCAGAATCCAGTGTTCTTGGCGGGGCATACCCATGCCCACCATCAAAACATGAGGCCGAAAGTTGGCTATTTCGGCTAATACCGCCGTGTTATCATCCGCTTGAAAATACCCGTCACGAGTGGTGATTTGTAAAGCAGGGTATTGTTGGCGCAACCGTTCGGCAGCGAGTGCTGCCACTCCTGGCTTGCTGCCCAAATAGAAGATACGCCAACCTTCTGCTGCTGCCATTGCCATCAATGGATGTATCCAATCGACGTAGGTGACACGATGCTCGCGGTTCAATTTATAACCGAGGATGCGTCCCCAATAAACAAGGGACATGCCGTCGATATGAATAACATGTGCTTGCTCATAGAATTGACGCATTGTTTGATCGCGATGGTAGAGATAAATACTATGCAAATTATGATGAGCAATGATCCAACGTTCTTGATGTTTGATCGCAGTAGTAATACATTGATTGAGTCGATCGATAGTAAATAGATCAACAACAACACCTAGTAAAGTAATACGTGACACTATCATTGGTATTGAAGCAGATTACAAATATATCCATCAACCATATGTTCAAGCGTATAAAGGGCTGCTCGCTCACGAGCTCGTTTCCCTAACTCTCGGCGGATTTGTTCATCTTGTGCAAGGTAGCGGAACGTCTTTTCCCACTCATCAACGTTGTCTATTGGAAGAAAGATACCTGCATCTCCAATGATTTCGCGGTTGACTGCTAAATCACTCACAACGATTGGTAGGCCCGCCATCATTGCTTCAACGTTGGCAAAACCAAATGCTTCATATCGTGAGGGAAGAGCGAAGATATCGCCCGCAGTGAGTAATTCTCCAATCCGTTGTGGTGGTAGTTCACCCAATAGACAAATACGATCAGCACACTGAGTTGTTTGAATAAGCTGATGAAGTTCATCCCGTAGCTCACCATCACCGGCAATAGCGAGATAGTACTGTGAACTAGGTAATCTACTCATGGTGTTGATAAGTAAAGCGTGATTCTTTTCATAAGCGAGTCGGCCAATACTAATTACAATACACCGATCGTTAGGTAAATTAAGTAATTTACGCGACTCTGATTTTGTGTATGTAATGATTGGTGGCTTTAGGCCATTAAAAACTACTTTACTTCGCCTCAAATATGTATTAGGATGCGTTTGAAAAGAACTCTCAACACTCTTTGAAACAAAAATGTTGCTTGTATAAATTCCTATGGAACCAATCAGCCGGTCAATCCATCGCGCTACTGGTGGATAACTCCAACAGGGGCTACGCTGGGTCGCTAATCGATGCGGAACTCCGGCAGCATAGGCGATGGTTTGACCGATGATATTGGCGTAGTGGGTATAGGTGATCACGCCATCAGGATTGATTACACGTAGCCATTGGTAGAGTTTGACGAGTAACCCGAGAAATTCGCCAAAAGTTTTTGGTTTCTCTTCCCACAACCACCGTACATATGGTCGATCAGTGTAGGTTGGACGTTTTTTGTAGAGAAACCATACCTCTGAAATAAAGCCACGCTTAATCAACTCTTCACAAACTTGTATCGCAGCTTTTTGTGCACCACCAGCTTCCATCTGGGTCACGATGTTAATGATGCTTTGGTTTTTCATAGCACGCTCTTTTGGATGTGTTCAGCGATCACTTCATCGTACAACGCTTCTAGTTTCGCAGTTTGAGTGTTCAGATTAAACTCTTGCTCAACCCAGCGCCGTCCCTCTTCACCGAATTTATTGCGTAAAGCTGGTTGTTCTAATAACAGGCCAAGATAGTAGGCTAATTCATCGGTATTGCGTTCGGTGGCAAGAAAACCGGTTTCACTATGCCGAATCACCTCGGGAATACCGCCACTGGCAAAGCTAACCGGTGGGACGCCCATCGCCATCGCTTCAAGGAATACAACACCGAGCGACTCAGCTTCACCGGTTGGCATGGTAATACTCGGCATACAAAAGACATAGGCCCGTTGGAGGTATTCCTGTACGACAGTGTTGGATTGTGCCCCCATAAAGGTTACGCGTGAACCCAATACTTGTCGGGCTAGCTCTTCATACCGACTACGTAATGGGCCATCACCGATGACGGTTAGGCGAAGGGCGGGAAAGTCGGTTTGTAATTTGGCTAAGGCAGTGAGCAGATATGGTAATCCCTTACGTTCGATCAGGCGACCTACATAAAGAATATGCCCCCATTCAGGATTGGCTGTAGGGCGAAAGCGATCGAGATCGACCCCATAACGGATACAAACGATCTGGGCCGGATCAAAGCCGTGTTGTTCGATCAGAATGCGGTGCAAGAAGTGAGACTGGACGATCACCCGTGTAGTGGTACGTACCAATTGCCGTCGCCGCAAAAGGTAAAGACGGTGGGACATATATGACGAGCGCCAGATAGCCGCATCACGCATCGTGACATCGCTTCCATGCACGCTGACCAAAAGCGGTAGCCGGTATCGTTGTGCGATTGGCATTGCAATAGCGCCGTAGGGTGCGACATGGGCATGAATAAGAGCAGGTTGCCAAGTGTCGAGCCATTGCCGTATTGTAGCCGGAATCTGTCCCCAAACTTTGAATTGAACTTCGTGGAGTTTACCTCGCCATCCTCCCTGATTGATCAGATGAACTATTTGCTCATCTATTCGGATTCGTGGTCCAGATGGCCATTTGCTGCCCAATATAGCAGCTTGGTAACGGCGGAGGTTGCTAATTTGATTATAAATAAATGTCTCTGTTAGAGCAGCAGGCTGATTCCAAAAAATAACAATCTTGTAATTCATTTATATCTCCTGGATGTTTAGTTGTGTTTCGTAATAAGTATACGAAAAAGTGATCCAGAATATTGCTTTTCCTAAACTTGACTCGATGAGGATTGCCTCTGAGAAATTATACGTCGCCAGATATAACAAGAAAATTGTAATAAACAAAAATTTATAACGCGATTTTTCTTGAAAGAAAGAATGAAAATTTTTGGTTATTAATAGGAACAGTGTAGTCAATATTAACATTAAACCTACTAAACCCAGTTCAAGCCATACATCAATATAGCCATTATGAGCGTGATTAGCCCACCAAAAACGTAATCGCATTAACGCAATGTCTAGTGACAGCATCTGGCTCGGATCAATCCAAAACGCCCCAAATCCATAACCCAACAATGGACGTTGTATGCCAATTCCAATGAGTGACTGCCACAGTGGTAATCGTCCAGTGAGAGTTGGATCACGTCCAATCAAACTGACAATTTCCGGCCAATAAATGACTCCTAAGGTACTGATTGGAAGGATTGTAGTCAATACCAAGGCCGTCATTTGCCATCGTTCGCGCGAAGCTAACGAATAAAGCATAGTGAGGGTTAGCCAAGCTGTGACCACTAACGTGGTTACTACTAACGCGGTCATCGAGCGAGATCCTACGACTAAGATGACTGTGCCTAATGATAACCCATACCAGCTTAATCGCCACCAACCGGAGTACTGTTGAGACAATGTTACAAAAACAATTAGTGCTAATCCTGCGATCCGTCCTAGCGCGTTTTTGTGAAACATTATCCCCTGCCAGGCCCCCGGATGAGGATAGTCCATTACTGCCCATCCGAAACCGCTAGCAATGCCGATCAGACTGGCAATGACTATGAGACTCATTACGGTTCCCAACAGCTTTAGGACGGTAAGAAACGGATACCTTATAGCCAATAAGACCCCATAGAGGGTGGCTAGCAGAAGCGCAATACTCCGCCGTAGCGTAATTGCCGGATCGAGTGACCAGAGTACAGAAATAAATGCTAGTCCTACAACCATCCAGATCGGCCATCCCCTCATCAGGAGTTGACCAATGTGGCGATAGTGCCATACGAGTAAGACGAGACCACTGTAGGACACGATCAAGACGACTTGTTGGAACGGATCTTGGGCTAATTCGCCACCGACGTAAATTTGGCGCCAAAGCGGGACAAATGCGCCTGAAAGCAATGTGAGAGCGATGACGTGCCAACCTAGTTCAAGGTGTTGCAGCTTGATCTTCATGGTATTAGTGCTCTAAAGAGCTGACCGCGCTCATCTCGCGTCGTTCGCTCGCCTCGTTGCAGCTTGATCTTCATGGTATTAGTGCTCTAAAGGCTTGCGAGCTATTACTAGATAACCACATGTCATCCATTCGTTGACCTCAGCCAATGCTTGCGGTCGTTGGAGTTGGTGGCTGATGTTTTGATTGAGACGTAGAAGTAAGTTTCCGGCTTGTTGTCGCAACCATCTCGATATGTGCAAGTACCACCATTGTGGTTGGCAGATGAACCAACGTATTGTTGGTCTATAGTATAATGGGGGTTCTAGATGTATGATTTTGCTTACTAAATTTACTACTCGTATAACAACTTGATGTATCAAGATTAATATTGTTACAAAAAAACCACCTTTTGTGTGAATATGAACCACTTCTAATCCAGATTCATGACAAATACGCTCTAAGCCATATCTGGTAAATCTCCAGTGATCGTGTGGTGCATCATGAATAGGATATATGAATGGTACAGACAACACCAGATGACCACCTGGTTTAAGTAAACGTGTGATTTCCTGCATAACTTGGAATGGTTGACGAGTGTGCTCTAAAACCTCCGTACAGAGGATAGTATCGAATTGTTGATCCCTGAACGGTACATATTCGGCGAGACAAACGATATCCGCTGCATTAATGGTATGTGGTGAGAATAGTACTTCGGTACCAATACTTTGATCTACACGTTGATTGTAAATAAGAGCATATGGCCGCTCTCCGCAACCGAGATCAAGCAGTTTTCCTTTAAAATAATGTTTGTGCTTGAGTAAT
This sequence comes from Chloroflexus sp., assembly GCF_049970315.1. Taxonomy (GTDB): domain Bacteria; phylum Chloroflexota; class Chloroflexia; order Chloroflexales; family Chloroflexaceae; genus Chloroflexus. The sequence goes on from NZ_JBMFNE010000042.1 coordinate 5,804, forward strand.
AATTCTAGAAGTAGCTCATTTACTACAATTGAAAAGGTCTTTTTATAGTCAATGTAGTAGCGATCTTTCGTAATATCATATACAAGAAATCCCTGTTGAAGACGCATAAACAAACCTCTATATATTAAACTAGTCGCCTATTACTGGTGAATTTTTCTTTTCGATGATGCCATACCAGCCATCCACATCCTATCATCAGCGCTGATACCCACGTTAAGCGTAATCCGGCAACAAGCGGGTGGGTGGGTGAAAACCACGTTTCTGACAGCCACAGTCCACCATATGCAATAACCCCCATACTCACAATCAGTCCAATCTGTTGCCATGGGTACACAACCGGGTATAGATGTAGCGAATCAATGGCAATAAAGCCGGTCCATAACATATACGCAACTACGGTGGCCCATGCTGCACCGGCGATGCCAAAGGCCGGAATCCACCAAAAGCATAGCGCTAAACAGCAACAGGCGGCAATCCAGCCAATCACCGGCAGATCGCGCGTGCGATCCTTCAGCATAATCCCGATATTTAACGGGTAGCTAAGACCGTAGATAATATACGCTAACAAAATAACCGGCACCAGCCCCATCGCCGACCAGTAAACCGGTGGCGCAATTAAGGCATAGAGCAACGGCGTGAGCGCCATCACAGCCAGCGCAAAACCTAACGCCACCCATAAGTAAATCAGGAGCGCTTGTGCATATTTTTGCTCTGGGTGGGGTTGGGTGGCGATCTTGAACCGGCGTGGCGCCCAATCGAGCGCGAAGGGGCGCGTAACAAGCACATCAAGCACGGCAGCGATTTTGTAAGCGAAGGTATAAATGGCAACGTTTTCGAGCGACAAAAATCCCTGTATAATGTAGCGATCGGCGGTAGACAAGAGGTATGCAGCGAGATTAGCTGGTAGGAGCGGCAAGCCGTAGCTTACAATCCGGCGAATAAGCGCGCGATCAAGTTGCCATGCAATCCAACGCCACCCTACGATTAAACCTGCCGTTATGAAGCTCACCGCGGCAATCAGGCGTGCCCCAAGTGCGCCGGTGAGACCAAACCCGCCCTCGAGCAACCCAACAGTAAAGAGGGCAAAGAGCGCCATGCGCCCAATCGAGAGGGTAATAAATGTGATCGGTTGTTCTCGGATACGAAACAGAGTCAGGAAGACGGTAAAAATCGCCTCACTCCAACCGATCGCTAGTACGAGCAAGAGAGTGTGCGGCGCGCCGGGCAAGTCAAAGTCAATCCCACCGGCTATCAAACTGGCGCCGCCAACCATGATCACCATCCCGATCACGCTAGCCATCATCAGCGTGTTGCCTACTAAACGCGCTCGCCATTGTTCATCATCCTGAAACCAATATTCGCGCATGAGCCCGACTTCAAGTCCGGCCAAGCTGAGTAGGTTGAGCAGAAAGATAGTGACCTCGAAGATTGACCATGCGCCGTATTCAGCCGGAGTCAGCGCATTGATCAGATAGGGAATAAGCAGTAATAAGGCGGCGCTATTGGCCGTATTACCGATTGCGTATATAACACTATGACCAAGTATTTTTTTCATGTTTACGCGCAAACAACCATTTACTATTAGGGAGCACTAATCCGTATCTTGGACAGAAAAAGACGCGATCGAGCCATTCAAGGATTATCGGAAGAGTTTGGTCAATAATGTTCAACCTCACAACACGCCTTTCAATTCTCCAGATATTTGCGTAGAGATTCCACCAAAAAGTAGGGGTTTTTACTGGTGGAGGTTGTAAAATGGCGAATATCGGTTCAATATGGATCCTATGTACTTGCAAAACACCCAGTGTTTGTTCGTAATGCGAGAATGAACGAAGGCATACATGAGCTGAGGTGGATACTGTATTTTCGGGGAAAACGTCGGAGACAATGAATAAACCATCCGGCTTTAGAAGTTCTATCATGTTTTGAACAGCATTCTGGAAACTTCTTTCTTCTACTATGTGGAACAACACATCAGCAGCAAACACAATATCAAACCGCTCGTGCAATTTTGAAAGACCAAATTGAGCTATATCTGCGCATATAAAGTTATACGATGGATATTGTTTTTTTAAATTTGCAACACTAATCCTTGTAATATCTATTCCTGTATACTTCATAATATTCTGTTTGGTAAAATATTTAGTGTAAAACCCCGTTCCACATCCGATCTCTAGGATGCTTTTACCGTCTAATGTACAGCCAGTCTTGCCTAAACCGGCGGTTAGTGTTTCCAGTCGTCGTTTATACAAGTACCGATTATATTGAACACCTAAACCTCGATGCCCAACGCCAGTTAGGTCGAAGGTTTTTGTGAGGCGCTCTTCCCAGTAACGTTGTGGTTGATAGGTCTGTGTCATTTGCATGCCTCTATATTGTCTGTCAAGATTCCGTGTTGTGCGGCTGTTCTACATAATTGTTGAGCGCGTTCTTTGTTTTGCACCCATTGCCAATACTCGATGAGATTCTGCCAGATTTCTGGTCGTGGATCGAGGGTTAATGCGGTCGTGAAGGCTTGATCTGTTTGTTGCACTTGTGATGGATCGAAGAGATATAGTATCTTTCCATAGTGAATATGTGCCCAAGCGTTGCCCGGGTTTATCTGTACAGCTTCCTTTATATACGGCAGTGCCTCTGTCAGACGATCTTGGTTCCACAAGCTGAGACTAAGAAGACGATATGCCTCTGATAGTCGCCACGTTAATCTGGGGTTGGCAACCGGAACAGCAATCGCCTGCCGAAAGGCGTGCTCGGCCTCGACAAATCGGTCTTGATTGAAGAACAGTAAGCCCCTTTCAAACCAAGCTCGTAGTTGATATTCCTCATCTATCCAACCCCGATCTATAGTCACACTGCGAGCAAGATCTGTCTGATCTTTGGTAATCCGATAACGAATAAACCATAGTGCGCTCGTAGTGTCCGCTCCCAACAGCGTAGCATAGCGATACCAACGGATTGCCTGCTCGAACTGCTGCTGACGGAAGGCTACTGTTCCTCGGTGTAGAAACTGGTCTGCGGTGAAACCACCTCGTTGCCATGCCGCACGTGCGCGTTGTTGGCAATCGACTATCACGCAACGCACTGCCGAGATCGGTATGATTTGTATATCGCCCCAGCCGCTCGTTGGAAGGTCACTGTTCAAGCTAAGCTCAATCTCTTGTCCGGCCCATTGACTTAGATCGAGAGTGGCAGCTTGCCAACCCTGAGCAGCAGCTTCAGAAGTTAGCCGATACTCGACCAATGTTTGTGCGCCCTGTCGAATTTGATACGTCGTTGGTTGTGCGGTTTGGTTCCCCATCCAGAACACTAACATTGCCGGTTCGGGAGGGAGTGTGGCGCGCAAGAACAGGTGATTGCCAATAAATACGGTACGGGTGATTGGTTCAATCGGGTCCCACCAATCTGGATGAGGGTGAGGTGCTGCTAATGACCAATACTGTGGCGTCGGTGGAATAATTTCCCAGAAAGGTTCATCGGTAGCATGTAGAATGGTCGTGTGGTCAAGGTGGGTATACGCCAATCCGAGTTCCAACCAACGTAAGGGACTATCGGGTTGCTGAGCCACTGCTACTGAAAATGCCGTAACCGCTCTATCTGGTTGATCGAGGAGTAACGCAATACGGCCAAGCTGCTGCTGAGTTGAGATCGTCGTCGGATCGAGAGATACCAGATGCTGAGCCTCGGATAAAGCTTGTTGGGCGATCTCGATTGCCATTGGTTGGGTTAACGGTTGCAAATCGAGCCATGGATCGTATGGCAATGTTCGTCCCTCGGCAGACAGCGCTTTGTCTATCAGGGTCTCTATATTCCAATACTGTTGACCACGAGCTACGACCTCCCTCATCCCCCACACTAGCAACATAGCTACGATGGCTATCGTTACCGGTGCGGCAATAGACCTTCTTGGTAATCTGAGCTTGGTAATGCGGTTAGCAGTCCGTAGCATTGCCTCTTACAATCGTGCTACTTCCACCCACACCTCTGGACCAGGGCGGAGCGTTGCCTTGGGCATTGGACGCACCGGGTAGCCCGGTACGGCACTGACACGGAAGCGTTGCAGGATCATTGGTAAAACGAGTTGCATCTCTATCAGTGCAAAGCTGTTACCAATACATTGGCGCGGACCGGCCAAGAAAGGGACATACGCAAACTTGTGGCGGGTGGCAGTCGCAGTGGATTGGAAGCGTTCCGGGTCGAAACTTTCGGGGTTCGGCCAAAAGGCTGGATGGCGGTGCGTCACATACGGGCTAAGGGCAATAACCGAACCGGCCGGGAGTTCGTAGTCACCGAGCGTGTCTGGACCAACCATGACCCGCGACAAAATCCACGTCGGGGGGTAGAGACGCAAGGTTTCATCGATCACCATACGGTTGTACGGCAAATGCGGCAGATCGCTAGGCGTGGGAGTGCGCCCGCCCAGCACTGTGGCGTATTCGGCCCGAAGCTTGCGCTCGGCATCGCCGTGATGACTGAGCAGATGGATGATCCACGAGAGGGTGCCGGCCGTGGTTTCGTGACCGGCGAGGAAGATGGTCATCACCTCGTCACGGATCTGTTTGGGCGACATTTGCTCACCGGTCTCAGCATCGCGGGCGGTGACCAACATCTCCAGCAGGTCGTCGTAGTCACCATGACGTTGACGCCGCTCGTCAATCAAATGGTAGACGGTCCGTTCCAGCAGGTCAAGATTACGCCGGTAGGCGAGGTTGCCCGGCGTCGGCCAGTTGCGTGGTGGTTGGAAGAGGCGGAATTGCTGACCGGCAGCCCAGTTGAGGGTATCGTTAAAGGCTTTGCCGACGGTCTGTGCTTCGGCTTCGCTCAGCGATGAGCTGAACATCGTGCGCACGATGATCTGCTGCGTCAGCAGCATCATCTCGGTTTGCACCTCAAATGACTGGCCGCGGCGCGCGTATTCCTCCCAGCGCGTCAGCATCCGCTCGGCTTCTTCAATCATTACGGCGGCCATCCGGGCAATGCGCTGATGGTGGAAGGCAGGTTGCATCAACCGGCGCTGGTGCAGCCAATGCTCGCCGTTACTCGTGACTAACCCCTGCCCAAGGAGTTCGTCCATCGCTGGGTAGCGCTTGATGTAGTTCCTCCAGTTTTCTTGCGTGATCCGCTTGACCATATCGGGGTGAACAGCGAGGTACATAGCGCGCTTGCCCAACGGCAGTTTGACCAGGTCACCGTAGTGGCGGTGCAACCGGATCATAAATTCGATTGGGTCGCGCAGGAGACGATTGCCGACGCCAATGACCGGTAGGCCGCGCGGGCCGGGGATGGTGGTAACAGGAGCTGTCATAGGTTTTTGGAATTCGGAAATTCGGCCACGACCACCAATAGTATACCATAGGACGGGCCGCGTGACAAGCGCCGATGGAGGCGTCGCGACATGTGACGGTGTGAACCGTATGCAGTGAAGCAAGCGCCTGCGAGCGTGCAATCGGTTTGGGTGATTGCGCAGGCGTACAGCAGCGCTGTGCGCTACCGCATACTCGCTTTATACGCTTGGCGTTGTACGTCAAGGTGGGGTCGGAAGTCGAGAAATTGGCGGGTTACGAGTGATAAAGAAGGAGCCGTGATCAAAGTCGGGTGTCTGATAGATGAGTTTGTTGTGCCGGATGACCTCGTGTTTGAGCACAATGCCTGCGGTATTGAGCACAACCACGTCAACGTTGCAAAAACCGGCTTGGGCCAACGCGGCGCGGAGATCGAGCTTGGGAAAGATAGGTTTATCGTGGTCGCCAGCCCAAAGAGGTAGACGGCTTGGATGGCGGGGAAGTGCGCAAATATGCCAGCCAGATGGACCAGATGGACAAGCTTAGGATGGAGTGGTGCGGTCATCGTGATCGTATTATTATCACAGCGCAAGGGGTGCATTGTGGATAACTATAGCACAGCGGCAGCCTCCGCAAGATCCGGACGCGCGCAGGAAGTTACTTCGGGATTGAGCCACGCTTGCTATGGTGCTTGACGCTCATCATTGACTACGCATTCTTGACGGATAGGGTGCTTTCGGCTAGGATCGAACTGATCCTAATATTGATTGCGACGTTCACGGTGAACG
>NZ_JBMFNE010000043.1:0-5717 GCF_049970315.1 Chloroflexus sp.
ACGGACTGGTGCCTAGATTTACAATTGTCCAGGCATAGGTTGCAAGCACAACTTGGATAGGAGCAACTAGAAGAAAATAACGCAATATACGGTAATACCGAACAGGAGGCATTTTGTTCGGGTATACCCCCGCCAGTTCGTAATTGGAAACCCAAACAACTGGCATCCAGAACACGAGCAAAAGAATCTCTGAGAGCTTGGGGGTGAATATTGGTCCTGTCATATACCCGATAACGCCTAGGGTGGGAATATCTTTTGCGGCAGAGAGGTAGAAGTCTCTGAGAAGAAAGAAGAGACCAATCGCTAGGATAACCAAGAGAACCCTATCGTTCTTACGCAGTTGGTCTGACGTCATGGGCTTGAATAGGCGGAATCGCTTATCACTCATTGGTAATCCTCTGCGTGGTAAGTCGCCTGACGCTCGGCATTCAGTGGTAGCGCGAAACACCATCCGCTGATACTGTTGTTACCCCTCATCTGTACCGACATACTATTCACAAGCATTGCTGTAAGCGGCTGGCAAAGCTTTCTTTAACATGATCGCTCATTGTAAAGGCCCTTTTCTACCCGAAACTTCTCTCTCACTTCGCCAAGACTGATCATTTGGCCATCAACTTCTACAAACCAATGCTCCCATCCATTACAGGGCGCATTGCTCATATAGTGACTACCTGCTTTATGGATACTGCCTTCATAGCCATCTGCGGTGCGAAGCCGCGCATCTGGTTTGATTGTGGCCACTTTAGTTTTGTCTTTACCAAAAAACAATCTTTGCCCAGGCTGCAAATACCCATGTTCGACCAGAACCGAAAACTCCACTTTAGGAGCAGATTTGGCTTTGCTCTTTACGTCAAAAGTTGCAGCGTCATGCATTTCTGGTTGAACTGCGTTAATACGATTTTGCGCAATCTGGATGTATCGTTTCTCCTTTTCTATTCCAATCCAATTTCTATGCAAGCGTTTGGCTACAACACCCGTTGTTCCACTTCCAAAAAATGGGTCAAGAATAACATCCCCGGGATTGCTGGATGACAAAATCACCCGATAAAGCAAAGCCTCCGGCTTTTGAGTGGAATGGGCCTTATCACCATTTTCATTTTTTACCCGTTCCGCTCCTGTCGCTAATGGTAAAAGCCACCAGTCAGAACGCATTTGCTTTTCATCGTTCAACCCTTTCATCGCGTAATAGTTGAACGTATATGTTGCATCTTTGCCGGTACTTGCCCAAATAAGGGTTTCATGGGCATTGGTAAAACGGACACCACGAAAATTAGGCATCGGATTTATTTTTATCCAGATAACATCATTAAGGATCCAGAACCCTAAATCCTGCATAATGGCCCCAACTCGAAAGATATTATGGTACGTTCCAATAACCCAAATGGTGCCGGTCGGTTTCAAGACTCGCTTACAAGCCGTTAACCACGTTTGAGTAAACTCATCATATGCTTGCATCGACTCGAACTTGTCCCAGTCGTCAGCTACAGCATCAACTTTCGTCATATTTGGTCGATGTAGTTCGTTTTGTAGCTGTAAATTATAGGGGGGATCAGCAAAAATAAGATCAATGGATTTTTCTGGTAACATAGTAAGTATTTCTACGCAGTCGCCTTCAATAATCTGATTTAAAGGTAGTGTCATAATTATTACTCCAAACCATACGTATGAGGCGATCCAGTTCTCGGAACGTGTGGTTTATACCAAGGGGTGTCTGACAATACCGAATGCATTTCGGCCGGTGGCGATCTTGTCCAGTTTCGCTTTTCAACGTCACTCGTCGAACAACCAAGAGTCATTGTCGTTAGTCTTTCGCCATGCCACGCCAAGACTCGTTTAGGATGTACGTAGATATACGGTGACCCTTTGTCAATCTGATACTTTTGTTGGAATGTCCTATCCAAGATATTCCTTAAGTTAGCGTACATTATAGCATACCGCTTCAAGCGCTTCTGTTGCCAATCACGCCCCCTATCATTTCGAGCGCAGCGCGAAATCTTCGTTACTCGCCTGTATCCGCAAAAGGGAGCCGAGGGATGCGGGCCTTACACCCACCTCACATCGTTGTCATAGGGTAGAAGGATGAGGGACCTCACGCAAAGGCGCAGAGAAAAACACCTCCTCTCCCGCTGTGCGGGAGAGGAGGCTGGGAGGTGAGGGCCACAAAACCATCTTACGTAATTGCCACCGTCGCTTTCTGCTTGGCCTTTTCTTCCTCGACCAGTACGCGGCGCAACACCTTGCCGACCAGCGTCTTGGGCAGCTCGGTGCGGAACTCGACCTCGCGCGGCACCTTGTATGGGGCAAGGTGCAGCTTACAGAACTCCTTAATCTCTTCAACCGTCGGCTGCTCACCCGGCTTCGGCACAATAAATGCTTTCACCGTATCATCACCGCGCTGCGGATGTGGAATGCCGACGACCACTGCCTCCATCACCTTGGGGTGCATGAAGAGTACTTCCTCGACATCGCGCGGCAGCACCTTGAGACCGCCGACGTTGATCATATCCTTCTTGCGATCAACGATGTAGAAGTAGCCGTCTTTATCGACGCGGGCAATATCGCCGGTATGCAGCCAACCATCAGCATCAATGGTTTTCGCCGTCTCGTCAGGTCGTTGCCAATATCCCTTCATCACCTGTGGTCCGCGCACGCATAGCTCACCGGTCTCGTCGCTTCCCGGCTCAATCTCACGACCGGTATCGAGATCGATAACCTTTGCCTCGGTGTCGGGCAATGGGATACCGATACTACCGGCACGCCGCTCACCAAAGACCGGATTGCAATGCGTCACCGGGCTAGCCTCGGTCATGCCAAAGCCCTCAACGAGGCGACCACCGGTCAGTTGGCCGAACTTCTCTTGCACATCCATTGGCAATGGCGCCGATCCGCTAATACACGCTTTCACACTACGCAGATCGTATTCGTTAACCTTCGGATGGTTGATAATGCCAATGTACATCGCCGGGACACCGGGGAAGAGTGTGCATCGCTCGCGCTGAATAACCGTCATGACATTGTCGATAGGGCGTGGGCTAGGCACGATGACAATCTCAGCTCCGATGTGGATGCTGTACAGCATTGCCACTGTCATGCCATAAACATGGAAGAAGGGGATCGCCGCCATCATCTTTTCGCCACCGGGCTGGCCGCGCGTCAGCCAGGCTGCTACCTGTACGGTGTTCGCGACGAGATTGCGATGGGTTAACATCGCCGCCTTGGGGAGACCGGTCGTTCCGCCGGTGTATTGGAAGAGCGCAATCTCGTCGGGAGTCAAGTTCACCTTCGGTGGGGTAGGGCCATATTTTTCGAGCAGGTGTTGGAAGAAGAAGATGTCCTGCTCAGGCATCACATCAACCCACTCCGGCGTCTTCTTCTGCGAACTCTTTACCAGAAAGTTTGAGGGAAAACCAAGAGTGTCGAAGATATGGGCTACGATCACCCGCTTCACCGGCGTCTCGGCACGTACTTCGCGTAACCGCGGCCAAAACAAATTAAGCAGCACAATCGTCTCAGCGCCTGAATCGTGCAACTGGTGCTGCAATTCGCGCCCGGTGTAGGTTGGGTTTGTATTCACCACAATCGCACCCAACCGCATACACGCAAAGAATGTGATAATGTAATGCGTCGAGTTGGGTAACATCACCGCCACTCTATCCCCTTTGCGCACCCCGAGCTGGTAGAGCGCGGTGGCCATTCGGTCTACTTTTTCGTTCAACTGCCGATACGTTAACTTACCGCCAACTGTGAATCGTCCACCGAGCAGATAGCGTAAGACGAAATTGGTTGCAGTATGGTCGGCATACGTCTTGGCGCTGTTGCTCAGCATGTCGCTGAGCGTGATCTCAGGATACGTCAGCGATTTCGGCACACCCGGCTCGTAGTACGACAACCAGATCTTGTCCAAATTGCACCTCCTTGTGCGCCCTCTACCGATCGGGGAGATCAACAGATGAGCTGTCTAACTGAGCGGTGAAGGTTATAGTCTTCACCGCAATTCCTTACCATACCCTACACATCATCGCGGAGCCAGCCCCGCTCGCGAGCAATAAACTTAATGGTTGCGTCGTCAGGTGGGTACAGACCTGCTGCCTGATAGGCATAGGCTAATAATGCTGCACCACCGATCAGGCCGATAATCAGCCCTAGAAGAAAGGTAAAAACGCCGAATACCTGTTTCATAGAACCTCCCCGTGCCTATTCCCATCGAGATTGGGGAAATACGCTTCAATTGTACCATATTTTATCAGCCTTGGAAGTGAATCGGTTATAATAAAGGTGCTACCGCTCTGCTCTTTCCCAGCTTGTGTTTGCTAGCTACCTTCGTTCACAGCTTATTATCCTGGTTAGTACGCGATTGTTTGCACAAGGAGTTTTATCGATGGCTACAGTCAAGATGACGCGCGGTAAATTCGAGGGGATCAAAGCCTGTGCTGATGACAACGGTATTATTGCTGCCGCAGCGATGGATCAGCGTGGTTCGCTCAAAAAGGCGATTGCTAAAGCTCGCGGCGCCGATGCGTCAAGTGAGGATTTAACCGTGTTCAAGACGGCCGTTACTCGTATTCTGACCCGTTATGCGAGTGCGATTCTGATGGACCCAGAATACGGTTTGCCGGCAATTGCCCAACGTGCTCCAGGTACCGGTGTCTTGCTGGCCTATGAGAAGACCGGCTACGACGCCTCGGTGCGTGGTCGTTTACCCGACCTGCTCGATGTGTGGAGTGTGCGTCGCTTGAAAGAAGCTGGCGCTAACGCGATCAAGATTCTGCTTTACTACAATCCCTTCGATGATCCGGCTATCAACGAGATTAAACACGCCTTTATCGAGCGGGTAGGTGCCGAGTGTGCCGCGAACGATATTCCCTTCTTCCTCGAGCCAATTGCTTACGATGATACAGTCGGTGATGAAAAGAGCTTTGAATTCGCCCTCGTCAAACCGAAGTATGTGACCGCCTATATGGCAGAGTTCTCGAAACCGCAGTACGGTGTTGACGTACTTAAGGTCGAAGTGCCGGTGAATGTGAAATTTGTCGAGGGGATGCGGGTGTTTAGCGGTCAAAAGGCCTACAGCCGTGAAGAGGCGAAGGAGTATTTCCGGCAGGCTGCTGATGCTGCCCGCAAGCCGTTCATCTACCTGAGCGCCGGTGTATCCGACGAAGTTTTCCGTGAGACACTCGAACTTGCCGCCGAAGCCGGTACACCCTTTGCCGGTGTGTTGTGTGGTCGGGCGACGTGGCAAGATGGTATTCCGGTCTATGCCCAGCAGGGTCTGGCTGCCCTTGAGGCATGGCTTGAGGATCGCGGCGTTGCGAATATTACTGCACTTAACGAGACGCTGGCGAAAGGTGCGAAGCCATGGTGGACGATCTACGGCGGGCTTGAGAATATCGAGGTAGTGGATCTGCCGGTTGTAAGTTGATTGCCGATATTGGGGTGGGTTCCCGCTCTCACTAGGGCGGAAAGCCCTCGCCCCGTCCCTTCAACCCCAGCGGGGGTGAGGAGATGAGTGCTCACCGCCGAGGGCACAGAAAATGGTCATCACCCACAGATCTTTGCACCCTCGGCGTGCTTAGCGTCTTAGCGTCTTAGCGTTCCGTCGCTCTGCGCCTTTGCTCGCTTAGCGTCTTAGCGTTAACCGTCTTTGCTCGCTTAGCGTCTTAGCGTTAACCGTCTTTGCTCGCTTAGCGTCTTAGCGTTAACCGTCTTTGCTCGCTTAG
>NZ_JBMFNE010000043.1:5815-9373 GCF_049970315.1 Chloroflexus sp.
AGCGCCTCTGCGTATGCCCTCACCTCCAGCCCCTCTCCTGCCGCAAGGAATAATCGCCCCTCTCCCGTGCCAGTGGGAGAGGGGACAGGGGTGAGAATCATCAGCCCGCGCCGCGGGCTTCGTCATGGTAGACCCTCTAGGGTTGGGTACTGCCGGAGCGTAATCAATCGCCACAAAAAGACTCAAAACACACAAACATATGTTGTTTTGTGTGGCTATCCAACCTGACCCCCTCTCCCGCCATGCGAGCGAAGGGACTGAAGTGAGGCTTACAGCCCGTGCAGTGGGCTTCATCATAGTTGCGCGGCTCTTCAGGATTCGACCTTAAATCAGCGGCAGCAGGGGATTTACAGTCCTACAATCCCCATTCCACCCTTGCCGGCCCGTCGTAGTCGCTCAATCGTATGCCAGCGTGGTGGAACCGGTACCCGCATCGGTGATATTCCTTGGGCAATCAGTCGCATCGAGTCGCGCCATCGCGCCGGTGGTTCAGATGAAGCTAGCGCAACGTGTGATACCTCTTCAGATAGTAACAAGGTTATCGCTGCAATTGCCGCTGCCGCCTCTTCTTCGGTTGGCGCGCCGGTGGTGATGTGCATCGTCGTGACTCCTCCATAATGACAGCGTCCTACTTAGAACCGTCGTAACAAGCGTTGTACCATCACCCGCTGTGCGGCCAATTCGCGTTCGGCAGGCAATGGTAATAACTCGGCTTGCTGACCGTACCGGCGCCGCAACGCCAGACCGATCAGGTGATCGGTCAGTTGCGGATTCTTCGGCAACAAGGCACCGTGCAAATAACACCCAAACGTATTGCGATAGACCGCACCGCCCCAACCGTCTTGCCCGTTATCGCCGTAGCCGGTCAAGACCTTGCCAAACGGACGTACTCGCGCACCATGAAATGTGCGACCGCTATGATTTTCAAATCCGACCAACCGTTGTGGTCCGTGCCCTAGATCAACCTCGATCACGATATTACCGATCATGCGCCGCTTACCGGCAATCGTATACACATCGAGCACGCCCAACCCGGGCAAGCGCTCGCCGGTGTGAGTCAGAAAATAGTGGCCGAGCAACTGGTACCCGCCGCAGATCGCCAAAAGCACCAACCCATCCTCAATCGCCGCACGCAATTCCGGCCCCTGCCGCTCGATCAGATCGGTGGTGATCAGTGCCTGCCCGCTATCCTGACCACCGCCAAAAAATGCGAAATCGACTGCTCTCCAATCGATGATATCACCCGGCTGAACAGGGATCACCTCTAGCTCGATACCGCGCCGTAGACAACGTTGACGCAACGCGATCACGTTACCACGGTCACCGTAGACATTCATATGATCGGGATAAAGATGAGCCAGGCATAGCGTAAAAGTCATACCGGTGTCTGTTCTGCTTTCATATCCGTACCAAATAATCCCCTTCACCGATCCACGTGTATGTAGTCAATTCTTGCAAACCCATCGGCCCACGGGCGTGCAGGCGGTTGGTTGAGATTGCCACCTCAGCGCCTAATCCAAACTGACCGCCGTCGTTGAAGCGAGTACTGGCATTCACGAACACCGCAGTTGCGTCAACTTCGCGGGTAAAGCGAACCGCGTTGGCCGGATCACCGGTCAAAATCGCTTCAGAATGGCCGCCGTACTGGGCAATATGATCGAGGGCTTCATCAATATCGCCCACGACTTTGATCGCCACGATCAGGGCCAGAAACTCACGGCCAAAATCGGCCGGTTCTGCCGGTCGCAACTGCCAGTTCTCGTGGCCGGGTGCGTCGGCAAGGATAGCAAGTGCTTCTAGATCGCAGCGTAGCTCAACATTGTACTCGGCTAACGTTGCTGCGACCATAGGTAAGAAGACCGGTGCTGCGGCGCGGTGAACGAGCAAGGTGTCGAGCGCATTGCACGCTCCCGGTCGCTGCACTTTGGCGTTGACCACGACCGGCACAGCACGGGCAAAATCGGCGCTTGGCTCGACATAAATATGACTAACCCCCATCCCACCCACGATTACCGGCACCGTCGCGTTCTCGACGCAAAACCGATGAAGGCTAACACCACCGCGAGGGATGATCATATCCACGTAGCGATCAAGCCGTAGCAACTGCCGCACCAATTCGCGGTCGGGATCGGTAATGCTCTGTACGGCAAATATCGGGAGACCGGCTTGTTCTAGTGCTTCGGCAATGACGGTCGTAGTGGCAGCCACGCTGCGCGCAATATCGCTCCCGCCACGGAGGATCACGGCATTACCGGCCTTGAGACACAGCGCAGCAATGTCAACTGTCACGTTGGGCCGTGCCTCGTAAATGGCGCCGATCACGCCGATTGGGACTCGCCGTTTGTACAAGCGCAAACCCGACGGCAATTCACGCCGGTCAAAAATCTCACCTACCGGGTCAGGTAATTCTGCCACCTTCCGGCAATCGTTGGCAATCGCCGCTAGTCGCGCTTCAGTCAACAGCATGCGATCGACAATCGCCGGCGGTGTGCCGGCTCGTTCGGCATCGGCTACGTCGGCCGCGTTTGCTGACAGAATTTCATCTTGGCGGGCCAATAACCCATCGGCAATTGCGTGGAGCGCCGCATTTTTCTGTTCGGTTGACACCTTCGCCAGCGTGCGCGCCGCCGTCTTCGCTCGCCGGCCAATCGTCTCGAGATCAATCATCGTGCGAACCTCCCCGATCCTGTTCATCGTAACGACGCCGTTCTGCCTCTAAATAGCGTCGGGCGCGCTCGAAGCGATCTTCCAGTTCTCCGCGTTGGTACGCTTGCCAGAGTAGCCACACTGCGATTAACACCAGCCCGCCGCCGATAACCATCAACGGTGTGAGCGCAGCCGGAATGGCATTGGCCGTAGCAACAACGACCATTGCCGCCGCTCCTAATCCCAACGCCCACTGCCGCCGCGAGCCGGCTGTGCTGCGCCGAGCCTGTACGACGAGTAGTACACCGATGATTAATGCCACAATTATCCGAATGCTGTCAAGGCTCATCGTGGTGTCCTGTGGTATGCGTCTTTGGCGGCATTGTACCACGCTCTTGGATTACGGCACGATGCTCGATACGCGCGAGATAATGCTTGCAGATTCGCAGAAGGAGGTAGATGTATAGGCTCGTTACACTCACAGGGGTACATCTCACTACACGCCGGATTATTGCCCATCCCGGCACCTCACATTCGTAGAGGCGTCTGTCGCTATGCGTTCGATGGTAAACAACAGCGCGGTATCATCAATTCGCGAAAGTACGCATCTCACCTTTCACTCTCGCCTGCACTCGGCTATCGCTCTCTGTTGAATTCACCTTCCACGAACGCCGCCCAGATTAACAAACCAACGACATGACAGTGCGGCGCTCACCATCCCACGGCCCAACAGCTCCCTTGTCATTTCGAGCGCAGCGAGAAATCTTGCCATCCGATGCACTCCGATGCTCCCCTTTTGTCCTTTCGAGCGGAGCGAGCAATCTGTCAATTCATCGCACTCCGATGCTCCCCTTTTGTCCTTTCGAGCGGAGCGAGCAATCTGTCAATTCATCGCACTCCGATGCTCCCCTT
>NZ_JBMFNE010000044.1:0-8537 GCF_049970315.1 Chloroflexus sp.
CGAAGACGTAAAGATTGCTCGCTACGCGCGCAATGACAGTGGTGGAGGTGCAAAGATGTAAAGATTGCTCGCTGCGCGCGCAATGACAGTGGTGGAGGTGCAAAGACGTAAAGATTGCTCGCTGCGCTCGCAATGACACTCGGAACAACTCTACTCTTTACTCTTTCTCTCACTTCCTTTACGCTGCAGTATAATTACATATGCCTACTTGACAGTAGCGTAGTGATAGTGTATAGTTGTGAATGAAAATGTTGTAATCAAAACAATGTCCGACACAACTATTACTGCCCGATGCAGGTGTAGAGAACGGGTGCAGATCCTCCATATCTAAAGGGACGCTGCCTCTCAATTCCACGCAGTGACTCGGCTTTATGACCGTTCCCTACTCTGCTCGCTGTGCTTTCCTGCATAGGTAATGAGCAGAAAGGAGGTTACACGCAGACGATCACATTTACCGTAATGCTCGTTGGGATTCTGTTCGCTCATTCGGAACAAATTGTCCCTTCCACAGTACTGCTGTCGGTGTAGACACAGTAAAGGAGTATAGCTGTGAAAGCAATGAAGAGCGCCCTGATCGCTATGTTTCTCGCCGCAGCCATGATGCTTGCGGCATGTGGCGGTGGTCAAACCGCACAACCCACTACTGCCCCAGCGGAACAACCGACTACTGCGCCGGCTGCACAACCGACCACTGCGCCGACGGAGCAGCCGACTACTGTACCTAGTGCCCAACAGGTGACGATTAGGATTTGGCACCAGTGGGATGGCGCCTACTTGACCGCAATCGAGCAAGCGTTCCGTGATTACGAGGCTGCTCACCCGAATGTCAAGATCGACCTCTCGAAGCCGGAAGATGTGAGCAACGCTCTCAATGTGGCCATTCCGGCCGGTGAAGGTCCCGATATTATCGGTTGGGCCAACGACCAGATCGGCCAGCAGGCGCTGGTGGGTAACATTGTCGCGCTCAACGATTATGGGATCACCGAAGACTTCCTGCGCAGCACCTACGAGCCGGCGGCTGTGAATGGCGTCATCTGGCAGGGCAAGATCTGGGCGTTGCCGGAGACGCAGGAAGGTATTGCCTTGATCTACAACAAGGCTGTCGTTGGTGACATGCAGTTGCCGACCAACCTCGATGAGCTGCTGGCAATGGCGAAGGATTTCCGTGCTGCGAACCCCGACAAGACATTTGTCTGCAATCAGGGATTCGGTGGGAACGATGCTTATCACGTAGCTCCGATCTACTTCGGGTATGGCGTGCCAAGCTATGTTGACGATCAGGGTAACGTCTACGTCAATACGCCGGAGATGATCAAGGGCGGTGAGTGGCTGGCCGAGATGAGTAAAGTCTCGTTCAGTGAGCAGAGCTACGATATCTGCAAGGCAGCATTGGCCGAGGGCAAGGCTGCCATGTGGTGGACCGGCCCGTGGGCGATTGCCGGTATCGAGCAGGATGGGGTTGACTACGGTATTCTGCCGTTGGGTAAGCCCTTCGTCGGTATCAAGACCCTGATGCTGACCCGTAACGCGGTTGAGCGTGGCAATGCCGAGGTCGCGTTGGACATTATGAAGTACTTCACCAGTGCCGAGGTGCAGACCAAACTGGCGCTGACCAACAAGACGGTTCCGGCGGCGACGGCTGCACTCAAGAATCCAGAGGTGGCTGCCCTCCCGACATTGGCCGGGTTTGGTGCTGCCCTGAATGCGGGTGTACCGATGGCGAATACGCCTTACGCTTCGGCCCAGTGGGGTCCGGTGGGTGAGGCCAGCGTTGCGATTTGGACCGGTGCGCAAACGCCTGCTGATGCGCTAGCGGCCGCTGCTAAAGCAATTGAAGAAGCCATCATGCAGATGAAGTAGATGCTGGAGGGGGTGAGTAGCGGATACTCACCCCCATGTTTGTATCGTCATCGTTCCTGCGTGCATCAAATCGGGTTGTTGTCGAGGTAACCGCTGGTCGGGCGCCCGGCTACCGACCGATAAGGTTCTGGCTGCTTGCAGAGAGGTAATGCCCATGGTGTCGTGGTCCAAACGCCGCAAGGCGCTCACCGTTCTGCTCTTTACCGGCCCCACGATTATCGGTATTCTGCTGTTTAATATCTATCCCATTCTCCTCAGCGTCTATACGTCGTTTACCAATCGTAATCGGTTTCGGCCAAACCCCGATTGTGAAGTATTTTTGACGGGGATTCTCGATCCATTGTGTTGGCCACAATTTCGCACGTCTGCACCGGTCGGTTTGGGACAGCCGTATCGATTGCAAGACCCGGTCTTTGCTAATTATGTGAACTTGATCGGTAACCTCTTTACTCCAGAAGCGTTGGGAGCAATGGCGGCTATTTTTCTCTGTTTTGTGCCGCTCATTGCAGCAACCTTCATCAACCGTCGCCTGAATCAGATGATGGAGCCGCCGGTGTCAATGTCGGTGGTATGGCTTGGTGCCC
This sequence comes from Chloroflexus sp., assembly GCF_049970315.1. Lineage (GTDB taxonomy): Bacteria > Chloroflexota > Chloroflexia > Chloroflexales > Chloroflexaceae > Chloroflexus. The sequence goes on from NZ_JBMFNE010000044.1 coordinate 2,445, forward strand.
TGGTATTGGGTTTTATCTTGGCTGCGGTGGTCAATGTGGCCCAAGCCTACGATACGCTCATGCGCACCGGCGATTTTGTGGTGGTTGTTTTCCGTACCCTCCTTTTCGTGATTGCTCGTGTGCCGTTCAGTTTCTTGCTCGGCCTCACCTTTGCCCTCATTTTGAATAGTGATTATTTACCGGGGCGTACCTTCTTCCGAGTGATGTTGTTTGTGCCGTGGGCAGCTTCATCGCTTGCTATTCTGATGGCGCTGATCTGGCAGTTCTTCTTCCGTGAGCAAGGGACTATCAACCAAGTTTTGGCGCTCTTTGGTATTGCCGGTCCGGCGTGGCTGCGTGATCCGTTGAGTGCGTTTGTGATCGTCGTACTGGTTGATACGTGGTTCTCCTACCCCTTCTTCATGATCGTCATTCTCGGTGCATTGCAAGCCGTACCACGCGATGTCTATGAGGCTGCCGAGCTAGATGGGGCGTCGTGGTGGCAACAGCTTACCCAGATCACGTTACCGCTGATTCGCCCGGCTGTGTTACCGGCAACGGTGCTGACATCCATTACGGCTTTTCAAATGTTCGGCACCGTGTGGGCTATTACCCAAGGTGGGCCGGTGAATGAAGTGGGCCGACCCGGCGCAACCGAGTTTGTGATCGTCTACGCCTACAAGCAGATCTTCCAAACCCAAAATTATGGCAATGCAACGGCTTTCGCTGTGATCCTCTTTATCTTCCTATTCACAGCGACCCTCTATAGCCTGCGGCTGACGCGCATCACGAAAGGGGCCTACGAGTCATGATCCGCAAACCTACTCGACCGGTCTTGGTGTTACAGTACCTCATTTTAATCCTCGGTGTGTTGTTTGCCGTCTATCCGCTCTGGTTTGCCTTTCTTGCTTCAGGCCGTACCGGTGACCGGCTCTACACCCTTAATCTACTCGGCATGTTTTTGCCCACTGAGTGGACGTTCGAGAATTATCGGGCAATGATTTTTGACCGACCACTGTTGACGTGGTTGCGCAATAGCTTGTATGTGGCCGGTGTAACAACGGTTGCCTCACTGGTGATTACGACATCGGCGGCGTTTGCGTTTTCGCGGTTTAAGTTTTATGGGCGGGAGTTTGCTCTGATTTTACTGTTGGCGATCCAGACCTTTCCCGGCGTGTTAAGTTTGGTGGCGGTTGCTCAGTTGCTGACGGCGCTTGGCTTGTACGGTAAGCACGAGGGGTTGATCCTTGCCTATACAACGAGTACGTTGGTCTTTAGTACGTGGAACATGAAGGGGTATTTCGATACCATTCCGATTGAGCTGGAAGAGGCGGCCATGATCGACGGCTGTGGTCCGGTTCAGTCATTTATCCTTATTGCATTACCTTTGGCCCGTCCAGCCTTAGCCGTAACGGCCTTGCTCGGTTTTTTGGCCGGTTGGGGTGATTTTATCTTCGCGTCGGTGTTGGTACCCGCACCTGATACTATGAAGCTGGTGGTGCCCGGTTTGTTCAGTCTGGCAAATAGCCAGAGTGTGCCATGGGGTAATTTTGCTGCCGGTGGTTTGCTTATCATTCTCCCAACGATCATTGTCTTCTTGATGCTCCAGCGGTTCCTCGTATCCGGTTTGACAGTTGGCGGTGTCAAGGGATAGGTATCGGTGAACGCATCGTCTTCGCGTGGCTGGTTGATCGGCGTTATTGTGCTGGCTGCGTTGCTTAGATTATGGGCTGCCCTAACATTACCGCTCGATTTTGATGAGCCGGTCTATGTTGGTGTAGCTCTTGATTATGCGCGCCTCATCCAACAAGGTGGCTGGGCAGCGGTGATTGATTATCCCGGCAACCGACAGCATCCGGCACTGTATAAGCTGATCTACGCCGGTGGTGCGCTCATGCTCGGTGATGGCGCGAATCAGATTACCGTGCTGATCGTCGCTCGCCTGCTGTCGGTTGTCTTCGGTACCCTGGCCGTAGCCGTACTGGCGACGACTGCCGGGCCGTTGCCGGCCAGCCTATTGGCCGTCCATACGCTGACGATCAAGTACACAGCACAGGCCTACCTCGAAGCGTGGCCGCTGGTGCTCTCGATTGCTGCAGTGGGGGCGTGGGTGCGTGCTGCTCGTCCGGTTGAACAACAGCGGCGATTGTGGTTGAGGCTTGGGGCGATTGGGTGGGGACTGGCAACAGCGGCGAAGATGAATTACGCACTTATCGCTACGCCGGCGATGCTGATGCTACTGGCGACGGCATTGCGCGCCGAACACGAGCGACCGTTTGGCAGGTTGGGTAATGTATGGCGATGGGGTGAAGTGATTGCAGTTGCCCTGCTCACCTTTTGGCTTGCCAACCCGACACTCTGGCACGAGCCATTCACACGCCTCGGCGCGATGGCCGGTTTCTGGCCGGCGTATAGTCGGGGTGATGAAGTGCAGGCTGCCGCTTACCCTTGGTATCAACCGCTCGTGTGGTTGTCAACTGCACCGGCAGTAGGTTGGCACCCAGAAGTCTTCTTATTGCCCGGTCTCGATCCGCTGATCGTAGCGCTTGCCTTGATCGGTGTGCCGGCAGCTTGGCGCGATCCGCAACGTCGTTATCTTGCTGTATGGCTAGTAAGCGGCGTATTGATCTTGTTGTGGTGGCCGGTTAAGTGGCCGCAGTACATCTTGACCCTGATCACGCCCATCGTGCTGTTGGCAACTCCGGTATTGAGCCGGATAGCCGCGTGGTTGCGCGAACAGAATGACTATTGGGGTTGGAGCCATCTGATGCTGTTGCGCCCTCCCCGTTACGCATGGATCGCGTTGGCGTTGCTGGTGGGGTTTATTGCGACGGTCTATGCAACTGCACTCGTGATGGTGACGCTGGGCAGTATTGGGTGGAGTACATTGCATCCGAGTGCCGGTGGCTTGCCATCGGGAGCAATTTATGCCGTTCAACCGTTGCGTGATCGGAGAGTTGCGCTAGGTGGTGATTTTGGGCTGGCAATCTGGCAAGCACCGATGGTGAGCGAAGATCCGCCGCGTTGGACGTATCTGCCGCTCGGTCGAGTGTACGCGCTGGCCGAGACGACGGCCGGTATATGGGTAGCGAGTCGGCAGGGGTTGGCGTTGGTACGATCTGATGACCGATGGGAATGGCAAACGCCTGCACTTGGCGTTCAGCGTGATGTTGTGATTCGCACAGTTGCGAGTGGTACCGATGGTAGGATTTGGCTGGGTACGAGCGTCGGTGGAGCGGTGCGTGGGATTGATGGGCAATGGCAACCGTTACCGCAAGCAGCGCGTGGCGGTATGGTGCTCTCGATTGCCGTCGATCCGGCCGGGGCGGTCTGGTTTGGTGGGATCGGTGTGGTTAGCCGGTATCTGCCGGAACGTGGGGTATGGCAACACTTTGAGCGGGCCGACGGCTTTGCCGGCGCCGGTGTAGCTGATCTCTTGGTCGATCATCGCGGTATCGTGTGGGCTGCGACGCTCGGTGAGGGGGTAGCGCGCTGGGATGGGACACGTTGGGAGTGGTTCACAACCGCCAATCGCCAATTACCGGCGCAAACGATTACTACCATGCTCGAAGCGCGGCCCGGTGAGATTTGGATTGGCGCGGCGCGGCCACTGACGACCGGCGGCTTTTTGTTGCGCTATGATGGGCAACGGTGGCGCAACTTCTTACCCCGCGACTCTGGTTTTACCGGTGCTGAGCCGTTGGCATTGGCGGTTGATCACCGTCAGATGTTGTGGATTGGGACCCGTAATGATGGGGTATTGTTGTATCAATTGAGTTCAGTCCCGTAATCGAGCACAAGACCACGGGCGTCTGAGCGTGTACAGAGGAAGGAATCACACAATGCCACTTTACCGTCACACCACGATGACCAGCCGTTACGTTGTATCGCGCCCGGTTGATGTATGGCTACCGGAGACCATCGGTGATCGGCGATTACCGGTGATCTATATGCACGACGGTCAGAATCTGTTTGAGCCGGCATTACGCGCCGATGGCGAAGTCTGGGCTGTTGATCGAGCTATTGAGCGGCTACAGCAGGAACGAAACTGGCCTGGTGCAATCGTAGTTGGTATCTGGTGTACCGATCAGCGTTGGCGCGAGTACGCACCACAACAACCGTTCAATGCACTACGCCAGACCCGCGGCTGGGAGTGGATTGTCGAGCGAATGGGTGGGGAACCGGTTTCGGATGCTTACCTCGCCTTTCTGGTAGAAGAAGTGAAACCGTGGATCGATATGACCTACCCAACACTGCCCGATCAGTCCAACACGTTCGTTATGGGTTCGAGTATGGGTGGGCTGATCTCGCTGTACGCTCTCTGCCGTTATCCAGATATTTTTCGTGGTGCAGGGTGTTTGTCAACCCATTGGCCGGCAGGCGGAACAATCCTGGTTGATGAACTCGCGGCCCGCTTGCCACCACCGGGTAGACACCGTTTCTATTTCGATTACGGTACAGATGGCCTCGATGCGGAATACGAACCGTTTCAACAGCGTATGGATTCCCACATGGTACGAGTCGGGTATCGTCACGGGCACGACTGGCTGACGCGCAAGTTTCCCGGTGCAACGCACAACGAAGCGGCGTGGCGAGCACGTGTAGCCGATGCAATCGCCTTCGTGATGGATGTGTCAAGCGGTTGATAAGTGATAGCTATCAGCACGGATTGCTTTCCAGTCACTTTGTTTCTGGCGAGTCGGGCATAGCACAAGAGAATGAACCCGATACTCACGCCTTTACGTCGCTGAACTGCACATCGCAGTTGTGCCGGCAAGACAATGGATAGGATCGCTGTGAGTAATGGATGGGTGCAATGTGATGTGATATTCCCGTTATCACCCATCGTTCAGCCGCACAGCCCGTATCCGGTGATTGAAACCTGGGCCAAGGGCGTTATCTCCAATTTGCCGCTTGCTCGTTCAGCCGCACAGCCCGTATCCGGTGATTGCAACACTATTGGCAATTAAAGGCGGATAAAATCGGGAAGGATAACAACAATATAGGTGGCGTCGGAGTGGGACTGGTTACCCTGGGTGGATTGGTAGGAGTAATGATGTTCTGGGCGTCGCGTGAAGAGCAGCCGGTGTATGTTTGGAACGTTGTCTCGCGGTCGGCTACGTTTTTGTCGGCTAATCGATTAGCAATTGCCGATGATCAACGAACCATAATTGTGAGCTTTCCCACCTACCAACTGATCCGTGAATTGCCTGCTGGTGGTTATCTCGCGGCTAGCCCTGACGGTTTGCTACTGATCGTTGGAGCGTGGGGGACGGTTCATCTCTTCGATCCGGAACGTGGTGATCGGATTGGGACACTTGATTGTTGGTCACACGGTGAAAATCTGTATCCGATACATCTTAGCTTTTCTCCTAATGGGTACATCCTTGCTGTGGCCGAATCGCACCACAACCGTGGTCCGGTAGTGCAGCTCTGGGATGTCGTTCGTCAAATGCAGATTGGGACGGTGCGGATTGATGAACCAGACGCGACAGTAGTTAAGGCACTTGCATTTTCGCCAGATGGGCGGTTAGTAGTCTCAACCTACTCAGAGGGGGTTTGGTTGGTAAACACCGCACAGCAAACAGTGGTGCGCAAGATCCAAAGCTGGCCGAATGAGTATATTGCACTAAGGCGCGACGGATCGCGCGTTAGTCTTGGTGAAATAGCGCTCGTGCGTACATTTGATACTAACACGTGGCAAGTTATGCACGAGCAACACTTTGATCAACAATCGAAGCCTAGCGGGTCAATAAGTCGGTTGTTTAGTATGCCGGTCGCGATCAGTCCTGATGGGAAATGGTTAGCCACACCAAATCGGATGCCGCCAAGAGATTCGTTTTAGTTCTTTAAGGGGGCCGCCACGGCAGACGATAGTGTTGCGCCGATCGGTTGATAGCGGGCAAGTGCGTGTGCTGAGTGTTTCGCCGAGAACATTAGGAAAACTTTTGTTCAGCCCTGATAGCCGATGGCTGATCGATGTTGGCCTTGGCGAGATTCGGGTATGGCGGGTGGCGAACTGACAGGCGAGGATGGCGCGCGGTACTTGCTATGACCAGGCCCGGCGGCCCCCTCGTGTCATTGCGCGCGTAGCGAGCAATCTTTACGTCTTTA
>NZ_JBMFNE010000045.1:0-7306 GCF_049970315.1 Chloroflexus sp.
GGTAGAGCACTGAAACTCGCTCATCGCTCCAGCTCCGGTTGCTCCGACGTTTCCTTTCAATACTTTCGGCTCACGGTAGAGCACTGAAACGCCCACGTCTCGTTGTCAGTGAACACGACAACGGCGTCTTTCAATACTTTCGGCTCACGGTAGAGCACTGAAACGAGCGCGGGGGCCCCGGACGTGAGGACGGGGAACGCCTCTTTCAATACTTTCGGCTCACGGTAGAGCACTGAAACACTTATTCCGCTGCGGATCGTAGCTCCACAACGGATCTTTCAATACTTTCGGCTCACGGTAGAGCACTGAAACCAAATCCTTCGGCTGATATTCAGTGTCATACCAACCACTTTCAATACTTTCGGCTCACGGTAGAGCACTGAAACACAGAGTGGCTGCGCTGAAACTTAGCGACGGCAGATCTTTCAATACTTTCGGCTCACGGTAGAGCACTGAAACCCGGTAAGGTATCAGAGCATCAACGGTTATGGCATCTACTTTCAATACTTTCGGCTCACGGTAGAGCACTGAAACGGACGAACAGACTGATCGTGGACCACGCCCCGAGCGCTTTCAATACTTTCGGCTCACGGTAGAGCACTGAAACGTAGGTGGTTCCAGGAACGGCCCATTTGCCGTTTACTTTCAATACTTTCGGCTCACGGTAGAGCACTGAAACAAGAATGCGTAGCCAGAAAAAAGTGGCGCGCACTGGTCTTTCAATACTTTCGGCTCACGGTAGAGCACTGAAACAACAACGCAAGGTTGCGTTGTTCGGCAACAGGGATATTCTTTCAATACTTTCGGCTCACGGTAGAGCACTGAAACTCGTTGGTGGAAGTATCGACGTTGGAAGCAAGCGAACTTTCAATACTTTCGGCTCACGGTAGAGCACTGAAACTGATTCAGCCGCGCAGAATATTCAACAGCTCCGTCTTTCAATACTTTCGGCTCACGGTAGAGCACTGAAACCGGAGAGCAACGTTTTGCCTGAGCCGTACCTACCCCTTTCAATACTTTCGGCTCACGGTAGAGCACTGAAACCGGCGTCGGCGCGCCGAAGCCGGCAGCTGGACCGAACTTTCAATACTTTCGGCTCACGGTAGAGCACTGAAACTTCCTCGGCGCTGCGTGTACTTCAGTGCCGTGTACGCTTTCAATACTTTCGGCTCACGGTAGAGCACTGAAACCGCGTAATTCGCATACGCGAGCCGCGCTAACTCGAGCTTTCAATACTTTCGGCTCACGGTAGAGCACTGAAACACTGGGCTCGGCGCGGCGTCGGCGAACGTGCTACCTTTCAATACTTTCGGCTCACGGTAGAGCACTGAAACGTACCACAAGTGATTGCTGGCTTCGCACCTGGTGCACTCTTTCAATACTTTCGGCTCACGGTAGAGCACTGAAACCGCATCTTACTGGTTGGCGAAACGGAGCGGAGCAACGCCTTTCAATACTTTCGGCTCACGGTAGAGCACTGAAACGCTGGCTACTACACGTTCGCGTATACGCCAATTGCCGCTTTCAATACTTTCGGCTCACGGTAGAGCACTGAAACTGGCGCGCCACACTTCCACGTGTTGCTATATAGCGTCTTTCAATACTTTCGGCTCACGGTAGAGCACTGAAACACGATCTGTTCATCAGTACTGTTGGAGTTTTTCTTGTCCTTTCAATACTTTCGGCTCACGGTAGAGCACTGAAACCCGGACGCGATGTGGGATTAAGGAAGATATACGGATCTTTCAATACTTTCGGCTCACGGTAGAGCACTGAAACGATACGTGTTCCGTCTTCAGATCGCGACGGCATCTTCTACTTTCAATACTTTCGGCTCACGGTAGAGCACTGAAACGGGGGGAGGGGGGAACGTTATTCGTCGTCGCTATCGCTTTCAATACTTTCGGCTCACGGTAGAGCACTGAAACAATATACTGGCTGAGTGGTCTAGAGTTTCTGTTCGGCTTTCAATACTTTCGGCTCACGGTAGAGCACTGAAACACGTCTCGCCATACGCTACCCCCCTGAGATCGTGCGCCCTTTCAATACTTTCGGCTCACGGTAGAGCACTGAAACTAGCGGATGGTGTGCATCAAGAAAATATTTAACACTCTCTTTCAATACTTTCGGCTCACGGTAGAGCACTGAAACCGGAAAGCACTGGAATAATGATAACGTCAAAGACATCTTTCAATACTTTCGGCTCACGGTAGAGCACTGAAACTTGGGCACTGGTGGCGCGTTAAAAGGTCTAGTCGTCTTTCAATACTTTCGGCTCACGGTAGAGCACTGAAACAGAGGACGCGCCGATTATGGCAACGCCACTCTTAACTTTCAATACTTTCGGCTCACGGTAGAGCACTGAAACCAAACCAACGAGCAGTACGGAGTAATCCGGTTAACGCACCTTTCAATACTTTCGGCTCACGGTAGAGCACTGAAACTTCTCACGTATGACAGCAGACGGGCTGTTCGTGAGACTTTCAATACTTTCGGCTCACGGTAGAGCACTGAAACGCGCTGTTATTGCCGGCGCGGCGGCATTGGTCAACCGCTTTCAATACTTTCGGCTCACGGTAGAGCACTGAAACTGTGGGCTTTGACGCAACAAGAGACGATTGGTTATCATCTTTCAATACTTTCGGCTCACGGTAGAGCACTGAAACGATTCTTGGCCAACAGAGCACGTCATCCTCGCCGACGACTTTCAATACTTTCGGCTCACGGTAGAGCACTGAAACCTATCGTGCGCCAAAGCGCTCTTGCGACCAAGAACTTTCAATACTTTCGGCTCACGGTAGAGCACTGAAACCTGTCACCTCAAGCAGCGCCGACTGCTCCGCCTCTCTTTCAATACTTTCGGCTCACGGTAGAGCACTGAAACCGTTGCATTTGTTCCTCTGTCACCACAAGCTGTACCAACTTTCAATACTTTCGGCTCACGGTAGAGCACTGAAACAGACGGTCACGCTTGCTGGACTGCAACAGAATGAACACTTTCAATACTTTCGGCTCACGGTAGAGCACTGAAACTTGAGTGGTTTTAAGTTTTTAGTCGAGAAGGAGGAGGCTTTCAATACTTTCGGCTCACGGTAGAGCACTGAAACTTTTTTCTTAGAAAAGCCAAAAATGATTTAATTTCGCTTTCAATACTTTCGGCTCACGGTAGAGCACTGAAACCGCATAGTTCGCATACGCGAGACGGGATAATTCGACTTTCAATACTTTCGGCTCACGGTAGAGCACTGAAACCGTCCTCGTCGTCGCTGTGCGGAACGTGGCAATACCTCTTTCAATACTTTCGGCTCACGGTAGAGCACTGAAACACCAATCGAGACCGCAAACACTGGAACAATCACAACTTTCAATACTTTCGGCTCACGGTAGAGCACTGAAACTTCACTAATCAATCAGTGTGAGAACACTATATCACCTTTCAATACTTTCGGCTCACGGTAGAGCACTGAAACGGCTGGATCAAGATTGGTGGCGAGGATCGGCTGGCTTCTTTCAATACTTTCGGCTCACGGTAGAGCACTGAAACGGTTGTCGCGCTCTGGGGCTTTGAGGACGAACTCGCTTTCAATACTTTCGGCTCACGGTAGAGCACTGAAACATTGGTCGCGTCGCGGTCCAGCTGAGCGCGCGACGCGTCTTTCAATACTTTCGGCTCACGGTAGAGCACTGAAACTCAGCCTGAAATGTTTGCTGGTCACTCATTCGATTTGCTTTCAATACTTTCGGCTCACGGTAGAGCACTGAAACGTCAAACTTTCGGGTGAGGATCAGCTAGCATTTACGCTTTCAATACTTTCGGCTCACGGTAGAGCACTGAAACTTGTCGAACAACGCAACCTTTGCGTTGTTCGACCTGCTTTCAATACTTTCGGCTCACGGTAGAGCACTGAAACTTCGAGAAGAAGAAGAAAAACAAAACGTCCAGCACGCGCTTTCAATACTTTCGGCTCACGGTAGAGCACTGAAACAACATCATGGTACGTAAGCGTGACAAAGAGCGGTACCTTTCAATACTTTCGGCTCACGGTAGAGCACTGAAACTTCGGTCGCGTGTTCTGTAACCCACCGTTCGTTAGCCTTCTTTCAATACTTTCGGCTCACGGTAGAGCACTGAAACACTGGGCGCGGCGCGGCGTCGGCGAACGGGCTACGCTTTCAATACTTTCGGCTCACGGTAGAGCACTGAAACCGACGTCGAGGTCGGAGTCGGCGTGGTGATCGGCGCGGCTTTCAATACTTTCGGCTCACGGTAGAGCACTGAAACCGATGATCTGGCGGCTCGAGTTCCAGCGTCGGGGCGCCTTTCAATACTTTCGGCTCACGGTAGAGCACTGAAACCGCCGGTCAAATCTCCGGCGCCAAGATGCCAAAGACTTTCAATACTTTCGGCTCACGGTAGAGCACTGAAACCTGGATGGTGAACCAGCCAGACTACGAAACCGTCCAGGCTTTCAATACTTTCGGCTCACGGTAGAGCACTGAAACCGTGCTCGGCGGCCAGAATATCGTAGCCAGCATCACCCTTTCAATACTTTCGGCTCACGGTAGAGCACTGAAACCGGTTGGCGAGCAGGTGGGGGTAGATTACCTTGTGGCTTTCAATACTTTCGGCTCACGGTAGAGCACTGAAACGTAGGTGCTCACCGCGTTCGTATCCATAAACTCCTGCTTTCAATACTTTCGGCTCACGGTAGAGCACTGAAACCTGCTTTGGTACACGAAGACGTGTTTGGTTCGTGGACTTTCAATACTTTCGGCTCACGGTAGAGCACTGAAACTACTTCATATGTTGAGTTGGTATGCACTGCATGGTCTTTCAATACTTTCGGCTCACGGTAGAGCACTGAAACACGCACACTGACGCTGTGGACCGGAGTAAGCAACGGCTTTCAATACTTTCGGCTCACGGTAGAGCACTGAAACACGGTCGGGAAAGTGGCGGAAGGAAAGGTTGAAAGAACTTTCAATACTTTCGGCTCACGGTAGAGCACTGAAACTCGATATAATGGGGTAGACTTAGTCCGTCTTCAACTCTTTCAATACTTTCGGCTCACGGTAGAGCACTGAAACAGGACATTCCGTCGCGCCAAGGTCACGGTGACCAACTCTTTCAATACTTTCGGCTCACGGTAGAGCACTGAAACAGCATTGTGCGCGCGCCAGATAAGAAACCTGCTGGTTTCTTTCAATACTTTCGGCTCACGGTAGAGCACTGAAACACCAACTGGTGAAGTGGGTATAGTTGACGTAAGTGTCTTTCAATACTTTCGGCTCACGGTAGAGCACTGAAACTTTGCACTGTTGCGCAGGGGTTGACGCAGGGGTTGACTTTCAATACTTTCGGCTCACGGTAGAGCACTGAAACCACAACACACCTCCACAGTTAATCGCTAGTCGCTAGTCTTTCAATACTTTCGGCTCACGGTAGAGCACTGAAACCTGCTTCTTCTTCTTCCGTTTGGACATATACATATTCGCTTTCAATACTTTCGGCTCACGGTAGAGCACTGAAACTTTCGTGTTGGTGGTTACGGTTGGCGCGGTGGTGGCTTTCAATACTTTCGGCTCACGGTAGAGCACTGAAACTCAAACTTAATGACGAAACCGTTCCAAGCAACCATTGCTTTCAATACTTTCGGCTCACGGTAGAGCACTGAAACGTCGTGAGGCAGTTCAGCGCGTCAATCACGCAAGTTGCGCTTTCAATACTTTCGGCTCACGGTAGAGCACTGAAACAGATTGCAGAGATTAGATCCGCGAGCGTCAAGTTTGCTTTCAATACTTTCGGCTCACGGTAGAGCACTGAAACGTTATGCGCCGAATGCGTGCAACTTGGTATGAGTCTTCTTTCAATACTTTCGGCTCACGGTAGAGCACTGAAACTAGGGTCGAATAAGGATGGTTGAGTACGTGAACCCCTGCTTTCAATACTTTCGGCTCACGGTAGAGCACTGAAACACTGCATAATGTCTTGCTGAATGTGGCGGAGAAGCGACTTTCAATACTTTCGGCTCACGGTAGAGCACTGAAACAGACGCCGGAAGCGCGAGACGAGCGCAGCCGCGCCCGCTTTCAATACTTTCGGCTCACGGTAGAGCACTGAAACCGACCGTGAGGACGGGGGACGCGCGGCGGTCGGCGCTTTCAATACTTTCGGCTCACGGTAGAGCACTGAAACCCTGCTCGACGCGAACGCGTCGAGCGTTTGCATTTCTTTCAATACTTTCGGCTCACGGTAGAGCACTGAAACTTGAACCCGACGCCGCGGTCGCGGTCGGGGTCGCGGCTTTCAATACTTTCGGCTCACGGTAGAGCACTGAAACCAAATTTCGACCGGCGTGTCCTGATCGGGGACAGCCCTTTCAATACTTTCGGCTCACGGTAGAGCACTGAAACGCATTTGAACTCGCGTTGATGATGGCGTACACTATCCTTTCAATACTTTCGGCTCACGGTAGAGCACTGAAACCAACACAGAGTTAGAGATACAAAATCGTGTCTTCATGTCTTTCAATACTTTCGGCTCACGGTAGAGCACTGAAACGATGGAAAATTCCCCTCTCAGTACGAAGCGATTAAACCCGCTTTCAATACTTTCGGCTCACGGTAGAGCACTGAAACTGTGCAAAACGCCTATGTCGAAGGCCCGACGGAAACCTTTCAATACTTTCGGCTCACGGTAGAGCACTGAAACAGTACGGGCGCGTCTACGGGCGAACGAGGAGTTACCTTTCAATACTTTCGGCTCACGGTAGAGCACTGAAACAGAATAGCCGCGACACGGTATCCGGCCAGATATAGCACTTTCAATACTTTCGGCTCACGGTAGAGCACTGAAACAACGTCGGTTGTCAATCTGGGAGTGGCTTATCCCAGCTTTCAATACTTTCGGCTCACGGTAGAGCACTGAAACGTCGGCGCGTGGTACGCCGTGCGCGGCGCACAGGTGTACTTTCAATACTTTCGGCTCACGGTAGAGCACTGAAACGTTAAGTCGATATGTCAGAGCAATAGAAATCGAGCGCTTTCAATACTTTCGGCTCACGGTAGAGCACTGAAACTTGTGCTCAATAATTATCATCTGTTACGAACGGCAAGCTTTCAATACTTTCGGCTCACGGTAGAGCACTGAAACCGTCTCTGATTCGTCGTCGCTATCGACTTTGGCCAAGCTTTCAATACTTTCGGCTCACGGTAGAGCACTGAAACCTGCGCTGTTCGTCTACTCACAGACGAACGACTTGTTTCTTTCAATACTTTCGGCTCACGGTAGAGCACTGAAACGACG
>NZ_JBMFNE010000046.1:0-5898 GCF_049970315.1 Chloroflexus sp.
AGGGTGATCACAGCGGGAGGGCTTCAGGAAGAGAGGTGGCCTTTCAATACTTTCGGCTCACGGTAGAGCACTGAAACAGCATCAACTGGGTATGGAACTGGAACGGCTCGGCTTTCAATACTTTCGGCTCACGGTAGAGCACTGAAACCCCACGGTCGGATTGGCGATGAATCATCGCGTTGTGACTTTCAATACTTTCGGCTCACGGTAGAGCACTGAAACCGTATTGACGATTCATATCTTGACGCGGGTTTGTCCGCTTTCAATACTTTCGGCTCACGGTAGAGCACTGAAACCCAACGCCTACTGGTGTGCCGGCTGCCTGCAGTAGCCTTTCAATACTTTCGGCTCACGGTAGAGCACTGAAACGTGCTGGCATTCTCATCCGTATGTTCTCTCGGTCTGGGCTTTCAATACTTTCGGCTCACGGTAGAGCACTGAAACAAGGACCAGAAACGAATCGGCACGGCGCGATGTAGGGTCTTTCAATACTTTCGGCTCACGGTAGAGCACTGAAACCGGCGCTGGAACTCCAAGCGCCAAACAAAAGACGCGCGCTTTCAATACTTTCGGCTCACGGTAGAGCACTGAAACTCACCACTACCATTACTTTCAACAGGATATGAGGGTGACTTTCAATACTTTCGGCTCACGGTAGAGCACTGAAACTAGTACTATTGACTATTGTTGTTGGGGGGTGTTAATCTTTCAATACTTTCGGCTCACGGTAGAGCACTGAAACATCAAAAACCCTAAAATCACGAAAATAGAATGAACCTTTCAATACTTTCGGCTCACGGTAGAGCACTGAAACTTAACGCGCAACAAAGTGGTAGGGGGTGCTATGTTATTACTTTCAATACTTTCGGCTCACGGTAGAGCACTGAAACCCAACACAATACCAACGCGCGTATCAGCCGGTGCCGCTTTCAATACTTTCGGCTCACGGTAGAGCACTGAAACGCAGAAACTGCTCGTTGCTTGTCAACGATACCGGTGACTTTCAATACTTTCGGCTCACGGTAGAGCACTGAAACCTGTTCATTAGAAGGATGCTTGCAATATACAGCCTGAATGACTTTCAATACTTTCGGCTCACGGTAGAGCACTGAAACACTTGAGAAAGAATGGTAACTATTTACTGTTAACTCTTTCAATACTTTCGGCTCACGGTAGAGCACTGAAACTGGACGACCAGTGGTATCTTATTAAAAATGAATGGTCTTTCAATACTTTCGGCTCACGGTAGAGCACTGAAACGCCACAAGACCTCGTTAATCATCCCACCACGATAGTTGCTTTCAATACTTTCGGCTCACGGTAGAGCACTGAAACAGCAGATGCTCAAACAGGTTGTGGTGTAATGATAACTTTCAATACTTTCGGCTCACGGTAGAGCACTGAAACCTGGCCAGACGGGCTTTTAAAGTATGTCGCATGAATTGCTTTCAATACTTTCGGCTCACGGTAGAGCACTGAAACGACAGAGACGGGGAACGTCTGGCGTGGAGCGACGGACTTTCAATACTTTCGGCTCACGGTAGAGCACTGAAACTCAAACAGACATCGTCCAGATGCAGCTGGACTTGCTCGCTTTCAATACTTTCGGCTCACGGTAGAGCACTGAAACCGGCCACAATAATAAGGCCGAGGGTTGCCGTCGGGACTTTCAATACTTTCGGCTCACGGTAGAGCACTGAAACTTATCTGTCGTTATAGTGACCGTGTGAAGAGTATATGCTTTCAATACTTTCGGCTCACGGTAGAGCACTGAAACCGACAGTATCAACAGCCTCATTCCGCACGACGTGACCGCTTTCAATACTTTCGGCTCACGGTAGAGCACTGAAACTGAGCATTCGCGGCGGCCTGACGCTTGGCCAACATCGTCTTTCAATACTTTCGGCTCACGGTAGAGCACTGAAACGGGCTGAGGGTGTGATCTCGAATTTTCCGCTTGCGGCTTTCAATACTTTCGGCTCACGGTAGAGCACTGAAACCGCGCAGTTCCGCTTCGCGCCGCATAGCTTCCAAGCCTTTCAATACTTTCGGCTCACGGTAGAGCACTGAAACCCTACACATTTGACGCCGAACAAACAGGAACGCACCGTCTTTCAATACTTTCGGCTCACGGTAGAGCACTGAAACGGGGGAGGGAGAGGAGCGTTATTCGTCTTTGTCTTCTGCTTTCAATACTTTCGGCTCACGGTAGAGCACTGAAACGCACTTGGCCAAACAAAAGCCCCCGTCGCTGCTGGACTTTCAATACTTTCGGCTCACGGTAGAGCACTGAAACATGATGGCGGCAACACGGTACCCGGCCAAATAGAGCTTTCAATACTTTCGGCTCACGGTAGAGCACTGAAACGTTTTCTGGCGCGGACTGGTCGCGGCGCGGTCCAGCTGCTTTCAATACTTTCGGCTCACGGTAGAGCACTGAAACGTTCCAATCCCATGTCCAGTCGATCACTGGAACGATTCTTTCAATACTTTCGGCTCACGGTAGAGCACTGAAACACGTCGCTGCGCCGGCAATAACGGCGCCAGCGACAACTTTCAATACTTTCGGCTCACGGTAGAGCACTGAAACCTTTTTCTCAAGAAAGCCAAAAATGATTTAATTTCCTTTCAATACTTTCGGCTCACGGTAGAGCACTGAAACGTCAGATGGTTGATACTCTGTATCGTACCAACCAAACTTTCAATACTTTCGGCTCACGGTAGAGCACTGAAACGCTCGTACTGCATGGTAAACCGGCGCCGGATCTCGTCCTTTCAATACTTTCGGCTCACGGTAGAGCACTGAAACCTGCGATGCCGCCTGCCACCGGAACGCCCATTCTCTCTTTCAATACTTTCGGCTCACGGTAGAGCACTGAAACGGGACCGCGAGCGGCAAGTTCGAGATGACGCCACTACTTTCAATACTTTCGGCTCACGGTAGAGCACTGAAACTCACGTAACAACGCAGTGTTACAATGTTATACCTCTTTCAATACTTTCGGCTCACGGTAGAGCACTGAAACCGTTATTGGTTTAGTTGATGAAAAGGAGGCTACTAGCTTTCAATACTTTCGGCTCACGGTAGAGCACTGAAACGTGAAATTTTCCGGTTGGGGATCAGTATGATAATCCTTTCAATACTTTCGGCTCACGGTAGAGCACTGAAACAACTCAGCCCAGCCCGCGCGACTGTACAGGAAACCGCTTTCAATACTTTCGGCTCACGGTAGAGCACTGAAACTTGCGGTAAGGGTATCGCCATGCCAGCGGAGCAGGACCCTTTCAATACTTTCGGCTCACGGTAGAGCACTGAAACCCCATCCTCGCCCTCCTCTGCTACCCGCTCTTCAACCCTTTCAATACTTTCGGCTCACGGTAGAGCACTGAAACCGCGAACATAACGGCTGAGTGGCAAAACTGTTGGCCTTTCAATACTTTCGGCTCACGGTAGAGCACTGAAACTACAAGAGCAGGTGAAAGTGTGGCGCTCCACGCTTCCTTTCAATACTTTCGGCTCACGGTAGAGCACTGAAACCGCGAGCGGTGGCGCGTGCGCGCGTCGCGCGCTATCGACTTTCAATACTTTCGGCTCACGGTAGAGCACTGAAACACCGCCGGTGCGTTTGGCGCAGCTGGTGGTTTTGGTGCCTTTCAATACTTTCGGCTCACGGTAGAGCACTGAAACACGCCGACCATCACGCCGGCTGCTTCCAGCTGCTTTCAATACTTTCGGCTCACGGTAGAGCACTGAAACAGCCGAAGTGCGCGACGGGGTGGAATGGTTGTTCGGCTTTCAATACTTTCGGCTCACGGTAGAGCACTGAAACAGCGTAAACGAGCAGGAGTGTCGCGCTTGACGAGCATTCTTTCAATACTTTCGGCTCACGGTAGAGCACTGAAACGCAGACGTTGTTATTATGCGCGAACGAGCACGTACTCTTTCAATACTTTCGGCTCACGGTAGAGCACTGAAACGTTTGACGGCCCGAAGCCGCCAGCAAAGGCAGACGCTTTCAATACTTTCGGCTCACGGTAGAGCACTGAAACTCCAGCCCGCGCGACTGTACAGGAAGCCAGCCGTACCCTTTCAATACTTTCGGCTCACGGTAGAGCACTGAAACTACGTCACTCTCGACTTCAACTTCATAATTTACAACTTCTTTCAATACTTTCGGCTCACGGTAGAGCACTGAAACCCACGTATCGTCACACAACACCGGCGTTACCGTCACCTTTCAATACTTTCGGCTCACGGTAGAGCACTGAAACGGTTGCGGCGATACTTGGTCGGTACGGTTCAGGTAAACTTTCAATACTTTCGGCTCACGGTAGAGCACTGAAACTGCAGCGGCGAGTGTGGATGTGCGGCGACGGGATGACGTCTTTCAATACTTTCGGCTCACGGTAGAGCACTGAAACTCGTATGACAAATTTATATCGTAAATCATCGCACAACTTTCAATACTTTCGGCTCACGGTAGAGCACTGAAACCCTGTACCCATTGGGTGATGCGCGTCGAGGAAACGCCTTTCAATACTTTCGGCTCACGGTAGAGCACTGAAACTGAAAGTCAGCACGCTGCAAATACTTCATTGCAGCCTTTCAATACTTTCGGCTCACGGTAGAGCACTGAAACAGACGGGTATTGAAAATATACTAAAGTTAAACTCACGCTTTCAATACTTTCGGCTCACGGTAGAGCACTGAAACCTCACTCGGTACGTTCGCGCGGTGGAGCTTGAGCGTCTTTCAATACTTTCGGCTCACGGTAGAGCACTGAAACCGCGCTCGACCGGTTCGGTGATGACGCGGACTTGTGCTTTCAATACTTTCGGCTCACGGTAGAGCACTGAAACTGCGAGTGCTACGGAGAGCACCGGAATGATGATACCGTCGACTTTCAATACTTTCGGCTCACGGTAGAGCACTGAAACTGCTATGGGCACAACAACGAATGCGTTATCTTGCCCGCTTTCAATACTTTCGGCTCACGGTAGAGCACTGAAACATAGCGACGATAGCGACTAGCTAGCACGATTACTAGCCTTTCAATACTTTCGGCTCACGGTAGAGCACTGAAACTGACAGCGTCTCGCTTTCGTGCGCCCGATGCGTGACTTTCAATACTTTCGGCTCACGGTAGAGCACTGAAACTACATCAACGCTGACAAATACTTAGACGCTGGGCTCCTTTCAATACTTTCGGCTCACGGTAGAGCACTGAAACGTTAATTTTTATACGGAACAAGTACGTATTATTCCGACTTTCAATACTTTCGGCTCACGGTAGAGCACTGAAACTATTTTGGCCGGTGCTGGCGTCTTAATCAAGATGTTCTCTTTCAATACTTTCGGCTCACGGTAGAGCACTGAAACTGCAACCAAAAACGCGCCGAACAGACCAAGAAGCGACTTTCAATACTTTCGGCTCACGGTAGAGCACTGAAACAGTTACATGAATAACTGGGTCATCCCACACGCGAACCTCTTTCAATACTTTCGGCTCACGGTAGAGCACTGAAACAGTGGTTCGTTCCAGGCACCATAGTGCGCACCGGATCTTTCAATACTTTCGGCTCACGGTAGAGCACTGAAACAGGGTACACAAAGACGGCCAAAAAGGAAGGCGCCAAGCTTTCAATACTTTCGGCTCACGGTAGAGCACTGAAACGCTGACGGATCGTTGGTTTCAGTACAATATAGATGCTTTCAATACTTTCGGCTCACGGTAGAGCACTGAAACAGCGGCGAGCGTCAAAAATCAAAAACCCGTGAACCCACCTTTCAATACTTTCGGCTCACGGTAGAGCACTGAAACGCGCGGCTGGACGTTTTCTTTTTCTTCTCCAGAGCACTTTCAATACTTTCGGCTCACGGTAGAGCACTGAAACAAC
>NZ_JBMFNE010000047.1:0-5489 GCF_049970315.1 Chloroflexus sp.
ACAACGAGTGGAACATCAGCGGCCACCGCGCGAATCGTGCTCTGGAGAGCATTGCTAAGCGGTAGATGATGTGGTTGTTCAAAACACCAAAATCCCCGTGAGGGGATTGAAACTTTACCGAAACGGCTGCTGACGCCCCAGCGGCATCATTGACGTTCAAAACACCAAAATCCCCGTGAGGGGATTGAAACGTGAAGTTACCGAGCCCATCAAATGCAACGCCCCTCCCAGTTCAAAACACCAAAATCCCCGTGAGGGGATTGAAACCACGTTGTTCACTAAGTGCACGATCATTGTTTTTTTCGTTCAAAACACCAAAATCCCCGTGAGGGGATTGAAACCAACGGTAACAAACTCGCACCATCCAAACGCAGGATCGCGTCTGTTCAAAACACCAAAATCCCCGTGAGGGGATTGAAACGCAACCGTCGAGCAAGTCGTACCGCGCGCTTTCCATCTATACGTTCAAAACACCAAAATCCCCGTGAGGGGATTGAAACATGATCGGGAGGTGACGCCACCCTCGAAACTGGACCGAGTACGTTCAAAACACCAAAATCCCCGTGAGGGGATTGAAACGTAGCGAGTACGTATGATGTTGGACAGAGCTAGACAAAGGTTCAAAACACCAAAATCCCCGTGAGGGGATTGAAACCCCGATTAAAGCGACCAAGTCTTCCAACAATCCTCTCAGCGCGTTCAAAACACCAAAATCCCCGTGAGGGGATTGAAACTCATTGAGGCGGACCTCGTGGACTGCATGGTGGCCCTACCGTTCAAAACACCAAAATCCCCGTGAGGGGATTGAAACTACATCTTTCCCTCCTTTGCTTGTTCCTGATGTCTTATATAGTTCAAAACACCAAAATCCCCGTGAGGGGATTGAAACTCCAACCGAAGTCGGCCCGGACAAAGGGATTGGCCATGCGTTCAAAACACCAAAATCCCCGTGAGGGGATTGAAACCTCATTGCCTGAGCTGCTTTATGAAATGCCAGCACGAGATGTTCAAAACACCAAAATCCCCGTGAGGGGATTGAAACAAACCGCATCCACAGTTTCGTGCTCGTATCATTTGCTGCGTTCAAAACACCAAAATCCCCGTGAGGGGATTGAAACCATGTAGCGGAGAAGTGCTGCACAAGCGTCTACACCGGCGTTCAAAACACCAAAATCCCCGTGAGGGGATTGAAACTGAACGAAAAGCGTGGTTAGACGAACGGCTACAGTTAGGTTCAAAACACCAAAATCCCCGTGAGGGGATTGAAACCTACTTCGGGGTGGCGGATTACGTACTTAATTAGCATGGCGTTCAAAACACCAAAATCCCCGTGAGGGGATTGAAACTTACAGCTTCCGGATGGATACATGGCGCGCGTATCCTCACGTTCAAAACACCAAAATCCCCGTGAGGGGATTGAAACCAGCATCTGAGATTATCATGAACGCGACGGAAGACACCGGTTCAAAACACCAAAATCCCCGTGAGGGGATTGAAACATATTTGGTTGCTTGTTTTGGATTTTCATTTTTCTTCTGTTCAAAACACCAAAATCCCCGTGAGGGGATTGAAACGTGGAGAAACTCTCTCCATCGAACGTAATGGTTAACTTGTTCAAAACACCAAAATCCCCGTGAGGGGATTGAAACCCCCCTACTTGCCCATGCGCCGGAACCGGTTTACCAGTTCAAAACACCAAAATCCCCGTGAGGGGATTGAAACGTCGTGTACCGGCGCGTACCGAAACACCATCACGTTACGTTCAAAACACCAAAATCCCCGTGAGGGGATTGAAACGTTGCAGGGGGGCTGGGGTAGTCGGTGTGGTGGGTTTACGTTCAAAACACCAAAATCCCCGTGAGGGGATTGAAACATGAAGAGCACACCGAGGTGTAGGTATGGGATTGCAACAAGTTCAAAACACCAAAATCCCCGTGAGGGGATTGAAACCTCTTGCCGGCAACACGCATCGTGCGCGGTGTCCTCAGTTCAAAACACCAAAATCCCCGTGAGGGGATTGAAACCGCAATCACCTTGGCGTTCCCCTCGACGCTCCACACTGCGTTCAAAACACCAAAATCCCCGTGAGGGGATTGAAACTTAATAGCCTCACGCTCACTTTTGTACATTGGCCCTTCCTTTGTTCAAAACACCAAAATCCCCGTGAGGGGATTGAAACTCAGCGTCGACCCGTGGTTCAAGGGACCACAGCACCAAGTTCAAAACACCAAAATCCCCGTGAGGGGATTGAAATAAATTGGTCCTTTTTTGTTCGGGGGGTTTTATATCTACGTTCAAAACACCAAAATCCCCGTGAGGGGATTGAAATATCGCACCAACCAACGCCGGAGATGTCGTCTTCTACTCCACGTTCAAAACACCAAAATCCCCGTGAGGGGATTGAAATCCGTTCGATATAGTCGAACCTACCCATTGCCATCCTCCTTTCGTTCAAAACACCAAAATCCCCGTGAGGGGATTGAAACAGTACTTTACCCAATGCCCCCATCCCTCCCGATTTCGGTTGGGTTCAAAACACCAAAATCCCCGTGAGGGGATTGAAACATAGGTTGGGGCAAAGTTAGTATAACCTCCACCGGCAGATCCTCTGTTCAAAACACCAAAATCCCCGTGAGGGGATTGAAACTGCATCTGGACAACATCGCTCTGGCCAAAGAGCCAGCGCGGTTCAAAACACCAAAATCCCCGTGAGGGGATTGAAACTTCCGCACCCCAAGGGGGGGTGTAACCACTGTCAAAAACAAATCCGTTCAAAACACCAAAATCCCCGTGAGGGGATTGAAACCAAATGATGTAATTGCGTTGTATGACAAACGCGAAGTACAGGTTCAAAACACCAAAATCCCCGTGAGGGGATTGAAACTTATCTTATCCATGTTTTCACCATCTATTTTTTCACCGATAGTTCAAAACACCAAAATCCCCGTGAGGGGATTGAAACAAGTCAGAAGACGATGTCGTCCGCGTACTGCGCGAGAACCGACGTTCAAAACACCAAAATCCCCGTGAGGGGATTGAAACAAATATAAGTTTTTCGTCTTGGCGGACGGAATATACATTCGTTCAAAACACCAAAATCCCCGTGAGGGGATTGAAACTCGCAATATCTTCCACGCGGGACACCACGACGATATCAGGTTCAAAACACCAAAATCCCCGTGAGGGGATTGAAACTCAAGCGCACTGAACACCTGTTCGGCAACAGATTGTTGAAGTTCAAAACACCAAAATCCCCGTGAGGGGATTGAAACGCTGAATCTGCGTCAAGTTTGTAAACAATCTGCCAGATCAAAGTTCAAAACACCAAAATCCCCGTGAGGGGATTGAAACACAGGATGTCGACCTCGCCTTTAACGGCGAATGAGTCAAACAGGTTCAAAACACCAAAATCCCCGTGAGGGGATTGAAACATATCACATCTTCTACGCTGTCTGCTCAAACCCGAACGCGACGTTCAAAACACCAAAATCCCCGTGAGGGGATTGAAACCCAATCCGTCAGTCGATCCAGTGTCCATGGGGGCAGGTCCGTTCAAAACACCAAAATCCCCGTGAGGGGATTGAAAGCGAGCGCAGCTGCGCCCGCGACGACGGCGCCCGCGACCAGTTCAAAACACCAAAATCCCCGTGAGGGGATTGAAACAACAATAGAATCCTCGCCAAGAATATCGAGCGTGTCTTCCGTTCAAAACACCAAAATCCCCGTGAGGGGATTGAAAGATCAGTATACCCGCGCCGGCCAGAATGAGTCCGGCCTGAACAAGTTCAAAACACCAAAATCCCCGTGAGGGGATTGAAACACTTCCGTTTTTTTCCTAGCCGAATTGCTCCGGCTAGGGGTTCAAAACACCAAAATCCCCGTGAGGGGATTGAAACAAACCGTTTCTAGCGGGGAGGTTGGTCATCCCGTACTTCGCGTTCAAAACACCAAAATCCCCGTGAGGGGATTGAAATCCGTTTGGCGAAAGCCTCAGAACCACCACCTTAGCAACTTCGTTCAAAACACCAAAATCCCCGTGAGGGGATTGAAATGTCGGCGAGCGACCACGCCGTGTAGTCAATAAGTTTTGCGTTCAAAACACCAAAATCCCCGTGAGGGGATTGAAACCTAAAGACAGTATTATCTTTTTCAATAGACGGGATCCATCGGTTCAAAACACCAAAATCCCCGTGAGGGGATTGAAACCGAGAGCCCGTGCCCAGTTATCACGCTTTCCCGCTTTGACGTTCAAAACACCAAAATCCCCGTGAGGGGATTGAAACATAAGCCCGCTCGCTGATTTTCCAAATCCTACCCGATTCGGTTCAAAACACCAAAATCCCCGTGAGGGGATTGAAACCCCTGTACACTGGTCGCCAAGTGTACCAATACGAGCACGTCGGTTCAAAACACCAAAATCCCCGTGAGGGGATTGAAACCTGCTCGATCGTGCTGTACATTGCTTGCTCCTTTCATTTTATGTTCAAAACACCAAAATCCCCGTGAGGGGATTGAAACCCTCAACATCCTTATTTGGCTTCACCTCCCGAATGATCGGGTTCAAAACACCAAAATCCCCGTGAGGGGATTGAAACATCATTTTTTGAGCTCCTTTCTTGTTGCTTGTTCCTTACGCGTTCAAAACACCAAAATCCCCGTGAGGGGATTGAAACCAAAGTATAAGTTTTTCGTCTTGGCCGACGGGATATACGTTCAAAACACCAAAATCCCCGTGAGGGGATTGAAATTTATCTAAGAACGCAAGCTTGCGCATGAGCCGCTTTCGAGGTTCAAAACACCAAAATCCCCGTGAGGGGATTGAAATCCGCAATCCTGCCAGTTGTTCTCAAGCGTAATCGACGTCCACGTTCAAAACACCAAAATCCCCGTGAGGGGATTGAAATGCTGTCATACGTGAGAACGGCAGGGGTACGTACAAGAGTACGTTCAAAACACCAAAATCCCCGTGAGGGGATTGAAATTCCGGCTGGCCAAGCGCCAGCCGTTGGCGCGGTATTACGGGGTTCAAAACACCAAAATCCCCGTGAGGGGATTGAAATTCATTTGCGCTGATACGTTTGTTGGTAAGCGCGTGATGAGTTCAAAACACCAAAATCCCCGTGAGGGGATTGAAACGTAGTACCTATGTCGTACACGTAAAAGCCCTGGTGCGCGGCGGCGTTCAAAACACCAAAATCCCCGTGAGGGGATTGAAACATAATAGGAAGCCTAACATCACCAACTAGGTGTACTATCATTGTTCAAAACACCAAAATCCCCGTGAGGGGATTGAAACAGATAACAGGAAGGAAGTCAGAAGGAGTAGGACAATGAGTTCAAAACACCAAAATCCCCGTGAGGGGATTGAAACAGGATAGGCGGCCTTGGCGGTTATTAGCACCGCCGGCCCAATACGTTCAAAACACCAAAATCCCCGTGAGGGGATTGAAACCTCCTTGTTGGTTGTATACTTGCTTATTCCTTACGCT
>NZ_JBMFNE010000048.1:0-5420 GCF_049970315.1 Chloroflexus sp.
ACCGGTAGCTACTGGGAACTCTACCGTGCCAATTTTAACGGTGGTGGTCAGCGTATAACCTTCAACAATAACGAAACTGTCGCATTTTCGTGGCTGCGCAGTTGGGATCCGGCCCAACAGATGTTGGCAGTCGATTCGCGGCGCGATCAACCAGGCTACCGCCAAGTGTATGCCCTCAACAGCATCGCTGCTAGCATCAGTGAGACAGCGCCGGGTGCGTCAGCCACTCGCATAAGCACTATCGACGTTCGTGATCAGCTCGAACAGCCGCCAGACAAACTACCGGAATTTCTCACGAAACCCGTCAATGAATTCAATCCAATGGTATCGCCTGACGGTACCCAGCTTCTCGTTGTTTCAGAGCGCACCGGACGTCCAGACCTTAACTTGTGGTCAGGCCCAGCTCCCGGCAGTCTACCTATCGCAATGCGTCTAACCCGTGATCTGCCAGCCTGCCGCTACGAAACGCCGGCATGGTCGCCAGACGGGCGCGTGGTCTATTGGGTGAGCGACTGTGACGGCAATTTCGAGATTTACCGGGCCGAGTTGCGCTATCAGCCAATCGTGCGGCGGCAGGTGGTAGCCCAACTCTTCGCCGAACTAACCAACATCCGCAACCTGACGAACAACGCTGTCAATGATCGCTTCGCCCGCGTCTCACCCGACGGCAAACAAATTGCCTTCGCCAGCGACCGCGACGGGAATTGGGAGATTTATGTGATGAACAGCGACGGTAGCAATGTGCGTCGCCTGACCAACAATCCCGCCACCGACGATGCACCGACGTGGTCGCCCGATGGCCGCCAATTGGCCTTCGCCAGCGACCGCGACAGTGACTTCGAGATCTATATCCTGAACGTCAGCGATGGTACGATAACCCAACAAGTCACCCAAAACACCGCCCAAGACCGCTGGCCGTTGTGGGCCCAGTAGGGCCGCACGGCCGTGCGCCCCCGTGCGGCCCCCCATGCGGCTCCCGTGCGGCCCTATACAACCACCGGGCCGCATCACGATGTACCCTACCGCGATGGGGACGTTGATGTATGATTCGTGGTTGAATCGCGCGCGATCAACACCTTATCTACACGCAACCCGTCCATATCGACCACTTCAAACCGCCATCCGCTCCACCGCACGACATCACCGGCGGTTGGAATATGACCGATCAGACTAATCACCAGCCCGGCCAACGTCTCATAACGAAACGTGTCTTCGTCGGGTAGCTCATCGACTTCAAGCAATGCGCGTACCTCATCAACCGGTAATGAACCCTCAACGAGGTATGAACCATCTTCGCGACGCACGATTGGTGGTGGAGTAGCATCGTCGTATTCGTCATCAATCTCGCCCACAATCTCTTCCAATACATCTTCTAGCGTCACAACGCCCTCGATCCCACCTAACTCACCCACCACCAACGCCATATGGCGACGGCTGCGACGAAATGTGGTCAGCAGCGCCGATGCCCGACTATTTTCCGGTACGTAGAGCGGTGGCGAGACGGCTTCCCGTACTAACGCTTGCTCACCCTTTTTTCGGTAGAGTAAGAGCAAATCACGCACATGGGCAATCCCGACAATCTGATCTGGTGTCTCTTCATACACCGGAAAGCGCGAGTAGCCACTCGCCAATAACTCATCGATCACTTCCCCGAGCGTGTGGTTGGCTTCTACCATCTCAACTTCGTGGCGCGGGGTCATGATGTGGCGCACTGCCCGGTCGCTGAACCTAAAGACACGGTCGATGAATTGCTGCTCTTGCGGTTCGACCTCACCGGTCTCGGCACCTTCCCGAACGAGTGCTCGAATATCTTCTTCGGTGACCCGCTCCTCCTCGACATTCGCGCGCCCGATTAGGGTAAGGATCAAACGAGTGGAAGCACTAAGTAACACAATGATCGGTGTACTGATCCGCGCTAGCCCTAACATTGGTCGAGCCATCAGCGTCGCAATGGTCTCGGCACTTTGCAAGGCAATACGCTTCGGTACCAACTCCCCCAACACCAGCGACAGGTACGTAACCAGCAGCACGACCAAAAATTGGGCCAACTGGTCGGCATACGGTCGTAGCCACTCATTGCGGGCAAACCATGGTGCGAGTTGACCGGTCAGGGTTGCGCCGGCAAAGACACCGTTCAGTGTTCCGATCAGTGTAATACCGATCTGCACTGCGGCCAGAAAACGATCGGGATCTTCTTGCAATTGGATAGCAACCGCTGCCCCGCGACTTCCCTCTTCAGCGCGCTGTTCGAGCCGGCCTCGGCGGGCAGAAACAACTGCTAGCTCGGTGGCGGCAAACATTCCATTCGCCAATGCCAGCGCGACAATGATTAATAATTCTTGCATAGCCAAGCGAATACGATCATCTGCACTCGGAACCGGTATGTACCGATTTGAACTTGAAGCACAAATGGCGACGGTTGGATCAACCGTCGCCTCGTACCGATTTGTCTGAAACTACGTTCAGATTCCATTTACCGGTACTGAATAATGCGGAGAAAACTGGCCGCCTGCAACGAAGCACCACCCACAAGGGCGCCATCGATGTCGGGTTGTGCCATAAGTTCATCGATATTGTCTGGTTTGACACTGCCACCATACTGAATACGCACTGCGGTGGCAATCTCAGAGCCGTAGAGTTCGGCTAGTGTAGCTCGGATCGCCGCATGCATCGCTTGGGCATCAGCCGGTGTTGCCGTATCACCGGTACCGATAGCCCAAATCGGTTCATACGCGATCACAACATCCGGCATTCGATCCGGCGGTACCTCGACCAACGCTGCCCGCACTTGTGCCGTCACAATTGGCTCGGCCTGTCCGGCATCACGCTGCGGCTTGCTCTCGCCGACGCAGACAATCGGGTGTAGGCCGTGGGCTAAGGCGGCCCGCAGTTTGCGATTCACCAGCGCATCACTCTCGCTAAAATAGTGCCGACGCTCACTATGACCGACGATCACATAACGGCAACCAACATCGGTCAACATCACTGGTGAAACCTCACCGGTAAATGCCCCTTGTGCCTCAGGGTAGAGATTCTGTGCCCCCAACCCCAACGCACTACCGGCTACCAACGGCGCTACCGCCGCCAACGCCGTAAACGGCGGGCAGACAATTGCTTCACGATCGGTAAGCGGGCCAAGTTCGGCAAGGAGATCACGCACGAGCGCCGTCGCTTCACCAATCGTCTTGTACATCTTCCAGTTACCGGCGATTAACGGAGTTCGCATTGCATCCTCATTTACAACATCTGGGCTAGCGCCCGCAAGATGCTAAAGATCATGCTATCACTCAGCAAGAAGGTCAAGCCAACGCCAACAGCCACGGTGACGGCAAAGACTCGCCAATCCCATGCCAACACCTTCGCACCGTCAAACGGGCCGGCCGGGATCATATTGAACAGGCCAATCCAAGCGTTAAAGCGAAATCCAATATAACAAACTGTTATCCACAGATCGAAGAATGGTGGACGCAACATAATGATCGGTACAAACAACAAAAGAAACAGGAAAGACAACACAAGATTAGTAACCGGGCCAGCTAGGGCGATCAGCCCACTCTGCCGCACGGTTAACAGACCACGATGCCAGACTGCTCCCGGCGCGGCAATGAAAATACCCAACAAGCTGATCAAAATCGAGAGAAGTAGCCAGCGATCGTTGGCAATAAAGTGTGCCTCTGCTCCATACCCACGCGCGACAATGCGATGAGCAAGTTCGTGGAGAACGAACCCGACCCCGGCCACAATCGCCGCCACGACCAGATTCACGATAAACGTGCTACTGATGAGGTTCGAGGCACCAGTTTGCATAATGGCAAATGCCAGCGTCGTGCCGGCCCATGCCTTGAGCAGCTCGATATTGTCATTGCGGGATTGATCGAAGATGGTATCGAATGAGGTTAGATTTCGCACGGCGCATTCCACAGTAGGTTGACAAATATTTGTAATCTCATTATAGCATATTGCCATCGCAGACCATCCTGCTGGTACCATTGCGCTCACCTAACCACAGAGAGGGGTGAGATACCATCTCACCCCTCTCCGGTGTTACACCAACCTATCGGCCTAAACCGCTATTTACGACGAATAATCTCGACCAATTCTTCGAGCGACAGTTGCGATAAGCGGCGTGGCGGTGCTTTCGGCGTCCCACATAGCAAGAGCCGGTGACTTGGATGTAGATACCAATCCGCCTGACTGTCGCGCTGACGTAACGTCTCGTACACCGGTTGCAGATCGACATTCGAGCGACGTTGTGCTGTCACTCCCATGTAACCCCGTCGATCACGGTATGCAAACACCACCGCGCCGTAGCTGTAGGCTAAGCGTGATGAACCACCATCCACGCTCTGTACGGCAATTCCCAACCCCCACGGCGTCTCAAACTCTAGTCGGTTTTGAAACGCTTGCTCAAAACGTAACTGGCGTACCTCGTGTTCGTACCAGGCATCGAGATTCGCCAGCATCGCTTGCGCTACATGGTGGGGGTGGTTGGGATAAAGTGCGTTGTAACCGGCAATGAGGTCATTGATATTGAAAAAGACATGACCCGGCCGATAATTGGCATGATCGATCCGCGTTACTTGATCAACCAGACGGCGTAACGCTTCATCGTTAGGCGCAACCACCCGTCGCACCAGCTCGGCTGCGCTGAGCGTCGGGTCGTTGGTCTGATGGTGGTCGAACCGTCCACCACCGGTGTCAACATGAATAATCCGTGGGTTGGCATCGACCGGTTGATCCTGCCATGTTCGCCCGGCAGGTACGAATCGTAGATCGGCATCTTTCGCCGGGCCAAACCGCATTAATAGCCAGATCGCGGTGAGGCAGTCGAGATCAGGGGCCAGGTGACCCACAATCATCAACGGCGGTTCCACTCGTTGTAACACTTCTAGAGTACCCCCATCGGTTGTCTCCGGGTGGATAACGACCGATAAAGCGGTACTATCTTTTCTTTAAATGTCAAATCTTGTGCATAATATAGCACAGTAGGCACGTTTTCTCAAGTGGGCAGTGCCCGTTCTGCAAACCTTATAATACACGATCTGCAAC
This sequence comes from Chloroflexus sp., assembly GCF_049970315.1. GTDB lineage: Bacteria > Chloroflexota > Chloroflexia > Chloroflexales > Chloroflexaceae > Chloroflexus. The sequence continues at coordinate 5,050 of NZ_JBMFNE010000048.1, forward strand.
TGCTTTGATTTGTGATGATTTGCACAGTTATGGGGCTGACGGGCACGAGCCGCATAGTAATTTGTTGGCATTTAATACCGGTATCAGCCAGCTGAAGCGGTGAAATGGTACTGCCCCCACTGTCATTGCGAGCGCGCGCCAGTGCCCGAGCAATCCTAACGTGGGGAAGGAGTGAGGAAGATTGCTCGCTACGCTCGCAATGACATTACGCTCGAAATGACAAATGGTACTGCCCCCACTGTCATTGCGAGAGCACACCAGTGCCCGAGCAATCTTAACGTGGCGCAGGGGCGTCCCCCTTTGTCATTTCGAGGGCACGCCAGTGCCCGAGCAATCCTAACGTGGGGAAGGAGTGAGGAAGATTGCTCGCT
>NZ_JBMFNE010000049.1:0-5232 GCF_049970315.1 Chloroflexus sp.
CCCCCGACCAGTCGTGCAATGTGTGTAAACTGTGAATTCCGTCACTTCTGTAATGATGTTGTGTGAGCATAGCGATCGAATAGGTCGTTAACGCGGTTCGCTCGCAACTCTGTACCGGAGAGGTCTTGTTCCCCTACTCCGGTACAAAAACAGATAACCCGTTATCGGCAATATGGTTCATTACAAAGGGATGGAGTGTCATCTCAACTCGATGCCTTTTACGGGCAAAAGAAAAGTTGCGAGCATAGCCCACTTGGTACGTTTGCGATCGTCCAAAAAGTGATTATACTAAGAGTGTAGGAAGGCCTATGAGCGATTGTATCGGCAGAGGGAGGGTGATCACAGCGGGAGGGCTTCAGGAAGAGAGGTGGCCTTTCAATACTTTCGGCTCACGGTAGAGCACTGAAACTCTTGTTCAACGTTGTTGCAGTCACGTAGTGAGTCGCTTTCAATACTTTCGGCTCACGGTAGAGCACTGAAACCGTCGTAAGCGTTGTTGGTCGGTACGGCTCAGGTAAAACTTTCAATACTTTCGGCTCACGGTAGAGCACTGAAACATTTATTGATGCTTCGCCAAAAGAAATAAAGGCGTTTCTTTCAATACTTTCGGCTCACGGTAGAGCACTGAAACCGCGGATGAGGCATGGTCGTATCTGTTCATTGATGCCTTTCAATACTTTCGGCTCACGGTAGAGCACTGAAACGTCTTGATGCTGCTTTCGCTTATTTCTCTTTTTTTATTCTTTCAATACTTTCGGCTCACGGTAGAGCACTGAAACGCCTGATTCTGGCCGGCGCTGGCGTCTTGATCAAGACTTTCAATACTTTCGGCTCACGGTAGAGCACTGAAACCAACTGCATAATGGCTGGGCCCGGAACCGGCACCACGCTTTCAATACTTTCGGCTCACGGTAGAGCACTGAAACCAGCAGGGGATTATGACGCTCGACGCTGTCAAGGACTTCTTTCAATACTTTCGGCTCACGGTAGAGCACTGAAACGTGACGCGCGCGGAGCTGGAGCGATGAGAGGCGGAGCTTTCAATACTTTCGGCTCACGGTAGAGCACTGAAACAGCTTCGTTGCGCTGGGTTCGTCCGTATGAAGAGTCTTTCAATACTTTCGGCTCACGGTAGAGCACTGAAACTGTACCACAAGTTGGCGGAGTGGTGGGGGTTGGTGGCTTTCAATACTTTCGGCTCACGGTAGAGCACTGAAACTTGCTGTATGCGGCTGGTTATCGAGTGGTTTCGGTCTTTCAATACTTTCGGCTCACGGTAGAGCACTGAAACGCCTCCGCGGCGAGCGGAAAAACAAACTGGCGTCAGCACTTTCAATACTTTCGGCTCACGGTAGAGCACTGAAACAGCGTCGCAAAGTTAAACTCGCGCTCGATCTCCACCGCGCTTTCAATACTTTCGGCTCACGGTAGAGCACTGAAACTCGTACCGTTGCAGAACGGGCGTAGACGGGTATGGGCTTTCAATACTTTCGGCTCACGGTAGAGCACTGAAACATAGTAATCCTGGTCATACAGCAGTCTCCTGTTTTACCTTTCAATACTTTCGGCTCACGGTAGAGCACTGAAACTCAGTGATGCAGCTAAGGTACTACGCTGGCTCATCACCTTTCAATACTTTCGGCTCACGGTAGAGCACTGAAACCGCTGACCACGCACTTTGTTGCGCAAACAAGTCAACAACTTTCAATACTTTCGGCTCACGGTAGAGCACTGAAACATTGATACTGGTAATTTGGTTGAAGCAGGTATTAGCGACTTTCAATACTTTCGGCTCACGGTAGAGCACTGAAACCATAAAACATCACGTATCAGGAAGTATAGAGAAGTACTTTCAATACTTTCGGCTCACGGTAGAGCACTGAAACGTCACTCAGTGCCACAGCGAGCAGCGTTTTACCCGACTTTCAATACTTTCGGCTCACGGTAGAGCACTGAAACACCGTCGACCGCGTCGCGCGTTCGCCAGCACCGCGACTTTCAATACTTTCGGCTCACGGTAGAGCACTGAAACGAAAGACGCCAACTGAGACAACAATAAACACACCGACTTTCAATACTTTCGGCTCACGGTAGAGCACTGAAACATCAATTGGACGTGGGATTGGGGCGGGCAACAATACGCTTTCAATACTTTCGGCTCACGGTAGAGCACTGAAACTGTGGGATACCAGTTTCTCCGTTTCGCTTGTTTCTGCTTTCAATACTTTCGGCTCACGGTAGAGCACTGAAACCGACGAACTGCTTGTACTCGTGACTGTTGGTAATATCTTTCAATACTTTCGGCTCACGGTAGAGCACTGAAACTCCAGATCGAACGAGAGTTCAATTTCTCGATTTTCTCGCTTTCAATACTTTCGGCTCACGGTAGAGCACTGAAACCTCAGCCGGTATGTCCGCGCTGTTGAAATCGAGCGCCTTTCAATACTTTCGGCTCACGGTAGAGCACTGAAACCTCTGCGTGCTCCAGCCGCAATTGCGCCGACATTGCCTTTCAATACTTTCGGCTCACGGTAGAGCACTGAAACTACACAAACAGGAAACGTCTGACGCGGAGCAACTGAGCTTTCAATACTTTCGGCTCACGGTAGAGCACTGAAACATGGTTGCAAATGATAATAATTGATCACAAGGGTAACCTTGACTTTCAATACTTTCGGCTCACGGTAGAGCACTGAAACACCAAAGGTACAAAGACTTGGTATTGCTCTGAATTCTCTTTCAATACTTTCGGCTCACGGTAGAGCACTGAAACGCGATACTCTCATAAACGACACAGATACGCTCTTCTTCTTTCAATACTTTCGGCTCACGGTAGAGCACTGAAACCACGAAATGACTTGTACCACATAACACACCTCACACTTACTTTCAATACTTTCGGCTCACGGTAGAGCACTGAAACCTGGTGATAGTGATGATAGTGATTAGTGATAGTGAGCTTTCAATACTTTCGGCTCACGGTAGAGCACTGAAACTTGGTACTGCCGGCGGCTTCGGCGCTCCGACGCCGTGCTTTCAATACTTTCGGCTCACGGTAGAGCACTGAAACGCGCTGCCGCGCTCGTTGCGCGGTTTCGCCGGATGGGCTTTCAATACTTTCGGCTCACGGTAGAGCACTGAAACGCACTACTATTCTATAAGCCCAGACAGGCAACGAGAAACTTTCAATACTTTCGGCTCACGGTAGAGCACTGAAACGCATCCGATACGCTAAGAACCTTGACGACGTTGTTCACTTTCAATACTTTCGGCTCACGGTAGAGCACTGAAACGCTGGCACGAACTCGGTACAAGTTCAGGCTCAGACTCTTTCAATACTTTCGGCTCACGGTAGAGCACTGAAACCTCGACGCGCTACGCGTCGAGCATTTGCATTTTCGCTTTCAATACTTTCGGCTCACGGTAGAGCACTGAAACGGTTTTGGCCGGTGCGGGGATTCTCATTCGCATGTTCTCTTTCAATACTTTCGGCTCACGGTAGAGCACTGAAACTATTGGGTTGTTTCCAGATGACTACTACGTAACCTTCTTTCAATACTTTCGGCTCACGGTAGAGCACTGAAACTGCCGTCAGGTTACTACACGTTCGCATACACGATCCCTTTCAATACTTTCGGCTCACGGTAGAGCACTGAAACTGGGCGGTACGGCTCAGGTAAAACGCTGCTCTCGGCTTTCAATACTTTCGGCTCACGGTAGAGCACTGAAACCGTGCAGGCACGTAAGAAGGTAGTTGCAGATCTGGCCTTTCAATACTTTCGGCTCACGGTAGAGCACTGAAACCTACGGCTCAGGCAAAACGCTGCTGGCGGTGGCGCTGACTTTCAATACTTTCGGCTCACGGTAGAGCACTGAAACTTCATTTTTAATAAGGTACCACTGGTCGTCCGGGGCACTTTCAATACTTTCGGCTCACGGTAGAGCACTGAAACGCAGACCGAAGAAAAACTCAAGACCGCTCAACCAATATCTTTCAATACTTTCGGCTCACGGTAGAGCACTGAAACCATCAGCTAAAATGATGTGCTCGGTTGGCCAAGTGTCTTTCAATACTTTCGGCTCACGGTAGAGCACTGAAACTTTCGCGCGTCGATAACTGAGATTGCGACGCAGTGTTCTTTCAATACTTTCGGCTCACGGTAGAGCACTGAAACTCTTCCTCTTCTGTCCCGTCTTTCCCAACGGTAAGCTTTCAATACTTTCGGCTCACGGTAGAGCACTGAAACCGTGATGCTTGGTTTGAGTACAAATTTTTAAATGAAACTTTCAATACTTTCGGCTCACGGTAGAGCACTGAAACCGTGATGCTTGGTTTGAGTACAAATTTTTAAATGAACTTTCAATACTTTCGGCTCACGGTAGAGCACTGAAACTGTGTTTTCTGTTGCGTTGGCATGGTTACTGTTTGCCTTTCAATACTTTCGGCTCACGGTAGAGCACTGAAACACAGCGACGGGGGAGACAGGAAAGCGCTATTCGTTCTTTCAATACTTTCGGCTCACGGTAGAGCACTGAAACTTTCTTGGCGTAGCGGGCAGTCGTGCTTGCTGTGCCTTTCAATACTTTCGGCTCACGGTAGAGCACTGAAACGCGCTGCAAACGCAATACAGCGTCTATATCGCGCTCGCTTTCAATACTTTCGGCTCACGGTAGAGCACTGAAACGTGCGCTTGAACTCGTTCAAATACTCGCGCACTGCAGCTTTCAATACTTTCGGCTCACGGTAGAGCACTGAAACTACTACACGCGCAGCATGGACATGGACAACTTGCGTCTTTCAATACTTTCGGCTCACGGTAGAGCACTGAAACTTCCTTACGCCAGACGGGTATGTTACAACTGACCTTCCTTTCAATACTTTCGGCTCACGGTAGAGCACTGAAACATGCGCGCGGTTTGGATCGCGAGAGTTTAGAAATTATCTTTCAATACTTTCGGCTCACGGTAGAGCACTGAAACCTGGCCAGACGGGCTTTTAAAGTATGTCGCATGGATTGCTTTCAATACTTTCGGCTCACGGTAGAGCACTGAAACTATCCGATCCAACGGAGGTACAGAAACGCGCACAGGCACTTTCAATACTTTCGGCTCACGGTAGAGCACTGAAACAACGCGCAGATTATGGTGGCGGGGGTACCCAACGGCTCTTTCAATACTTTCGGCTCACGGTAGAGCACTGAAACGTGGCGCGCGCAGAGCTGGAGCACGCAG
>NZ_JBMFNE010000050.1:0-4450 GCF_049970315.1 Chloroflexus sp.
CTTTCCAGTTTCATTTGCAACGGTATACCCCAATGCGCGGTTTCAATCCCCTCACGGGGATTTTGGTGTTTTGAACTGAATTGCGCGCACTAAGTGAAGTGCGCCAATGGTTTTGGTGTTTCAATCCCCTCACGGGGATTTTGGTGTTTTGAACCTATATCGAGCGGGAGATCCGCCACAGGTCATCTTCGCTTTGTTTCAATCCCCTCACGGGGATTTTGGTGTTTTGAACGTACTTAGAGCGTATCACGCCAGTTATGGCGCTTGATACGTTTCAATCCCCTCACGGGAATTTTGGTGTTTTGAACAGAATTCTACTACACGATTGGCTCTCGCGTTCCGCCGAGAGCGTTTCAATCCCCTCACGGGGATTTTGGTGTTTTGAACGGTACGATGCGTGTCGGGCGTAGGATTGTACAAGAAGGGAGGGTTTCAATCCCCTCACGGGGATTTTGGTGTTTTGAACGGTTAAATCGGCCCGTGTGGCGGCGGCGCAAGTAAACGTTTCAATCCCCTCACGGGGATTTTGGTGTTTTGAACGGGCCTTTTTCGTGTTGGTGGTAGTAGGTGCGGTGTGGTGTTTCAATCCCCTCACGGGGATTTTGGTGTTTTGAACCGAAAGTAAAGTACGTATGAAACCAGAAGTTGCTGCCGGTTTCAATCCCCTCACGGGGATTTTGGTGTTTTGAACTCCAAGTGATAAGGGGGATGACGATGGTTGATCCATTAAAGGTTTCAATCCCCTCACGGGGATTTTGGTGTTTTGAACCTTCTGAATATCAAGCAGAAGGGAACATCGCCCAGATTGGTTTCAATCCCCTCACGGGGATTTTGGTGTTTTGAACCTGGTAGAACTCTACGCAATGGCCGAGGACGGTACTCTTGTTTCAATCCCCTCACGGGGATTTTGGTGTTTTGAACTGTTCCCCGAAACCGTGCACACGGTTGGTTGGTGAGTGTACCGTTTCAATCCCCTCACGGGGATTTTGGTGTTTTGAACTTAGCGCTTGAGCAGCTTATCCGCAATCAACTTTTGATGTTTCAATCCCCTCACGGGGATTTTGGTGTTTTGAACGCCATCTCCTACTGCAGATTGAACGTGGCGGAACAACAATTGGTTTCAATCCCCTCACGGGGATTTTGGTGTTTTGAACCTGAAACAATCTCATGTACGTAGTTCATACCGCGTCCTTTCGTTTCAATCCCCTCACGGGGATTTTGGTGTTTTGAACAGGTCAGCTTCGCTTTCCGGCGCTATTCGGCTGGCCAAGCGCGTTTCAATCCCCTCACGGGGATTTTGGTGTTTTGAACCCGGCATATGAGCCAGAAGGTAGGCTGATGCTAATGAACTTTTTGTTTCAATCCCCTCACGGGGATTTTGGTGTTTTGAACCCCCCGTTTTCTTTTGACCAGCTGGCGCATACGGCGCGCCGGTTTCAATCCCCTCACGGGGATTTTGGTGTTTTGAACGGGCGGACGGCGAAAGTGGGTACGCATCAAGTAGTACCCACCGTTTCAATCCCCTCACGGGGATTTTGGTGTTTTGAACCGGTTAGCGTTTCGGTACGGCCTCACTCCGATGCGGGAATCAGGTTTCAATCCCCTCACGGGGATTTTGGTGTTTTGAACGTATGAGTAGATAGAGTTGACCGCACGGCCAGGACGATAGGTTTCAATCCCCTCACGGGGATTTTGGTGTTTTGAACGAATCTTCAGGTCGGGCCACTCTGCTGTGGCCGGCTCCCCCTGTTTCAATCCCCTCACGGGGATTTTGGTGTTTTGAACGCGAAATCATCCCGAGGAGCTTAGCTCACGGGTGGGTTAGTTTCAATCCCCTCACGGGGATTTTGGTGTTTTGAACCGCAATGCGCGTATCGGGTTAGGGGTGACGGGCTTGTTACAAGTTTCAATCCCCTCACGGGGATTTTGGTGTTTTGAACGTTACTTGGTTAACCCAATCCATAACCTTGCTCATGATGTTTCAATCCCCTCACGGGGATTTTGGTGTTTTGAACGAAGAGGTCAAAGACGTAGGACGCGTGGTGATTGCCAAGACGGTTTCAATCCCCTCACGGGGATTTTGGTGTTTTGAACCTTTCGTTAGTGTAACCATCACAAACATCATTGTCTACGGGTGTTTCAATCCCCTCACGGGGATTTTGGTGTTTTGAACAAAAGACGTAAAAATCGAAGGGAACATCGCCCAGATTGACGTTTCAATCCCCTCACGGGGATTTTGGTGTTTTGAACCCTCGATGCCCGTGATGTGCAGAAAGCCGAACAGGTGTAGTTTCAATCCCCTCACGGGGATTTTGGTGTTTTGAACAGACGTAAAAATCGAAGGAAACGCCCAGGTTGACAACCATGTTTCAATCCCCTCACGGGGATTTTGGTGTTTTGAACGTTTTTTTTACGCGAATCACGCGCGATTAGTTACGCGTTGCTGTTTCAATCCCCTCACGGGGATTTTGGTGTTTTGAACTTGAACAATCGATTGTGAAAATGTATCGCAAAACGATACCGAGGTTTCAATCCCCTCACGGGGATTTTGGTGTTTTGAACCGCTAGGTACTACGACCGAGCAACCGCCGAGCAAGTCGGTTTCAATCCCCTCACGGGGATTTTGGTGTTTTGAACGTGCGATGTGCGGTCACTTGGCCTACCGGCGGTGTACACGTTTCAATCCCCTCACGGGGATTTTGGTGTTTTGAACGCCACGGTTGGCGAGCAGGTGGGGGTAGATTACCTTGTGTTTCAATCCCCTCACGGGGATTTTGGTGTTTTGAACAGCAAACAACAAGAAAGGAGAAAAAAACAATGATCGTGCACGTTTCAATCCCCTCACGGGGATTTTGGTGTTTTGAACGTATAGTTGACGTAAGTGTACGCAACGTAGGTGTAGGGGGGTTTCAATCCCCTCACGGGGATTTTGGTGTTTTGAACCGCACCACCTGTCTGCGCCAGCTCTTGCAGTGTCTCTCGCAAGTTTCAATCCCCTCACGGGGATTTTGGTGTTTTGAACCGGTCCATCCAAACGTGACTGGACCGGTGATAGCGTGAATGAGTTTCAATCCCCTCACGGGGATTTTGGTGTTTTGAACCAATGGTTGTGAAACTGGTAGGCGAAACTAGTCTGAGGATGTTTCAATCCCCTCACGGGGATTTTGGTGTTTTGAACACAGGAGGACGAAGAGTATGATATTTAATGTGTATTGGCGTGTTTCAATCCCCTCACGGGGATTTTGGTGTTTTGAACTCTCCGCTACATGCCGTCATATGTGGCAGAGAAGGTTGCGCGTTTCAATCCCCTCACGGGGATTTTGGTGTTTTGAACGGAGTAGACGCCGCCACACCAGGCCCCCGATGCTAGTTTCAATCCCCTCACGGGGATTTTGGTGTTTTGAACGAATTGTACAACCTTATCAGGGTTGTACAAAAAAGTTCATGTTTCAATCCCCTCACGGGGATTTTGGTGTTTTGAACCTGGTGGTCGTGTTCACCTCGTTGCACAAACCCGCAGTTAAAACGTTTCAATCCCCTCACGGGGATTTTGGTGTTTTGAACTTAGCAAGTGATCAGCTTCCATGAGCGTATGCTAAGAGTTTCAATCCCCTCACGGGGATTTTGGTGTTTTGAACAAAGATGTAAAAATCGAAGGAAACGTCCAGATGATCGAGTTTCAATCCCCTCACGGGGATTTTGGTGTTTTGAACGTCGAGCAAAGCGCGGTTTGGTAAAGGGGTTTAGCCGTGCCGTTTCAATCCCCTCACGGGGATTTTGGTGTTTTGAACCCAGTATCTCGCGGTAGATATTGAAACTACCGGCCTTGATCCACGTTTCAATCCCCTCACGGGGATTTTGGTGTTTTGAACTTTTTCCTACCCCCCGCCCGCCGCCGTAGCCGCCCGCCGGTTTCAATCCCCTCACGGGGATTTTGGTGTTTTGAACGTAGTATGTGCTTCCTCCTTTTGAAGACGGGATGTATGTTTCAATCCCCTCACGGGGATTTTGGTGTTTTGAACAAAATTGGTCCTATGCTGTTTGGCGGCTTCATTGTTTACCTGTTTCAATCCCCTCACGGGGATTTTGGTGTTTTGAACAGTTTCCATCGCCGGCGTCCAGTGCCTCATCATCGCTGTGTTTCAATCCCCTCACGGGGATTTTGGTGTTTTGAACGCAAATGATACTATCGTAGGATAGGCGGCCTTGGCGGTTATGTTTCAATCCCCTCACGGGGATTTTGGTGTTTTGAACCCGGTTTTGGACAGACCTGTGGGAACGTCGAGCAGAGCTGGGTTTCAATCCCCTCACGGGGATTTTGGTGTTTTGAACGCATCGATCCTATTCATGGTCTCTATACGGGTAGGGATGATGTTTCAATCCCCTCACGGGGATTTTGGTGTTTTGAACAACCACATCATCTACCGCTTAGCAATGCTCTCCAGAGCAC
>NZ_JBMFNE010000051.1:0-4198 GCF_049970315.1 Chloroflexus sp.
TGAAACTCACCACGTTCAACATCAGCCGCAAGCGAATCATCTTTCAATACTTTCGGCTCACGGTAGAGCACTGAAACGCATGAACTTGCGTAAGTCATCCTTAACGCCTCGCCCTTTCAATACTTTCGGCTCACGGTAGAGCACTGAAACTTCTTTATTAACGCTCTGGTTAGGAGCGTTAGTAAGACTTTCAATACTTTCGGCTCACGGTAGAGCACTGAAACGTTTTGAGTATTGCACTTGCTTGGGTTTTGTTCGCAATCTTTCAATACTTTCGGCTCACGGTAGAGCACTGAAACTGCATAGTTCGTTCTTCTACGTCGCGTGCGAGTCTCCTTTCAATACTTTCGGCTCACGGTAGAGCACTGAAACATCCGCTGCTGGCATAGGGCGGGTGCCAATCACGTGGCTTTCAATACTTTCGGCTCACGGTAGAGCACTGAAACCTCGATCTGTGCAATAGCGAGTGCGCGTCAAGGACGCCTTTCAATACTTTCGGCTCACGGTAGAGCACTGAAACCCAGCAGCACCGAAGGCAGACGCGGTCGGGAAAGGGGACTTTCAATACTTTCGGCTCACGGTAGAGCACTGAAACATAAACTCTTCCGGCTGTGGGTTGGTGTGGTAGTCCCTTTCAATACTTTCGGCTCACGGTAGAGCACTGAAACGGACGGCGTTTTTTACTTGTGGTTTAAAAAATACTACTTTCAATACTTTCGGCTCACGGTAGAGCACTGAAACGGTAGGACTCATGCGCCGGCTTTCGTTCGCTATCATTCTTTCAATACTTTCGGCTCACGGTAGAGCACTGAAACCGCTTGCCCGCCTTAGTACGCGTAGATATAACAGTCTTTCAATACTTTCGGCTCACGGTAGAGCACTGAAACCGTTGCAATGCGATACCTGAAGCGTGAAGGTTTCGGCTTTCAATACTTTCGGCTCACGGTAGAGCACTGAAACGCGTGCGGTTGGGTTGCGTAGAACAACAAACTGGTGCCTTTCAATACTTTCGGCTCACGGTAGAGCACTGAAACGCGCCGAGATGCCACAGGACGAGGAACGAATCCGCACTTTCAATACTTTCGGCTCACGGTAGAGCACTGAAACGCTGAGCGTGCGACGCGCAGCACAATTGGTACACGCAAGCTTTCAATACTTTCGGCTCACGGTAGAGCACTGAAACCCGCACGCGCCCGTGCCGGCGCATGCCGTGCGTGAACGCTTTCAATACTTTCGGCTCACGGTAGAGCACTGAAACTCTCACCTGTCGAGCGCTCGACGACCTTATCCCAGATCTTTCAATACTTTCGGCTCACGGTAGAGCACTGAAACCGGCGTTGGCGCGCCGAATCCCGATGCAGCACCGACTTTCAATACTTTCGGCTCACGGTAGAGCACTGAAACATGAAGAAGAAGAGGAAACAGGCAGGGTCTGGGGCATCTTTCAATACTTTCGGCTCACGGTAGAGCACTGAAACGCGGGGTATTACACGTTCGCATATAGTGTCGTTTCGGCTTTCAATACTTTCGGCTCACGGTAGAGCACTGAAACCGCGAGCGCGACTGAAAGTACCGGAATGATGATACCCTTTCAATACTTTCGGCTCACGGTAGAGCACTGAAACTTTGGTTGGGTTCGCGTATTTCAACAATCTCATCAAACTTTCAATACTTTCGGCTCACGGTAGAGCACTGAAACGATGGCACGCGCGTGTTGGTACGCGCACGGATCGCCTTTCAATACTTTCGGCTCACGGTAGAGCACTGAAACTTCGGGGGAAGGCTTGCATTAACACGGGAAGGCGTGCCTTTCAATACTTTCGGCTCACGGTAGAGCACTGAAACGAATTACGACTTGCCAGCGTACACGCCCGTGCCGGCCTTTCAATACTTTCGGCTCACGGTAGAGCACTGAAACCGTTCGGCGCAGTCAGCGTATGACCCTGTGGATGTTCTCTTTCAATACTTTCGGCTCACGGTAGAGCACTGAAACGCGGTTGACAATCCGTTTGGTGGCTGAGTAGGGGGCTTTCAATACTTTCGGCTCACGGTAGAGCACTGAAACGTCTGGGCATACCGGATCCGCGTTCCATCGTCGGATCTTTCAATACTTTCGGCTCACGGTAGAGCACTGAAACAATGACTCATCGTTATCATCATCATCATCAGGATCACTTTCAATACTTTCGGCTCACGGTAGAGCACTGAAACTAGCGACCAACAATGCTTACGACACGGTAGCCAGCCGCTTTCAATACTTTCGGCTCACGGTAGAGCACTGAAACTTCGATTGAACCGAACCGTCTCACGCTAGACACGTTCGGCTTTCAATACTTTCGGCTCACGGTAGAGCACTGAAACGACACGCCGAGCGGGTGATGGGAATCTAGAAAAATTCTACTTTCAATACTTTCGGCTCACGGTAGAGCACTGAAACCAACTGCTGAACGCAGTGCTGATTGTGGAGTTTGCCCACTTTCAATACTTTCGGCTCACGGTAGAGCACTGAAACGCTATTATGCAGTTGCGTTACTACGCTGGCTCATCACTCCTTTCAATACTTTCGGCTCACGGTAGAGCACTGAAACTCTGGGTGGATGCTCTCGAGGACATTCAGGTACAAGCTTTCAATACTTTCGGCTCACGGTAGAGCACTGAAACGACGCAAACGGGGAACGTCTGTCGCGGAGCAACTGAGCCTTTCAATACTTTCGGCTCACGGTAGAGCACTGAAACATCTTTTCAGTCGCGCTCGCGTGGCTTTTGTTCGCCTTTCAATACTTTCGGCTCACGGTAGAGCACTGAAACTATATCTTCCTCAACCCGACCGACCGCAAGGCGGACTTTCAATACTTTCGGCTCACGGTAGAGCACTGAAACCTGGCGCTTCTTCCGCTTGATAAACATACTCAAACCCTTTCAATACTTTCGGCTCACGGTAGAGCACTGAAACCAATCGTTCGCCACAACGCTCGACCAATCAAGAAGAGCTTTCAATACTTTCGGCTCACGGTAGAGCACTGAAACGTTGGATGTGGCGGAGAAGTGAAAGGAATCCTAGCCTTTCAATACTTTCGGCTCACGGTAGAGCACTGAAACGATTCGCGTTCCGAGCGCGGATCGGGACGGTATTTTTCTTTCAATACTTTCGGCTCACGGTAGAGCACTGAAACTGACGTGGGTCTGGGGGGATGATGACCAGGTGGGGTTCTTTCAATACTTTCGGCTCACGGTAGAGCACTGAAACCAAGCAACCTACCCACAACCGTACCTGCAACCAGTACCTTTCAATACTTTCGGCTCACGGTAGAGCACTGAAACCTACGCCGGCATCTGCGTGCAGCAGCTGGCAATATCCTTTCAATACTTTCGGCTCACGGTAGAGCACTGAAACTGTACGGAATAGCGGTTTCACCACGTTGGATAGCCCCTTTCAATACTTTCGGCTCACGGTAGAGCACTGAAACCCGTGATACACAACAACGCCGGGATTGATAAGAGACCTTTCAATACTTTCGGCTCACGGTAGAGCACTGAAACGGCCGGCCTGATCCTGGCCGGCGCAGCCGTACTTACTTTCAATACTTTCGGCTCACGGTAGAGCACTGAAACATGACATCTTGTTGCGGCAACGCCCAGGATGGAGACCTTTCAATACTTTCGGCTCACGGTAGAGCACTGAAACACGGTGTAGTACCGGTTCCGGGGCCGGCAGTGATGCAGCTTTCAATACTTTCGGCTCACGGTAGAGCACTGAAACTTCGAGCACTGCTCGGACATGACGACGAATGGCATTTCTTTCAATACTTTCGGCTCACGGTAGAGCACTGAAACCCCGAGATCGTCCGCCAGAGCGCTCGACCAATCAACCTTTCAATACTTTCGGCTCACGGTAGAGCACTGAAACAACACTGGGGTAGTTGACTCAGTGATTACGTTTTCGTCTTTCAATACTTTCGGCTCACGGTAGAGCACTGAAACGTCACGGTCCGCGCTCGGAACGCGAATCCGATATGCCTTTCAATACTTTCGGCTCACGGTAGAGCACTGAAACAAAGTGGGCTCGTGAAGATGTTCAGGAACGGCGCGTCTTTCAATACTTTCGGCTCACGGTAGAGCACTGAAACTCACCACGTTCAACATCAGCCGCAAGCGAATCATCTTTCAATACTTTCGGCTCACGGTAGAGCACTGAAAC
>NZ_JBMFNE010000052.1:0-4192 GCF_049970315.1 Chloroflexus sp.
ACGGCGAACAAGAAGAGACTGGCTTTCAATACTTTCGGCTCACGGTAGAGCACTGAAACCCGGCTGGTCCGTGAGCACTCTAGGCGGCCTGACGCTTGCTTTCAATACTTTCGGCTCACGGTAGAGCACTGAAACGAACGTTCGCTGGCTGCGTCGGCGTTGGTATAAGCTTTCAATACTTTCGGCTCACGGTAGAGCACTGAAACGAACGTTCGCTGGCTGCGTCGGCGTTGGTATAAGTCTTTCAATACTTTCGGCTCACGGTAGAGCACTGAAACACGGCGTCGGCGCGCCGAATCCCGATGAAGCACCAACTTTCAATACTTTCGGCTCACGGTAGAGCACTGAAACCTCTTTGTGACGTTAACGTACCACGCGCGCTGGGGCGCTTTCAATACTTTCGGCTCACGGTAGAGCACTGAAACGCGGATGATGCGCGTTTAAAAAAATCTTAACTGATTCACTTTCAATACTTTCGGCTCACGGTAGAGCACTGAAACCGGCGACTGAGCGTAACTCTAAAGCGGTGGTACGGTCTTTCAATACTTTCGGCTCACGGTAGAGCACTGAAACGTTGTGGGCATTGACGCAAACTGGCGTGATCGGCTATCCTTTCAATACTTTCGGCTCACGGTAGAGCACTGAAACATCTGGGCATACCGGATCCGCGTTCCATCGTCGGATCGCTTTCAATACTTTCGGCTCACGGTAGAGCACTGAAACAAGATCATTACCGTAAAAGAAGAGAGAACGCCAATTACTTTCAATACTTTCGGCTCACGGTAGAGCACTGAAACTGAAAGCGGTGCAACAAATACGCAGACATGTACGCACTTTCAATACTTTCGGCTCACGGTAGAGCACTGAAACCCTTTCACTAATCACTAATCACCACCAGTGAGAACACCTTTCAATACTTTCGGCTCACGGTAGAGCACTGAAACGGGTTGATATGACAATCTACGTGTATTGGTTATCTGGCTTTCAATACTTTCGGCTCACGGTAGAGCACTGAAACGCGACGTAAAAGACGTAAAAATCGAAGGAAACGTCCACTTTCAATACTTTCGGCTCACGGTAGAGCACTGAAACCGCGGATGAGGCATGGTCGTATCTGTTCATTGACGCTTTCAATACTTTCGGCTCACGGTAGAGCACTGAAACTCGAGAAGAGAATGATAAACTGCGCGCACTAGCATATAACTTTCAATACTTTCGGCTCACGGTAGAGCACTGAAACAAAGGATGGTGTGCATCGAGAAAATATTTAACACTCTCACTTTCAATACTTTCGGCTCACGGTAGAGCACTGAAACATGAGCGACGGGGGAGGGGGAAGAGGGAAGAGGGACTTTCAATACTTTCGGCTCACGGTAGAGCACTGAAACCGCCGGCGACGGCGGGGAACGCGCGAGGCGTGACGCTTTCAATACTTTCGGCTCACGGTAGAGCACTGAAACCGCAGTCGGCGCGCCGAATCCCGATGCAGCACCGAACTTTCAATACTTTCGGCTCACGGTAGAGCACTGAAACTTCAGAGGCTTCAACTGATGATGTGAACTTTTTGATCTTTCAATACTTTCGGCTCACGGTAGAGCACTGAAACCTAACACCCAAAGGATGGTGCGCATTAAGGAAATACTTTCAATACTTTCGGCTCACGGTAGAGCACTGAAACAAACCCTGCCTGTTTCTTCCTGTTCATCATCACTAACTTCTTTCAATACTTTCGGCTCACGGTAGAGCACTGAAACAGCTGCGCTGGGCTCGGTCCCCGAAGGTTTACGATGAACTTTCAATACTTTCGGCTCACGGTAGAGCACTGAAACCCCGGTTGCTTTGTGCATGGGTTGTATTACAAGTCGCTTTCAATACTTTCGGCTCACGGTAGAGCACTGAAACAAGTACACGGTGGTGGAGCGGGATATTATCACGGGCTTTCAATACTTTCGGCTCACGGTAGAGCACTGAAACGTGATTACCAATGCGCGCGGTTTGGACAGCGAAAGCCTTTCAATACTTTCGGCTCACGGTAGAGCACTGAAACAGGACCGGCCCTTCGCAATCACCTTCGCGTTCCCCCTTTCAATACTTTCGGCTCACGGTAGAGCACTGAAACTCTATTATGCAGTTGCGTTACTATTTGGGCTCTTCACTTTCAATACTTTCGGCTCACGGTAGAGCACTGAAACCGAAGACATTCAGGTACAAGATTTTGTGGGTAAGTCTTTCAATACTTTCGGCTCACGGTAGAGCACTGAAACAGCGGTTTGGGGTGTACTTCGAGGGGGATGGGCAACTTTCAATACTTTCGGCTCACGGTAGAGCACTGAAACTTTGTGACAAATGAAAATAACAAATGATAATCGTTGACTTTCAATACTTTCGGCTCACGGTAGAGCACTGAAACGCGGTGGCGGCGGCTACGGCGGCGGGCGGGGGGTAGCTTTCAATACTTTCGGCTCACGGTAGAGCACTGAAACCAGGACGAGGAACGAATCCGCGGCACGAGTTGTCGGATCTTTCAATACTTTCGGCTCACGGTAGAGCACTGAAACCGGTCATATCGTTCATAAACTCTTGCGCTGCTTGCATCTTTCAATACTTTCGGCTCACGGTAGAGCACTGAAACCTAGCCCAACGGCGCTTCAATATCCAATCCGTCAGCGCCTTTCAATACTTTCGGCTCACGGTAGAGCACTGAAACCGCTCTCGCTGGCGCAACTACGATGTACGTCTCGAGCTTTCAATACTTTCGGCTCACGGTAGAGCACTGAAACTGACGCCAGTGTAGTTGGTCACCGTGACCTTGGCGCCTTTCAATACTTTCGGCTCACGGTAGAGCACTGAAACGTGGAACTCGAAGGTGACACTCTACGGTTTATTACCCCTTTCAATACTTTCGGCTCACGGTAGAGCACTGAAACGCGCGCTGGTACAAGAAGCCAGCGGAGCCGGGGAGCGCTTTCAATACTTTCGGCTCACGGTAGAGCACTGAAACCGATAATCCACTTCTATATCTGGCCGGGTATCGCGTTCTTTCAATACTTTCGGCTCACGGTAGAGCACTGAAACCCGCGCGACGCGGTCGGCGCGTGCACGCTGTCGCGTCTTTCAATACTTTCGGCTCACGGTAGAGCACTGAAACTTAATCGTCTTGTTGAGGCGTACCGGAAGTTGAAGGCTTTCAATACTTTCGGCTCACGGTAGAGCACTGAAACCATTGCAGCGCGGAGAAACGTTGCTGCCGATCGCCGCGCCTTTCAATACTTTCGGCTCACGGTAGAGCACTGAAACTGGTTGCCATCGCTACACAGCGCTTCCGTGTATACCCTTTCAATACTTTCGGCTCACGGTAGAGCACTGAAACGGTATCCAGCAAGGTACAGTAAAGGATTGTCTGGGAGCCTTTCAATACTTTCGGCTCACGGTAGAGCACTGAAACTTCTTCACTACTTGCTGATGTTCGCCGGCCCACGATACTTTCAATACTTTCGGCTCACGGTAGAGCACTGAAACCGCGCCCCAAATCGTCGCTCTTGCCGACGCTGCCGGATCTTTCAATACTTTCGGCTCACGGTAGAGCACTGAAACACGTCCAATCGATCGCTGGAATGATCGGGTAGCACTGACTTTCAATACTTTCGGCTCACGGTAGAGCACTGAAACCGCGTCCTTGACGCGCACTCGCTGTTGTCGCCCGAACTTTCAATACTTTCGGCTCACGGTAGAGCACTGAAACCACGATTTGTCGTAAGCGCAATACTGGCGGAAAGTCTTTCAATACTTTCGGCTCACGGTAGAGCACTGAAACCTTGTTGTGTCAGAGCCCACAGCGGGCTCGTAAAGCTTTCAATACTTTCGGCTCACGGTAGAGCACTGAAACGCGGAGCGGAGCGCTTGCGGAGCGTTAGCGTAGTCCTCTTTCAATACTTTCGGCTCACGGTAGAGCACTGAAACATTGGCGCAATCAGCAGTTTGTTTTCTTGACCGTATTTACTTTCAATACTTTCGGCTCACGGTAGAGCACTGAAACGGGGCTAGAGTATGAAGAGACGTTTATCAATCTGGCTTTCAATACTTTCGGCTCACGGTAGAGCACTGAAACTTGTTGTAGTTGGTGCGGACGCGGTTGGGGTAACAAACTTTCAATACTTTCGGCTCACGGTAGAGCACTGAAACTCGCTCATCG
>NZ_JBMFNE010000053.1:0-3899 GCF_049970315.1 Chloroflexus sp.
TACAGATCTTCTTGCTGCCATAGCAGGTTTCACGCGCCTCGTCTGCGGTTGGGTCGTTCAATTCCCCCCGTCATCATCACCGCAGCGATAAAGATTAAACCTTTGATGACCTGCTGGTTGTATGACGGTACCCCAAGCAGATTCAGCCCATTTGCCAGCATCCCGATGATAAACGAACCGGCAATTGTGCCCACTATTCCACCGCTGCCACCCGCTAAGCTGCTCCCACCTAACACTGCTGCAGCGATGGCGTCGAGTTCGAGACCGATCCCGGTGTTGGGCTGAGCCGACCACAGGCGCGCCGTGAGCATGATGCCACTCAGGGCCGCAAACCATCCGCTGATCAGATAAGCGCTGAATGTGACCTGTGGTACGTTGACCCCCGCCAACCGTGCAGTCTCTTCATTGCCGCCGACTGCGTAGAGGTGTAGGCCAAGGCGTGTTTGGCGCAAGACCAGATGGGCAATGACGGCGGTGCATAGCAACACCCAGACCGGTATCGGTACTCCAAACAGAGAATCGCTCCCCCAAACAGTGAAAGCACGATCAAGACCGGCAATAGGACGGCCTTGTGTGTACACCAGCGTCAAGCCGCGTGCGGCTGCCATACTGGCAAGGGTGGCAATAAATGGCGGTAGACGCCCCCATACGATCAACGCACCGTTGATGAATCCAATGCCGATCCCGGTCATCATTCCAGCTAAAAGACCCGGATACGTCCCAAATTGCACCGCTATGCCGGCTGCAATCGCACCGGCTAGCGCTGCGGTCGAGCCTACCGACAGATCGATGCCACCGGTAATGATCGTGAATGTCATGCCAATCGCGACCAGCGCTATCAGTGATGTTTGTAAAGCAAGTGTCAGCAGGTTGTTCACCGTCAGAAACTGCGGTGAAAATAATGTAAACCAGATCGCCAGGGCTACCAAAATTCCATACGTCCCTAGCTGACGGTATACCAATGTGCGTTGCGCCCAATTCAGCGATGCTTTGGTCATGATAGTTACCCTGGTCCCACCGCTGCTTGCATAATCCGATCTTGGCTCGCTTCTCTGCGGCTAAATTCGGCTGTAATCCGTCCTTCTCGCATTACAATGATCCGGTCACTCACGGCCAGGATTTCGGGTAGCTCTGAGGAAATCATCAGAATAGCCATTCCTTGGCTCGCTAACTCACGGATGAGGGCATGAATTTCAGCTTTGGCGCCTACATCAACCCCACGGGTTGGTTCGTCAAGGATAAGTAGCTTTGGTTTGAGGGCTAACCAGCGTGCAATGATCACTTTTTGTTGATTACCACCGGAGAGATTCCGTACCTGTTGTTGTAACGATGGTGTGCGTACTCGTAATTGACTGATAAGTTCGGCGATGTGTTTGTTCAACGTGCGAAATTCTATGAAACCAAGCCGCGATAATCGCTCGATCAAGCCGGTAGCAGCGTTGTTGTATACACTCTGCTTGAGAAAAAGTCCTTGCATCTTGCGATCTTCGGTCACAAATCCGATTCCGAGCTTGATGGCATCACGTGGTGAGCGGAGCCGAACCGGTTGCCCTTCAAACCATAGCTCACCTTGATCGAGTCGGTCAGCCCCAAACAGCAGACGGGCGACATTGGTACGTCCGGCGCCGACCAGTCCGGCCATGCCGACAATCTCACCGCGATGGAGCGTGAGTGATACGCCGCGCACCTCTTTACCGGCGTGCAGATTGACGGCTCGGATTAGCGGTTCTCCGCGCTGTGCAACGAGGGTGGGTTCAGGCGCCTGCAACGACCGCCCAACCATCAGTTGGACTAAGCGCTGAGCGGTAAACTCATTGGTTGCTCCGACCGATACCAATTCGCCATCGCGCATCACGGCAATGCGGTCGGCAAGAGCAAAGATCTCATCGAGGCGGTGTGAGATGTAGATCAATGCAACCCCTTCGGCCCGCAGTTGGCGTACCAGGCGGAAGAGGATGTCGGTTTCGCGCTCGGTCAGCGAGCTGGTCGGTTCGTCGAGGGCAATCAGTCGTGCCTGGTACGACAACGCCCGCGCAATCTCAACCAGTTGTCGCTCGGCAATGCTCAAATCTGCTACCTTTGCCCGCGCCGAGATGGCGATCCCTAACCGATCAAGAGCCTGCTGCGCTTGTTGATACAACCGGTTCCAATCGATCCAACCGGCTCGGTGCGGTTCACGCCCCAAGAACATGTTTTGCCCAACCGTCAGTTCGGGGAGGAGCGCTAGCTCTTGATGGATCATCGTGATCCCTAACGCTTGCGCGCGTCGCGGTGAGTCGATGATGACGGGTTGCCCGTCGAGCATGATCGTACCGTTATCGGGTTGAACGATCCCGTTGATGATATTCATCAGGGTTGATTTTCCGGCGCCGTTTTCACCCACCAACGCAAGAATCTCATGGCTGTACGCTTCAAGACTGACGTTTTTTACCGCCTGTACGCCCGGAAATGTTTTGACAATGTTGCTGAGAGTTAGACGAGGTGTTGTGGTTGTCATACACTGGTACGCCAGCCGGCAGTCATACATCGACCGCCGGCCTGGCCGTTAGGCTACTTCGTCACTAAGCTCAACGGGACCGGAATCGAGGACTCAACCTTGTCGCCCTTCAAATACTTCACGACCGTTTCAACCGCGGTTTGACCCATCAGTGCCGGCTGCTGGGCAACGGTGGCCGCCAACTTCCCCTCTTGTACCGCTTTCGTCGCGTCATCGATGGCGTCAAACCCGACAAACACAATCCCGCTGCGGCCTGCGGCCTCAGCCGCTTGAATAGCACCCAGAATCATCTCGTCATTGTGGGCGAAGACACCGTTGATTTCGGGCTGTGCCTGCAAGATGTTTTCAAACACCCGCAGACCACGGTCGCGGTTAAAGTCGGCAGTCTGTTGGGCAACAATCTCAACTCCTTTGCACGAGCTTGCCATGTAGTCGTTGAAACCTTGGCCGCGATCACGGGCTGCCGATGTACCGGCGATGCCTTGTAGTTCGACAACTTTGCCCTTGCCGCCCAGCGTGTTGCAGAGAAACTCGGCTGCCATGCGGCCACCAGCTACGTTGTCCGAGGCAATGTGGCTCACGACCGTCCCACCATTAGCGCCACGGTCAACCGTGAAGACCGGTATCCCGGCCTCGTTGGCTTTTTGTATGGCCGGCACAACCGCATCCGAATCGGTGGGATTGATGATCAATGCGTTGACCTTCTTGGTAATCAGGTCTTCGATCCCGGCAATCATCTTGGCCGAGTCATCCTGAGCATCTACAATCGTCAAAGTGACCCCTGCTGCGTCGGCAGCACGCTGGGCTCCATCTCGCAAGGTGACAAAGAAGGGATTATTCAGGGTTGAAATGACCAAACCAATTGTGATGTTGCTGCTGCTCTGCGCCGGTGTTGTCGGTGTTGCCACCGGAGTGGTCGATGTGCATGCGGCCAACGCACTCAGTCCTAACACGATGATGATCCGTAATAGGTGCTTCATTGCGGTCTTCCTCCTCTTTGATCACGACGAAAACGTTTGCGCAACGAAAAATCGAAACCGGAAACCTCTTGTGCTTGCTACACCTCCTTTCACCCGCATTTATGTAGATTGCGCTGTGCGACTGATCAGTCGATAGAGTAGGAGAGCCAGCGCAATAACTACCCCTTTCACGACTTGTTCCCAGAGTGGTGAGACGTTGAGCAGATTAAGACCGTTGTTGAGGGTTTCGATCAATAGCGCTCCCAACAGTGTACCAACTAGTCCCCCTTCACCGCCGCTGAAACTGGTTCCACCAACGACTACCGCAGCTATCGCGTTGAGTTCATAACCGAGGCCAATAGTTGGTTGAGCCGAGTCGAGCCGGGCAATCAGAACGAGACCGGCTAACGCAGCACATAAGCCCGAGAGGGTGTAAACCAGCA
>NZ_JBMFNE010000054.1:0-3592 GCF_049970315.1 Chloroflexus sp.
CTTTCCAGTTTCATTTGCAACGGTATACCCCAATGCGCGGTTTCAATCCCCTCACGGGGATTTTGGTGTTTTGAACTAATTTCACGCGCGTAATTCATACTTGACCTCCCTCTTTTGTTTCAATCCCCTCACGGGGATTTTGGTGTTTTGAACGGGAGTGATGGTGTGGGCGTGGAGGGAAACCGTCTGTGTTTCAATCCCCTCACGGGGATTTTGGTGTTTTGAACCAAAAGAATTCGCTGGCGTCCGCCCACCTTCTGGCGTTTCAATCCCCTCACGGGGATTTTGGTGTTTTGAACTCGAATGACGCTGTCGGATTTGGTAACTGCAATCGTGGCTTTCAATCCCCTCACGGGGATTTTGGTGTTTTGAACCGGTTGACGGATTGGACCATCTTTCGAACATTGAAGATCTTTCAATCCCCTCACGGGGATTTTGGTGTTTTGAACTGAATGAACTAGCAAATCCCGCTGTGTCTGTGGTGGTGGCTTTCAATCCCCTCACGGGGATTTTGGTGTTTTGAACATATTATCACGGGGCTTGGGTTTCCGCGCATCTTACCTTTCAATCCCCTCACGGGGATTTTGGTGTTTTGAACCCACATGATCGTGCATTTACTCAGCGATGTTGGATTTCCCTTTCAATCCCCTCACGGGGATTTTGGTGTTTTGAACGTGGTATAGTAGAGATAACGGAAGAGAAGAAGGTTAAACACTTTCAATCCCCTCACGGGGATTTTGGTGTTTTGAACCCCACTACAGCGCAGCGCCGGAGGACAGCTTGGTCCTCAACTTTCAATCCCCTCACGGGGATTTTGGTGTTTTGAACCGGATTTGTGATTTTCCAGAACGGAGGTTTTTTTGATTAGTTTCAATCCCCTCACGGGGATTTTGGTGTTTTGAACCGACGGACTCCACTGCGTGGATGCCACGCCGAACGGAGAGGTTTCAATCCCCTCACGGGGATTTTGGTGTTTTGAACGCAATTCTTAGAAGATATCTCTGAATAAGTCCCTCTTCTCGTTTCAATCCCCTCACGGGGATTTTGGTGTTTTGAACTCACGGTGAGTGGTACGTGGTAGGTACGATGCGTGTCGGGCGGTTTCAATCCCCTCACGGGGATTTTGGTGTTTTGAACGGAAGGGCGAATTCTACTATGATCTGCCGCAGCGGATGCGTTTCAATCCCCTCACGGGGATTTTGGTGTTTTGAACCCGGCTCGCGTTCACCATCGGTCGGCGTGGCTGGCCCAAATGGTTTCAATCCCCTCACGGGGATTTTGGTGTTTTGAACGTGCTGTGTTGTCGCATCGCGGGCTTGACGTTCGTTGGTTGGTTTCAATCCCCTCACGGGGATTTTGGTGTTTTGAACCCGCTGAACAGTTGCTCGACGACCTTGCAGACTAATTCCGTTTCAATCCCCTCACGGGGATTTTGGTGTTTTGAACGGTATAGTAGAAGCATCAGGAAGGAAGTTAAAGGAAAGGGTTTCAATCCCCTCACGGGGATTTTGGTGTTTTGAACAAAGGAGTGTTTGGATATGCGTAATCAAACCCATTCCCCGTAGGTTTCAATCCCCTCACGGGGATTTTGGTGTTTTGAACGTGGTACAGCGGGGGATTGGGGCGATTGTGGTAGCGGGGGTTTCAATCCCCTCACGGGGATTTTGGTGTTTTGAACACAGTTCGTGCAAAATCCGCTGCTGTAAGTCAAAATCGAGTTTCAATCCCCTCACGGGGATTTTGGTGTTTTGAACTGAATTATTGCGGTACATTTGTGTAACCTCCCTTCTTGGTTTCAATCCCCTCACGGGGATTTTGGTGTTTTGAACTCAAGGGGGGCAAAAAGGCAGAAGGGTTGTTGGTCTTCATTTCAATCCCCTCACGGGGATTTTGGTGTTTTGAACATGATAAGCGCGATCGGTTAGGCAATCATTTTTACTTTTTATTTCAATCCCCTCACGGGGATTTTGGTGTTTTGAACTCGGGAAGGTTCTGGTGTTCCCCGTGTAATACGTGATTCTTATTTCAATCCCCTCACGGGGATTTTGGTGTTTTGAACACAGACATGGAACCACAACCAAGGGACCGCACCTGGATTTCAATCCCCTCACGGGGATTTTGGTGTTTTGAACTTGGATAAACTCGTCAGGGACGGATAAGTGGAAAAGATCAGATTTCAATCCCCTCACGGGGATTTTGGTGTTTTGAACTGCAATCATGTCACCGATGCCACTACACGACCACACCACATTTCAATCCCCTCACGGGGATTTTGGTGTTTTGAACCTAGTTCGCGCAGCATAGCATCGCTGATCTGCGCAATCACATATTTCAATCCCCTCACGGGGATTTTGGTGTTTTGAACTCCCAACCTTCGACCACACGTACTCCCTTGTACGCGTCTATTTCAATCCCCTCACGGGGATTTTGGTGTTTTGAACTTGTATAGTGGCGGATATTGTGCAAAATGTCAAATTTTCGTTATTTCAATCCCCTCACGGGGATTTTGGTGTTTTGAACAAAGGGGACAGCAATGGTTGTGAAACTGGTAGGCGAAACTAGATTTCAATCCCCTCACGGGGATTTTGGTGTTTTGAACAGAAAAAACAAAAAAGGGGAACTCGTCTTACGAGAAATCGATTTCAATCCCCTCACGGGGATTTTGGTGTTTTGAACGTCTCCTGCTCCCTTTGTTGTCGCTCCTCTTTTTTTTGATCCATTTCAATCCCCTCACGGGGATTTTGGTGTTTTGAACAAAAACTGCGGAACGCAGCACAAGGAAAGGAGTAAGACATTTCAATCCCCTCACGGGGATTTTGGTGTTTTGAACCGGTGCACGTGTACGCAATCGACGTTCCACAGCACCGCAATTTCAATCCCCTCACGGGGATTTTGGTGTTTTGAACTTAACCAGTTTCAGTACACATACGCTTTAGCAAGTGATCAATTTCAATCCCCTCACGGGGATTTTGGTGTTTTGAACGTATCAACCTTGCAGGTGGAAGCTCCGATACGTGTACCATTTCAATCCCCTCACGGGGATTTTGGTGTTTTGAACCGTGCACCCGTCGTCGACCTATGACAAATAGGAGTGTGGATTTCAATCCCCTCACGGGGATTTTGGTGTTTTGAACGTCGACGCAGCAAGGCATGGATCATTCCATACACTACATATTTCAATCCCCTCACGGGGATTTTGGTGTTTTGAACCCGCAAGTTGTTGCGATTCCAAAACGCTTTGCTCATAGAGATTTCAATCCCCTCACGGGGATTTTGGTGTTTTGAACCGCGTCTTCCAGAATCTGAATCGCTCGCGCAACATCAATTTCAATCCCCTCACGGGGATTTTGGTGTTTTGAACGAAACGACAGCGGAAGCCCTGAGAGGCTTGTTGGAAGATTTATTTCAATCCCCTCACGGGGATTTTGGTGTTTTGAACGAAGGCATTGTCCATGTGACAATGCCCGTGGTGGATGAAATTTCAATCCCCTCACGGGGATTTTGGTGTTTTGAACCAACCACATCATCTACCGCTTAGCAATGCTCTCCAGAGCACGATTCGCGCGGTGGCCGCTGATGTTCCACTCGTTGT
>NZ_JBMFNE010000055.1:0-3432 GCF_049970315.1 Chloroflexus sp.
TGCGGGAGTGGCTCAGTTGGTAGAGCGACACCTTGCCAAGGTGTAGGTCGCGGGTTCGAATCCCGTCTCCCGCTCCAATGTGCCGGCGCAAAAGCGCCGGTTTTTCGTTTCTCTGCCCGGACAGCATCGCAGTTGACAAACCCGTGATTTGCGTTGATCATAATCAACGGCAACATCAGCAAAGAAGGTTGCCCGGCACAACGATATTGGCAACCTGCCCGATGTAAACGTCTATGACTCTCCTGAACGCGAATAACCTCAGTAAATATTATGGCGCTGAGCTTATTTTTCACGAGGTAAGCTTCCAGATTGCGCGCGGTGAAAAGGTTGCGATTGTCGGGATGAACGGAGCCGGTAAAAGTACCTTGTTACGGATCATTGCCGGGCACGAGACACCTGATAGTGGCAGCTTGAGCCTGGCCCGTGGCACGCGCGTGGCTTATCTGGCCCAAGAAACCCGCTTTCGTGACGAAGATACCCTCTGGCAAGCCATGGAAGCCGCCTTAGCCGAGATTCAACAGTGGCGGCGCGAATTGGCAGCGCTTGAAGCGCGGTTGGCCGATACCAACGCACCCGACTGGGAAGCGGTGATGGAACGCTACGGTGAACTGAGTACCCGTTTTGAACACGCCGGTGGTTATGAGATCGAGCAGCGCATCGAGCGCGCGTTGCACGGTCTCGGCTTTCAACCCGATCAGTTTCACCGGCAGATGGGTCAGTTTTCCGGTGGCCAAAAGACGCGGGCCGCGTTGGCAGCCGCTCTGCTCAGTGACCCTGACTTGTTGCTGCTCGACGAACCGACCAACCATCTCGATATGCAAGCGCTCGAATGGTTGGAACAGTTTTTGCGCGCGTGGGATGGGACGCTGATTGTAGTCTCGCACGACCGCTACTTTCTTGAGCGGGTCACCAAACGAACCCTCGAACTGAGCTTCAATCGTCTCGAAGATTATCCGGGCAGTTATGAAAAGTATCTGGCGCTGAAGGCCGAGCGTATGGAGCGCCGGCTGAAAGAGTATAAAGCGCAACAGGAATTCATTGAACGCACCGAAGAATTCATCCGGCGGTATAAGGCCGGTCAACGGGCGCGCGAGGCCAAAGGGCGCGAAAAACGGTTAGAACGGCTCAAGCGGGAACAGATGATTGAGCGACCGAAAGAGGCGGCTAAACTACAAGTGGCGCTCGATAGTCAGCTCCGCTCCGGTGAACTCGTCTTACGCCTTGATGGGGTGATCGTAGGGTACCAGGTGCCCCACGGAAGAAGCAACGCACTATTGCGGGCCGATGATCTGACGATCCGGCGCGGTGAGCGGGTTGGTTTGCTGGGGCCAAACGGCGCCGGAAAGACAACCTTACTGCGCACGCTTATCGGCCAATTAACACCATTGCAAGGCACCGTTCGCTTTGGTCACGAGGTGCGCGTCGGTTACTACGCGCAAGGCCATGATGTGTTGCAATGGGACAACACGGTTCTCGCGGAAGTGTTGCGCGTCGCACCGAGTCTCGGCGAGGGTGCAGCACGAAACCTGCTGGCCCGCTTTCTCTTCACCGGCGACGATGTGTTTAAGCGAATTGCCGATCTAAGTGGTGGTGAACGGTCACGAGTAGCGCTGGCCCAACTGACACTGCTACCCGGCAATATGCTGCTCCTCGATGAACCGACGAACCATCTTGACATTGACGCTCGCGAAGCCCTAGAGGCGGTTTTGAAAGAGTATACGGGTACGATCCTGTTCGTTTCCCACGACCGATACTTTATCGACGCGCTGGCCGACAAGCTCTGGATTATCGAGCAGGGGCGTATCCGCCAGTTTGTGGGCAATTACAGCGATTATATGGCTAGCCAGCAGGCCGTAGAACCAGAACCAGCCACCAAGCCGGTTGCAGCCAAAGTGACACCGGCCAAACCACCACGTCCCGACCAAGCCGAACGAGCGAAGCAGCGCCGATTGGCCGCCTTAGAAGCGGAAGTCACCGCCCTTGAGCAAGACCTAGCCCGGCTGAGCAGTGAGCTTGATGCAGCCAGCCA
Source organism: Chloroflexus sp. (assembly GCF_049970315.1). Lineage (GTDB taxonomy): Bacteria > Chloroflexota > Chloroflexia > Chloroflexales > Chloroflexaceae > Chloroflexus. Next base: position 2,030 of record NZ_JBMFNE010000055.1, read on the forward strand.
AGCGCGTGATATTGCCCGTCTGACGGCACTTGGCGCACAATACGCTGAACTCGAACGACTGTTAGCCGACAAATACGCGCAGTGGGAACAACTAGCGGCGTAACGGGAACGATGATCTACCTCGATTACGCACCGATTTACCATGCTGCCGGGCAAGCAGCGTTCGGCACTGCACTGGCCCACATTATTCTCGCCCACCAGCCAACGACGCCACGGCGTGTCCTCGATCTGGCCTGTGGTACCGGCGCCGCGGCTCTTGTCTTTGCCGCTGCCGGTGCGACGGTTGTTGGAGTTGATGCCTCGGCAGCTATGTTGGCAATCGCCCGTGATCAAGCGCACCAACGTGGGCTTACCGTCGAATGGATCGAGGCCGACATCCGTGCCTTACCCGATGACCCACGCCTACAACCGGGCAGTTTTGACCTCTGTACCTGTCTCTTCGATAGCCTCAACCATCTCACCGAAGATGGCGATCTCGCCAACGTCTGCCGGTTGGTGGGCAAATTGCTGCGCCCCGGCGGGCAGTTTATCTTCGACCTTAACACACTCGCCGGCTTCAAAACTTGGCACGAGTACGATCAGGTCATTTTCGATAGCCCTCACTTGCTGGTGGTCAACCGTCTTCATTTCGACCACTATCAGCAACGGGCGTATGGTCGTTTCGTCTGGTTCCGACGCGAGGGGGAACGCTGGTGGCGTGGTGAAGAAACCCACTGCGAGCGTGCGTGGAGTGATGATGAGATCGTGGCAGCGTTGACTGCCGGTGAGATGCAACTGAAAGCCTGCCGCACACCACAATGGACGCCGGCAACTACCGATGCACCGCGCGTAGTGTATGTGGCCGAGCGATGATCATTCCTGCGCACACAACATTCCCAACCACGGCGTTATCATCATTGTCCACAATCCACATGATTCCAGGCACGTGATTGGGCATCATCACGAACTTTTCCTCGGACAGCCGCACATACGGAAGGATGTACGTTGGGTTGTGAATCATTACGATAGGATTTCTCGGGCGCTGGCGTGCCCTCGAAATGACAGCAAGGGGTTAGGGTGAGCTTAGTACCATCATTGCTCGCTACGCTCGCAATCTTCAAGATTGCTCGGGCGCTGGCGCGTCCTCGAAAGAACACAAACCCTGCACTAATGCGCCCGCGAAAGGACACAAACCCTGCGCTGGCGCGCCTGCGAAAGGACAATGGAGGTGCGTGACGGTCAGTGCGCGCAGTACCATCTGTCATTGCGAGCGTAGCGAGCAATCTTCAGATTTCTCGGGCGCTGGCGCGCCCTCGAAATGACACAAACCTTGCGCTGATGCGCCTGCGAAAGAACACAAACCCTGCACTAATGCGCCCGCGAAAGGACACAAACCCTGCGCTGGCGCGCCTGCGAAAGGACAA
>NZ_JBMFNE010000056.1:0-2136 GCF_049970315.1 Chloroflexus sp.
GCTCTACCGTGAGCCGAAAGTATTGAAAGCCGATTATCATACTGACCCCCAACCTGAACATTTCGCTGTTTCAGTGCTCTACCGTGAGCCGAAAGTATTGAAAGTCGCGATGGCGATGTTGACACCATTGCGTATGCTCGCTGTTTCAGTGCTCTACCGTGAGCCGAAAGTATTGAAAGTACAGATGAAGCAAGTTCAGCTCACGAGCTTTGAACAGTTTCAGTGCTCTACCGTGAGCCGAAAGTATTGAAAGGGGAGTGGGTCTTTCCCGATTCTCCGCTGCTCTATTGTTTCAGTGCTCTACCGTGAGCCGAAAGTATTGAAAGTCGCACCACAACGCTTGCCATCTCCGCAGCAATTGCGGTTTCAGTGCTCTACCGTGAGCCGAAAGTATTGAAAGATCTTTACATTACCAGTTTGGGCGCTGTCGCAACAGTTTCAGTGCTCTACCGTGAGCCGAAAGTATTGAAAGCAATAAGGGACGCAATCGATAACTACGAAAACTTCCTGTTTCAGTGCTCTACCGTGAGCCGAAAGTATTGAAAGCTTTTCGTTTTTCTTGGGTTGTTCGGTGCGTTCTTGTGTTTCAGTGCTCTACCGTGAGCCGAAAGTATTGAAAGAGGGATAGCAAAGCCAGTATACGGCGTGATAGCCAGTTTCAGTGCTCTACCGTGAGCCGAAAGTATTGAAAGGCAGTACGGCGTCAATTACTCTGGCCTGACCGTCTGGTTTCAGTGCTCTACCGTGAGCCGAAAGTATTGAAAGACGGTTATTGCATCTCTTCATGCGGTAAACGCGATTGTTTCAGTGCTCTACCGTGAGCCGAAAGTATTGAAAGCCGGACGCAACGATAACGGTTATTGCATCTCTTCATGGTTTCAGTGCTCTACCGTGAGCCGAAAGTATTGAAAGATATTATTGATATGCAGCTTGATTTACTTCAGGCTGCCGGTTTCAGTGCTCTACCGTGAGCCGAAAGTATTGAAAGGTTAATGCAAGCCTTCACGCGAACGGGCGCACGAAAGGTTTCAGTGCTCTACCGTGAGCCGAAAGTATTGAAAGAATTTGCATGTTTCGCGCGATGTGTATTTTGTGTTGTTTCAGTGCTCTACCGTGAGCCGAAAGTATTGAAAGTTATCAACGCGTGAAACTCTCTTACAACTGGACCGGACCAGTTTCAGTGCTCTACCGTGAGCCGAAAGTATTGAAAGAGTCTGAGCCTGAACTTGTACCGAGTTCGCGCCAACGTTTCAGTGCTCTACCGTGAGCCGAAAGTATTGAAAGGTGTTAATGCAAGCCTTCCCCAATTCGGGCGCACGAAAGGTTTCAGTGCTCTACCGTGAGCCGAAAGTATTGAAAGCCCGGTCACGCCGTATTTATGATGAGAGGGCCGATAGTTTCAGTGCTCTACCGTGAGCCGAAAGTATTGAAAGTGAGTCAGCACGGCGCGATGTAGGGTTGAGGAAAAGTTTCAGTGCTCTACCGTGAGCCGAAAGTATTGAAAGACGGATGCAGTACGGAGGCTACAGCAAGCACCCGTCTACGAAGTTTCAGTGCTCTACCGTGAGCCGAAAGTATTGAAAGTTTGCTATTTTGCCTCTTCCCCTTCGTCCTTCCCAAGTTTCAGTGCTCTACCGTGAGCCGAAAGTATTGAAAGCGCGAATTGCGTCTGTATGCGCAAATCGCCGCCTGCAGTTTCAGTGCTCTACCGTGAGCCGAAAGTATTGAAAGTGGAGCGGTCCAGTCGTTCGCGAATTCAACGCGTCGAGTTTCAGTGCTCTACCGTGAGCCGAAAGTATTGAAAGTCCTTTATGCCGCTGGGTACCGCGTGGTTTCGGTGGTGTTTCAGTGCTCTACCGTGAGCCGAAAGTATTGAAAGGAGGCGTGGAGTTATCTATTTATTGATGCTTCGCCAAGTTTCAGTGCTCTACCGTGAGCCGAAAGTATTGAAAGGGAGCGACGGGGGCTTTTTGTTTGGCCAAGTGCTAGGTTTCAGTGCTCTACCGTGAGCCGAAAGTATTGAAAGCGCGCTCCCCGGATCTGCCGGCTTTTTGTACAGCCGCTCGTTTCAGTGCTCTACCGTGAGCCGAAAGTATTGAAAGGAAGGCGCTGTTTGCTGCGATGCGTGATAGTGAG
>NZ_JBMFNE010000057.1:0-2135 GCF_049970315.1 Chloroflexus sp.
CTCCTTGTTGGTTGTATACTTGCTTATTCCTTACGCTTCTGTTCAAAACACCAAAATCCCCGTGAGGGGATTGAAACGCCCTATTGCGCATGTCTTGGAGGTTTATCACTTCCGCGTTCAAAACACCAAAATCCCCGTGAGGGGATTGAAACTCAGACACCCGCTCCGCCACATGTGGGGGCATGTGGGTTCAAAACACCAAAATCCCCGTGAGGGGATTGAAACTCAGACACCCGCTCCGCCACATGTGGGGGCATGTGGGTTCAAAACACCAAAATCCCCGTGAGGGGATTGAAACCAAGCGCGATGATTTGTGGTTTGAGCGGCTGTTGATGATGTTCAAAACACCAAAATCCCCGTGAGGGGATTGAAACTGATAGCCCCAGGTGCGATCCCTGGGTTCAGGGACCGCAGTTCAAAACACCAAAATCCCCGTGAGGGGATTGAAACGTACCAGTATCCCACCGCCGACGCGGCACTGCATCACCTGGGTTCAAAACACCAAAATCCCCGTGAGGGGATTGAAACTCGAGAAACGCAAGCTTACGCATGAGCCGCTTGCGCGGTTCAAAACACCAAAATCCCCGTGAGGGGATTGAAATGAATATGAAAAACCCATTATAGTGCTTCGCCAGCGGCTGTTCAAAACACCAAAATCCCCGTGAGGGGATTGAAACGTAATCGGGTGAGCGAAGTTGACGACAATCATTTGGTCCTCCTGTTCAAAACACCAAAATCCCCGTGAGGGGATTGAAACTCCATTCCGCCACTTTTGTGCTCCGCCCCACTGCTTGAAGTTCAAAACACCAAAATCCCCGTGAGGGGATTGAAAAGGATGCGCGTAGTTCAGGATAATCATTTTTTGAGCTCCTTTGTTCAAAACACCAAAATCCCCGTGAGGGGATTGAAAACCAGGAATGCTGTACGTTAGATAGGGACGGCGGTAGGACGGTTCAAAACACCAAAATCCCCGTGAGGGGATTGAAAATTATTGCTTGCGTTTCAGTTGCGTACATGTTTTTCTCTGTTCAAAACACCAAAATCCCCGTGAGGGGATTGAAAAGCGTAGAAGATGTGATATTCAGCGTTCTGCGTCTGGATGTTCAAAACACCAAAATCCCCGTGAGGGGATTGAAAAGGAACACCTATTAACCACCCTTGCCCTGGTTCGCCGTTCAAAACACCAAAATCCCCGTGAGGGGATTGAAACCCTTTCCGTGTTACGCTGCTTTCCGCGGGTTTTCTGTTGCACGTTCAAAACACCAAAATCCCCGTGAGGGGATTGAAACCCATGATTTGTCGCAACCGTAACACCGGCGGGAAATACGTTCAAAACACCAAAATCCCCGTGAGGGGATTGAAACCCGCAACAGCGGGAGGCTCGGCCAGCGCCGAATTTGTAGGTTCAAAACACCAAAATCCCCGTGAGGGGATTGAAATCCCGCCACCGTGCCGTTACCGTACCGTCACCGCACGCCACGTTCAAAACACCAAAATCCCCGTGAGGGGATTGAAACCAATGGATGCTTTGGTTGTCTTGTGAAGTTCAATCTTTGGCGGTTCAAAACACCAAAATCCCCGTGAGGGGATTGAAACGTAATCATAGTGTGTTCCTGTTGTACCCAGACCTATACGTTCAAAACACCAAAATCCCCGTGAGGGGATTGAAACAGAACTGCCTCAACACGTGGTTGAGGCTCTGCCGGATAACGCAGGTTCAAAACACCAAAATCCCCGTGAGGGGATTGAAACCATAATCAAACCCGTTTTCATAGCGCACAACTACGAAACCCGTTCAAAACACCAAAATCCCCGTGAGGGGATTGAAACTAACAAAGGTCCTAACTTCCGCTTTTTGCCTAGCCGGATGTTCAAAACACCAAAATCCCCGTGAGGGGATTGAAACCGACGATCCGGCCACTCACAACGTGGCCGAAGTAATTGTGTTCAAAACACCAAAATCCCCGTGAGGGGATTGAAACTTAATGCATCCAATCAACCATTCCAATTTTTTATCAGACGTTCAAAACACCAAAATCCCCGTGAGGGGATTGAAACTGGGTATGTTTTCGTAGACCTCCTTCGCTTTCCCTCCTAAGTTCAAAACACCAAAATCCCCGTGAGGGGATTGAAAC
>NZ_JBMFNE010000058.1:0-1980 GCF_049970315.1 Chloroflexus sp.
TTGAAATCGTTTTGGGACCGGGAGACGGGGGGGCCGGGGGACAAGGGGAGTTCAAAACACCAAAATCCCCGTGAGGGGATTGAAACCTCGAAGAAGTCGACGCCGTCATACGACAAATTTATATGTTCAAAACACCAAAATCCCCGTGAGGGGATTGAAACTCGCGCGGAACAAGGTGTGGAATTTCGTAGTAAAACTCTCCGTTCAAAACACCAAAATCCCCGTGAGGGGATTGAAACCGCCGACCAAGCGTGAATGCCAAACGGTCAGAACCGCCAATTCGGTTCAAAACACCAAAATCCCCGTGAGGGGATTGAAACAAAACCGATGCAATGAGAAGGGAGGGAAGAAGGGGGGAGAAGGTTCAAAACACCAAAATCCCCGTGAGGGGATTGAAACCACGTCTCCACCAGTTCGCCCCTGGGGCGTGTAAACGTGAACGTTCAAAACACCAAAATCCCCGTGAGGGGATTGAAACGTATCGAGACTCTGCTCGACCATTCGGTCGAGCATCCCAAACGGTTCAAAACACTAAAATCCCCGTGAGGGGATTGAAACTTGATAACACAATGCGCCTTTGGTCTGAGCAGGGGTAATAGGTTCAAAACACCAAAATCCCCGTGAGGGGATTGAAACCAAGTCACCTTGGCCGGACTTTTGAAGAGAAAAACAATGTGTTCGTTCAAAACACCAAAATCCCCGTGAGGGGATTGAAACTTTTCCAATTGCCACTCATCATACGTTAGTACCCGCCACTTGTTCAAAACACCAAAATCCCCGTGAGGGGATTGAAACTTGTGTAAACATCATCCTTCCGTAGGATGTACTCCATATGTTCAAAACACCAAAATCCCCGTGAGGGGATTGAAACAGAAGCCGCCGAATTTCTTCCTAGCGATATAGTCTTTTTTGTTCAAAACACCAAAATCCCCGTGAGGGGATTGAAACCAAACACCCAGACCCTCCAGGAGGGCCCGGATGTATCCAGTTCAAAACACCAAAATCCCCGTGAGGGGATTGAAACTTTATCAAGCGGTTGGGGCAGCACCTGTCATTTGACGTACGTTCAAAACACCAAAATCCCCGTGAGGGGATTGAAACCTCCTTGTTGGTTGTATACTTGCTTATTCCTTACGCTTCTGTTCAAAACACCAAAATCCCCGTGAGGGGATTGAAACAACTAATGAAAGGAGAAACTACCGTGGTAACCGTGAGCGCGTTCAAAACACCAAAATCCCCGTGAGGGGATTGAAACAGTAGAAGCGCCAGCCAGTCCATCGTCGCCTCTCCCGCGTTCAAAACACCAAAATCCCCGTGAGGGGATTGAAACTTTACAGGGAGTGGCGGGGCAGCAGATACTTGAGCATCCGTTCAAAACACCAAAATCCCCGTGAGGGGATTGAAACTTAGCTTTTGCAGTCTTTGGCGCGCAGCATTCATAGGTTCAAAACACCAAAATCCCCGTGAGGGGATTGAAATTAAACTCGCAGGAATTTGACAAAAAAGGGTATTGACAAACGTTCAAAACACCAAAATCCCCGTGAGGGGATTGAAATTAGTACAATGTCTATTGGCATCTCATCTGCCAAATTTTTCGGTTCAAAACACCAAAATCCCCGTGAGGGGATTGAAATCGACTACTCCACGCGCCGCCACACCGGTCGACTGATACGTTCAAAACACCAAAATCCCCGTGAGGGGATTGAAATAAGTAATAGTAACAAAATTGATCATCGCGGCACAACAAAAGTTCAAAACACCAAAATCCCCGTGAGGGGATTGAAATCTCCTAATGTAACTGACTTTTTAACAGACGAAGATATAACGTTCAAAACACCAAAATCCCCGTGAGGGGATTGAAATCGCACGAGGTGGTGGTACCTGCGCGGGTGATGATGGGTTTAAAACACCAAAATCCCCGTGAGGGGATTGAAATCGTTTTGGGACCGGGAGACGGGGGGGCCGGGGGACAAGGGGAGT
>NZ_JBMFNE010000059.1:0-1770 GCF_049970315.1 Chloroflexus sp.
ACCGGTAGCTACTGGGAACTCTACCGTGCCAATTTTAACGGTGGTGGTCAGCGTATAACCTTCAACAATAACGAAACCGTCGCATTTTCATGGCGGCGCAGTTGGGATCCGGCCCAGCAATACCTGATCGTCGACTCGCGACGTGATAGCTCGCAGTATCGACAGATCTACGCACTCAACAACATTGCTGCCAGTGCTGGTGAACAGGCACCCGGAGCCGGTGTGATACGGATCAGCTACAGTGCCGGTGATGGAGCTTACCCACCACCTTTTAACGACTACTCTGACTTGCCAGGCAGTGAGTACAATGCGTCAGTATCACCCGACGGAAATCTGATGGCCTTCATCTCTGAACGGCAAGTTGGTATCCCACAGATCTATGTGCGACGGCTCAACTTCCCATTACGTGGTTTTGCCCAGCCGATCACTTCGTATCAGCAAGCATGTACGGTGGAAACACCCACGTGGTCGCCTGATGGCCGCAGTATGTTCTGGGTCACCAACTGCGAAGGGAATTTTGAGATCTACCGGGCGCAGTTGCGCTACGGCTATATCGAAGTCCTTTACGTCGGAATTGATTTGACGAACATCCGCAACCTGACGAACAACGCTGTCAATGATCGCTTCGCCCGCGTCTCACCCGACGGCAAACAAATTGCCTTCGCCAGCGACCGCGACGGGAATTGGGAGATTTATGTGATGAACAGCGACGGTAGCAATGTGCGTCGCCTCACCAACAATCCCGCCACCGACGATGCACCGACGTGGTCGCCCGATGGCCGGCAATTGGCCTTCGCCAGCGACCGCGACAGTGACTTCGAGATCTATATCCTGAACGTCAGCGATGGTACGATAACCCAACAAGTCACCCAAAACACCGCCCAAGACCGCTGGCCGTTGTGGAATCCATAATAGGGCCGCACGGCTGCGCAGCTCCCCGTGCGGCTCCCTGGGACCGGTATCCTAATCGCAACCAACAGAGGTACTGCGATGAAACATCTTCAACGAATGATGCTCATCATCATCCTACTCCCGCTCATGCTGCCCACTGCTCGTCCCCTCGCTGCCGCACCCTTCTCCGGTCGCACCGGCTTTGCCGACCCTCGCTTTGAGACTATCTGGGCCCGTACCGACAGCGAAGCAGTACGCGGTGGGCGCACATGGTATTGGGGGCCGGGACCATGGTTTGATTATGCTGAGTTCTACGCCGACAGTCCCAACGGTCTCCGTACCGTACAATATTTTGATAAGGCACGGATGGAGATAAACCGGCCTGCCGATGGGATCGTCACCAATGGCTTATTAGTGGTCGAAATGGTGAGTGGCCGCATCCAGTTGGGTGATATTCCTACCAATGCACGCCAGTATCGTTGTTCAGACGTACCGGTTGCTGGTAATCCGCGCAGCGCCAACCCAGCTTCACCCGGCTATTGCCAATTTACCGATCGCGCAACCTTCCCTGACCTGTACCGGCCTGCCTACCGTGATCCCGAACGACTGAAACAACGGGTCAGCACCACGATCGATATCAACGGCAACCTCGGCGAACAACCCGATCTCGCCCGCCCTGAAACCACGATTGTGCAATACAGCACCATTACCGGGCACAACATTCCCCAAGTCTTTTGGGACTTTATGAATCGGCGCGGCAAGGTGTTTGAGAACAGCCGCGTCACAACCGGCCCAATTGTCGATTGGCTCTTTGCAATGGGCTATCCGATCACCGATCCCTACTGGGTACGGGCCGTCGTCGGTGATACCGAACGTGAT
>NZ_JBMFNE010000060.1:0-1433 GCF_049970315.1 Chloroflexus sp.
CGACAACTACTCACTTACCCATCCGGCGAAAGCGATTGAGTTCAAAACACCAAAATCCCCGTGAGGGGATTGAAACCGATTGATGATCCCCCAGATACGCCCCGTCTCTTCATCGCGTTCAAAACACCAAAATCCCCGTGAGGGGATTGAAATGGGCGGGGGGGATGGTGGGGGTTACTCGGCGGTTTTCTTCTTGGTTCAAAACACCAAAATCCCCGTGAGGGGATTGAAACACCATCTCTACGCTACCCTTCTTACTAACGCTCCTAACGTTCAAAACACCAAAATCCCCGTGAGGGGATTGAAACTCGTTTTCAATAGCCGGAATCCAGCGTCGCATCTTTTCCTCCGTTCAAAACACCAAAATCCCCGTGAGGGGATTGAAACGGAACCTTGATGCGATAGGCCCAAACCGGTATTGAAGTTCAAAACACCAAAATCCCCGTGAGGGGATTGAAACCGCAACGAAGCTCGTACCCGTCGCACAGGGTAACGGGTACGTTCAAAACACCAAAATCCCCGTGAGGGGATTGAAACCGCAACATGTGTTGCGCCGGCGCAGGGGGATTGTGACGCGTTCAAAACACCAAAATCCCCGTGAGGGGATTGAAACCGGAGAGACGCTGGAGCGTTGCGCTTGACGAGCATTACTCGGTTCAAAACACCAAAATCCCCGTGAGGGGATTGAAACGCATTACCAAGTTTGCCGAGATGCCATAATCTATGATATTCGTTCAAAACACCAAAATCCCCGTGAGGGGATTGAAACTTCATTGCGTCTCGTTTGCTTGAAATAATCAAGTCGAACGAGTTCAAAACACCAAAATCCCCGTGAGGGGATTGAAACTTTTGTAAACAATCTGCCAGATCAAATACTCGATCGTTTCAGTTCAAAACACCAAAATCCCCGTGAGGGGATTGAAACGTGTCTAAGCTTTGATCGACCATTCGGTCGATCATGCCTAGGTTCAAAACACCAAAATCCCCGTGAGGGGATTGAAACTCGGACGTTATGCATGTTAGTATTACGCAAGGTTAGTATTACGTTCAAAACACCAAAATCCCCGTGAGGGGATTGAAACTCCAAGTACTGACTTTCGTGTTGGGGATCACGTTGATCCCGTTCAAAACACCAAAATCCCCGTGAGGGGATTGAAACGCCGCAGCGCCGGCGATTACGGCGCCGGCAACGATAATCAACGTTCAAAACACCAAAATCCCCGTGAGGGGATTGAAACAGAAAAACATCCGAGACAGCGTCACGCGGTTCGACATAAAACGTTCAAAACACCAAAATCCCCGTGAGGGGATTGAAACACGACATGCCCGGGGTAATCGTAATTGTACCCACCCTCGGTTCAAAACACCAAAATCCCCGTGAGGGGATTGAAACCTCCTTGTTGGTTGTATACTTGCTTATTCCTTACGCTTCT
>NZ_JBMFNE010000061.1:0-1419 GCF_049970315.1 Chloroflexus sp.
ACGGATGGTTACCGTACCGATTGGTAGTAGAACCTGATACGTTCAAAACACCAAAATCCCCGTGAGGGGATTGAAACTTGCCGTACCCCACCGCATAAAAATGGGAAAAATAAGTTCAAAACACCAAAATCCCCGTGAGGGGATTGAAAGTTCGTATTTGCGTACACGATAAGCGATGAGACGACGACGACGTTCAAAACACCAAAATCCCCGTGAGGGGATTGAAAGGGCATTGTTACCCAGTGCCCCCAGCTTTCGCGATTCTTGGTTCAAAACACCAAAATCCCCGTGAGGGGATTGAAAGTCACTCTTGGTAGGTTGAAGTACGGTGCAAACGCTGCGGCGGGTTCAAAACACCAAAATCCCCGTGAGGGGATTGAAAGCCGATCGGAGGACCAGTTCCCTACCTGCTGTGTCACCACGGTTCAAAACACCAAAATCCCCGTGAGGGGATTGAAAGTCAATAAGTACGTCAAATGACAAGTGCTGCCCCAACCGCTTAGTTCAAAACACCAAAATCCCCGTGAGGGGATTGAAAGCGGGTGAACTGACGGCGCAACGGTTGGGGTATGACTACGTTCAAAACACCAAAATCCCCGTGAGGGGATTGAAAGGGTCAGTATTACCACCACCACCGACCTGCAACCGATCCGCAGGTTCAAAACACCAAAATCCCCGTGAGGGGATTGAAACTGCCCAGTCCGAGCCTGAAGAAGTTCCGAACTCCGTCCGTTCAAAACACCAAAATCCCCGTGAGGGGATTGAAATGAAGGAAACCGTATTTTGTTACCCATAACCTGTAGGTCAGTTCAAAACACCAAAATCCCCGTGAGGGGATTGAAATGTCAGCGCTTGTTGTGGTGCACCACGCGATGGTGCTACCGTTCAAAACACCAAAATCCCCGTGAGGGGATTGAAATGAAGAGACGACGACGACCAGCTGGCGCCCCGTCGCAACGGTTCAAAACACCAAAATCCCCGTGAGGGGATTGAAATTCGTCGAGCATCGCGGTAATCTTCAGAGCGTTAAGAACTGTTCAAAACACCAAAATCCCCGTGAGGGGATTGAAACCCGGCGAATGTCCTCCGCCTGCAGCCGACGGAGAATGTATGTTCAAAACACCAAAATCCCCGTGAGGGGATTGAAACTGTCATAGATAATCGCGCAGACGTTCAACCCGTCATACGCGTTCAAAACACCAAAATCCCCGTGAGGGGATTGAAACTAATGTACACCGGGTGCTCTTGCCCGTACTGCCCGCTCAGTTCAAAACACCAAAATCCCCGTGAGGGGATTGAAACGCAATACGAAGCTCCAACGGTCGCTGCAATACATGCTCGTGTTCAAAACACCAAAATCCCCGTGAGGGGATTGAAACACAACGTACTGGCGAAGCACAGCGTGGTGATGACGAGCAG
>NZ_JBMFNE010000062.1:0-1394 GCF_049970315.1 Chloroflexus sp.
GAGTCGAAAGTATTGAAAATCCGACGCGTCACCGTAGAGCGTTTCAGTGCTCTACCGTGAGCCGAAAGTATTGAAAGACTTTCGCCAAATTCACGCCAGCCGGCACGGCTATACGTTTCAGTGCTCTACCGTGAGCCGAAAGTATTGAAAGCGGACCACCCACTCCCCGTGAGTTCCCAGATTTCTAGGTTTCAGTGCTCTACCGTGAGCCGAAAGTATTGAAAGTTGCGAGACCATCATCAACGCAACCATTCTTTACATAGTTTCAGTGCTCTACCGTGAGCCGAAAGTATTGAAAGCGCGCTGGCGTAAACATAATGTTAGACTCGAGTTAGCGGTTTCAGTGCTCTACCGTGAGCCGAAAGTATTGAAAGATGACGTGTAGTGCTGCCGCAACCATGACATAACGTCGTTTCAGTGCTCTACCGTGAGCCGAAAGTATTGAAAGCGGCTATTCAACGTGGTGAAACTGCTATTCCGTACACGGTTTCAGTGCTCTACCGTGAGCCGAAAGTATTGAAAGGATGTTCGACAATCAACATATCACTCACTTACGAAGTTTCAGTGCTCTACCGTGAGCCGAAAGTATTGAAAGGTCACCACCAACATCCACACTGCCGACATCACCACCAGGTTTCAGTGCTCTACCGTGAGCCGAAAGTATTGAAAGCGCAACATACGAAGCAATAACCGTTATTACATAGACGTTTCAGTGCTCTACCGTGAGCCGAAAGTATTGAAAGGCCTGCATCAACTCACGTTCGAGTTGAAAATCCGAAAAGTTTCAGTGCTCTACCGTGAGCCGAAAGTATTGAAAGAACTATCTTTTGCTCCCAACGGTACTACCACTCACTGTTTCAGTGCTCTACCGTGAGCCGAAAGTATTGAAAGACGAATAATGTCGCCAATCGTCATCCACCCATCCGGTTTCAGTGCTCTACCGTGAGCCGAAAGTATTGAAAGAACAACGTGTCAAGTGCCGTCTTGTTCAACGTTGTTGGTTTCAGTGCTCTACCGTGAGCCGAAAGTATTGAAAGAAAGTCCGCGTGTGGGACGATCCCGTCTTACACGTTACGTTTCAGTGCTCTACCGTGAGCCGAAAGTATTGAAAGTCACGCTCCAGTTCCACAGCGCGAACGTAGCGCGAGAGGTTTCAGTGCTCTACCGTGAGCCGAAAGTATTGAAAGCACCATTCGCGACATTGCGCAGCAGTACGTTACGGTGTTTCAGTGCTCTACCGTGAGCCGAAAGTATTGAAAGTGCGCGGGTTGGTAGTGATACGTTTCCGGCGAGTGGTTTCAGTGCTCTACCGTGAGCCGAAAGTATTGAAAGTTCCGGCCACGTCTCAAGCATGTTGTGCTCGTACCGAATGTTTCAGTGCTCTACCGTGAGCC
>NZ_JBMFNE010000063.1:0-1381 GCF_049970315.1 Chloroflexus sp.
TGGGTATGTTTTCGTAGACCTCCTTCGCTTTCCCTCCTAAGTTCAAAACACCAAAATCCCCGTGAGGGGATTGAAACCAAACCGGTTCGCTGGCGGTTTCGTGGGAGCTGGTTTTTGATGTTCAAAACACCAAAATCCCCGTGAGGGGATTGAAACCCGACAACTACTCACTTACCCATCCGGCGAAAGCGATTGAGTTCAAAACACCAAAATCCCCGTGAGGGGATTGAAACCCCACCACCTGTCGTAAGCGTAACACCGGTGGGAAGTACCCGTTCAAAACACCAAAATCCCCGTGAGGGGATTGAAACACGGATGGTTACCGTACCGATTGGTAGTAGAACCTGATACGTTCAAAACACCAAAATCCCCGTGAGGGGATTGAAACGGAAGAGGACGATGTGTCCTTCCTTTGTCCCCCACAGTCTGGTTCAAAACACCAAAATCCCCGTGAGGGGATTGAAACCCGCGTGAGCGTGTAACAGCGCATATTCTTTGTCGTTGAACGTTCAAAACACCAAAATCCCCGTGAGGGGATTGAAACAGCAGGGATGCGTAGCCACTTCCCTTTCTCCTTGACGTGGCAGTTCAAAACACCAAAATCCCCGTGAGGGGATTGAAACGCTAAGAAAACTCCAGCCGCAACGACGACAAACACGCCGTTCAAAACACCAAAATCCCCGTGAGGGGATTGAAACTCGAATTCAACGCCGCCCTTCCCATCCAGCCAAGTTACGTTCAAAACACCAAAATCCCCGTGAGGGGATTGAAACACAAACCGCCACCCCCCACCGCCCCCCGCCGTGCTTTTGTTCAAAACACCAAAATCCCCGTGAGGGGATTGAAACTCGATATAACCGAATCTCTTCATTGTCCTACTCCTTCTTGTTGTTCAAAACACCAAAATCCCCGTGAGGGGATTGAAACGGATACGTACCCACTTCCCCCTTACGTGGCACCACGTTTCTATGTTCAAAACACCAAAATCCCCGTGAGGGGATTGAAACTGGTAGCTTGGGATCGTATCGCCAACGACGTAGCTGACGAGTTCAAAACACCAAAATCCCCGTGAGGGGATTGAAACATCGATTCAGTTGACGAGCGAGCATACGCGATTGTGTCGACGTTCAAAACACCAAAATCCCCGTGAGGGGATTGAAACCGCCGCCATGTTGGCCGGCTCAGCCGCGTGGTGTCCAGTTCAAAACACCAAAATCCCCGTGAGGGGATTGAAACACAACGTACTGGCGAAGCACAGCGTGGTGATGACGAGCAGGTTCAAAACACCAAAATCCCCGTGAGGGGATTGAAACGTTATCTTGGCCGGATGCTTGAAAAGAAAAATGATGTGGGTTCAAAACACCAAAATCCCCGTGAGGGG
>NZ_JBMFNE010000064.1:0-1344 GCF_049970315.1 Chloroflexus sp.
TTTCTCGCCTTTACCTCAACCACCGCACGTTTCAGTGCTCTACCGTGAGCCGAAAGTATTGAAAGAAGAAATGCCGGAGTACACACAGAATTGGTTGGGCGGTTTCAGTGCTCTACCGTGAGCCGAAAGTATTGAAAGCTGAAGTTGACGGAAGTTTGAGACGATACGCCCAGAAGTTTCAGTGCTCTACCGTGAGCCGAAAGTATTGAAAGTTCCCGTCCAATCCGTACAGAAGCGAAGCGCGTCAGTTTCAGTGCTCTACCGTGAGCCGAAAGTATTGAAAGCCCACGATCGCTTCAACACCTGATGCGCGAGCGCAAGTTTCAGTGCTCTACCGTGAGCCGAAAGTATTGAAAGCCTTATGCTGTAACACACTCTTTTGCTGTTCGGAGGTTTCAGTGCTCTACCGTGAGCCGAAAGTATTGAAAGCGCGAGATGCCGCAATACACGCGGGAGAAGATGCCGTGTTTCAGTGCTCTACCGTGAGCCGAAAGTATTGAAAGCCGGCGCACCGAATCCCGATGCCGCACCAAACGCGCGTTTCAGTGCTCTACCGTGAGCCGAAAGTATTGAAAGCCTACTTGCCCATACGCCGGAAACGGTTTACTAATGGTTTCAGTGCTCTACCGTGAGCCGAAAGTATTGAAAGCACACCATAATTTAGCGACCACGTCGCGCGCGGCCAAGTTTCAGTGCTCTACCGTGAGCCGAAAGTATTGAAAGCTGGCGAGCAACGCACTAGCCGCAGAACGCTATGGTTTCAGTGCTCTACCGTGAGCCGAAAGTATTGAAAGTACACTATACAGACGATTTCCTACCGAATAACTCAGTTTCAGTGCTCTACCGTGAGCCGAAAGTATTGAAAGGTGGAACGAATGAATTACCGTCCGGCGCGAACCGCACATGTTTCAGTGCTCTACCGTGAGCCGAAAGTATTGAAAGCGGCGCTGATTACCCCGCCCTCGAATACCGACCTGGTTTCAGTGCTCTACCGTGAGCCGAAAGTATTGAAAGTGCTGGACTAGCGTTCAGTCTTGACGAACTTGCAGAGTTTCAGTGCTCTACCGTGAGCCGAAAGTATTGAAAGATTGGATAAAGCACTTTCTCATCCACGCACCACCGTGTTTCAGTGCTCTACCGTGAGCCGAAAGTATTGAAAGAAGAACCACCTAAAGTCAAATATTGTATTTCTTTGGGTTTCAGTGCTCTACCGTGAGCCGAAAGTATTGAAAGTTTTGTGTGTTGGTCACGGTTGGTGGTGGTAGGTGCGGTTTCAGTGCTCTACCGTGAGCCGAAAGTATTGAAAGCAAGAATATCGCCGTTGTGTAAGACAACAGGTTGTTG
>NZ_JBMFNE010000065.1:0-1252 GCF_049970315.1 Chloroflexus sp.
AAGTTATCGTAAGAGAGGCTGATATCTTTCAATACTTTCGGCTCACGGTAGAGCACTGAAACCTCAATTGTTGATTGATTGAAAGGGGTAAATATGCACCTCTTTCAATACTTTCGGCTCACGGTAGAGCACTGAAACTCGCTTAGTTCGCGAGCACTCTAGGCGGCCTGACGCTCTTTCAATACTTTCGGCTCACGGTAGAGCACTGAAACCCGTTGCTCGCTCCAGTTCTGCGCGCGCCACAGATGCCTTTCAATACTTTCGGCTCACGGTAGAGCACTGAAACACGTCCAGTCGATAGGCGGTACAATCGTGTAACACCTTTCAATACTTTCGGCTCACGGTAGAGCACTGAAACCGCGTTGTTTGGCCTGCCTCCGCGGCGAGCGGAAACTTTCAATACTTTCGGCTCACGGTAGAGCACTGAAACCTTGCATCAGCTCACGCTCAAGCTCGAAATCACTGCTTTCAATACTTTCGGCTCACGGTAGAGCACTGAAACTTGTAATCCCCCGACAGAACACGCACCATCTCTTTTTCTTTCAATACTTTCGGCTCACGGTAGAGCACTGAAACCGTCGCTGCTGGAGCGACGGGGGAGGGGGGGGAGGATCTTTCAATACTTTCGGCTCACGGTAGAGCACTGAAACACCACATATCCCCAACGCACGAACCAATACCAATCCTTTCAATACTTTCGGCTCACGGTAGAGCACTGAAACGGCACATCAGCTACTTTTTTCCACCCGTCAAACCGGTACTTTCAATACTTTCGGCTCACGGTAGAGCACTGAAACACCGACGTTCTTCTACCGGACCAAGGGGATGGCGGCTTTCAATACTTTCGGCTCACGGTAGAGCACTGAAACCCAATCGTAAACGCGAGCCGGTCAGCATTGCCAATCCCTTTCAATACTTTCGGCTCACGGTAGAGCACTGAAACCACGGCGCATTGGACGGGTTCTCGGTGGGTTTTTGGCTTTCAATACTTTCGGCTCACGGTAGAGCACTGAAACTGCTGCGTGAGAGACCACATGGGATCAACAGAGATTACTTTCAATACTTTCGGCTCACGGTAGAGCACTGAAACTTGGTTTCAGTACATATATATAGAGGATGGCGACGACTTTCAATACTTTCGGCTCACGGTAGAGCACTGAAACGAATAATCGTTAGCACCCAAGTGCCACAGCACCAACTTTCAATACTTTCGGCTCACGGTAGAGCACTGAAACTGACCACAGGTGGTGCG
>NZ_JBMFNE010000066.1:0-1218 GCF_049970315.1 Chloroflexus sp.
CTTCCGTGAGCCGAAAGTATTGAAAGCGCGCCTGTGGCACGCGCAAAGCTGGAGCAATCAGCGCGTTTCAGTGCTCTACCGTGAGCCGAAAGTATTGAAAGCCAAGCCGCGTAGCGCACCACCCGCAGCCAAAGGAGTTTCAGTGCTCTACCGTGAGCCGAAAGTATTGAAAGACATGCGAATGAGAATCCCCGCGCCGGCCAAGATCGTTTCAGTGCTCTACCGTGAGCCGAAAGTATTGAAAGCGGTCGTGGCGTGGTGTGTTATCGTATGCAAGCAAATATGTTTCAGTGCTCTACCGTGAGCCGAAAGTATTGAAAGTATGTTTCATCATCCGGTTGCTCGCCACCGATGAGGTTTCAGTGCTCTACCGTGAGCCGAAAGTATTGAAAGTTTCCGGCGCATGGGCAAGTAGGGGGTGACGATGGAGTTTCAGTGCTCTACCGTGAGCCGAAAGTATTGAAAGTCCCTACCATCCTCCCCCTTGACACCATCTACACAAGTTTCAGTGCTCTACCGTGAGCCGAAAGTATTGAAAGCGCTGCGATGCGTTGGCTGCGACGTGAAGGTTTCCAGTTTCAGTGCTCTACCGTGAGCCGAAAGTATTGAAAGATTGCTCTAACGTAGCGACTTAACGGTAAAACAGTGTTTCAGTGCTCTACCGTGAGCCGAAAGTATTGAAAGTACGCGCCGTATCTGAATATCTTTGTCGATCCTTTATGTTTCAGTGCTCTACCGTGAGCCGAAAGTATTGAAAGCTGCGGTTGCGTCGTGCGGCTCGTGGCAATATCTTGGCGTTTCAGTGCTCTACCGTGAGCCGAAAGTATTGAAAGTCGTGTTCGTGCTGTTAGCTGCGTTTGCGCTCTTCTTGATGTTTCAGTGCTCTACCGTGAGCCGAAAGTATTGAAAGAGCTTTTCAATCAATTTTAATCAACAATCGAGCGGACGTTTCAGTGCTCTACCGTGAGCCGAAAGTATTGAAAGCGCCACACTTCCATCTATTGCTCTACGGCGTCCCCCGTTTCAGTGCTCTACCGTGAGCCGAAAGTATTGAAAGGCGCCGTGCGGATTCTTTCCTGGTCCTTTGGCATCTGTTTCAGTGCTCTACCGTGAGCCGAAAGTATTGAAAGGTAAGAGATAGTTGCCGTTCTTACGAAGAAATGCAGTTTCAGTGCTCTACCGTGAGCCGAAAGTATTGAAAGTCCGCCATAGCCCATC
>NZ_JBMFNE010000067.1:0-1145 GCF_049970315.1 Chloroflexus sp.
GTGTCAATGCCCACACAGGGCTGGTAAAGATACTCGTTTCAGTGCTCTACCGTGAGCCGAAAGTATTGAAAGACGCAAGGCGGATTGTTTTTTAGTGTTATGGCACCTGTTTCAGTGCTCTACCGTGAGCCGAAAGTATTGAAAGTCGCAAATAGGCGGGCACGGCACAGCAAAAACGGGGAGGTTTCAGTGCTCTACCGTGAGCCGAAAGTATTGAAAGACTTCCCGTTCAGATCGATCCACAACGGTGCCTGGCGTTTCAGTGCTCTACCGTGAGCCGAAAGTATTGAAAGGTTCGGTCTTCTCGACACTGGCCAGAACTCACCGTTTCGTTTCAGTGCTCTACCGTGAGCCGAAAGTATTGAAAGCGTTGTTGCTGATATACGCAACCGCACCGGAACGGCGAACAAGTTTCAGTGCTCTACCGTGAGCCGAAAGTATTGAAAGTTTCGGCTGTTGCCAACAGCTCTTCTAACTGCGCACGTTTCAGTGCTCTACCGTGAGCCGAAAGTATTGAAAGTTCAACGTAGCTGGCCAGTTCCCATTCGCGCCCGTTGGTTTCAGTGCTCTACCGTGAGCCGAAAGTATTGAAAGCAAAAGCCGTCCTACCCGCTGTTCAATCGTTTTCCGAGTTTCAGTGCTCTACCGTGAGCCGAAAGTATTGAAAGGCCATATCTACACGACATGGCTACGTATAGCATTTATGTTTCAGTGCTCTACCGTGAGCCGAAAGTATTGAAAGCGAAGCATCCTCGCCACGGGCGCGCCTGCTATGAAGTTTCAGTGCTCTACCGTGAGCCGAAAGTATTGAAAGCGATAGGAATCACCGATCAAGACAAAGACAGCGCGATGTTTCAGTGCTCTACCGTGAGCCGAAAGTATTGAAAGCAAGCGAATCATCAACGTAGAGAGTCAAGCCCTCTGTTTCAGTGCTCTACCGTGAGCCGAAAGTATTGAAAGGTCCAGTGCGCGCACAAGTCCGCATCGTCACCGAACGTTTCAGTGCTCTACCGTGAGCCGAAAGTATTGAAAGTTAGTGGAGGTGTGACATGAGAGAGGTATCAAAAGGTTTCAGTGCTCTACCGTGAGCCGAAAGTATTGAAAGTTAGAAAAAGAGAGATAAGCGAGAGTAACGCAAAGATGTT
>NZ_JBMFNE010000068.1:0-1077 GCF_049970315.1 Chloroflexus sp.
AGTTCAAAACACCAAAATCCCCGTGAGGGGATTGAAACCGCGCATTGGGGTATACCGTTGCAAATGAAACTGGAAAGCGGTTCAAAACACCAAAATCCCCGTGAGGGGATTGAAACCCCTTTGTAGTCTCCCGCCAGAATACGTGTTAGCTCTTTTGTTCAAAACACCAAAATCCCCGTGAGGGGATTGAAACCAAGCCAACCATTCACCACCACGGGGATGACAGCGGTACGTTCAAAACACCAAAATCCCCGTGAGGGGATTGAAACCTAGTAGATAAAACGGTAGCAAGACAAACGTTCTTTTACGTTCAAAACACCAAAATCCCCGTGAGGGGATTGAAACGGTATTAACCGGCGCCCCTACTTTTATCAAGTGTGGTGTTGTTCAAAACACCAAAATCCCCGTGAGGGGATTGAAACGTACTATACAACACCAACCTTTAAAGTCAACAGTTGACATGTTCAAAACACCAAAATCCCCGTGAGGGGATTGAAACTAAGGAGGCTCAATGGTTTTCTATTCAACTTTTTTGTCGCGTTCAAAACACCAAAATCCCCGTGAGGGGATTGAAACTCATTATTTTTCCGTCCTCTAGACACTTTAACGTTACGATCACGTTCAAAACACCAAAATCCCCGTGAGGGGATTGAAACCGGTAGCTCCCCCGAACTGGTGCCTCCAGCTTCGGGGACGTTCAAAACACCAAAATCCCCGTGAGGGGATTGAAACCAGTTTGGCGGTGGAGGACACCCTCACGCTGCTGGATGTGTTCAAAACACCAAAATCCCCGTGAGGGGATTGAAACTAAAAACCGCTCTCGTCTTTGTAAATTGCAAAATGCCAAGTTCAAAACACCAAAATCCCCGTGAGGGGATTGAAACACAGCCATAGGAATATACCACAAACATGCGTTCGCGTTTGGTTCAAAACACCAAAATCCCCGTGAGGGGATTGAAACCCCAAGGAGTGACCAGGGATGAATAATAACAATCCCTCGGTTCAAAACACCAAAATCCCCGTGAGGGGATTGAAACCAGTTTGGCGGTGGAGGACACCCTCACGCTGCTGGATGTG
>NZ_JBMFNE010000069.1:0-1042 GCF_049970315.1 Chloroflexus sp.
TGGGTATGTTTTCGTAGACCTCCTTCGCTTTCCCTCCTAAGTTCAAAACACCAAAATCCCCGTGAGGGGATTGAAACACAACGGTCCTGCGCACGTTACTTCCCCCATCACCTGTACGTTCAAAACACCAAAATCCCCGTGAGGGGATTGAAACGTAGAGCACTGAAACGCTGCGCGAGGCGTTCACAAAATGTTCAAAACACCAAAATCCCCGTGAGGGGATTGAAACTTCGGAACCCACAGCCTGTACGTCATGTCCCTGGTTGGCCGCGTTCAAAACACCAAAATCCCCGTGAGGGGATTGAAACTCAGGGTCTCGTTGTATCGCGGTGAACAGTTCCTGAAGTTCAAAACACCAAAATCCCCGTGAGGGGATTGAAACTTCTATCTTTTTCCCCTTGTTTGGTCTGGTGAACGTGAACGTAGGTTCAAAACACCAAAATCCCCGTGAGGGGATTGAAACGTTTAATTTCCCCCGTTCGATCATTTTTCTACTCCTTTCCTGTTCAAAACACCAAAATCCCCGTGAGGGGATTGAAACCTACCCAGGACATGTTGTCAAAGGGAAAATCGTCGGCAAGTGGGTTCAAAACACCAAAATCCCCGTGAGGGGATTGAAACGTGTACATCCCGTTGTGCTCAGCGTGCGCAATCGTGTCGGTTCAAAACACCAAAATCCCCGTGAGGGGATTGAAACTCGGATCTGGATACGGTAGTTCCCGTATCCCTTGGGTAAAACGTTCAAAACACCAAAATCCCCGTGAGGGGATTGAAACTCACCCGCACCGTCAGCAAGCCCAGTGGTGCCGTACCGGTTCAAAACACCAAAATCCCCGTGAGGGGATTGAAACTGTTCAAGAATGTACTTGTGGTAGTACCTTAGCCGACATTCGTTCAAAACACCAAAATCCCCGTGAGGGGATTGAAACGTCTGAAAATGCTCAGATGTCAGCCCGGTAGCGTCAACCAGTTCAAAACACCAAAATCCCCGTGAGGGGATTGAAATCGTTTTGGGACCGGGAGACGGGGGGGCCGGGGGACA
>NZ_JBMFNE010000070.1:0-1036 GCF_049970315.1 Chloroflexus sp.
TGTCCCCCGGCCCCCCCGTCTCCCGGTCCCAAAACGATTTCAATCCCCTCACGGGGATTTTGGTGTTTTGAACTGGTATAGTGTGGGTAACGAAAAGGTATAGGCCCAAGCAAGTTTCAATCCCCTCACGGGGATTTTGGTGTTTTGAACTTCTATCAAGATGGCAATTGGTGGCTTATTCGCTGTACTGAATTTCAATCCCCTCACGGGGATTTTGGTGTTTTGAACCGACGACGACTAATTGACGCCCAGTTGCTGCACCAAATGCGATTTCAATCCCCTCACGGGGATTTTGGTGTTTTGAACCCACTCGGTTTGGTATCGGTACAGAGGCGAATGGTTGTTATTTCAATCCCCTCACGGGGATTTTGGTGTTTTGAACACAGGTGCTGCCCTAACCGCTTGATAAACCGATCATCATGGTATTTCAATCCCCTCACGGGGATTTTGGTGTTTTGAACCCGCAGAACGCGAGTGAGTCCACACCAAAAGGGACCTGCATTTCAATCCCCTCACGGGGATTTTGGTGTTTTGAACGGACAACATTAGGACGTCCAAAAATTGATACTACATATCGATTTCAATCCCCTCACGGGGATTTTGGTGTTTTGAACTTGTACAACAAGTATGCGCAATCACGAAACTCACTTTCAATTTCAATCCCCTCACGGGGATTTTGGTGTTTTGAACCCGCGTTGCTCCGCTCCGTTTCGCCAACCAGTAAGATGCATTTCAATCCCCTCACGGGGATTTTGGTGTTTTGAACTCAATACTACCCCCTTCTTGCGACAGCGAACAACATCCAAGTTTCAATCCCCTCACGGGGATTTTGGTGTTTTGAACCCAAAAGGTGTAATAGTTAGCCGGTGGATTGCTAGATACGTTTCAATCCCCTCACGGGGATTTTGGTGTTTTGAACACAAGGTACCACGTTGAATACGGCGGTTGCCCCCATTATCGTTTCAATCCCCTCACGGGGATTTTGGTGTTTTGAACATATAAATTTGTCGTATGACGGCGTCGACTTCTTCGAGGT
>NZ_JBMFNE010000071.1:0-1028 GCF_049970315.1 Chloroflexus sp.
GTAGAGCACTGAAACAGTGGCTAGGTGGACTGTAAGGGGGTAGTGTATGGGCTTTCAATACTTTCGGCTCACGGTAGAGCACTGAAACCGATTGGTCTGATGAGCAGCAGAACGTTATCTGTTCGCTTTCAATACTTTCGGCTCACGGTAGAGCACTGAAACACGCACCACCGTGGGTGGTAAATAAACTAACCAAAACCTTTCAATACTTTCGGCTCACGGTAGAGCACTGAAACCGGGGGATGGGAGCAGGGCGTTGATACTATCAAGGACTTTCAATACTTTCGGCTCACGGTAGAGCACTGAAACCACAACGAAAGGTACAAAGACTTGATACTCTACGCGCCTTTCAATACTTTCGGCTCACGGTAGAGCACTGAAACGTGAGCAAGCAGATGTACGAGTACATGTGCGAGGTTCTTTCAATACTTTCGGCTCACGGTAGAGCACTGAAACCATCATGCACAGTCATAATGATCCGCGCTTGATACGGCTTTCAATACTTTCGGCTCACGGTAGAGCACTGAAACCGATACAACGCTCCATCTTCTCCACTACGTACTGGGCTTTCAATACTTTCGGCTCACGGTAGAGCACTGAAACCGGCGAAGGTCTGGAAGGAGCTGGTGCGGACAATGCCTTTCAATACTTTCGGCTCACGGTAGAGCACTGAAACGAAAAAAAGTGGCGCGCACTGGGAGAAAAATAAGAGCTTTCAATACTTTCGGCTCACGGTAGAGCACTGAAACGCTCCGCGCTTGACTTTGTACAGTGAATACACAATCTATGTCTTTCAATACTTTCGGCTCACGGTAGAGCACTGAAACGTTAACGCACGTATTGCGCAACTTGTCATTATCAAAGTCTTTCAATACTTTCGGCTCACGGTAGAGCACTGAAACTACATAGTTCGTTCTTCTACGTCGCGTGCGAGTCTCCTTTCAATACTTTCGGCTCACGGTAGAGCACTGAAACAGATCGTTGTTACCAGCGATGAGCCAGGATAGTACCCTTTCAATACTTTCGGC
>NZ_JBMFNE010000072.1:0-1008 GCF_049970315.1 Chloroflexus sp.
GGCTCACGGTAGAGCACTGAAACCCTTCTTGCTGTTTGGCGCGTTGGCAATCGCTTCGACTTTCAATACTTTCGGCTCACGGTAGAGCACTGAAACATGAACTATTTGAACGCATCCGCGCCGCCGTTCTCACCTTTCAATACTTTCGGCTCACGGTAGAGCACTGAAACTTTCAGATGGATTGAGGAAGTAGACACGGATAAACTGGCTTTCAATACTTTCGGCTCACGGTAGAGCACTGAAACTGAACGAACTGATCCTTGCTCGGATTGAAGAAGCAGCTTTCAATACTTTCGGCTCACGGTAGAGCACTGAAACTGAACGTCCGCTACGAGAACGACGCCAGCAGATTACTTTCAATACTTTCGGCTCACGGTAGAGCACTGAAACTGACGGCGTGGTAGACGGTTGGAAGGGGGAGGATGGCTTTCAATACTTTCGGCTCACGGTAGAGCACTGAAACTACCAAAGATACACGTGGTTTATTGGTGTGTACTACTTTCAATACTTTCGGCTCACGGTAGAGCACTGAAACATTGTACAAGTTTTTTACTTTCTCGCTGCGGAATATCTTTCAATACTTTCGGCTCACGGTAGAGCACTGAAACACAGTGAGTATGTATTGTCGCTGCGCTTGCAAACAACTTTCAATACTTTCGGCTCACGGTAGAGCACTGAAACTCCCCCTGACGCGGTGTGTCAATGCGACGTTGTGGTCTTTCAATACTTTCGGCTCACGGTAGAGCACTGAAACTCTCGTCATCGCGCATTGCCGCGAACAGAGCTTTTTCCTTTCAATACTTTCGGCTCACGGTAGAGCACTGAAACACTGTTCTACCGCTTAGTAGATATGTCAGAGCAATAGCTTTCAATACTTTCGGCTCACGGTAGAGCACTGAAACACTCACTGCGTAGAGAACTCCTGTGACAACAGTTCTGCTTTCAATACTTTCGGCTCACGGTAGAGCACTGAAACCGCAGTGCACCAGATCCAGCTGAACGTCTAAC
>NZ_JBMFNE010000073.1:0-955 GCF_049970315.1 Chloroflexus sp.
TTTTGGTGTTTTGAACACGTATTGCTGTGGGATGCACAAACACTGATGAGCGCCGTTTCAATCCCCTCACGGGGATTTTGGTGTTTTGAACGCAAGAAGCTGCGTCAGCGTTAGCGGTGCGCACCGAATCAGAAGTTTCAATCCCCTCACGGGGATTTTGGTGTTTTGAACGGGGATACTACCCACTACCAAGTGATTGCGGGTGAACTGACGGGTTTCAATCCCCTCACGGGGATTTTGGTGTTTTGAACCCACCACCGGCCACCTGCCCCCCGCACTCCAGCAGTGCGGTTTCAATCCCCTCACGGGGATTTTGGTGTTTTGAACGTAGCTGGCAATATCTCGGGCGGTTTGGCACTACTGGGGTTTCAATCCCCTCACGGGGATTTTGGTGTTTTGAACACATGGTCTCGTGTCTGGGGAGCTATCCAGACGGGCATTACGTTTCAATCCCCTCACGGGGATTTTGGTGTTTTGAACCTCACCATCGCACGAACCGAGACATTGCGGGCACACCGTGAGTTTCAATCCCCTCACGGGGATTTTGGTGTTTTGAACACGATGGAACAAGCGGTGCGCTCGGCAAAGAAAGATGGTTGGGTTTCAATCCCCTCACGGGGATTTTGGTGTTTTGAACCTGTTAATAGCCAGATTGACATGCAACAGCCGCTCGGACCGTTTCAATCCCCTCACGGGGATTTTGGTGTTTTGAACGGACGTATGGAAGCGGAGAAAGTGCTTGCAAAAACCATTTCGAGTTTCAATCCCCTCACGGGGATTTTGGTGTTTTGAACGTCGAGTTGCAAGCGAATCATCAACATAGAGAATCAAGCGTTTCAATCCCCTCACGGGGATTTTGGTGTTTTGAACCTGAGATCGTGCCAGCCGCGACGATCGGCCTGATCGTCGTGTTTCAATCCCCTCACGGGGATTTAGGTGTTTTGAACCCACCAGG
>NZ_JBMFNE010000074.1:0-954 GCF_049970315.1 Chloroflexus sp.
CCATCGCCGAGCAGGTCACAACGACGGTTGATCAGACGCGCTGGGTTGACGTGGTAAGCGTTTCGTCGCGCCAGCAACGGCGCACCCCGGTGGGAGGACTGATCGGCAGTGCCACTTTCAGCGGGCCGCTTGCGCCCCTGCGCGAGCTGATCGTTTGGGGCAGCTTGATCCACATCGGGCGCAACGCGGTCAAAGGCGACGGCTGGTACACCCCGGACGGGATGGAGGTCTTGCCGTAACGCCAGTAGCAAGGCATTGCCTTGCGAACTTGACAACGACAGGTGTTTCGGAGTATCAATGAACACACCGGCAGTGCATAACAACCGAGCCAGCATTGCAGCCATCAGCGCACTGCATGATCGTTTCTGCACCTTAACAACCAGCATGTCACCCATTGCGGGCGACGCCGGTACAGAAAGGAAGACTGCACCATGGAACTCATCGTTAGCGAACGCGGCAGTTTTGTCGGTAAACACCAAGGCCGGCTGCGGGTAACCAAGGACAATGAGCTGGTACGTGAAGTACCGATCATGCATCTCCGACAAGTCATCATCTGTGGTGGCGGTGTCGCCATCAGCAGCGATGCCATACGGGTGTGCAGTGAAGAAGGCATCCCAATCCACTTTATCAGCACCAATGGTACCCCACATTCTAGCCTCTACAGTGCTGGCCTCACCGGCACCGTTCTCACGCGGCGAGCACAACTGCGTGCTTATGACGGGCCGGCCGGTGTCGCCCTTGCCCGTGCATTCACGCTGGGCAAACTAGGTAACCAAGCCAACCTCCTGCGCTACGCAGCAAAAAATCGCAAAGAGACGGCACCTGATGTATACGAACAACTGATGACTACAGCTGGTGAAGCGGTTGACTACCAAATCGCAGTCGAACGACTCAAAGGCGAAACGGTTGATGAGATTCGTGAAGAATTGATGGGGATTGAAGGCCGCTACGCAG
>NZ_JBMFNE010000075.1:0-753 GCF_049970315.1 Chloroflexus sp.
CTAAAGATGTCTCGCTTCGCTCGACATGACACGGGGAGGATGACGCGCGGCGCTCGCTATCCCACGGCCCGGTAGTCACCTTTTGTCATTTCGCGCGCAGCGAGCAATCTTGCCATCCGATGCACTTCGCTCACCGTGACCGGCTAACGATGTCTCGCTTCGCTCGACATGACACGGGGAGGATGACGCGCGGCGCTCACCATCCCACGGCCCGGTAGTCCTCTTTTGTCATTTGTCATTCACCTTTTGTCATTTCGCGCGCAGCGAGCAATCTTGCCATCCGATGCGCTTCGCTTACCGTGACCGGCTCTAACGATGTCTCGCTTCGCTCGACATGACACGGGGAGGATGACGCGCGGCGCTCGCTATCCCACGGCCCGGTAGTCCTCTTTTGTCATTTGTCATTCACCTTTTGTCATTTCGCGCGCAGCGAGCAATCTTGCCATCCGATGCACTCCGACGCCACCCTTTTGTCATTTCGAGCGCAGCGAGCAATCTTGCCATCCGACGCGCTTCGCTTACCGTGACCGGCTCTAACGATGTCTCGCTTCGCTCGACATGACACGGAGAGGATGACGTCCGGCGCTCGCTATCCCACGGCCCGGTAGTCCTCTTTGGTCATTTCGCGCGGAGCGAGCAATCTTGCCATCCAATGCGCTTCGCTCACCGTGACCGGCTAAAGATGTCTCGCTTCGCTCGACATGACACGGGGAGGATGACGCGCGGCGCTCGCTATCCCACGGCCCGGTAGTC
>NZ_JBMFNE010000076.1:0-674 GCF_049970315.1 Chloroflexus sp.
TGCCGAAAGTATTGAAAGTTAAGTATTTCCTTAATGCGCACCATCCCTTGGCCAGTTTCAGTGCTCTACCGTGAGCCGAAAGTATTGAAAGATATCTATTAAATGATGGCGGTGATGGCGACGAGCGCGGTTTCAGTGCTCTACCGTGAGCCGAAAGTATTGAAAGCTGTTGACCTTGAGCGTGAATTCAATTTTGCGACGCTGTTTCAGTGCTCTACCGTGAGCCGAAAGTATTGAAAGGTACACAATCAGGTATCGAGATAGTGGTATTGTCCTGCGTTTCAGTGCTCTACCGTGAGCCGAAAGTATTGAAAGCCGTATCAGGGTTGCGCTCCATCCACACCACTTTGGTGGTTTCAGTGCTCTACCGTGAGCCGAAAGTATTGAAAGCATTTATAAAGATGAGAACGGTTTTTACTACTGGTACACAGTTTCAGTGCTCTACCGTGAGCCGAAAGTATTGAAAGGAGAAGACCAAGCGATGGTCTTGAATTGCGCGCACCGTTTCAGTGCTCTACCGTGAGCCGAAAGTATTGAAAGCCAGTGCCGGCGCAAGATCCAGTCCGTCAGTGCGAGTTTCAGTGCTCTACCGTGAGCCGAAAGTATTGAAAGAAGCCTTCCCCCGTTGCTCGTACAGAGCGAAGCGCGTCAGTTTCAGTGCTCTACCGTGAGCC
>NZ_JBMFNE010000077.1:0-673 GCF_049970315.1 Chloroflexus sp.
TGGTGTTTTGAACATATGACTTACAGGTTATGGGTTACGAACGGAGGTTTCAGTTTCAATCCCCTCACGGGGATTTTGGTGTTTTGAACGTATTCCGGCAAAACTTATTGATTATACGGCGTGGTCGCTCGGTTTCAATCCCCTCACGGGGATTTTGGTGTTTTGAACGGAACTCCACGGTCGTATGGGGTACTTCCCTCCCGTGGTGCGTTTCAATCCCCTCACGGGGATTTTGGTGTTTTGAACTCTCGATAAGCGCGTCTTGCCGTTATTCGTTACGTTGACGTTTCAATCCCCTCACGGGGATTTTGGTGTTTTGAACCCAAGGTGACTTGGCCGGGCGGCGGAGGAGTTATCTTCGTTTCAATCCCCTCACGGGGATTTTGGTGTTTTGAACGGAGCGCGTAGGTCACGCACAAACCGGTGAAACCGGCGCGTTTCAATCCCCTCACGGGGATTTTGGTGTTTTGAACGTTGCGCCGTTGGCGGCCACAGGATGCCGCTTTATCGTCGTTTCAATCCCCTCACGGGGATTTTGGTGTTTTGAACGGAGCGCGTAGGTCACGCACAAACCGGTGTAACCGGCGTTTTTCAATTCCCTCACGTGGATTTTGGTGTTTTGATCGTTGCGCCGTTGGCGGCCATAGGATGCCGCTTTATCGTCGATTCAATC
>NZ_JBMFNE010000078.1:0-673 GCF_049970315.1 Chloroflexus sp.
TGAGCCGAAAGTATTGAAAGTATCGACGGGCCCGGCACCGGTATTACACCATTCGCGTTTCAGTGCTCTACCGTGAGCCGAAAGTATTGAAAGTCGAGTTCAAAATCACTGTATGTAAGTACTCTCCAGTTTCAGTGCTCTACCGTGAGCCGAAAGTATTGAAAGAACTTTAAATAGAATATTCCGTCACGATCTGACGAGTTTCAGTGCTCTACCGTGAGCCGAAAGTATTGAAAGCGCGGCTGCTAATTTCTTCTCTCTTGAGAAGTTTTTTTAGTTTCAGTGCTCTACCGTGAGCCGAAAGTATTGAAAGAACTCTAAGCGCCAGATGCAGGCCGCGCGAGAAAACGTTTCAGTGCTCTACCGTGAGCCGAAAGTATTGAAAGAGTCCGAGCCCGATGATGCACCGAGTTCGCGCCAGCGTTTCAGTGCTCTACCGTGAGCCGAAAGTATTGAAAGATATGTTGAGCGTGTCATCGTGTCGTTAATTAGTGGTTTCAGTGCTCTACCGTGAGCCGAAAGTATTGAAAGTGTGCTCAACTATCATCATAATCCCTCAGAAGTAGGTTTCAGTGCTCTACCGTGAGCCGAAAGTATTGAAAGAAGCCTTCCCGTGTTAATGCAAGCCTTCCCCCGAACGTTTCAGTGCTCTACCGTGAGCCGAAAGTATTGA
>NZ_JBMFNE010000079.1:0-663 GCF_049970315.1 Chloroflexus sp.
GGTAGAGCACTGAAACGTTATGGTCAGCGCAAGGGTACGGGTTGGCGCGTCATCTTTCAATACTTTCGGCTCACGGTAGAGCACTGAAACTCGATCGCGTCGCACGTTCGCCAGCACCGCGACGCGCTTTCAATACTTTCGGCTCACGGTAGAGCACTGAAACTCCAGTTATAAAAGAGTTCCACGCGTCGATAGTGCAGCTTTCAATACTTTCGGCTCACGGTAGAGCACTGAAACGTCGAACCATACCGGCCCAGATATTGCCAGCTGCCGCCTTTCAATACTTTCGGCTCACGGTAGAGCACTGAAACAGCGCTTCGCGTAGTTCGCATACGCGAGACGTGCAAACTTTCAATACTTTCGGCTCACGGTAGAGCACTGAAACTCGGCTACGGGGATACACGAACACTGCTAAAAACGACTTTCAATACTTTCGGCTCACGGTAGAGCACTGAAACGCACGAACAAAAAGGATCGTGTATGCGAACGTGTAGCTTTCAATACTTTCGGCTCACGGTAGAGCACTGAAACTTGGGAAAGACGGGACAGACGATGAGAAGTAGCAGACTTTCAATACTTTCGGCTCACGGTAGAGCACTGAAACGTCATACACAATACCATAGGCAGTTCCGTTCCAATCTTTCAATACTTTCGGCTCACGGT
>NZ_JBMFNE010000080.1:0-643 GCF_049970315.1 Chloroflexus sp.
CCCCTCTTCCCTCTCCCCCTCCCCCGTCGCTCATGTTTCAGTGCTCTACCGTGAGCCGAAAGTATTGAAAGTTGGCCAAACAAAAGCCCCGTCGCCGATGAGCGACGGTTTCAGTGCTCTACCGTGAGCCGAAAGTATTGAAAGCGTACTATGACTGTGATCCCGATGACCCCGACGAGAAGTTTCAGTGCTCTACCGTGAGCCGAAAGTATTGAAAGCCATATCCCCTTGCGGCGCAACATGAAATGTTGCGCGTTTCAGTGCTCTACCGTGAGCCGAAAGTATTGAAAGCCTCACGATTGCAAACAGTAGCCACGCGAGTGCTAGTTTCAGTGCTCTACCGTGAGCCGAAAGTATTGAAAGTTTGCGATCACCTTTGCGCTCCCCTCGATGCTCCAGAGTTTCAGTGCTCTACCGTGAGCCGAAAGTATTGAAAGCCAGAGGACCAAGAAAGAATCCGCACGACGCGACGTAGTTTCAGTGCTCTACCGTGAGCCGAAAGTATTGAAAGGCGCCGTCGCTTTCCGCGCCTTGCGATGGTTTGGCGCTGTTTCAGTGCTCTACCGTGAGCCGAAAGTATTGAAAGTTAGGCCCTCAATATTGAGAAACCCAACCTGATTGCGTTTCAGTGCTCTACCGTGAG
>NZ_JBMFNE010000081.1:0-643 GCF_049970315.1 Chloroflexus sp.
TGCACCAGATCCAGCTGAACGTCTAACCAGCTTTCAATACTTTCGGCTCACGGTAGAGCACTGAAACTGATCTGTTTTGCAATCTCTATCGGGTCACTATCCCTTTCAATACTTTCGGCTCACGGTAGAGCACTGAAACGGCGTTTCGGCGAATGATACGAACAGGCTGTGTCTGGCTTTCAATACTTTCGGCTCACGGTAGAGCACTGAAACTAGCGGTACGCTTGTGTTCGGTTAGGTTACTTTATCTTTCAATACTTTCGGCTCACGGTAGAGCACTGAAACGCTTGTGGGAACGCCTCTCGCTTCCACAATGTAATCTTTCAATACTTTCGGCTCACGGTAGAGCACTGAAACAGTTCATCTTCTGATAATGAACGCGAAGCGAAGTATGACTTTCAATACTTTCGGCTCACGGTAGAGCACTGAAACCTGTTGGCGCACTCAACGTCGGCGCAGTCACGGTAACAGCTTTCAATACTTTCGGCTCACGGTAGAGCACTGAAACCGAACACAACCAATCGACCGCTACGGTACGTTTTTTCTTTCAATACTTTCGGCTCACGGTAGAGCACTGAAACGTGGTACTCGGCGCGCGCTGCTATCGACTGGCAGTTCGCTTTCAATACTTTCGGCTCACGGT
>NZ_JBMFNE010000082.1:0-610 GCF_049970315.1 Chloroflexus sp.
GCAGTTCCGTTCCAATCTTTCAATACTTTCGGCTCACGGTAGAGCACTGAAACAACAACATAGCCAAGCTAGCGCTTGCTAGCTATCTCTCTTTCAATACTTTCGGCTCACGGTAGAGCACTGAAACCTTTTGTACGCGGCTGGCTACCGCGTCGTAAGCATCGTCTTTCAATACTTTCGGCTCACGGTAGAGCACTGAAACAACCTGCCAAGATACTGCCAGCCGCTACAGGTGGCCTTTCAATACTTTCGGCTCACGGTAGAGCACTGAAACAGAGAACATCTTGATTAAGACGCCAGCACCGGCGAGAATACTTTCAATACTTTCGGCTCACGGTAGAGCACTGAAACCGTCATGCGGTTTCAGACGTTTTTGTCCTGTTGCAGCTTTCAATACTTTCGGCTCACGGTAGAGCACTGAAACCTGCTCCAGCGCTCATCGCTCCAGCTCCGCTTGCGCCTTTCAATACTTTCGGCTCACGGTAGAGCACTGAAACTCTTACTTGGGGCGATCGTCGATCGGTGAAGGCGGCTTTCAATACTTTCGGCTCACGGTAGAGCACTGAAACCAATGATTAATCCCAACGTCGCAGTCGGGACAATGTCACTT
>NZ_JBMFNE010000083.1:0-583 GCF_049970315.1 Chloroflexus sp.
GGGATTTTGGTGTTTTGAACCTTTACTGTAAACGTTACCGTAACTGTTACCTTACCGGTTTCAATCCCCTCACGGGGATTTTGGTGTTTTGAACTTGCTGACGGTGCGGGTGATGGTCCCGTTGTACGTATGTTTCAATCCCCTCACGGGGATTTTGGTGTTTTGAACGTAGAAGCGTAAGGAACAAGCACACAACAAGAAAGGAGACTAGGTTTCAATCCCCTCACGGGGATTTTGGTGTTTTGAACCTCTAACTGTTGTTAAGTATGCAACAAAAGACACTATCGTTTCAATCCCCTCACGGGGATTTTGGTGTTTTGAACATATTATGTAGTACCCGTTCGACTGATTCTTTATCAGAAGAAAGTTTCAATCCCCTCACGGGGATTTTGGTGTTTTGAACGGCTAGGGAAGAAGAGCCGCATCGCTCGGTACTACGGTGCTTTGTTTCAATCCCCTCACGGGGATTTTGGTGTTTTGAACGGAGTACACGCGGAATTGGTTAGGTGATGAACTGATTGGTTTCAATCCCCTCACGGGGATTTTGGTGTTTTGAACTTGAGAGATTCGTCCCCCCGTTTGT
>NZ_JBMFNE010000084.1:0-578 GCF_049970315.1 Chloroflexus sp.
CTCGTGGCAGCAGCCAGCGTTCTCGCCACCAGGCGACCAGCTCCGAGAATGGCAGGTTGCGATAGACTGGTTCCGTGTCCCGGCCTTCCATGTACGCTTCCAAATTGTCTATCAGGCGAAACAGGAACACTTCCCGCTTTACGCCGTGACGAAGCAGATCAGACGGAAGACCTAACCGATCTAGCGCTCGCACCATCGTTTGCCATTTCCGGCGCGGGCCAGTGCCAAAGCCTCCTCGCGTCGAAATTCCCTGGTTTTCCAAAAATTCGCGGAACAACGGGTAAAGTTCCATCAGGTGAAAAGTACCATAGCCTTCCGTATAACCCAGAGACTCCGCTATAACTGTTCCATTATATCTTAAGCGGTTGTACAGGCTGCTCCGCCCAAAAGCGCTTGTAGTAGTAAGCGCAACGAGATGGGGCGGCAAGATGCGCTGTTCCATCTCGGTTGCACGTCCAGCATACTTATGCCGATAGACTTGGCGAATCTCATTAGAGGCTGCCACTAGTGCTATCAGTTTCCCGCCCAATAGACGATCGTAGGGTGGTACGGCCCCAAGTGTCTGGATGTCCATAGTC
>NZ_JBMFNE010000085.1:0-566 GCF_049970315.1 Chloroflexus sp.
GCACCATTGATCGTCCTGATAAAACCAGACGCAAACTGTTTCAGTGCTCTACCGTGAGCCGAAAGTATTGAAAGGTGTTCTTAGTGGTTGTGAGGTGTATCATCATGAAAGGTTTCAGTGCTCTACCGTGAGCCGAAAGTATTGAAAGCTGGTTCCCCCCGAAATCCCAATTCCAGTTGACAGAGTTTCAGTGCTCTACCGTGAGCCGAAAGTATTGAAAGTTGCTCTACCTTGCCGGCTACCGGGTCGCTGCTATTTGTTTCAGTGCTCTACCGTGAGCCGAAAGTATTGAAAGGAAAAAGAAGGTGGACGGCGAAAGTGGGTGCGCCTGAAGTGTTTCAGTGCTCTACCGTGAGCCGAAAGTATTGAAAGGTCAACGAATTGGTACCGCGCCACAATCTCACCGTTGTTTCAGTGCTCTACCGTGAGCCGAAAGTATTGAAAGTAGAAAATTTGACGAAAGAGAGTATTGACAACGAAGGTTTCAGTGCTCTACCGTGAGCCGAAAGTATTGAAAGCTGGACGCATCCTCAACGAGACACCGGAGTATATTGTTTCAGTGCTCT
>NZ_JBMFNE010000086.1:0-548 GCF_049970315.1 Chloroflexus sp.
CTCGGTGGTTTCGTAATCTACCGAAAGCAAGGTTTCAATCCCCTCACGGGGATTTTGGTGTTTTGAACGTGTTGTTGCTGGAGAACGGTTGGACCCCCATCATCCCCGTTTCAATCCCCTCACGGGGATTTTGGTGTTTTGAACGTGGTATAGTAGAGACAACGAAGGAACAAGGCTTAGTAAACAAGTTTCAATCCCCTCACGGGGATTTTGGTGTTTTGAACCTCAAAGCTGCTGAAGACTTTCTGAGCGACGTTACAAGCGACGTTTCAATCCCCTCACGGGGATTTTGGTGTTTTGAACGATTTCTTAACTGATGAAACGATCGAGTATTTGATCTGGCAGGTTTCAATCCCCTCACGGGGATTTTGGTGTTTTGAACCCCGCGTTTAGCGCTTCATTGGTGAAGCGCTCCGCCACATATGTTTCAATCCCCTCACGGGGATTTTGGTGTTTTGAACTGAGCGAGCCGAATATTGGGAAAACGGCACGCATCACTGGGGTTTCAATCCCCTCACGGGGATTTTGGTGTTTTGAACTTTCCTAAC
>NZ_JBMFNE010000087.1:0-546 GCF_049970315.1 Chloroflexus sp.
GGGGATTGAAACCAAATCGACAACCTGCGTCTTGCCATCGCCTACCCCCCAGGTTCAAAACACCAAAATCCCCGTGAGGGGATTGAAACCTCTCCGTCTTGAACACTTGCCGGTCTTCTGGAATCATTGCGTTCAAAACACCAAAATCCCCGTGAGGGGATTGAAACTCCGTGATGGTGTACGCCTCGCTCTCATCTGGTACAACGTGGTTCAAAACACCAAAATCCCCGTGAGGGGATTGAAACGTCGCGGTCGGGACAATGCTTGTGACCAAGTTCGTAATTGGTTCAAAACACCAAAATCCCCGTGAGGGGATTGAAACTCACTGCTCCGCGCAATCTTTGCTCTGCGCGGAGCATTAGACGTTCAAAACACCAAAATCCCCGTGAGGGGATTGAAACCGAGCAAGCACCGCGCGTTGTTCCCTTTCCGTCCTACCGCCGTTCAAAACACCAAAATCCCCGTGAGGGGATTGAAACAACGTAGGTGATACCGGTACTCAGTAACCGGTACACGCCGGGTTCAAAACACCAAAATCCTCGTGAG
>NZ_JBMFNE010000088.1:0-505 GCF_049970315.1 Chloroflexus sp.
GTGCTCTACCGTGAGCCGAAAGTATTGAAAGCTGTTGATGGTCAAATTACATACATACCAGATAGTAGGTTTCAGTGCTCTACCGTGAGCCGAAAGTATTGAAAGTCGATGACAGTTTGAACCGTGTAGTCGATGAGTCCGTTTCAGTGCTCTACCGTGAGCCGAAAGTATTGAAAGCGCCTTGATGTTGACCCCCGCCCGCTTCTTGACGATGTTTCAGTGCTCTACCGTGAGCCGAAAGTATTGAAAGTTTATCGCGCCGTCATCGACCTTGTGAAGCGATTGCGTTTCAGTGCTCTACCGTGAGCCGAAAGTATTGAAAGATACGACAACCAGACCTTTAAGCGCACCACCGGCAGTTTCAGTGCTCTACCGTGAGCCGAAAGTATTGAAAGATACCGCGTCGCTTCAATCATTGGGCGGTACGGCTCGTTTCAGTGCTCTACCGTGAGCCGAAAGTATTGAAAGATCCTCGCGCGCGTTGGCGCAAGCATAATGTACGCGT
>NZ_JBMFNE010000089.1:0-502 GCF_049970315.1 Chloroflexus sp.
GATAAGTACCGCCGCGCCGGCTAAGATCAAGCGTTTCAGTGCTCTACCGTGAGCCGAAAGTATTGAAAGCTACATCCACGTAGTAATCCTGATCAAAGAGTGAAGTTGTTTCAGTGCTCTACCGTGAGCCGAAAGTATTGAAAGCGACAAGGCCCTTGCCAACGTGGTACTCCGCGATATGCGTTTCAGTGCTCTACCGTGAGCCGAAAGTATTGAAAGATGACTCAACCAGCGACGGTACCGATGTGTCAAAGCGTTTCAGTGCTCTACCGTGAGCCGAAAGTATTGAAAGTTACACAGAGCACTGCAAGTGTGCTCCACGCAACGAGAGGTTTCAGTGCTCTACCGTGAGCCGAAAGTATTGAAAGCAATATTGCGTTTGTGCCAATATCTCCCGAAGTCTCGCGTTTCAGTGCTCTACCGTGAGCCGAAAGTATTGAAAGCCTCCTTTCGAACGAGCCGGTCAGCGTTGCCAATCCGTTTCAGTGCTCTACCGTGAGCC